>NZ_JADOTV010000020.1 GCF_015767245.1 Aureivirga sp. CE67
GAGAAAATTCGAATAAAATACTTTGAAAAAAGAGAGAAAATTATGAAAATTGCTGTCGGAATACATAATTTCAGAGTTACACTCAGAAGTCCCTTACAAAATCAATCGTGATAATGTTTACTAAAGTAAAATCATTTCTATTGAATTTCCTTATTTTGTATTTTATAGATAATTCTTCTACTTTTACAAGCATTGTTATGAACTCTTATTTTCAATAAAACACTAAACTTTTTTATAATCAACTTAAACAAAAAAATTAAACTCAACAGCTATGAAAAATATTCTTTTATGTTTTATCTCTTTTATCTCTATTTCCATTTTTAGTCAAAATACAAAGGAATTAGATTGGGATTATTCTAATTTTTTGAAATATAAAAAAAAGAAAGCTTCAGCATATGGAATTCCCTTAAGAAAAAATGGGAAAGAAAAACGAAGAGATAGTATACTATTATTTTCTAAAGAAATTGATTTAAAAAATAATACTGTTTACGGTATTGATAGCTATTTAATATATTCTAGTCATGCACCAGCTGTGTGGAATCCATCTAAATTTAAAAGTTATTATAACAGCGAAGGTTTATTGCTAAAAGGTACAAGCTCTCCAATAGAAATTCATAAAAAAAAGAAATACGGTTATATTGAATATGAAATAGAGGAAGGAGAATCTATTCATACTTATGATGATCAAAATAACAAAATACGGTCAGAATATAGAATTATAAATAATCAATTTTCTATCGATAAATCCTCCAAAGATACTACGCATATAAAATCCATTCAAGATCCTAAAATATATGAGACTATTTATAACTCAAACAATCAAAAGATAAAACAATATATTACTATTGATAGCACCAGATATATAAAAACAAAAAGTTATAATCCTGAAAATAGAAATTATTGTTACTACTGCAAACCAAAATATTTATTTATTAAATGGAAATATGATCAAAAAAATAGACTTATAGAACGTATTTCATACACAGACGAAAATGAATTGCATACCAAAAATTATTATTTTTATGATAAGGAAAATAGACTAAAAAAACAGATAGATTCTACTGGTTGGTACATTTATGAGAAACCTCTTTGGAAATCGACAACAACATTTACATATGATTCTGATAAAACAATTAAAACTACTTTAAATAATACAGATTCGAATGGAAGTTACTTTCAAAAAATAATTACAGTTTATGATAAAAATAATAACATCTTAAATGAGAAAAGTTTAAATGATTCTCCTGAAAAAGAAAGTTGGGAGATTATAAACACTTGGAATAAAGGAAACTTGATAGAGAGTAAGACAATAAAGTCAAATGGAATAATTTACACCACTAGATACAAATACAATAATCAAAATCTAATTATAGAAAAATCCAAATTTACAAACAAAAGACGTACTCGTTTGACTAGATATTATTATGAAAAAATGGAATAAAAAATGACAATAGAAGAATTAAAAGCTGACATAAAATGGTGGGAATCCAAAAGAATAATATTTAATATTTCACTTGGATTAATTGGGGTTTCAACATTATCACTAGGAATTATTAATAGTAGATATTCTTTTTTATTTTTCGATTTATTTGGAATTCTATTTTGGGGAATCATGGCTAATATTGCATATTCTTCAGGAGTTTTTCTAGAATTAATCGATTGGTATTATTTCAAAAACAAAATTCAAATAAAAAGATTTAGAATGTTCTTTTTTATATGCGGCTTTGCTTTTAGTTGTTTTTTGACCTTAATTTTTGGATTAATATATTTTACAAGACCTTTGTAATCAAATTATAAAAACTCATGATAGATATTTTTATTCAAAAACTTAAAATCACGGAACCAGAACTAATAAAAGAGATTCGAGAATGTTCTACCATTACTACACATAAAAAAGGTGATTTTATCATCAAAGAAAATGAATACATTAAGGTTTTAAAAATTGTTTTAGAAGGAAAAGTAAGAGTTTACCAAGCAAACGAAGATCGTGAAATTCTGATTTACTATCTGAATAGTATGGAGACTTGTACTCTATCACTATCTGCTTGTTTTGAAGATTGTAAGAGTAATGTGAATGCAATTGTTGAAGAAGATTGTACAATTTTAAATATTCCTGTTCGATTTGTGAAAGATTGGAATTTTAAATATAAATCTTGGAATAATTTCACCACCAATATTTTCCGAGAAAGCTATATGCATCTTATTAATCAATATTCAAATTTGGCTTTTCAACCACTAAAAGATCGTTTGTATGATTATTTAATTTCTAAAGCTGAAAATTCAATTGTAAAAAAATCACATCAGCAATTGGCAAAAGAACTTGGAACTACTAGAGAGGTTATTTCTAGACTTTTAAAAAATTTGGAAAAAGAAAACAAAGTTGTTTTGGGGCAAAAAGAAATAATAATTTCATAAAAATCATATCTGTTGTAACAAAAGTCACAAGTATTGCACAATTATCTGCCTTTTCTTTGCATCGAATTTAAACACAATCACAATGAAACGCATAGAAACATTACTTGTTGCAATTTTTGTAGGAATAACACTTATTTCATGTTCTGAACAAAAAGAAATAAAAAAAGAAACGATAACGCAGTCTTATCAGCAACATTCTCCAACAAAACATCATGAGATCGCTTTAGAAGTTTTGGAAGCTAGTAAAAAATGGATCCAATCTTTTAACAAAGGAAATGCTGCCAACTGTGTTCAAGGTTATGATTCTACAGCAGTAATGCTTGCGCAGCCATTTGGATTAAAAAAAGGTACTAAAGAAATTTCTGAATTTTGGACACCATTTATCGAATCTGGAGCTAGTAATTTGATTTATACAAACGTAAGTGTAGAAGTTCCGAATGAAACTACAGCATTTTTATCTGCAAATTGGAGTATGAATGTTGGAAAAGGAATCATTTTTCAAGAGAAATGGAAAAAAATCAATGGAAAATGGTTACTAACTTATGATAATTTTCAAGTTTTAGAACAATTTAAAACTCCTAAAGAAAACACTACAAATCCTGTTGGAAGTCATCTTGTGTTAGAGGAAGTTATTAAAGCTTCTATGCAGTGGACAAATGGATTTAATTCTGGTAAAAGCAACATTTGTGGAGAAGGATACTCTAAAAATGCTGTGATGAATGCAGTTCCTTTTGCATCTATTGTAGGACAAAATGGAATTGAAGGTTTTTGGGCAAAATTAATCAAAGATGGAGCTAAAAACTTAACGTATCATAATCCAATTTTCACAGCAGCTACTGAAAATTCAGCTCTATTAGAATCAAGATGGAGTATGAATATTGGAGAAGGAAAAATCTATCAAGAAAAGTGGGAAAGAATCGATGGAAAATGGGTTTTAACTTATGACGAATTTGAAGTATTGAAAAAATATTAAATAAATGAAAGGCTTTTAAATATATATTTGAAAGCCTTTTTTATTGTCTTTTAAAATTTTGCTTCCAACATTTTAGTTTTAATTTTACCATCTCAAATAAAATCAAAATGGACACAATCAATCTTCCTGAAGCATTTCATCTAGACTCTACCCTACCTGTTCAGGTTTTTGATTATCAAAATTCGCAAGCAATTTCCAAACAACAAATTGTTTTAAATAAACACACCATTAGTTTTCTGATGGATGGTTCGAAAGAAGTTTTATTTGATAATTCGCAGTTTTCTATATTTTATCAATATCTGATAACAACTTAAAAAAATTCAATTAATATTAAACTAATTTTTGAGTAATTTTTAACTTAAAAATATTTGTAATAACTAAAAAACATTGTTAATTTTGAACTACATTTTAACAATGTTACTATGAAGTTAGAAGGACCACCTGAGTTTAAATTAAATATTAATTACCTTGAAAAAATTTTTCAAGGAGAATATACTGAGTTTATAAATAAATCTGATGAAAAGTATTTTTATTGGGATGATTTAAAATACAGAAAAGATGCTCCTTTATCTACACCAATAGAAAATTGGACCTTGATTAAATCATATAGAATTAGTAAATATGAAAATTTACAATTTGGTAAATATAAATTTTATTATTTCATTTCTGAACATATATCAAGAAACTTACATGATTTTGACTTAAAATTAATGGGGGGACTTCAAAAAAATCCTATCCTCCCTTCAGATAAATTAGAGTTTTTCAAAAATTCATTACTTGAAGAAGCTGTAGCTTCTTCACAAGTTGAAGGAGCTGCTACAACAACTAGAGTAGCTAAGGACATGTTGAAGTCAGGAAGAAATCCTAGAAATGAATCTGAACAAATGATTTTTAATAATTTAAAAGCAATAAAATTTATTTCAGAATATATTAATTCGAAAATAGATTTCAAACTAATTATTGAATTACATAAAATCATGACAGCCAATACTGACGCTGAAAAATATTCAGGAGATTTTAGAGAAGGTGAAGTTTTTGTTACAGATCATATTGATGGTGAAATTGCACATATTCCACCTGACTGGGAAGAAGTTAAACCTTTAATGGACGAATTATGTGAGTTTATTAATGATGACAAAAAATTCATACATCCAATAATTAAAGCTTCAATTATTCATTTTATGATCGGATTTATTCATCCATTTAAAGATGGTAATGGAAGAACTGCGAGAGCTCTATTTTATTGGTTTTTACTAAAAAAAGATTATAACTTAGTCAAGAACATCTCAATATCAAGAGTAATATTAGAATCTAGAAATCAATATGATAAAGCTTTTTTAAAAACAGAATATGACAATAATGACTTAAATTATTTCATTACTTATTCGATAAAAAATATCCGAATAGCTTTTGAAAAATTAGTACGCTATAGAGATAAAAAAATAGAAGAAAGAAAAAAAGCAAATTTAGTTTCATATGAATTATTAAATAAAGGGTTAAATAAAAGACAAGCAGATTTAATTGGATATTTATACTTAAAAAATGGAGAAAAAATTACAATGAATTCTTATTCTGAAAGAAATGATATTGTAAGACAGACTGCAAGTAAAGATTTGAATGAACTTATTAATTTAGATTTAATACAAGAAGATAAAACAACTAAACCTTATAAATATTTTTTAAAAAATAAATCGATAATTGATAGTTATTTATTCTAAAATCATAGAATTTATATATTTGATAAGTGATTAAAAAAAGCATATTAAAACTTCGGTGTTGATATGCTTTTTTTGTATATATTACGCAAAAAAATAAATCAAAAAAAATGACAACTGAAAAAAGACTAGAACTTGCTAGAAAATCTTTATTAGGAACTTCTATTGGAGATGCTTTTGGAGAGAGCTTCTTTGGAGAAACAGAAATGATTTTAGAACATTTAAGAAAGAGAAAAATACCAAAAACTACTTGGGATTTTACAGATGATACCATCATGGCAATTGCTGTTTATGAGCAGTTAGAGAAAAATCAAGAAATTATTCAAGATGAATTAATTCAATCATTTGTTAGAAATCATGAGAAGGATTTAAATCGTGGTTATGGTGCTACTGCTAGAAAAATATTGAGAGAAATTGGCGAAGGAGGAAATTGGAAAGAGGTTTCTCAAAATGTTTTTGAAGGTATGGGTTCTATGGGAAATGGAGCTTCGATGCGTGTTTGTCCTATCGGTGCTTTTTTCTTTGATGATTTAAAAAAAGTAAAAGAACAAGCGATTAAATCAGCTGAAATTACGCATACAAATATTGAAGGAATTACGGGAGCGATCGCTGTTTCAATTGCCTCTGCGTTGGCAGTAAGAGTGAAATTAAAATTGGAAAAATATACTCCTACGGAATTTATAGAAAAAATTGTTACCGAATTACCAGATACGGATACCACTTCAAAAATTAAAAAGGGAATCAAAATTCCTTATAATTATCACATCGAAACTGTAAAATCTATTTTAGGAAATGGTGTGCAAATTATAGCAAAAGACACAGTTCCATTTTCTATTTGGTGTGCTGCTCATAATCTAGATAATTTTGAAGAATCTATTTGGAAGGCGATTACTGTTTTAGGAGATCGAGATACGATTTGTGCTATTGTTGGTGGAATTACGATGTTATCTTCGGATGAAAAAAACATACCTCAACATTGGGTAGATTCTGTAGAAAAATATGAAGAAAGTATTTTTTACAAGGGTTAAATATTTTTTTTAAGCGAATCTTATTGATAGCTTTGTTAAAAAAACAAAACCTTATTTTCAACTATGTTATCATTAGCAATAAATGTAGCTATTGGATTTTTAATTGCAATGGCTTTAGGATTAAGTAAATTTTTAATTGAAAAAAAACAACTAATTAAATTTCTACAGGAACAAAAAGGAGAAAAAGTCCTTTACACACATGATTTAGAATTGAATTTAGAACAAAATTTATCTTATAAAATTATTAAAGTAACTACAGAAGATCTTACCAATTCAAAAAGTATTGTGAGTAGATTAATGAAAAAAACTGGTGTTCAATCTCTCCCATGTGCTTTTAGTTTAAATGAAAATAAAGAGATTGTTTATGAGATTATCAAATAAAAACTTAGAATTATTCTTTTAGATTCAATCACTAGTACTCGACTTTCTCTAGAATTGTAAAAGTTGCTCAAAAATTAAGAAAACCAGTATTTTATCCTTTTAAAATGCTGGGTTTTTTATATCTTTTCCACAGGACTTCATCCTATGTTGTCTTATGTCGTCCTTTCAGGACTTTTTATTGTTAATAAAAAAAATATTATCGTATATTTCAAACGAATAGCTAAAAAAGATGAGAGAGATTGGTTAGGAATGGTTCATTTTCATCCATTACAATTTAATGAAAAGAAAGAATTAGAAGTCTTGAGGCTGAAAGTTCAAGAGTAGAATATTATTTAGGAAAATATGGTTCAAATAAACCTTACTTATATATTTTCGTAAGGATAATTCTATACATAGAAAAAGAGCTATGAAAAACAGAATTGGAAAAATTAGTACAATAGAAGGTACTACTAAGCGCAGAAAAAGTTATAAATTTTAATTATGAAGAAAATTATAATTGTATGTTTGATTTTTATAGCTTGTAAAAAAGATACAAATCAAGTAATAGTAAATAATGATTTTAAGAAGGTTTTAGTTAATTATATTGATAAAAATCCTACTAATAAAAATCATAGTGATAAAAACCCTTTTGTAAAATTTAAAAAACCTATTTATCATGTATTTTTCGAAAAAGTTAATACAGATACTATTATAGTAGTCAAATTATTTCCAGATTTAGTTCCATATACCCTCATACCTTCTGAAATTTCAAAAGATACTTCAGAACTAGTATCTGAAATAAAGTATAGCGGATATTTTTTCACAAACGAATCACCTGTAGTTGTATTTGATCCAAATGATTTAAGTAAAAATATAATTTCTAAGAAAAATTTAAAACAAAATTTGCCCAAAGATTATATTTGGGAAATAGGGTATGCTAATGTGCATTTGAGAAATAAAGCAATGTATTATAAACTGTCAGATTCGAAGTTACAGAAATTCGAATTCTCCCCAACTGAAGCCCGAATAAATAATCGCTAATGCTCAATTCTTTCGAATAGCGAAACAACTATTTAAAAATTAAGAAAACCAGTACTTTATTTATTTAAAGTATTGGTTTTTCCATATAGTTTATATCTTTTTCACAGGTCTTCAAACTGTGTTGCCTTATGACGTTCTTTCAGGACTTTTTAATAATAAAAATTAAAATATTATCGTATATTTCAAACAAATTGCTAAAACAGATGAAGAAGAAATATAAATTGTTATTAATAATATTAATCCTTTTTAGTTATTATCAATTATTCTACAAAAGATATTTCATTTATAATGATGATAAATCAAAGGTATTTACTATTTGGAAAAAAACGGGACATCATTTTTATCTAATTCCTGGGAAATATTACTCACCTTTTCTTCCAAAAAAAAATTACATCTATGCTAAGAATCAAGGATTCAATGTAGTTTTTAATTCAAATGATTCTTCTTATTACAATTTAGGTATTTATTATAAGGAAAAATCTATTGACTTAAATTCTGATATTAAAGTTTTTAAAAGAACAGACTCGTTACTTAAACATAATGGAATTTTAAAATCAATATCTTTCAATGGTAGAAAAAATTATATTAAAAACAAAGATAGCTTGAAGAATGTTTTGGAATATAAATATATAGATACTAAACGTATCTATGGGATTAAAATTATCGATTATTAATCTCATTCCCTACTAGATTTAGGTAACATTATACTTCTGCTAAAAGCGTTTTAAAAAAATTAATGACATCACAATAAATTATATTGAAAGTATAGTTGAAATTCAGCGTTACCCATATCAAAGTTCTAATGGAATTAATCAGAGATAAAATTATTTAATATGAATTTACAAAGGCTTAAAATAGTGAAAATGAGAATATTTATTTTAGTTATATTTTTTAGTATTTTTTTTTCTAGTTGTTCTGTAATTAGAAAAGAAACAATTTATAAAGGAAATCTGAATGGGAAATTTTATTCTTTGGTTTTAAAAAAAAATAAAATAGGATATTTAATCAAAAGTAATAATGATTCTATTCCATTTGAATATTACATTAATAGGGAACCAATAACAATAGATGGGAGAAAAAGTACTTATACTTATCGTTTTAGAATAGATTATTCTAAATATCCCAACGCTCCCAGCTTAGGTTTTATTCAATTTAGAAAAGATTCAAATTTATATAGAGGTAACTTTGAAGCTTTCATAAAGCAATGATTTTATTATTTACTTTCCTCTAAAGTGAAAACATTACAGACGGTAAATAAAATTTCTTAAATAACAAACCTGTTTGTTAAAAATATTTATCCTTTTGCTCGCTCTCGAATAAATAACCACTAATACTCGACTCTGTTGAGTACTGTAATAGCTATTAAAAACTAAGAGTACAACTCAAAATAAAGTATTGACTTGGCATAAATCTGTTAAAGGCAGAAATACTCAAGTAACTGTCTTTAATAATAGAAAAGAATCTTTAGAATTGGTGATTAAATCTAAAACTATAAATAATATTTTATCAAACTATAGAAATGGACAACTTAAACATTAAATTATTTTTTATCCTTATTGTTTTAAATATAAACTATATTTTCTCTCAAGATAATAAAGGTGTTAATTTTATACTGTTGATTGATGATGAATTAATTACAAATCTTGGGATGGACTTTAATAATAATGGAAATAGTTTTAATTATTCTTACAGTATTGGTAAACCTCTTATACTACCTGAAAATTTTTTTAAGGATCCCTCTGTAACTCTAACTTTTGAATATTATAAAGTTTTAAAAGATGGTTATGTTAAGAAATATAATTATAATATAGATTTTTCAGAAGGTTGGATGTACAATAGTACTTTTTTAATAATGAAAATTTACAATCTAGATAATGAAAAATATTATAAAGCTTTTTGTATAAAAGATAAAAAATATGTGATTGAGATTCAAAATAGCGTTTATTATATGCAAGTACCTAGATGTAGCAAACCAATAGATGACTGAATAAACAACAAATAAAGCTTTTAAAATTCTATACAACTTTTGGATATAAATTTTAAACAGCTCTATAAAATTTTTAATTTTGGTTTAAAACCTTATAAATATGAAACAGTCTATAATTCATTTAGCTTTAGTTGTAAAAGATTATGACGAAGCAATTGATTTTTACACAAAAAAATTAAATTTTGAATTAATTGAAGATACATACCAACCAGAACAAGACAAAAGATGGGTAGTTATCTCTCCTCCGAATTCATCTGGAGCTACTATTTTATTAGCAAAAGCTTCTAATGAAGAACAAGAAAATGCAATAGGAAATCAGACTGGAGGAAGAGTTTTCTTATTCTTAAAAACAGATGATTTTTGGCGTGATTATGAAGCTATGAAATCAAAAGGAATTGAATTTACAAGAGATCCAATCGAAGCAGATTATGGAACAGTTGCTGTTTTTAAAGACCTTTATGGAAATCAATGGGATTTATTAGAACTTTCTCCTAATCATCCACTTTACAACAGATAAAAAACAAAAACTCCCAACGAATCAACTTTGGGAGTTTTTCTATTGAATATATTTTCGAATCTTATAATTCTAATAATCCATTTGTTTTAGTAACTGCTGCTGCAGAGTTAGCTAATTTTTCTTTCTCAGCATCACTTAAGTTGATATCAACGATCTTCTCGATTCCGTTTTTACCGATGATTACTGGTACTCCAATACAAATGTCATTTAATCCGTACTCCCCTTCTAAGTAAGTAGAACATGGGAAAATTTTCTTTTGGTCACAAGCGATAGCGTGAACCATAGAAGAAACTGCTGCACCTGGAGCATACCAAGCTGAAGTTCCTAATAATTTAGTTAAAGTAGCTCCTCCAACCATTGTGTCTTGAGCAACTTTATCTAATCTTTCTTCAGATAAGAATTCAGATACACGAACACTGTTTCTTGTAGCTAATCTTGTTAAAGGAATCATTCCAGTATCACTGTGTCCACCGATTACCATTCCATCAACATCAGAAGTAGGACATTCTAAAGCCTCACTTAATCTATATTTGAAACGAGCGCTATCTAAAGCTCCACCCATTCCGATAATTCTGTTCTTTGGTAAACCTGTTACTTTGTGAGTTAAGTAAGTCATCGTATCCATTGGGTTACTTACAACGATGATGATTACATTTGGAGAATGCTCAATTAAGCTCTCACTAACAGATTTCACGATTCCAGCATTGATTCCGATTAACTCTTCACGAGTCATTCCTGGCTTACGAGGAATTCCACTTGTAATTACAGCTACATCAGTTCCTGCTGTTTTTGTATAATCTCCTGTTGTTCCAACAATTTTAGTATCAAAACCGTTTAAAGAAGCTGTTTGCATTAAATCCATTGCTTTTCCTTCAGCAAATCCTTCTTTAATATCAACGATTACTACTTCAGATGCAAAATTTTTAATTGCGATGTACTCAGCACAACTTGCACCTACAGCACCTGCTCCTACTACTGTTACTTTCATTATTTCTATTTAATTGTGTTAATTTTTCTATATTTTCTATTAAGCATCGATATTTGCATATACAGCATGCTTCTCAATAAATTCTCTTCTTGGCGGAACTTCATCTCCCATAAGCATAGAGAAAACTCTATCCGCTTCTGTTAAGCTATCAATGGTTACTTTTCTTAAAGTTCTAAACTCAGGATTCATTGTAGTATCCCAAAGTTGTTCTGCATTCATCTCTCCAAGACCTTTATAACGTTGAATAGATGCTCCTGAACCCATTCCCATCGCAATTCTATCACGTTGGTCATCATTCCAAGCATATTCTTTCTTAGTTCCTTTTTTCACTAAATATAAAGGTGGTGTTGCGATATAAATATGTCCATTTTCAATTAATTCTTTCATATATCTAAAGAAAAATGTTAGAATTAGTGTTGAAATATGACTACCATCTACATCGGCATCACACATAATTACTACTTTATGGTAACGAAGTTTTGTTAAGTTTAAAGCTTTACTATCTTCTTCAGTACCAATTGTTACTCCTAAAGCAGTAAAAATATTTTTGATCTCTTCGTTTTCAAAAACTTTATGTTGCATTGCTTTTTCTACGTTTAAGATTTTCCCTCTTAAAGGTAAAATAGCTTGAAACAATCTGTCTCTTCCTTGTTTTGCAGTTCCTCCGGCAGAATCTCCCTCTACTAAGAATACTTCACATTTTGAAGGATCTGTTTCCGAACAATCGCTTAATTTTCCAGGAAGACCTCCAATTGACATAACTGTTTTTCTCTGCACCATCTCACGAGCTTTTGTAGCAGCGTGACGAGCTTGTGCAGCAAGAATTACTTTTTGAACAATTATTTTTGCGTCATTCGGATTTTCTTCTAAATAATCATTCAGCATCTCTGATACTGCTTGACTTACTGCTGAAGAAACTTCTCTATTTCCTAACTTTGTTTTTGTTTGCCCTTCGAACTGAGGTTCTGCTACTTTTACAGAAACAATCGCAGTAAGACCTTCTCTAAAGTCATCTCCAGAAATATCGAATTTTAATTTATCCAACATTCCAGAATTTTCTGCATATTTCTTTAAAGTATTTGTCAATCCACGACGGAAACCTGAAAGGTGTGTTCCTCCTTCGTGCGTATTGATATTATTTACATAAGAATGTAAGTTTTCAGCATAAGAAGTATTATAAACCATTGCAACTTCTACAGGGATTCCATTTTTCTCTCCCTCCATAGAAATTACACTAGTAGTTAATTGCTCTCTTGTTGCATCTAAATATTTTACAAATTCTTTTAATCCTTCTTTACTTTCAAAAGCTTCATGTACGAAGTTTCCTTCATCGTCCTTCTCTCTTTTATCTGTAATAGAAATCTTAATTCCTTTATTCAAATAAGAAAGTTCTCTAAGACGTGCAGCTAGTGTATCGTAATTATATACTGTAGTTTGTGTAAAAATAGAATCATCTGGATGAAAAGTAACTTCTGTACCTGTAGTATCAGATTCTCCAATTTGTTTTACAGGATAAGAAGCTTTTCCTCTTTCATATTCTTGCTCCCAGATTTTTCCGTCACGGTAAACTGTAGCTTTTAAATGATTTGATAGTGCATTTACACAAGATACACCTACTCCGTGAAGACCTCCTGATACTTTATAAGAATCTTTATCGAACTTACCTCCGGCACCAATCTTAGTCATTACTACTTCTAGCGCAGAAACTCCTTCTTTTTTATGCATTCCTACAGGAATACCACGACCGTTATCTCGTACAGTAATCGAATTATCTTCATTTATCCAAACATCTATCGCAGTACAGTGTCCTGCCATTGCTTCATCAATAGAGTTATCTACAACCTCATATACCAAATGATGCAATCCTCGAACACCTACATCTCCAATATACATCGATGGACGCATACGAACATGCTCCATTCCTTCTAACGCTTGAATACTGTCAGCGGAATAATTATGTTTTTTAGCTTCTTCGCTCATATTTTTGTATATCTCTTTTTATGTAAATTCTAAAACAGACAAATATAATAAAATGCTAGGTTTTTTACTACATTTATTACTATTCTTCTTGATAAGTTATTAACAATTATTTTACAATTTTAGTACATATTGATGATATTTTCAAGTTAAAGAGTTTTTAAGTATTGAGTTAGGAAAAATTATTCCTATTTTTCGACTTCTTTTGTTAAAAACTTCAGTTATGAAAAAATCCCTTTTATTCTTTCTCTTATTTCCAGTTTCTTTCTTTGCTCAAAAAAATATAAACTGGAAAAATCCGGAAAATTTTATTTCTATCAATGATTCTATTTCTGTTTCAAAATTTGAAGTAAATAAAGTAGAATTTAATGAATTTTTAAAAGCCCATAAAAATGAAGATTATGATAGTGAAGTAAAAAAGCAAATGAACGAAATGTTTTCATATTCTTTTCCTTTAGGAAATGATCAATACTTTTACCATCCTTCTTTTACTCAAATTCCTCATCCTGTTATTGGGGTTTCATTTGAACAAGCAAATAAATTTTGTAGTTGGATCACCAAAAAATATACAGAAGAACATCCTGATGAGAATGTTTATTTTAGATTGATTTCTGTTCAAGAATGGGAAGAAATAAGTAAAGGAGATAAATTCAAAATTGTGGATTTTAAGAAGAGTGAAAATATTTTCGTGGTGCATCCTGAAATTTATCTAGATTCTTCCAAAAAGTTTATTTGGGAAAAATCTGAAAATGATTTAGATGAAAAAAACAAATATGAGATAACGAATTTCAACACAAAAGACAAAATTCTATACATTTCTGAAAAGGAAATATTTTTTAAAAATAAAAAACCTTATGATGAATTTGGAGTTCAAATTTTAGAACCATCCATTGTTTATGATTTAGTTGCTAATGAAAAAGGATTTTATCATTTATTTGATAATATCAGCGAAATGACTTCAACAAAAGGAATTGCGATGGGAGATAATTATTATCACAATAAAGGAACTTTTAAAAATCAAGTTAAGTATACAAAACCCGAAGTTTGGTTAGGGTTTAGAATTGTAAAATGTAAAAATCTTTAGTATTATTTATTTTAAAACACACCTCTAGCCCCTCTCAAGAGTGGAATCTGATAATTTATAAAAAGTAATAGTTTAGTTTATATTTATTAACATCGTTTTTCTTGCGAAAGGGATTGTAGTGGAAAGCTTTTCTTTTGGCAAAAATTAGTTTTTTCTTGGCAAAAGGAGGCGACCTTAGAAGCCCACGGATTGCCAAGAAAAACTTTTTTGGCAGAAGAAAACTTAGAAAGAAAAGCCCGGCCTTTTTCTGAGTTTTTTGAAACGAAGAAAAAAGGTTTCGCCCTAATATGGAAAATGTTTTTACAATAAACATAATCACGTTTAAAATCTTATAAAAAAATTTTGTTTAATCTAAAACACACCCCTAGCCCCTCTCAAGAGGGGAAATTATTATCTGTTTATCTTTTTAAAAAATGTTTTATTTTATAATAATTTTCAAAACTTTCAATTTTTATTGAAAGTTTTATATCTTTGAAACATGAAATTAGATGAAGCAAAACAAAAATTCGTGCATAGCTGGGGTGTTTTAGGTTCCAATTGGGGAATTAATAAAACCATGGCGCAAATTCATGCTTTACTTTTGGTGAGTGAAGAACCGCTTTCTACGGAAGATGTAATGGAATATTTGAAAATTTCAAGAGGAAATGCAAATATGAATCTACGTGGTTTGATGGATTGGGGAATTGTGAGTAAGGAAATCAAGATTGGGGAGCGAAAGGATTTTTTCAAAGCGGACAAAGATATTTGGGAAGTTGCTCGAAGAATTACGGAAGAAAGAAGTAAACGTGAAGTGGAACCAATTATCAAGATTTTAAAGGAAGTGAAAAATGTGGAAGACGATTCTGATAAAGCAAAAGAATTTGTAGAAACTATTGAAAATCTGGAGTCTTTTACTTCAAAGTTGGATGGAATTGTAAAGAAATTTGTAAAATCTGACGAACATTGGTTTTATAAAAACATGGTAAAACTGATCAAATAAAAAATATTTTAAAACTCAATTTAAGTATTGAGTTTTTTTAAAAACACAAACTTTCAATATTTTCTGAAAGTTTAATAACTATAATAAGTATGAAAAAAGAAAAAGTCATTATTACTGGTGGAACAGGTTTTTTAGGGAAAAGTCTTGCTAATTATTTAACTGAAAAAGAATATGATGTAGTCATCATTGCTCGGAGCCATCCCAAAATATTTAAAGGTAAAAAAATTGCTATTTGGGATGGTTTTTCTCTTGGAGAATGGGCAAAAGAATTAGAGAATGCGAAAGCAATTATCAATCTTGCTGGAAAAAGTGTGAACTGTATCAAAACTCCCGAAAATTGTGATGAGATTTTAAGATCAAGAGTTGATAGTACCAAAATTATTGGAGAAGCTTTGCGAACAATTTCTAATCCTCCAAAAATTTGGATTCAAATGTCTACGGCACATATTTATGGAGATTCTAGAAATAGAATCTGTGATGAAAATGCCACACTTGGTTATGGAATAGCACCTTTTGTTGGAAAAAAATGGGAAGAAACTTTTCATGAAAATCTACCAAAAAATTGTAGAGGATTTGTAATGCGTACAAGTTTTGTTGTTGGAAAAAACGGTGGTGCTTTGAAAAAATTGAAGCAAATCACAAAATTGGGGTTTGGAGGAAAAACAGGAAGTGGAAATCAAGGAATGAGTTGGATTCATGAGACGGATTTTCATAGAATAGTTTTGGAAGCAATTCAAAATGACAAATATTCTGGTATCTATAATGTTTCTGCGCCAAAACCTGTTTCTAATAAAGTTTTTATGAAAACACTTCGTGAAGTTTTAAAAACTCCAATCAGTATCTTCTCCCCTACTTGGATGACAAAATTTGGAGCAAAATACTTTCTGAAAACAGATGCTGAACTTGCTTTATATGGAAGATATATTCATCCGAAAAAACTGGAAAAAGAAGGTTTTGAATTTCATTTTCCAGAATTAAAAAATGCTTTAGAAAATTTAATTAATTAGTTATGAAAAAAGAATTTAGTATTTCAATTCTAATCGGTTTAACTTTTCTATTTACAGGTTTTATTTTACTTCATAAAGGTATAATTGGATATGGAGTTTCATTTTTTGTATTTCTTCCTTTTATTTTAGGTTATTTACTTGGAAAATCAATAGTAAAATCGGTTAGTTTTTATGGTTTAATTACTTCATTTATTATATTTTTTATTCTTCTTATTTGTGGTGGTTTAGAAGGAATGATTTGTGTATTAATGGCAATGCCAATTGTTATTATCGCTACAATTTTAGGAATTTGTGCAAAAAGGATTTACTGTAAAGTGTATCCAGAGAAAAAAAACAAAAATGAACTAAAATCGAGTATTCTTCCATTTTTATTTTTTCTTTCTTTTAGTTTTGTAGAAGAAAAATTGACAGAAAAAAAGTTTGAAATATCAGAAGTGAAATCTGAACTAATTCTTCCTTTTTCGCCAGATGAAATTTATAATAGTTTGATACATTTAGATTCTATTAACTCTGAAAAATCTTTTTTAATGTACCTCAACCTTCCTATTCCTGAGACTTGTGAATTGGAAAAAGATGAAATTGGAGCGATTAGAATATGTTATTCAAATAGCGGAAAATTTGTACAAGAAATTACGGAAATTGAAAAAAATAAAATGATTCATTTTAATGTTCTGAATCTTGAAATAACAGGACGAAAATGGCTGGGCATGAAAAGTAATTCTTATTTAATTGAAAAAATAAATAAAGAAAACACTAAAATCACAGAAAAAATAAGTTATACCACAGAGCTTTATCCTAGATTTTATTGGAAGCCACTGGAAGAATTAGGTTTCAAACAAATTCAAAATTATGTTTTAAAAAGTCTAGAACAAGATTTAAAAAACTCTAAAAACAAATAAACTATGAATAACATTTACAATTCTAAATACATTCAAGATTTATTTGATGAAATGTCTTCTTCCTATCATTTTATGAATTTGATTACTTCTTTTGGTTTTTCAGAGATTTGGCGTAGAAAAACTTTTAATAAAATTGATTTGAATGGCGAAAAAATAGTTTTAGATCTTTTTTCAGGAATGGGAGAATCTTTAAAATATTTATCCGAAACTAAATCTAAAAATAAAGAAATAATTCTATTGGATTTTTCTAAGAAAATGATTCAAAATTTGAAAAAGAAACAAGAAAAAATAAAGAATTAAACATAAACATTCTTCAGGAAGATTTCTTTGAAAACAAATTAGAATCTCAATCTTTAACCACTATCGTTTCTTGTTATGGTTTAAAAACTTTGACTAAAAATCAAATAGAAAAACTTGCAATAGAAACAGAAAGACTTTTAAAATCAAATGGAGAATTTGTTTTTACTGAAATTTCCGTTCCAAAAAATTATATTCTAAAAAAACTCTTCCTATTCTACATTCAAAAAATTATTCCTCTGATAGGCAGATTTTGTTTGAAAAACAACGAATCTTATAAAATGCTTGGAATTTATGTTTCAAATTTCAAAAATTCAAAAAAAATATATGATATATTTAAAAAGAAAAATTTCGAATTAGAATATATTAGTTTCTTTTTTGGTTGTGTCACAGGAATTAAAGGAAGAAAAACAAATGAACATCTATAATTTTCAGAGGTTCATCTATTCAATTTTCTTATTCATCTAAAAGATTTTCAAAGAATTAATTTCCATTCTACTTTTGAAGGGTAAAAAAGAAAATTATGTATTTCAAAAAATCAATATTAACGGTTTTATTCACACTTATTTCAACACTTTGTTTTAGTCAATCGAAGTTGGATAAATTAAAAAAAATTCTAGCTGAAGATATTTCTGCAAAAAGAACAGAAATCATGGTTTCTAAGTTGAATTTAAACGAAGAAGAAAAATCAAAAGTTCATGAATTAAATCTTAAAACAGATAAAAATCGAAAAGAAATATTTCAAAATTCATCAAAGTTTAAAATCCCTAGAAAGCTACGAGTTGAAAACACAAAATATGAGGAAGAATTAGAGAAAATTCTGACTAAAGAAAAATGGAAACTTTACGGCGAGAAAAAAAGTGAAATTAAAGATGAAATGATTGTTTGGGTTGATGAACAAGAAATCTAATTGCTTTTACCCGAAAAAAAAGACTATTCAGTTTTGAATAGTCTTTTTCTTTTATAACGTTTTAGAATGTAATCCTTTTATAATTCCGTCGGATAATCCAATTTTTGGAACAAATATTTTCCTTGCATTACCCCACTTCATTGCAGAAAGATAAATTTTGATTGCAGGAATAATAACATCTGCTCGATCTGGATTTAAACCTAGTTCCGAAATTCTTTCTGAATAAGATAATTCTTTCAAGAAATGATATTGCGCATTCATATAAATATAAGAAAGCGGTTTCCCAGGTGTTCTTCCAGACATTTTATGAATTTTATTAATATTTCCTCCAGAACCAATTACACTCATTTTTTCTAAGTCTTTCGTGTTTTTCTTAATCCATTTTTCCATTTCTTTCCAAATTGGTTTCAATTTCTGATCCGGACTTAAAAGTCTTACCGTACCAATTTTAAAAGATTTTGAATTCACAATTTTCCCTTCAGAAAAAATAGTAAACTCAGTACTTCCCCCTCCTACATCAACATATAAATAAGATTTATCGTTATCGATATAATCCGTCAAATCTGTAGAGAAAATAATAGCTGCTTCTTCTTTTCCATCAATTAAATCAATTTTCACATTGGTTTTATCAAGAATCTCCTGCGCAACTTCCTCTCCATTAGAAGCTTCACGCATTGCTGAAGTAGCACAAGCTTTATATTTTACAACACCATGAACATTCATTAACAAACTGAAAGCATTCATCGCATCTATCATTCTTTTTTTATTTTCTTCCGAAATAATTCCTTCTGTAAAAGTGTCAGCTCCTAAACGGATAGGCACACGAACTAGTGACGATTTCTTGAACGTCGTCGGGTATCCCTCATCTTCAATCACATTCGAAATTAACAATCGGATTGCATTAGAACCTATATCTATTGCTGCATATTTTTCTATTTCCAAAGTATTCTAATTTTTTATTTATTCTTATAATGTTTTGGAAATTCCGTTAAAAAAGTATTTCCTTTTTTAATGTTTTTCCAATGATCAATTTTGAATCGAATACCAACAATTCCACAAGTAGGAACATTCTCGATATTTTTATTTCCAAAATCATTTACAAAATCATTTATTCCATGATTATGACTAAACACTATTGCTGAATCAAACGCATCATCCAAGGCTCTTATTGTCTTAATCAAATATCCATCACTAAAACTATACAGCGATTTGTTAATTTTTAAATTTGCCAAAGGATAACCAAACGTACTACAAAAAACTATTCCCGTATGTAGTGCTCTATTTGCACTACTCGAAAGAAATACATCTGGTCTTGGAACTTTTTCATTTAATATTTTAGACATCAAATACGCATCATTAATTCCTCGTTTTTTCAAAGGTCTATCAATATCTTTGATTCCTTCGTATTCCCAAGATGATTTTGCGTGTCTTACAATATATAGTGTTTTCATTTTTTTTTGGTTAAAAGTTAAGGTGCTAATCTTTCGATTTTCCACTCATAATTTTCTTCTTCTGTATACAAGATTCTATCATGCATCCTGTTTGATCTACCTTGCCAAAATTCTACAGAAACTGGCTTTATAATATATCCTCCCCAATGTGCAGGTCGTGGAATTTCTTTCCCTTGAAATTTCACTTCAAATTCTTCTAGTCTATGATCCAAATATTCTCTTGAAGGAACATGAGAACTCTGATCTGAAGCCCAAGCTCCAAGTTTACTCCCATCGGGTCTCGAATCAAAATAACCGTCAGATAAATTTTCAGCTATTTTTTCAGCTTTTCCTTTTATAATAATTTGGCGTTCCATTCCATGCCAGAAAAAAGACAAACAAACATTTGGATTATTTGCAATCGATTTTCCTTTTTCACTATTATAATTGGTATAAAAAATAAATCCTTCCCAAGTAAACTTTTTCAATAAAACAACTCTCGCTTTTGGATATCCATCTACTCCAATTGTAGAAATAGTCATAGCGTTTGCCTCTTCCTCTGTCTCAGATTCTTCAGCTTCATGAAACCATCTTTTAAATAGTTCCATAGGAAATTCAGGAAGGTTATCTTCCTTCAATTCACTTTTCTCGTAGGATTTTCGGTAGTTACTTAAATCTTTCTCCATTTCACAAATTTACTATCTTTTTTCAAAATTTTTATTTAAATTTTCCTAAAGAATCTAATAAAACAAAGGTTTTTTATTCAAAAAATTATTTTACCTCTTTCTATTTCAATTTTATTTTAAACAAAAAATGAGATCAAAAAGATCTCATTTTACATATTTAAATTAAGTTATATTTTTATAATTCAGACTTATAGACTTTTCCATTTTTCATTACAAAGATGATATTTTCCAAAGTTTTATTATTCAACATCGGATTTTCATCTACTGCAATAATATCTGCATAAGCTCCTTTTTCAATTCGTCCTATTCTTTTCTCCCCTAAAAGATTTGCATTAATAATCGTTGCACATTTTATCGCTTCCATAATTGTCATTCCTCCTTCGACCATTAAAGCAAATTCCTTTGCATTTTCACCGTGAGGGAAAACTCCTGCATCTGTTCCGAAAGCAATATTTAAATTTCTTCTATGCGCAAGTTCAAAAGTTCTTTGAATCTGAGGTCCAACTTTTAAAGCTTTAGGAACAACTACTTCTGGATAAAATCCATCTTGCTTTCCATACTCCGTAACTGCTACTGCTGCTGTAAGCGTTGGAACTAAATAAGTACCTTTAGCTTTCATTAAAATCATTGTAGTATCACTCATAAAAGTAGCATGTTCGATTGTAGTAACTCCAGCCAAAATAGCTCTTTGCATTCCTTCATCTCCATGTGCATGTGCAGCAACCATCATTTTATAATCTTTGGCTGTTTTCACAATTGTTTTTAATTCTTCTAAAGTAAACTGAGGATTTGTTCCACTTTTTGCCAAACTTAATACACCTCCTGTTGCAGTAACTTTAATCAAATCTGCTCCTTCTTTATACCTTTGCCTAACTGCTTTTCTTGCATCAGTTGGTCCGTTAACCACTCCTTCTTTTGGTCCTGGATCTCCTTGTAAAGATTTTTTAAAACCATTTGTAGGATCTGCATGTCCTCCTGTAGAACCAATTGCTTTTCCAGCAGAGAAAATTCTTGGACCTTCAACAGTTCCATTATAAATAGCATTTCTTAAAGAAGTATTTACACCTGTTCCTCCTAAATCTCTAACAGTAGTAAAACCTGCCATCAACGTTTTTTTTCCATTTTGATAAGCTCTAAAAGCGATATCGGCATCGTTCCAAGTAAACCTCTCCAAATAACTATTTTTTGAAGGAGAATTTTCTAAATGAACATGCATATCAATAAACCCAGGAAGAATTGTTTTAGTTCTTAAATCAATAACAAAATCTTTTTCATCCACAGGATCAATAAATCCATCTAAAATATCTACAATACTATCATTTGCAACTACAATTGTTTTTTCTAATAAATATTGCTCATTTTCTATATCTAATACCTGACCACACTGTAAATATTTTTTCTGTGAAAATCCAATAAATGAAATACTTAAAAAAATAAGTAATAGTAACTGTTTTCTCATGATTATGTTTTTAATTATTATTCTACAAAATTATTACTTCTATACTAAAGTTAATAATTTATTCTAAGTGTTCTTCAAAATAGCTTAAAAACAAAAAAGGCTATCATTTCTGATAGCCTTTCTAAGTATAAAATTAAATTTTATTAGTTTTTGATAATCTTGTAAGTTCCAACTTGGTCTTTAACTTGAACTTTTACAAAGTAGCTTCCAGTTGGTAAATTAGAAATATCTAAAGTATTCATTGTATTGTTTACTTCTTTCTCAACAACTGTTTGTCCTAATAAATTAGTAATAGTTACTGAAGAAATTACATTTTGAGAACTAATATTAATCACACCTTTTGTTGGGTTTGGATATAATTTAATCCCTTCTAATAAGCTTTGTTCCTCAGAAACATTAAGAGGGTTAGTAACCTCTTCCTCTGTTTCCTCAATTTTGATATCATCAATTGTCATATAATAAGGATCAAATGCTGCAGAAATGTGAATACCTACAGATTTATTTCCTGAAAGAACAGGAGAGAAAACAGCCTCATATGTTTGATATACATTTTGTGGTTCATCATTTTCTAAAGGTAATTGAATATTAAATTGCTTGTATCCTATTCTGTATCCAATAACTATTTCTTCTTCTTGTCCTTGTTCGTTTATTTGTGTAATTAACATTGAATTAGAATTTTGCTCATCACCAAATAGTAATTCAAAATCAAATCCTTTACTTCCTTCATCATAATTTCCATCTACAATATAAGAAAAAGATACTTTATAGTTTTTATCTTGATCTAAATTAAATAATGGTGTTAATAACCAAGCATCTGAATCATACTCTACCGAAATAAAGTTATTACCAGAGTTAGGTGTTTGATTATAGAATGGCTGTACTTCATTGTAAGAATAAACAGATTCACCTTCTAAAATCATACAATCAGGAATAATATTATGACCAAATTCAATCATATCTTCGAAATCTTCTTCCCAAGGAATTGTTGCAACTCCACAAAGGGTTTTGAAAGTTATAGGTCCATACCACTCACTATTTCCATCTACATCACCACAAGCATTTCTTACCCATGCTTCATATAATGTATCACTATTAAGAGGTGTTACTAATACATCTTCATAAGTTGTTGTTTCAATAATTGTACTGGTATCCGTTGGCTCACCTGTTCCTTCTGTTTGAACAACTAAATGGTAATTAGTATTATCATTATAAGGATTCCATGTAAATTCAGCTGAATCCAAAGTAATATTATCTACTGTAAGTTCTCCTGGTGTTGGACATGGAGGTCTTGGTTCCCATCTAGCATTATCAATAATAAAAGTATTATTATTTGGACCTGAACCAGTAATTCTCCAAGCAAAATATTTTGAAGTATTATAAGTTGATAAATCGATTTCAATTTCTTGATATTCTCCAGAAACTAAATCTTCATACCCAATCACCTTTATAGACTCAAAATCAACTACTTCTTTTGTGTCAGAAACAAAAACTTCAAGTTGCATTGTCTCTTGCCATTCATCTTTATTTTGAGTAATTTTATAATTAAACTTTAAAAGATCATCTCCTGTTAGATTAATTAGTGGTGATATTATTACATCATCGAAATTATATATATATTCTGGCCATGCACCCCATTCAGTAACACTATAAGATTGGTTTCCTTCAAAG
This sequence comes from Aureivirga sp. CE67, assembly GCF_015767245.1. Taxonomy (GTDB): domain Bacteria; phylum Bacteroidota; class Bacteroidia; order Flavobacteriales; family Flavobacteriaceae; genus Aureivirga. Next base: position 23,421 of record NZ_JADOTV010000020.1, read on the forward strand.
AAATCTCCTGTATTTCCTCCAAAGTTTCCATTTGATCTATCCCAACAAAAAGTAGTATTAGAATCTGTATCGAAATTTTCTGTAAAAGGAATATCATAATCTGCACATAAAGTTCTAATATTTACAGGACCTCTCCACTCACTTTTATCATCATCAGCACAATCATCTCTTACAAAGATATTATATATTGTATTTGGAGATAAAACATCTAAAACATATGGATCATTCTCAGTTACATCCTCAATTATAGTTCCATTAACTTCATCTGGTGTATTTCCAAAATCTGCCTCTTGATAAAGAATATCCCAAGAAGAAGCTCCTCCAGTAGTCCATGTTAAATCAACACTTGTTGTTGTAACATTTGATGCACTAAGGTCTTTAGGTTTAGGACATGAAGGTGGTACGACAGCTTTAATATTGTCTACATATAAGTAATAAGTCCATGGACCAGAATAACAATTAAATCCAATATAATAAACACCTGACTCTGTTGCCGTAAAAATCATCTCAGCTTCTTCATAAGTTGTATTTTGAATACTTAAATCATCTAAAACTGTATTTTGTGCATCTTTAGATGGTGCATTTCCAACTGTTACTTTTAACTTTTCAGTATACCAAGAGCTATAACTTTTATAATCAAAAGTTAGTAAAAAACCTTCACCTGCTTCTAAATATATCCCTTTACTATAAGCCCATGAATCAGATGTTGTATTTGCATAATTAAATTGTAAATGACCTCCATCTCCATCTGAAGCATTTCCTGTATTTACATTCCATGGATTTCCTGCAAAAGATTCAAATGTCCAACAATCAGCTTCTTGATTAGGGAAGCTATATTCATAAGGTAAAGTTGTTGATGAACATGGTGTAGTAAAGTTAGTCACATCTGACCAAGCTCCTATATCATCATCAGCACAAATTGGTCTGATATAATATTCGTAATCTGTTTCTGGATCTAATCCTGTATGTATATATGGATTATCATTTGTAACTGTTCCTGTAGAACTTCCATTTAACCCTGTTCCAGCTGGTTGAACAATAACTTCCCATTGTGTTTCTGTTCCACCTGCAGTCCAAGTAATTGTAACACTTTCTCCTGCAACACCATCAGTCGTAATCCCTGAAGGATCTGGACAAGAAATTCCAGTTGTGAAAGTAAAGTTACTTGTCCAATAACTGTAATCATCATCAGCACATTTAGCTCTTACCCAAACAACATATTCTGTTCCTTGGTCTAAACCAGATTGCATATAGTTTGTGTTATCATCCACTAATGTACCTGAAGTACTTTCTGTTGGAGCAGGATCTGCAGCGTTTTGGATGATTACTTCCCATTCCGCTTCAGTACCTCCAGCAGACCATTCTACAGTAACATCTGTTGGATTAGTTTCAGTTGCATTAATTCCTGATGGTGAAGGACATGTTGGAGGTGTATAACTAAACATTTCTGAAACTTCTAAATCATCATCTTCATTCCATTGAGCTGAGCTACCATCCGTATTCCCATCACTAGGAGTAACTGCTTGAATTGGTGCAGGACCAGGTGTTAATCCACTATTATTAGCAATGATAATTGTACCAGAAGGATCTGTAATTTCATAAAAAAATTCATTTTCCAAACTGAAATCTGTCCAACCATCATCAAATTTATCATAAGCATTGATGTAAACGTCTTCTCCAATTGGAATACAAATTTCAACTGGTAAGTCAATGTTATCTAATCCATTGTTATCACCTAATTCGTCACCTTGTGACCAATAGATAGATCCTTGTCCGTCTTCTTCTGAAGTAACACTAATCCATAATTCTCCTCCTTCTATAGCATCTGGATTATCGCTATATACATTTAGAAGAACTTTTGTATACCCGTCCGGACACTGTGCTGACGCCTGCCAGCCCATTGTCATTACAAGTAGTGTAAGTAATAGAGTAATTTTTCTCATAGATGTAAATATTTGTTTTTAATATTATGTTTATAAGTTGTTAAATTTACTATAAAAATACAATATTGCAAGTGTTAATATGAAATAAATGTTAATATTTTGAATTATGTATTAAAATACACTGTTTTTAAAATAAAGATATTGAAACAAAAGTTAGAGTTTTAAAGAGAAAATTAAAGTATATTAGCATCATATTTAAACTAAAAAACACAATTCATTCAACATTTATAATATTGTTAAGTGTAATTGAAATATCCATATCCTAATGAAAAATTATATCTTATCTCTAACAGATGCTTTCATATATCAAAATGATAATTTAGTATTATCAAACGTGAATTTGAATCTTGAAAAAAAAGAATTCGTTTATTTAATAGGTAAAACTGGTAGTGGAAAAAGTAGTTTAATGAAATTACTTTATGGTGATTTAGAATTGTTAGAAGGAAAAGGTGAAATCGTAGGTTTTAATTTAAATCAGTTAAAAGAGAAAGATATTCCTAATTTAAGAAGAAGAATTGGAATCGTTTTTCAAGATTTTAAATTGTTAAATGATCGTTCTGTAATGAAAAATTTACTTTTTGTTTTAAAAGCCACTGGTTGGAAAAAGAAAAGTGAGATGAAAGCAAAAGCAGAACAAGTTTTGGAAAAAGTTGGAATGAAAAATAAGTCTCACAAAATGCCATATGAGCTTTCTGGTGGAGAACAACAAAGAGTTGCAATTGCACGTGCTTTGTTAAACGATCCTGAAATTATTCTTGCAGATGAACCTACAGGAAATTTAGATCCGATTACTTCTGCGGAAGTCATTGAACTTTTACAACAGATATATTTGAGTGGAAAAACTGTAGTGATGGCAACACATGATTTTGGTCTAATCGTGAAATATCCACACAAAACATATAAGGTAGAAGCAGGAAAAATGTTTGAAATTAACCCTGAATCCTAAAAATATCTCTTAAAATTTAATTTTAACACTTAATATTTTAGAAGTAATATTTTTTCACAAAACCTCCTATTAAACAAAGGCTTACAGAAGATTTCAAACAAGAAAAAATTCATCTTTCAAATGTTAAAAAAAGGTTTTCTTTCTATTTTACGTTTTGATATTTAAAAATCTATCATACATTTGTAACCATATTTCGAAATATAATTTTTACAAAAGAAAAAACAATCAAATGTTGAATTTACAAAATAATATCTGGTGGCACAGCTCTCTTATCAAAATAAGTGAGGAGTAACGCTATATACTATTTTTAAAAATATATACAAGGGGCTTATCTTCACGATAAGCCCTTTTTTTGTGCAATAAATCATGAGAAAATTTAAATTTGAAACCATTTCGGAAAAATATCTTTCAGACACAATCACACCAGTGAGTTTGTATTTGAAGATTCGCGACAAATTTGCAAATAGCCTTTTGTTGGAAAGTTCGGATTATCATACGAAAGAAAACAGCTTTTCTTTTTTATGTGTAGAACCAATGTTGACAATCAAAGCTGAAGAGGAAAATGTGAGTTTTTCTTATTACAATGAAATTTTAGAAGAGAAAATAATTGAAAATAATTTTTCAGAAGTTTTTGAGGTTTTTAAAAGAAATATTGAAATTGAGCAAACAAAAAAAACAGAAAATTTCAATGGATTCTATGGTTATATGACTTTCGAATCTGTACAATATTTTGAGAAATTAAAATTCACAAATCCAAAACCAAGCTCTGAAATTCCAACGCTTCAATTCAGCTTTTTTAGATTTATCATTGCTATAAATCATTTCAAAAATGAATTATACATTCTTGAAAATAAACCTAAAAATGAAAATTCTAGAATTGAAGAAATTAAAAAATATCTGGTTTCTTCTTCTTTGACAAATTATAGTTTTCAAACTGTCGGTGAAGAATCTTCTAATTGCACAAACGAAGAATTTAAAAATTATGTGACTAACGCTAAAGCACATTGTCAACGTGGAGATGTGTTTCAAATGGTAGTTTCTCGTCAATTTAAACAAGATTTTTCTGGTGATGATTTCAATGTTTATCGTGCTCTTCGTTCGATAAATCCTTCTCCATATCTTTTTTATTTTGATTATGGAAGTTTTAAATTAATGGGTTCTTCTCCGGAAGCGCAGTTGAAAATTAAAGATAAAAAAGCAATCATGCACCCTATTGCTGGGACTTTCAAGAGAACAGGAAATGATGAAGAAGACAGAAAATTAGCCGTACAACTTTCAGAAGATGAAAAGGAAAATGCAGAACATGTGATGTTAGTAGATTTGGCTAGAAATGATTTAAGTCGTCATGCGTCCAATGTGAATGTGGAAGTTTTCAAAGAAATTCAGTTTTTTAGTCATGTGATTCATTTAGTTTCATCTGTGGAAGGGAAATTAAAAGACGATTCGATTCAGATGATTGGTGGAACTTTTCCTGCTGGAACTCTAAGTGGAGCTCCAAAATATAAAGCCATGGAGTTAATCAATAAATATGAAAATCAGCAACGTGGTTTTTATGGTGGAGGAATTGGTTTTATAGGTTTAAATGATGATGTAAATTTGGCTATTGCAATTCGCTCATTTGTAAGCAAAAATAATTCACTTTATTACCAAGCTGGAGCTGGAGTTGTGATTCATTCGGAAGAAGAAAAAGAATTACAAGAAGTAAATCATAAGCTTGCTGCTTTGAAAAAAGCATTGCATTTGGCAGAAACAATTTGAGTTAGTTTTAATTTGTAACAAAATATTATTATTGTTTAGTATGATGATATTTTGAAGTATTTTTTGGAATGCATAGCAGAGCTACGTATGATAAAAAAGACAATAAAAGATTATCGTAATAAACAACAAGAACTTTTGAGGTAAATTGAAATTAGCTCACCAATTAAAAGAAGAGAAAAATGAAAATTATAATTATAGATAACTACGATTCATTCACTTATAACTTGGTTCACATGGTGGAAAAAATCACAGGAGAATTGCCAAGTGTTTTTAGAAATGATGAAATTTCTGTAGCAGAAGTTGCTGCTTATGATATGATTATTCTTTCGCCAGGCCCTGGAATTCCTGAAGAAGCTGGGATTTTGAAAGATGTGATTAGAGAATACACTGGAAAGAAACCAATTTTTGGAGTTTGTTTAGGATTGCAAGCTATTACAGAAGTTTTTGGTGGAAAAATTATCAATATGAATGAAGTATTTCATGGAGTTTCTACACCTATGAAAGTTGTGAAAAATGATTCTATTGTTTTTCAAAATATTCCACAAACTTTTGAAGCTGCTCGATACCATTCTTGGATTGCAAGTAGAGAAAATTTCCCAGAAGAATTGGAAATTACTGCAACGGATGAAACGGATGGAATTATGGCAATTCGACACAAAGAATTTAATATAAGTGCTGTACAATTTCATCCAGAATCTGTGTTAACTCCTGAAGGAACGCAGATGGTGAAAAATTTTATCGAACATGCTAAATTGAATTAAAATGAAAGCGATTTTAAATGCACTTTTTGAACATAAAACTTTAAACAAAAAAGAAGCAAAAGAAGTTCTGATTGCTATTGCAAATAATCAATACAATCCTTCGCAAATTGCTGCTTTTATGACAGTTTTCTTGATGCGTCCAATTTCTGTTGATGAATTGATTGGTTTTCAAGAAGCTTTGCTAGAATTGGCTATTAAAGTTGATTTATCAGATTATGAAACGATTGATTTATGTGGAACTGGAGGAGATGGAAAAAATACGTTTAATATTTCGACTTTAACTTCTTTCATCGTTGCTGGAGCAGGATATAAGGTTGCAAAACACGGAAATTATGGTGTTTCTTCTTTTTGTGGATCATCGAATTTGTTAGCACATCTTGGTTATGAATTTACAACAGATTCTTCTATCTTAAAGAAACAGTTGGAGGAAGCAAATATTTGCTTTTTACACGCACCTCTTTTTCATCCTGCGATGAAAGCTGTTGCGCCAATTCGTAAAGAATTAGGATTGAAAACATTTTTTAATATTCTAGGTCCATTAGTAAATCCGAGTCAACCAACACATCAAATGGTTGGAGTTTTTAATTTGGAAGTTGCGAGAGCTTATAATTATGTTTTTCAGCAAAAGGAAAATAAAAAATATACAATTGTTCACAGTTTAGATGGTTATGACGAAATTTCTTTGACAGGAGATTTTAAAATTATTTCTAAAGAAAAAGAACAATTATTAAAACCAGAATTTTTCGAGAAAAAAACAATTGAACCAGAAGCAATTTTTGGAGGAAATTCTGTTGAAAGTTCTGCGAAAATTTTCACTACTATTTTAAATGGAAATGGAACAAAAGAACAAAATGATGTTGTTTTAACAAATGCTGCTTTTGCAATTCAAACAATGAATGAAAAGCTTAATTTTGAACAAGCGTACGAACAAGCCGAATCTTCGTTATTTGGTTTAAAAGCAAAACATACTTTAGACAAAATTATATAAGACAAAATGGAAAATATTTTAGATAAAATTGTAGCATATAAAAAGCAAGAAGTTGAGAAATTCAAAGCAGAAGTTCCTTTGAAAAAACTGATTGAAAGTCCGAATTTTAAAAGAAAAACGATTTCTCTAAAAGATGCTTTAACTCGTGTTGGAGGAACAGGAATTATTGCTGAATATAAAAGAAAATCGCCTTCAAAAGGAGTAATTAATTCGGAATCTACTATTGCAGATGTAACAAAAGGTTATTTAAAAGCTGGAGTTGCTGCACAATCTATCTTGACGGATACTGCTTTTTTTGGAGGAAATATGATGGATCTTATGCTTGCAAGAGTGGAAAATAATATCATTCCAATTTTGAGAAAAGATTTTATCGTAGATGCTTTTCAGATTGTAGAAGCGAAAGCAATTGGTGCGGATGCAATTTTATTGATCGCTTCAATTTTGAATAAAGAAGAATTAAAACATTATGGAAAACTTGCAGAAGATCTTGGTTTGGAAGTTCTGTATGAAGTTCATGATGAAAGAGATTTAGATAAACTAGAATTGTCAAATAAAATTATCGGTGTGAATAATCGTGATTTAAAATCTTTTGCAGTTTCTGTTGACAATTCACTTCGTTTGTCTGAAATGATTCCTGCTTCTTGTGTAAAAGTTTCTGAAAGTGGAATTAGCGATATTCACACAATTAGAAATTTACAACAAGTTGGATTTAGAGGGTTTTTAATGGGAGAACATTTTATGAGCACAGATAATCCAGGATTGTCTTGTCAGAATTTCATTAAAGAATTGTATCCTACGAAACCATAAATATAAATCTCTATCTCTCCTTTTTTAGGAGGGATAGAGATAATAAACTAGCAAAAAACTTATTGAAAAACTAAAATAAAACTTTACTAAAATAGTAAGGCTAGGGATTTTACGTCTTTATTTTTAAGGTTTAAAATATTTTAAAAAACTGTTTTTGAATAGGTTAAATGTTTTTTGAAGTTATGATGTTTGTTTTGCGAAAGGGATTGTAGTGGAAAGCTTTTTCTTTTTCAAAATTAGAGTTTCTTAGCAAACGGAGGCGACCAACGGAAGCCCACGGATTGCTTAGAAAATCTTTTTTTGAAATGAAAAACTTGAAACGGAAAGCCCGACCCGTTTTCAACGTTTTTAGAAACGTTGAAAAAAGGGTTTCGCCCTGAATATTTGAACATAAAATCATAATAAATATTATCACGAATTATTATAAGGAAATTTTGTTTTATTTAAAACACACCCCTAGCCCCTCTCAAGAGGGGAAATTGGAAATCTGAAAATATTTGTACAAAAAGTATCGTGACAGTAATTAACAATTGAATTTAAATTAAGAATTAAGCAAATCGTAATAAAATGAAAATTAAAGTGTGTGGAATGAGAGAAGCGATGAATATTAATGCGTTGCTGGATGAAGAACCAAATTTTGTTGGTTATATTTTTTATGAAAAATCGAAAAGGTTTGTAGCGGATAATCCGAATATTACTTTTCCTGAAAATGTGAAAAAAGTTGGGGTTTTTGTCAATGCTACAGAAATGGAAATTGAGCAAAAAGTGAATGAATATCATTTGGATTATGTGCAATTACACGGAAATGAAACGACGGAATTATGTTTTAATTTGATGAAGAAAAATATTTCGATCATTAAGGCATTTTCTGTGGATTCGACTTTCGATTTTCAGACTACAATACCTTATACACCTTATTGTTCTTTCTTCATTTTTGATACAAAAGGTCAGGAATATGGTGGAAATGGAACGAAATTTAATTGGGATTTGCTTCAAAATTATACAGGAATTCGTCCTTTTCTTTTAAGTGGCGGAATTGCGCCAAATGATGTTTCGAGTTTGAAAGATTTTCAGCATGAGAAATTTATGGGAATCGACATCAATAGCGGATTTGAAACTTCGGCAGCATACAAGAATATTACGAAAATCAGACAATTTAAGACACAACTAAGAAATGAAATATAAAGTAGATAAAAATGGATATTACGGAGAGTTTGGAGGAGCTTTTATTCCTGAACTTTTATATCCGAATGTGGAAGAATTAGCTTTGAATTATGAACGAATTATCAGTTCAGAAGCTTTTCAGAAAGAATATATTCAACTTTTGAAAGATTATGTTGGAAGACCAACGCCATTGTATTTTGCAAAGCGATTGTCGGAAAAATATCATGTGCCGATTTATCTGAAAAGAGAAGATTTAAATCATACAGGGGCGCATAAAATTAATAATACTATTGGGCAGATTTTGATTGCAAAACATTTGGGTAAAAAACGAATTATTGCAGAAACTGGAGCTGGGCAACATGGAGTAGCAACTGCAACGGTTTGTGCTTTGATGAATTTGGAATGTGTGGTTTATATGGGAGCTGTGGATATTGAAAGGCAAGCGCCAAATGTTGCACGAATGAAAATGTTGGGTGCTACTGTGATTCCTGCGAAAAGTGGAAGTCAAACCTTGAAAGATGCTACAAACGAAGCAATTCGTGATTGGATTGGAAATCCAGAAGATACTTATTATTTAATCGGTTCTGTGGTTGGGCCGCATCCGTACCCAGATATGGTAGCGAAATTGCAATCGGTGATTAGTGAGGAAATCAAAGCGCAATTATTGGAAAAAACTGGAACGGAATTTCCAACGAAAATTATTGCTTGTGTTGGTGGAGGAAGTAATGCTGCTGGAGCTTTTTATCATTTTTTAGAGAATGAAAACGTTGAATTAATCGCTGTAGAAGCTGCTGGAAAAGGTGTGGAAACTGAAGAAACTGCTGCAACTTCTCAGGTTGGAGATATGGGAATTTTGCATGGAAGTAAAACTTTGTTAATGCAAGATGAATTTGGGCAAGTAATCGAGCCTTATTCTATTTCAGCAGGTTTGGATTATCCAGGAGTTGGACCATTACATGCGCATTTATTTCAATCTAAAAGAGCTACTTTTTTAAATGCAACAGATATGGAAGCTTTGGAGGCTGCTTTAGAATTGACAAGATTGGAAGGAATCATTCCTGCTTTGGAATCGGCGCATGCTTTGGCAGTTTTATCAAAAATTAATTTCAAAAAAGACGATGTTGTGGTTTTAAATTTATCAGGAAGAGGAGATAAAGATTTGGCTACTTATCAAAAATACTTAGATCATGAATAAACTAAATAAAATATTCAAAGAGAAGAAAAATAGAATTTCTTCACTATTTTTTACTGCTGGATTTCCAACACTGGATAGTACAATTCCAATTTTAAAAACTTTAGAAAAAAATAAAATTGATTTTGTAGAAGTTGGAATGCCTTATTCAGATCCGATGGCAGATGGAGAAACAATTCAAAATAGCAGTAAAATAGCTCTGGAAAATGGAATGAATCTAGATATTTTGTTTTCACAACTAGAAAAAGCGAAAAATGAAGTTTCTATTCCAATGGTTTTGATGGGATATTTGAATCAAGTTTTAAAATATGGAGTTGATAAATTTTGTGAAAGATGTAAAACTTGTGGGATTGAAACGGTGATTTTACCAGATTTACCAATTTTTGAATATGAAAAGTTTTATAAAGAGAAATTTGAAAAATATGGAATTCAAAATGTTTTTCTGATTACTCCACAAACTTCAGAAGAGCGAATTAGAAAAATTGATGCTTTGTCAGAAACTTTTATTTATGTAGTTGCTTCTGCTTCAATTACAGGAGCAAAAAGCTCTATTTCCGAAAAACAGATTTCTTATTTTGAAAGAATTCAGAAAATGAATTTAAAAAACCCAACAATGATTGGTTTTGGAATTTCAAATAAAGAAACTTTTGATGTGGCTTGTGAATATGCGAATGGAGCAATTATCGGAAGTGCATTTATCAAAATGATTTCTAATTCAGAAAATTATATGGAGGAATTTCAAGATTGGAATTTTACAAAATAGTTTAAAATAAAAACCCCGCTCTAATGAACGGGGAAAAATTGCTATGAAAAAGAGGGTAGGAGGGCTCCTACCACGTAGCAAATATATGTATATTTTTTTTAATAGAACAAATAAATTTCTTAAAAAAATAAATATTTTATAATCCAATTCATTTAATCGTTGAGTTTTATGAGAATAACACAAAAATATTAGCATCAAAAGTTATAAAATTCAAAATTTAGCTTTAAAAAATTATCATGTTTGTAAAAATGTTAAATTTATTAAAGTTAATTTTAATTTGAATCTCATGAATTTAATCCGATTTATCAAAGCATTTTTTGTTTTATTAATTTCATTGTATTTCTTTTTTGTCCTTTTTAATAATATTTTCTTTTGGGAAGCTAACTTCACTTATATTTTGAATATAATAGGTATGGATTCTATTTCTAGCTTTGCTTCTTCTCAAAGTTGGCGTTCTATAAAATCTGAATTAGTAGTTAAGATTTTTTTCTCAATTATAATATTTTTTGAGACGATAATCTTTTTATTTACTCTTTATGGCGGAATCCAAATGCTGAAACATTTAAGTAAATCCTCTGCTATATATAATCGTAAAAAAAAGTTTGCTATTCTAGGATTAACTTTATCTATTTTTCAATGGTTTTTTATTTTTATTACTATTGGTGGTGAATGGTTTTTATCTTATTTATCAACAAATTTCAATTCCAAAAGTGCATCTGAGAGTTTGTTAATTTATATGTTCTTAATTTTAATTTTTATAACTCAAAAAGATGAATAGTTTAATTATTATTTATTTTCAACTTAAAATATCATCTATTTTAAAAATAATCTATTAGAAAAAACATCTAAAATATAATTATCAATATCATATTTTTAGAATTTATTTTTAATAGTATTGACAATTAACGTTTTACAATTTTACATTATTAAATAGTTAAATGTTAAAAATAACAAATATGTTAAAGTTGTAATTTTGAAGTGTTAAAAAAGTATTAAAGAAAGGTAATATAGTATTATTTCGATAAGTTTGTTTCGAATTATGAAAACTAAAAAATGTTTAACATGAAAAACTTATTACCGATCGTTACAGGAGTATCATTGGCATTAGCTTCTGTATCATGTGAAAAGCAAGAAGACTTTTCACCAGAACAAAACCTTCAAGTTGTAGAAGTTTCTTCTGCAGAAGATCAATTTATCCAAAACTTTATCAAAGTCTTTAAACAAGATCAAAATAGTGCTAGAATTGTAAATAGCATCAAAGAAAGTATAACACCTATCTTGTTTGAAACTCTATTTACGGATATTAATCAATCTGGTGAAGAAACTGATTTTATGAGAAGTTATTTGGATAAAATCTCAGCTACACAACGTACAAACCGTATCAAAGCTACAGAAGTTTGGATGCTAAATCCTGACAAATTCACAGAAGATTCATCATTATTATTTGCTTTTGCACCAGAAAATTTAGACGAAAAAAACATGTCTGAAGTAAAAGTGTATGATATTAATGGAAGAGCCGTGTATTTAGATGGGGTACAAAAACCAAATACTCCAATTATTGTTTTTGAAAATAATGGTTTTGAAGCACTTAAATTAAAAACTGTACAGATGAATTCACTTTTACAACAAAGAGGATTACAATCATCTGGAATGCAGTTGAGACATCAGCAAATGCGTAATTCAGAAACTCCACAAAGTCTTGAAGTTACAAAAATGACTAAAATCACACTTCAGGATGATAAGGAACCATGGATTTTAGGAGCAGCAGAAATGTATGCGATTACTTCAGGTATTAAAGATGAAGACAATTCCCCTGAATTAAATATTATCCCGATGATCTATTTAGATTATGCTGGAGTTGCTTACCAACCACATCAAATTATGCTTTATTGGGAAGATTATCAGTTTGAAGCAGCAAATATTCAAATTTTCGAACAAGATGATCGTAGAAATTATAAAGATGTAGTAACGGATGTAGCTTCTGGAGTAACGGAAATTGCAGATTCTTTATCAGATCAACCTTGGGTTGGAGCATTAGGTTCTCTTGGAAGTGCTATTTTACAGGCCTTACCTGACAGCTGGTATACAAATGATGATGATTATGTAGATTCTTTTTTAACTCTTGAAAAAGGAGTTTCTTATACAGAACATCCTGGAGCTGCAGTAAATGCAGTTGCAGATTTTGAACCATTAACAATTAATCAGAATTAATTTCATTGGGTTTTCTATTTTAAAGTTAACAACAATTGATGTTTAACCAGAGGATTTTATTCTCTGGTTTTTTTTGTTTTAGACTTATCCTTTTTATTTATATTCAGGCAAGAGTAATTCTTAATTAAGAATTTATTCATGACATGTTATTACCAAAAATTTAATCATATACCCTACCTCTCTTTTCTTCATTCTCTTATTTTAATTAAAAACATCAATAATATAAAAAAGGATTCTATTTAAAATGTTGATAAAAGCTAAATATTAGAAACAAAAAAAGCTCTTGATTTTCATCAAGAGCTTTTTTTGAATTGGAAAAGTTTTATATTAATAACTCCACATATCGTGTTCTTTACTACGAATCTCATCTTTAATACGATCAGACTCTAAAACTTGGAATAATGAATTTCCTCTTACATAATCACGAACATCTCTGTTTCCATAAACATTCTCTGATCTGTAAATGATTCCATTAAATCTACGAGCATTTAATAAATGATCATAAGAAATTGGATATGCTGAATTCTTTTCATTGAAAGCTTTAGCATTGTGTAAAACATATCTTGCATCTGGATAATATACCCAGAATAAAGGTAATTTTTCACTTTCACCTAACTCATCCTCTTTCCCAAGAGTCTGAACATCAGGTGTTACAGGAGCTAATCCAATTAAACGATACTTTAACTCACCTTGTCTTTTGTCAAAGTACCAAACTCCTCTAATTTGGAATCCTACAACGTGTCTTGATTCTAAGTTATATGTATCAACATAATCTCTAATATCAGCATTTGGATCTTCGTTTAATAAGTCAATTGCATAATCAGATGTATCAATACGAACTAATTTCTCATCAATTTCTTTGATAGTCATTGAAGTTGTAAAATAAGAATCATCATAGATTTTAGTAACCTTTCCTTGACGGATTCCTTTTAATAAAGTATCATATAATGATCTTCTGTCTGAAGAAATATTATTAGTATCTACTGGGTAGTACAATGGTAAATTGATTCTTTCATTTAAATCAATATATTCCCATGTTACTTTAGACCATAATAAATCTCTATCATCTACGAAACCATATTCTAATGGGTTATCGTTATTATCAGCATCTTTTTGCTGTTGTGTTTTCTTTCCGATTTCTTCTGGAGACGTAGCATTCAATAAATTTGATTGTGCACTAGCAATACCTGTTGTAAATAATGCTACTGCTGCTACTGTAAAACTCTTCCAATTCATGATATACTATATTTTTAATTATTATTGTAAAGTTACAACTAAAGGAGTTGCTTCCTTAACCTTAATCGCTCCTCCTGCCATTTTAGATTTAACTCCAAAAATCATTACTGTACTTCCAGGTTTAGCTCTCTTTAAAGCTTTCTTAGCTTTTGCATTTAATTTATTTCCATTTACTAAGATTGTATTTTGACCTTCAATCTTAATTTTGAAACTATTTGTTGTCAATTTAACATCAAAATCAAAGTCAGGAATCATTGCTTCAACTGTAGCTTTTTCTAAACTAGACTTTGGTAATTTAATTGCATCAAATTGCCCTCTAATTGTAGCACCTGGTTTTGGAACATTTTTAATTCTAAATACAGAAGTTGAAGAAACTTTCTTTCCACTTGGCAGAGTACCTGAAGCAACAATTTTCACTTCTTTTCCTTGTCCTGGATTTAAAATATATTTTCCGTTTCCAGATCCTTTCTTTAATCCTGGAGCAGAAACATTTACTTTGTTATCTGGTAATCCTGGAATTGAAATAGACATTGGGTTGTTTAATCCACGGTATACAACATTCATTTTATCAGCTGAAATTACAGCACTTCCTGGCTCAGGAATTACAGAATATTTTCCTCCTGTGATTGGAATCTTAATTTCTTTTCCATCTTCCATGAAGAAAAACTCTCCTTTTAATTCTTTTTCACCAACTCCACCAGCAGATCCACTTAACATAACCTGACCAGCTTTGATATTTTTCTTATCAACAGTTGCACCGTTAATAACAACTTTAGAAGCTGTTAAGTTAGGATCGTTTTTACCAAGAACGATTTTTCCTGATAATTGCTCTCCTGGGTAATATGCAGACTTGTCAAAAACAACCATTGCATCAAACTTAGTTAAAGATGCAGAACTAGCTAAACTTGTTCCTAATAAAGTTGATAAAATTTCAGACTCTGTATTCTTAATATCAGATTGCATTTGCTCGATATTAGCTAAAGTAGTAATTAAAGGAAACCCTTCATATCTACTCTTAATCCAATCGATTTTTAATCCTTCTTTTTCTGTTGGAGAAGTATCAAAACGTTTTTCAACATTCTTTACAATTGGAGCATACTTAGGTGCTGTCAATAAAGCCGAAACGTTTGTTCTATAATCATTAATTTGCTTTAAAAACTCTTCACCGTTTTTATTAGGTTTATCAGCTGTAAAGAAATAAGCATCCACTTTGTCCGTTCCGTCCATAGCTTCATAATTCTTCTTATCTTCTAAATCTGCTGTTAATTTATCCTCTAATCCTTCTAAATATGCATAAAATTCTTTTGAATAATTAGCTACTTTCTCAGCAGTCTTATAAGAATCTCCATATTCTCCTGGTTGCTCTTCAGCTTTCTGCTTTAAATGCGCTAAAGCATCTTGATTTTTCGTAATTGCATCATTGTTAAGGTCTACTAATTTTTCTTTCATAAACCCGAATGCCGAAAGTACTTCTTTTGACATATTCATCGCTAACATCGAGATGAATACTAAGTACATAAGGTTCACCATTTTCTGCCTTGGTGATAATTTACCTCCTGCCATAATTTAATTAGTTAGTTTTAAAATTTTTAATTTGTTTATAAAATCGTTGTTTTGTTTTAAAAAAAACTAATTAACGAGAAGTCATTGCTGATAACATTCCTCCGTAAACTCCGTTTAATGAAGAAAGGTTAGTAGCTAATGATTCCATTTGCTCTTTTAATTTTCCAGCGTTATCTGCAACTGAAGCATTGATCTCAGCTTGTCTTGAAGCGCTTTCTAATTGTACTTTATATAAGTTATTTAAAGATTCCATTTGGTTAGCAGCTAAAGATAATTGCTCGCTATATTTAGATGTAGCAGCGATTGAATCTACAGCTGGTTGGATGTTTTCAGCAGCACCTTTGAAGTTACGGATTGAATCTCCTAAACTCTTCATTAAGTTAGCATCTAATTGAGCGTCTTTTAACATATCATCTAATTTTTGAGATAACATTGATTGCTCGTTAGATTGTGCAGCTTGTTGAGCTTCTCTTTCTTTTGCAGCTCCTCCAGCTAATTCTGGGTATACTAAAGTCCAGTCTAATTCTTCTTCAACAGGTTCAAATGCAGAAATTGCGAAAATTAATGCCTCTGTTACTAGTCCGATTGTTAACATCACCCCTCCTGTGATAGGTCCGAATTTTAAGTGTAAGATTTTGAATAAAGCTCCGATAATTACAATTGAGGCTCCTAATCCGTATGCCATATTCATTAATTTCTTACCTGCTTTTGACTTTGCCATAATTTTTAAAATTTAAGTTAGTTAATTATTTGGGTTTAATTTAAAGTATTATTTTTCTATTATTTATCTCCTTTTAAGCTTGTTCCTAAGTAATCTTGAACAGTTCTGAATCCGATATAACTACGAGCTGAATCAGCGTATTCGAAATCACGAGTTGAAACCTCTAAGAAGTAAGCAACATCTTTCCAAGATCCTCCTCTAATAGCTTTTCTCTTATTGTGTCTATCTTCAACGTTTGGATTCATTGTAGACTCTAAGTAATAAGCTTGATCAACATAAGCTGAATTTGTCCACTCAGAAACATTTCCTGCCATGTTATATAATCCATAGTGATTTGGGTGGTATGCTTTAGCTTCCATAGTATATAAAGCATTATCTACTGCATAATCTCCACGACTTGGTTTAAAGTTTGCTAAGAAACATCCTTGATCACTTGTAGTGTAAGATGTACCCCATGGGAATGTAGCATAGTCAATTCCTCCACGAGCAGCATACTCCCACTCAGCCTCAGTTGGTAATCTGAAGAAAGGAACTTTACTTGCTTTTTTCTTACCTTTTAAATAGTCATTTTTCTTTTTAGTTCTCCAGCTACAAAATGCTTTTGCTTGCCCCCAGTTAACTCCTACTACTGGATAATCAGCGTAAGCTTGGTGGAAGAAATAATCTTGGTGCATTGGATCATTGTAAGAATATTTGAAATCTTTAATCCATACTGTAGTATCTGGATAAACTTGTACAGTTTCATGAATAATGTGCTCTGATCTTTTTCCCTTAGATCTTGCAGCTGATTCTACATCTAAATAAGAATATTTAAATTTTAACATGTTAGCATCTAACATTCTTCTACCATCAAAACTCTCTTCGATTGGTAAATACATAGAATCCATTACTTCTGTATAATATTGATCTGGGAATTCTGTAGTATTCCAAATTAAATCTTCATCCCAGTTTAAGAATCTACCTTGAGTTGGTGAATTGATATCTCCTAAACTTCCGTAGTTCTCTAACATATATTTTTCATATGGAGTAGCATCTGCTGTATCAGCTGCTAAGAATTGATAATCTTCTAAGATTGTCCCTTCTCCTTCTCCTCCGTTCATTTCATCAGCTAAGATCGCTAATTTAGTTCTGATGATAGAATCACGAACCCAAAAAACGAATTCTTTATACTCACTGTTAGTAATTTCTGTTTCATCCATATAGAATGGTCTAACAGTTACTGTTCTTGCTGGTGTATTAAGCGCTCCAGCAATATCCTCATCTTGTTTACCCATTGTAAATGCTCCTCCTGGAATAAAAGTCATTCCATATGGTTTTTCCCCAATCCATTTAGTTTTGGTTTGAGCTCCTACAAGCTCACCTTTGTCGCTTGAACCACAACTAAAAGCTACTACAACGAGTAACATGTAAAACGCTATTTTCTTCATAATTATAATTTATCTTTTCTAAAAGTGCGTAAACCTATAAATTTTTTTAATAAAAAGCAATTCTTTTTATATACTTCTTTTAAAACATTATTCTTATTTTTTATGTTATATCTTTAACAAACTATAAATTAAAACGTTAAAATTATCCTATTTATTTTAATCTTTTGTAAGATTTATACAATCTTTCAGGTATTTCATTTTTGTTTGCCAATAAATAATCCTGATAGGTACAAGGTATTAACGTATTTTTTCGCTCATTAGTATTTTTTGTCAAAGATATTTCCATCCACCAACGTCCACTTTTTTGACTTTTATAAAAATTAAACTCCTCATTATCAACAAGTACAATGAATTTTTGATAATTCTCCAATGAGGTGTAAGGGAAGTCTTGAGCCCTTAAATTTACCCCTTCAATAAAGTACCAAATAATCTGAGAAATTAGTTCTGCCGTGAACAATCGTGTGTCAAAAATACTATTATATTCGAAAATTCCAAAAGAACTTACACGATCACTTATTCCCGCATATCTTGAAACTTTACAAATCTCATCTCCATAAAATCCGTTAATCCCAGCATTTGCGTTACCTGGTGCATCAGAAGCCCTAACACTTGATATATCAATGCTTACAATATCCGAATCTCTAAAAACTAGCTCTGCAACTTGAAAATCTGAAATAATTTCACCAATTCTATACGTTTCAAAATTCATCGATTCAAATAATTCTATCTCATCTTGCGAATTATAATAGGTTTGATATCCAAGATTAGCAAAATTGTAAAGATTATTCGGTTTTTCTGTGATTATCTTTTTTAAATATGATTTAGAATTTATCTCAGAATTCACCAATCCAAAGTCAAATCTTGAATCTACTACCGCCAAATTCACACCTTTTGTTATACCTTTATATATATTATACATAGAATAAGTCAAATCATGCCCTCCTCCTATTACAATTGGTATAATTTCATCTGAAATTAAAGTAGATAGAATAATCTCTAAAGCAAAACAAGTATCCTCATAAGTTTCTCCTTGTTTTAAAGTTCCTAAATCTACTATTTTTGCATTCCAGTTTCCATAATGTAGTTGATATAATTTTTGACGAATTTTATCTACTTCCTCTCCATTCCCTTCATTCCCTATAGATTTTCTCTGCTCATTAACACCAATAATCGCAATCTTCACTCCTTCTAAACTCGGAATTCCATTAGCTTTTGTGTGAACTTCAATGCTATTGAAAAATGAATTTAAAGTTGCATTTGATTGAATGTCAAACAATCGTTCATCTACAGGTGTTAAATATTCAAAATTCATAATTATTATATTAACTATTCATCTATCTTCAAAAAATAAAAGCCCTAATATACAAACTAAACATTATTAATGTTTAATTTTTGTTAATTTATTTTAACACACTAATAATCATAACATTTAAGCATATAGTTTTGATAATCAAAATTTGTTTTCATTAAGGTTTCTTTATTTAAAATAATAGTTTTTTATTTGATTCAAAATTTATTCATAAAAATGGCCGCACCAAACAAAAACAAAATTTTTCCAATTCCGAACTATAATAAGCTATGTTTCCTAAAAAATCTGGTAAAAAACCCAAATATTGAGATTGGAGATTATACTTATTACGACGATTTTGAGAATGTAGACAACTTTGAGAAGAATATTAAATATCATTTTGACTTTATTGGCGATAAATTAATCATCGGAAAATTCTGCATGATCGCATCAGATGTGAAATTTATCATGAATGGAGGAAATCATTTAACAGAAAGTATTTCTGCTTATCCTTTTGCTATTTTTGGAAATGATTGGCAAAATGCTATGGACGGAAAAAATTACCCGACAAAAGGAGATACTATTATAGGTAATGATGTTTGGCTTGGACACAATGTAACCATCATGCCTGGAATAAAAATTGGAGATGGAGCTATTATTGCAACAAATACAACAGTTACCAAAGATGTTTCTCCTTATAGTATTATAGGTGGAAATCCTGGAAAAGTAATAAAAAAACGATTTTCTGAAGAAAACATCGAATTACTTCTTCAAATAAAATGGTGGAATTGGGAAATAGAAAAAATTACTGAAAACGTTCAACTTCTAACAAGTAATGATTTTGAAAAATTAAAACAATTACTTTAAACCAAAACAGAAGAATACTCTAAAGTCTGTAAAATATTTTTCTTGATTTCTTTTTGAAGATGCATTTTAGCCTCAGCATAAGAAACATCAAATAATTTTGGAATCTGATTATATTCTTTAGGATAGTTTTCCATTTCTTTTTGATAAAAAGCTTCTAATTGTTCTTTGTTAGGAGCTTTGTATTCCAATTTCATATCAAATCTTCTCAAAAGAGCTTCATCAATTACATGGATCTGATTTGTTGCCGCTATCAAAATTGCTGTAGAAGGTAAATAATCGATTAATTGTAAAATTGAATTTACAACTCGCTTCATCTCTCCACTATCCGAATTATCATAATCACGAATTTTCCCAAGAGAATCAAATTCATCAAAAAACAAAACAGCTTTTTCTCTTTCTGCTCTTTTAAATAAATGTGTGATATTTTTTGCTGTTTCACCCAGTTTTGCAGAAACAATACTTCCAAGATTTACAATATAAAGTTTCTTGTTTAGGTGATTTGCAATAGCTTTGGCTGTCATGGTTTTTCCACAACCAGTTTTTCCATGAAGAATAATCTTATTATTAATAGGTAAATTAAACTGATTCAAAGTTTCCAGATGTTCAAATTCTTTCAAAAGAACATCCATCTCTTCTTTTAATTCTTCACTAAAAGAAATTTCATTTAACTGAACCTTACTTCTATCAATGATGTATAACTCGTTTACCATAATAATAAAGATTAAAAATTAAAAAAGCCACAAACTTTACTGTCAAGTTTATGGCTTTTCTGTGGAGACGGAGGGAATCGAACCCTCGTCCAAACAAGCAATCTCAATGCTTTCTACATGCTTAGTTCTTGTTTAATTTTCGAAATAATGCTGACCAAAAACCGCCCACATTATCCTTAGTTTCTTAATTTTCGGAAAAACATCGAAACTATATTTTTCCTATGTCTACTTTTACGATGTCTCTATTAGAACCGCGGTGGACCAGCGCTGCTCTGAGACATTTAGCTTTCGCATCTAATGCGACGAGGCTTGAATCTTACTGATATTCAGATTATTAAGCAGCTAAAGAGAAAGTGTTGTCTCCGTTTACTTGTTTGAAACCAAGATTTACGAGAATTGTTTCCTGTCTCGACATGCTTACATTTCAACTGACCTCGCTGTCAAAACCAGTCGTCCCCTAAAACTAATGGGATGCAAATGTAGTAAAAAAATTGTTAATAATATCACTTGTTAATTGAAATTAATATAGATACCTTCGCAAGGATAAATCAGATTAGTTAGTAAATATGAAAATTGCAATTATTAAAGAACGCAAAAACCCACCAGACAGAAGAGTTGTATTTTCGCCAAAGAAGTGTAAAGAACTTCAAGAAAAATACGAAAATCTAGAAATCGTGGTTGAAAGTTCTGATATCAGAGTTTTTAGTGATGAAGCTTATGAAAAAGAAGGAATAAACATTGTATCAGATGTTTCTGACTGTGATGTAATGCTTGGAGTTAAAGAAGTTCCAATCGATGCGTTAATTCCTAATAAAAAGTATTTTTTCTTTTCTCACACAATTAAAAAACAACCTTACAACAGAGGTTTGTTACAAGCAATTTTAGAGAAAAACATAAGCCTTTTTGATCATGAAGTTCTGACAAATGAAAAAGAGCAAAGAGTTGTTGCATTTGGAAGATATGCCGGAATTGTAGGGGCTTACAATGGATTTAGAGCTTGGGGATTAAAATTCAAAACTTTTGAAATGCCAAAAGCAGAGAATTTACCAAACCAAGAAGCTTTAATCAACGAATTAAAAAATATTTCTCTTCCAAACATCAAAATAGCACTTACAGGAAAAGGGCGTGTAGCCTCTGGAGCTAAAGAAATGTTAGACGGAATGGGAATGCGTGAGGTTTCTATCGAAGAGTACTTAACCCAAACTTTCGAAGAACCTGTTTACACTCAATTAGATTCTTTAGACTACAACAAAAGAAAAGACGGACAAACATTACCTGTTCACGATTTCTACAATAACCCAACAGATTACGAAAGTGATTTCATGCGTTTTGCAGAAGTTTCAGATATGTATATCGCTGGTCATTTCTACGGAGATGATGCACCATTTATCTTTACAAGAGAAGATGCTAAAAAATCTAACTTCAAAATCAAAGTAGTAGCAGATATCAGTTGTGATATCGACGGGCCAGTAGCTTGTACGATCAAACCTTCTACAATTGCAGATCCTGTCTATGGATACAATGCAATTACAGAAAACGAAGATGATTACACAAAAGAAAATGTTATTGCAGTAATGGCTGTAGATAATCTTCCTTGCGAATTGCCAAATGATGCTTCTGTAGGATTTGGAGATATGTTCGCAGAGCACGTTATTCCTGCATTTTTCGATAATGACACTTCAGGAATTTTACACCGAGCTTTAATGACTTCGGATAAAAAACTTACAGACAGATACGCTTACCTTCAAGATTATGTTGATGGAAACGGACACGAAATTTTAGTATAAAACATACTTTATAAAAAACAGAAAAGCCTTGAAAATTTAACTTCAAGGCTTTTTATTTTATCTAGATTTTTCAAATTCCCCTCTTGAGAGGGGCTAGGGGTGTGTTAATATTTTATTCAACTTCCCCCTTAAAAAAAACGTGATTCTATCTATTTGGGCGAATTTTTCTTTCGTTCAAAAAACTCAGAAAAACCGGGCTTTCCGTTACAAGTCTTCTTTTTCAAAAAAAGATTTTCTAAAAACAATCCGTGGGCTTCTAAAGTCGCCTCCGTTTGTTAAGAAATCTAATTTTTTTCAAAAGAAAAGCTTTTCACTTCAATCCCTTTCGCAAAAAATCATCTTCCAATCATTTAGTTTTTCTTCCAAAAGAATGGAGTTAAAAGAATTAAAACAGTAAATAATTCTAATCTTCCAATCAACATTAAGAAAGAACAAAACCATTTTGCAGAATCCGATAAATGTCCAAAACTATCTACAGGACTCACACTTCCAATTGCTGGACCAATATTCCCTAAAGAAGAAGCTGTTGCTCCAATTGCTGACATAAAATCCAATCCTAAAAATGTCAATAAAACTGAACCTAAAATAAATATCAACATATAAAGAATAAAGAACGAAAGAATATTAAAAACAATATTTCTCTGCACTCCTTTCCCGTCATATCTCACAGGAATTACTGCATTTGGGTGTAATAATTTCTTAAACTCAAGAATACTATTTTTAATCATCACAATATGACGAACAATCTTCACTCCTCCACTCGTCGATCCTGCAGAACCACCAATAAAGAATAAAGAAAACATCACCATTGTAGCAAACGAATTCCACATTGTAAAATCAGCAGAAACAAATCCTGTTGTTGTCAATACAGAAGTAACCTGAAATAACGCATGTCTAAATGCACTTTCTGCACTACCAAAAGGCTTCGGATGATTGATACTCGTCTGTAAAGTTGGATCTTGAAAGAAAATAATTAATCCTGTAATTACTGTTGTTACCAATAAAATTCCGAAGAAATAATATTTAAATTCCTCGTTTTGAATTACTCTTTTTATCTTTCCTTTTATTGCAAAATAGCTCAACATAAAGTTAGCTCCAGCAATAAACATAAATATTGTGACAATATATTGAATCATTGGCTGACCATTATAATAAGCCATACTCGAGTTTTTCGTAGAGAATCCTCCGGTACTCATCGTTGCCATCGCATGATTTATCGCATCAAACCAAGTCATTCCAGCAATTCTAAGTAAAAAGAACTCCGCAATCGTCAAACAGAAATAAATCAACCAAAGTCTTTTCGCAGTTTCCGTAATCCTCGGATGCATTTTATCTGCGGAAGGTCCAGGCGCTTCTGCCATAAAAAGCTGCATTCCTCCAATTCCTAAAAGTGGTAAAATTGCAATTGTCAGTACAATAATTCCCATTCCACCAATCCAGTGTGTTGCACTTCGCCAAAATAACAATCCTTTTGGCATCGCTTCAATATCACTTAAAATGGAGGATCCTGTGGTCGAATATCCAGAAATTGTTTCGAAAAAAGCATCTGTAAAACTCGGAATTCCACCTGTAAGCATATACGGAAGCGTTCCTGTCAAACTCAACATTAACCATCCGAATGTTACAATTACATATCCATCTCTTTTATGAAGATTTTTCTTTGCGCCTTTATTAAAAAACCACATAAAAAAACCTAAAGCAATGGCTATAATTCCTGCTAAAAGAATTCCTTTATAAGCTGCTTCTCCATAATACAAACTAAACGGAACTGCTAAAAGCATGAAAAATCCATTTAGCATTGAGGTCATTCCTAAAAAGCTGGTTACAATTTTATAGTTGATTCTGTTCATTACTACTTCGTGTTAAATAACTTTTCAACATCAGAAATAGCTTCACGTAAACAAAATACTACTGCCTTATCTCCTTCTTGCATTTTAAAATCTCCTATTGTCATATATGCTTTTCCATTTCGAATCACACCACCAAAAACGGCTTTTTTAGTCAAACCGATTTCTTTGATTGTCTTTTTCGTCACTTTAGAATTTGGATGAACTTCAAACTCTAAAATCTCTGCATTTACATTGTGTAAACTTGCATGTGCTAAAACTTCTCCTTTACGGACATGCTTAAAAATTGCACTCGCAGCAAGAAGTTTTTTATTAATCAAAGTATTAATTCCAATTGTCTGAGAAATATTGATATAATCCATATTTTCTACCAAAGCAATTGTACGCCTCACTCCTTTTGATTTTGCTACAAGACAAGACATAATATTCGTTTCCGAATTTCCTGTTACGGCAATGAAAGCATCCATATCATTGATATCTTCTTCTTCCAAAATTTCTACATTTCTTCCGTCTGCATTAATCACTAAAGCATTTGGAAGTTCTTCTGCTAATTCAAAAGCTTTTTGCTTATTCTTTTCAATTAGTTTGATGTTGAAATTTGTACTACAAAGATTTCTTGTTGATTTTTTCCCAATTTTTCCTCCACCAAGAATCATAATATCTTTAATTCCAATAGACTCTTTTCCAATCAATTGATTGATTTTCTTTGCATCTTCTGCTGGAGTTGAAAAATAAACTTGATCAAAGGCTTTAAAAATAGTATCTCCTCTAGGAATTACTGTTTTCGTATCATCTTGCCTATTGATTGCAATAGCTGTAAAATCTATACTTGGAAATTTTTGTTGTACTTCTTTTACAGTCAAATTCGTAATTGGCGAATTTTCTTCCAACACACAACCTAAAATTTGAAGTGCTCCATTTTCAAACTCAATAGTATCATTGAAAACAGATTGACGAAGTAAAAGATTAATTTCTTTTGCTGCCAATTCCTCTGGTGAAATCATAGAATCAATTCCTAATTCCTTGAAATCAATATCTTCAGAACGTAAAAACTCCGCATTAGAAATCCTTGCAATTGTTTTCTTCGCTCCTAGTTTTTTAGCGATTGCTGCAATTGCAATATTCGTATTCTGAGATTCAGTCACCGCAAGTAACATATCTGCAGTATCTATTCCTATGTCTTTTAAACTTTGAATAGAAGTTGCATCTCCTTTTGCAGTAATTACATCTAAATGAGAGTTAATATAATTTAATTTCTCTGTATCTAAATCGATTACAAATATATCCTGAGACTCGTAGGAAAGTAGTTTGGCAAGATGAAATCCAACATCTCCTGCTCCGGCAATGATAATTTTCATATATTTATGATATTTAGTGCAAAGATATTACACTTATTTTTGAAAAAAAAATTTAGCATATGGAGAGTTTAAATTTAGAAAAATCTATTAAACATTGGGCAGATGATGATCGGCCGAGAGAAAAATTAGCTCTAAAAGGGAAAAATGCTCTATCAGACGCAGAATTAATTGCTATTTTAATCGGTTCAGGTTCTAGAAATGAATCTGCTGTCGCTCTTTCCAAACGAATTTTAAAATCTTTCAACAATAATATAAATGAACTTTCCAAAGCATCTTTAGAAAGCTTAATGGAATTCAAAGGAATTGGAGAAGCAAAAGCAATCAGTATTGTCACAGCTTTAGAGCTTGGTAAAAGACAAAGACTGGAAGCTGCTCTAGAGCAACCAAAAATTACTTCTAGCAAAAATGTTTTCGAATTATTACATCCACTTATTGGAAATATTCCACACGAAGAATTTTGGATTATTTTCTTAAACAACTCAAATAAAGTTATTTTTCAAATGCAACTCAGTAAAGGAGGCTTAACAGCTACCGTTGTTGATGTTCGTTTATTATTCAAAAAAGCTTTGGAAATTCGTGCAACTTCTATCATTCTTGGACACAATCATCCTTCAGGTAGTTTAAAACCAAGTAACGCTGATAGAAATATTACTTCAAAAATAAAAGAAGCTGGAAATGTTCTAGATATTAAACTTTTAGATCATTTAATTATCACACAAAAATCTTATTATAGTTTTGCTGATGAAGGAATGTTGTAAATTCGAATATTGAGAATATAATTAACACCTTTATTCTCATTCAATTCTTCCACTTTTATGATTTATTAACTATATTTTCAATAATCTTTTCTGCATGAATTCTTGAATTTTCAATAAACCATTTATTTGTTTTCAATCCTCCGCAAACTACTCCAGCTATATAAAGATTTGAAACTGTAGTTTCATGAGTATCTTGATTATAAATTGGAGTTCTATAAGAATCGTCATGGAATTTCACTCCCATTTTTTCTATCAATTTGAAATTTGGTTTATATCCCGTCATTGCAAGAACAAAATCATTTTTTAAAGTTTTCTTTCCTTCTGGTGTTACAATATCCACTTCATCTTGTCGAATTTCAGTGATTTTGGATTCAAAAAAAGCTTTAATCTCTCCTTCTCTAATTCTGTTTTCTATATCTGGTTTTACCCAATACTTCACGTTTTGTCCGATTTCTGTTTCACGAATCACCATCGTTACATTGGCTTTTTTTCGAAAAGTTTCTAAAGCAACATCTACAGCAGAATTTGCTGCTCCTACTACAATAATATCTTGCTGAAAATACGGATGTGGCTCATCATAATAATGTTTCACTTTTGGTAAATCTTCTCCTTTTACATTCATTAGAAAAGGTAAATCGTAAAAGCCTGTGGCAACAATTATATTTTTACATAAATAAGTATTCTTCGAAGTTTCTATTTCAAAATATTCTTCTTTTTTATGTGTTTTCAGGACTTCTTCGTACAATTTTAGATTTAATTCCCAATGTGAAGCAACTCTTCTGTAATACTCTAAAGCTTCAAAACGATTTGGTTTGTTTCCGTGTGAAATAAAAGGAATATTTCCGATTTCTAATTTTTCTGAAGTAGAGAAAAAAGTCATGTTTAATGGGTAATTATAAATCGAATTCGTAAGAGTTCCTTTATCGATAATTACATGACTTAGATTATTTTTTTTTGCTTCAATTCCACAAGCAAGTCCGATTGGTCCTGCACCGATGATTCCGATATCGTACATTATTTTTGTTTGAAAATTTGAATTAAAAATACGGAATTTTCTTTTATTATTTTCTTTGCGAAAGGGATTGAAATGGAAAGCTTTTCTTTTGAAAAAAATTAGAAAAATTTCACAAACGGAGGCGACCATAGAAGCCCACGGATTGTTTAGTTTTTCTTTTTTTGAAGAAGAAAACTTGAAATGGAAAGCCCGACCTGTACTCTGAGCGAAGCATAGCGGAGACGAAGAGTTAAAGGATTCGCCAAAAATTAATTAGTTAAATTATAAATTGAAACACACCCCTAGCCCCTCTCAAGATAGGAATTTTAATTATTATAAATAAAAAAAGTCCTACAAAATAAATTGTAGGACTTATATATTTTATAAAAAAGTATAAATTACATTTTCTTCATTTGATCTTTCATCATTTTGATTTGATCTTTTAGCATTCCTTGTTTATCGTGCTTTTTAGCTTCGTTTAAATAAGTTGTTGCTTCACGTTTTCTACGCTTTGACATTGCAATTCCACCTAAGTTTAATTTTGCCATTGCGATATCATGCTCCATTGATAAACCGATGCTTAAAGCTTTTTTGAATAACTTTTCTGCTTGGTTTATGTTTGTTTGCATCACAATTAAACCTTGTAAATAATAATAATAACCTTGTTGTTTTGTTACTAAAGCTGATTGTGGATTTTTGATGTATCCTAACCATTTTTGACAACCATCGAAATCTTGTTTACGAAGTTGTAAAAATGCCATGATAATGAATTCATTTTTGAAATAGAAAAGCACGAAAATTCCTGCTAATAAAATTAATGAAATACCATTCATGATATTTCCTTCCACAAATTGAAATACAGCCCAAGCAAAAATAGCAACTGCAAGAACTAATTTTATATACTTATTGTACATTGTTTTGATTTGTTTATTATAACTGCAAATGTACATTTTTATAACTGTAATCAAAAACTGTTATAAAAATGCACATTGTGAATTTTATTTTTTTGTTTTATAGTTCTTTTTGTATCTCCAGTATACAATTGCGCTAAATACTGCAACTATAGCTGCGGTGTAGTATACAAATGTTGGAGTAATTGTTTGGTCTCCACTTGCATAAGAGTGCATTCCTGAAAGGTAGAAGTTTACCCCAAAATATGTCATCAAGATGGATCCGAATGTAATTACTGACCAGAAATTGAAAGTAAATACTCCTTTTAAACCTGGAATTAATCTTAAGTGAAGTACAAAAGAATAGAACATAATACTGATTAATGCCCAAGTTTCTTTTGGATCCCATCCCCAGTAACGTCCCCAACTTTCGTTGGCCCACATTCCTCCAAGGAAGTTTCCGATTACAAGAAGTACTAATCCAACAGTCATTGATAACTCATTTACATAAGTTAATTCTTTGATGTGAGATTTTATTTTTTTCTTATTCTTATCATTCATTAACAACATTAATATCATTGCTACAACTCCAAGAATCATACTTAAACCAAAAGGACCGTAACTTGCAACAATTACAGATACGTGTACCATCAACCACCAAGAGTTTAATACTGGAGCAAGGTTTCCGATATCTGGATCAATCCAGTTCCAAGAAGCAATCATTAACATCATTGCTGTTAAAAATGCTGCTGCTGCAACAGTCATTGATGATTTTCTACCATAAATTAATCCAAATAACATCGTTGCCCATGCTACGTAGATAATTGACTCATAAGCATTACTCCATGGCGCGTGTCCACTGATATACCAAATTGCTGCTAATCCTACAGTGTGTAATACGAAAAATACAACAATAAGCCCTGTAAGACTCATAACTGTGTATTTTAAAACTTTTGATTTACTATAAAATATTTGAAATATTACAACCAATAACATTATTAATCCTGCAAACAAATATGCTTTAATAAGTTTATTGAAAACTTGTACATTGTTATATGTGATTTCTAAATCAATTTTCTTTTCACCTGGATGTACGGCAGAACCAAATTTTGTTTGAAATTTCTTAATTCCATCTAAAATATCATTTGCCTCCTTATAATCATTTGTTTTTGCTGCTGTGTAAAGTGTACTTTTATAAACAGGCATTATTTGACGAACAAAAACAGAATCAATTCCTGTGAAATTATTGAATTGATCAAACTCTGCATGAGAAATCCACTTGTTTTCAGGACTGTCTTTTAGAGGGAAAATCTTTAAAAGATCTCCATAAAGCGCACTGTAAAGAAGATTTACACGTTTGTCTACATCGATAACATTTGTTTCGAATTTGTTCTTAACTTGTTTTCTAAAAGCTTTTTCTTGAACCTCTCTTAAAATATAATTTCCTGCTGGATCAAAAAAGTCTTGAAGACTTGCATATTTAGCATCTTCAGGTAACTTTAAAAGCTTCTTAAGTTTTTTCTCATGTTTATCGATTTTAACAATTGGAATTTCAAACCAAACCATTGGCATTAAATTCATAGACATAAAAGCCTGATTTGCATCTAAACCTTTATAAGTGTCTTTACCACTTACTTTTCTCAATAATTGAGAAGAAAAAGTATGAAGAGGTTTCATACGACCACCATAATCTTGGATAACTAACTTACTAAACTCGTAAGCGTGATTTTTGTCAACAGTTGTTGCTACAATTACAGAATCAATTTGAGCTTCTGTAATTTTTTTATGTTGCTTATGTTGTTGCTGCGCAAAAGTAAAAGTTGAGAAACTTAATAAGAAAGCAATAACTAAACTAGTTCTTTTTGCTCTAATTTTTTTCAATTGATTTTTAAGGTGATCTGTTCTTGTGTTTTTCATAAATAAAGCTAAAACCATTCCTCCGAATAATACAAAATACCCGACATAAGTAATTAAAGTTCCCCAATCATCATGATTCACGGATAAGTGTGTTTCCTCATATTCTTCTGTGATATTATAACTTGCTTGGAAGAATTTATATCCATCAAAATGAAGAATATTATTCATAAAAATTCTATAATCAAAAGATTTTTCTGGAGTATAAACTGTCACTTCACTCGCATAAGACATTGGACTTTGAGAACCAGGATAGTTTTCCAACTGGAAATCATTTAATCGAATACTAAAAGGAAGTTCTAATTGCTTCGCTCCATAAGTCATACGGAAAGTAAGTCCACCAACTTGT
This sequence comes from Aureivirga sp. CE67, assembly GCF_015767245.1. Classification (GTDB taxonomy): domain Bacteria; phylum Bacteroidota; class Bacteroidia; order Flavobacteriales; family Flavobacteriaceae; genus Aureivirga. Next base: position 53,663 of record NZ_JADOTV010000020.1, read on the forward strand.
TGGATTGAAGGAGGATCAATTGCATATTGTTTACCAGAAATAGCAATCTGTTTTGTTTCTCCATTTGTAGTAATGTTGAAAACTAATTTATCCGAATTACCTTGATTTTCTTTATTTGAAATTGTTTCATAATTCCCTTTTACTGGAGGTTTTGGAACAACGAATTGCATTCCTGAAACATTGTGAAGAGTCAATAAGTTTAAGCTCTGAAGCGAGTCTTTCTTAACAGTTCCTTCAAAACTATCTGCCATACGGAAGAAAGTTCCATCTTGTTTCGTTAATAATTGAAGTGCTCCATCATTATCTAATTTAAACTCAATTGTATTTGAATCTCCTCCACTCTCGAAACCTACTAAAACTCCATGAACAACTTGACTTGTTCCTTTTTGAATATAATGATCATGACGACCACCATGACTTGATTCTACAAAGTGTAAATATTCAATTCCATCCTCAGATTCTACAAATTTTTCTTCAGCAAAAGGAATATATTCCACCAAATCAAATTTTACTTCTTGACCTTTAAAATCTGCTTTAAAAGAATAATTTGGTTTTCCCATTGAAGAAAGTAACATTTTCTTCTCGATTGGTCTTTTTTGGTCTTTTCCGTCATCAATTATTGTTGTCAAATAATTATCACGAGACATGAAAACGTTTGAAGTCTCCCCTTCTTTAATAGGCATGATTCCTTCGTAACCCATATATCTTGTAATACCTGCTCCAACAATAATTAGAACAAAAGCTAAATGGAATAAAAGAACCACCCATTTCTCTTTTTTATACAATTTATATTTGAAAATATTTCCAAAAAAGTTAATCATAAATAGAACCATAATAAGCTCAAACCACCAAGTACTGTAAACCAAGGCTTGTGCTGTTTGTGTTCCATAATCATTCTCGATAAAAGTTGCAACTCCCATTGCTACAGCGAATACTAGGAAAAGTACCGCCATAAGACGTGTAGAATATAGGATATTAAGAATTTTTTTCATATGTATTTCTTGTGTAAATCAAAAACTTCGCAAATTTAACCATATTAAGTGTAAACTCCATTTGATTTTAAGTATTTTTAATTATTTATTGTGTGAAAAGTAAATTTTAAGTTTTTTTTAAGATTTCAATGAAAAAATTAATTTTTAAACAAATTTCACAATTTCATTATTTAATTCAAAAAACAGAAAACAACTACAGGTTTTAAATAAAATAGATATAGTTATATCATATTAAAAGTTCTCAAATCTTTTTTTCATTAATTTATGTTAAAAACCTAATTAAAACCTAAAATTTACACAAAAAATAAACCTAGAATATTTTTTGTCATTATATTTATCTAGTTAAAAATCAGTTTTTTATTTAAAAAACTCAACCTCTTCCCCAACGCAGATTTATCTTCCATTGTTTATTCAATTTAAATGAATTTTAACTCAAATTAATAAATATGAGAAAAGTTGTATTATCAATGATCGTTGTACTGTTTTGTATGAGCGTAAATGGGCAAGAATTTGATTTGTCAGCGGAAATCCGACCGAGATTTGAAAACAGACATGGTTTTCAAACATTATTTGATGAAAGTCAAGATGCAGCAAATTTTATTTCACAAAGAACTCGTCTTAACTTTGATTTTGAAAAAAGTTATCTAAGATTAAAAGTTTCTCTCCAAAATGTTCGAATCTGGGGAGATGTTCCAACTTTAGCAAAAGATGATAAAAACAATTCGGTTCACGAAGCATGGGCTGAGCTAGCTTTATCTAAAAGTGTTGCTGTAAAATTTGGACGTCAAGTTATCTCTTATGATGATCAAAGAATATTTGGTGGTGTAGACTGGGCACAGCAAGCTAGAAGCCATGATGCATTAGTTATTCACTACGTACCTTCAAAAAAACACAGGCTTGATTTAGGATATGCTTTGAATGCAGATAATGAAACAATTGTAAGAGAAAGATATCAAATAAATCAATATAAAAATTTTCAGTACGGATGGTATCATGGAATTTTTGGAAAATTCGGTCTTAGTTTTTTAATTTTAAATACTGGGTTTGAATATCAAAAACCAACAAATGATACGAAAGTAGATTATATGCAAACTTGGGGACCAAGATTAACTTACAAACTTGGGAAGTTAGATTTATCTCTTGCAGGGTATTGGCAAACTGGAAAATTAATGGGGAATACTGTAGAGGCTGGTTATGCTGGTGGAATTGCTAAATATAATATCAATAATAATTTTTCTATTGGAGTTGGTTATGAATATCTTTCAGGGAAAGACATGACAGATACTAGTGATAAAGTAAAAGCCTTTAATCCTTTATTTGGAACAAATCATAAATTCAATGGATGGATGGATTATTTCTATGTAGGAAATCCACATGGAGGAGTTGGCCTATCGGATTTTAATGGTCAGTTAAATTATAAAAAAGGAAAATTTGCAGCAACTATTCAACCACATGTTTTTGCAGCGGCAAATACTATTGTAGATGGAGCAGGAAGAACAACTAGTAAAACACTAGGAACAGAAATCGATTTACAATTAAGCTATAAAATGTTTAGAGACATTCAATTAACTGGCGGATATTCTCAAATGTTTGCTACAGAAGAGATGGAACTTTTAAAAGGTGGAGATAAAGATGCTACAAATAATTGGGTTTGGTTAATGATTACCTTTAAACCAAATTTATTTTCTATCGTAAAAGAATAACAAATAATAAGCAAAACATAACAAAACACTTTTCTTTTCTACTTAAGGAAGGTGTTTTTTGTTTTAATAAAAATAAATTATTCCTAAAAAAAAACCATTCTAAAAAGCTTTAGGTATCTAAATATTGTTAAAAATATCTTTTATATGTAATTTTTTTTCCTTTTTTTTACAAAAAAATAATATTAAAAGTTAGCTTTTAATATATTTGTTTGAATTACTTACAAAAAAATAAAAATTATGGTTAAAAAATTACTCTATGGTTGCGCAGCATCGCTTTTGCTTAGTGCAACTGCTTATTCACAAAAAATACAAATAAACCCAGAAAACATTTCTGCTTCTACAATGAAACCAAAAGATTTAGTAGAACAAGTTCTTTTATCTGGGGAATGTACAGAAATGGGCTGGATTAGTCATACCACAAATGATGGTACTTTTATAAATGATGGTACTTTAGAATATGATATAGAACATGACGAAACTGATAGAACAGGAAAAAGTTATGGTTTCTTTAAAAGAGTTACTGAAAACTTTCCGTTTCAAAATGGAATTGTCATGACTTCAGGTAAAGCATACAGAGCTGGGAATACAGATATAAGTAGTACATTAGGTGATGGTAGTGAATGGGGTAGTTGGTGGTACGAAAACGGAGATGATCATTTACTAAGTATCATACAAAGTTCTTCTGTTCCAAGACCAGCTGTTAGAAATGTTACTATATTTGAATTCACATTTGTTCCTTTAGTCAGTAATTTAGAATTCGACTATATTTTCGCATCTGAAGAATATGGTAGTTTCGAATGTTCTTATTCTGATGTTTTTGCATTTATTTTAAGTGGTCCTGGTATATCAGATGTAAATGAATATGACGGAGATGCAGACTCTACAACACCTCCAGTTTCTTTAGATTTAGGAGGAAAGAATATTGCTGTTGTTCCAAATACGACAATTCCTGTAATGGTTACTAATGTACATTCAGGTGCTTTATGTACTATTGAGCAAGAAACTTATGAGTTCTACGATAGTGTAAATTCAGGAAATGGTGCTATTAATTTTAATGCCCAAACTGTTGAACTTACTGCACAACATCCTGTAACACCTGGTGAAACTTATACAATAAAGCTAGCTATTGCAGATGCAGGTGATGCAGCTTATGATTCAGGAGTATTTTTAGAAGGAGGAAGTTTTGATTTAGGAATTTTAGAAGATCCTGATGAGCCACATACTCAAACTAATGGAAATGCATTATGTGAAAATGGAGGGTCTTTAGAATTTGGTTATACTGAAGAAGACATTGTAAATCATTCTGAATCTATGTTGTATGCATTTTTAAAAATAACAGATGATGAAACTATTGTTGTTCAAGAAGCAAGTGATGATTATACTTATACTATTACAGAACCAGGAACTTATCAATTAGTTGGAGTTTTTCCTGGAGTAGATCATTGTGTTAAAGAAACAAATCCTGTGATTATAGAATACTATCCTTTACCTGAGATTCCTGAAGTAACTACTATCGAAGAATGTACTGTTGATGATATTACAATTGATTTTTCTAATAAAGTTTCAGAAATTTTAGCAGGATATGATGAAGAATTATACATCGTAGAATTCTTTAATTCTGAGGAAGCTGCTGAAGACTTTGGTAGTACACCTATTACTGAAATGAATTTAGAAGGAAACTCTTCAGCTTATGTTTATGTTAGAGTATTAAACAAAAGATCTTATGAAAATTATTTAGAAAATCCTGATGAAAGTCAACCTTGTTATAGAGAAATTTTCTCTTTTGAGTTAAAAGCATATTTAACTCCAACCTTAGCAGATTCATCAGATTTTACAGAATTATATAGCTGTGACAATGATTCTTATGGAACTGCAACTGATAATATCGTATTATTTGACTTAACAGTTCAAGAACAAGATATTTTTGGAGAATATAGTGCTCAAGATTATACATTAGAATATGCAACTGATGCAGATTTTAATAATATTATTGCAGACCCAACTACATATGCAAATGTAGATTCTCCTATGGATCAAACAATTTATGTTAGATTAATAAATAAATTAAAAACGGATTGTATTGGAGATACTTCTTTCAAATTACATGTAGAGCCATATGCAAATGCAGATTGTAGTGTTACAATTCCTGAAGGATTCTCTCCAAATGGAAATGGAATCAACGATACTTTCTATGTTAAAGGATTAGTTGAACATTTCCCTAATTATAAAATAGAATTCTATAACAGATGGGGTAACATTGTATATACAGATACAAATGGAAACTATTGGAATGGACAATTAGATGGTGATAAAACTCGTGTAGCTGCTGGAGTATATTACTATGTATTATACTATAACGATGGTTCTTTAGCACCTTATCAAGGAAAATTATTCCTAAATAGATAATTCTAACAAACAATAGAGAGAAAAGATAACACATGAAACAAAAGTTACTATTATTTGTCTTTGCTGCATTCTTTGCAGCAAAGTCATTTGCACAGCAAGATCCTCAGTTTACACAATATATGTATAACATGAGTATCGTGAATCCAGCCTACACAACTGGAACAGAAAACATATTAAATTTCGGAGCATTATATCGTACACAATGGACTGATGTGGATGGTGGACCTAAAACATTCACAGGATTCGTTCATATGCCAGTAAATGATAATGTAGAAGTTGGTTTATCATTCATGAATGATAACGTTGGAGATATTGTAAAAGAAAATGTAATTACAGCAGATTTTGCATATAAATTAAACTTTGCAAACGACTTACATTTATCTTTTGGATTAAAAGCAGGAGTTTCATTATATGATGCTACTATTTCAAAATTAATCACAATTGATCCTGATCCAGATTTCGCAGAAGATTTAAACAAAACATATTTCAATTTAGGAGCTGGGGTTTATTTTAACTCAGATAAATTCTATGTAGGTTTATCTGTTCCAACATTTATTCCACAACCACATTTAGATACAACAGACAAAGATAATCTTTGGGCTAGAGAAGCAAATACATTCTTAACAGGGGGATACGTATTTGATCTTGCTTCAAAATGGAAATTCAAACCAGCTTTCATGGCAAAATACATGGCAGGAGAGCCTTTATCATTTGATTTAACAGCTAACTTCTTATACAACAATTTTGTTGAATTTGGAGCTGGATACCGTTTTGAAGATGCTTTCAGTGGACTTGTAAACTTTAAAATCACAGATATCGTAAGATTAGGATATGCGTATGATTACACAAATTCAGATTTCAAAGACTACGCAGGTTCAACACATGAAATTTTCTTGTTATTTAACATCGATACTTCTACAAGAGGATACGATAAATCACCAAGATTCTTCTAATTCAAAACAACGATTATCATGAAAAAAGTTATACTATCTATATGTATTTTGGCAGCAGCATCTCAGTATGCTAATGCACAAAGTGGAGCACAAAAGCGTGCGGACAAATATTTTGGTAAAGCGCAGTATGTAAGAGCAGCTGAGATTTACGAAAAAGAAGTAAAAGAAAACAAGTCTTTAGATTTATTAGAAAAATTAGGAGACTGTTACTACTATAATGGAAAAACTAATAATGCTGCAAAATATTATGCGCAAGCTTTAGAGTTATATCCAGAGCAAGTAGATGCAGAGCATTTACACCGTTATGCAATGGCTTTAAAAGGAAATAAAGACTATGCAAAGGCGGATAAAATTCTTCAAAAATACAATGCTAAAACAGGAAAAACACAAACAGTTCCTAATACTTTAGCATATTTTGAAAAGAAAGAAAAATCAGAAAGGCGTCCTTATATTGTAACTAACAGTTCTATAAGTACAAAAGATTCTGAGTGGGGTGCTGCCTTTAATGCAAACCAAATCGTTTTCTCATCTTCAAGAGATGGAGGAGTTTCTGGAAAGAAATATAAGTGGAATAATGAGAATTATTTAGACTTATTTGTTGCAGAAGTTGACGAAGAAGGAGATGCTTCAGGAGCAGTTGCTTTTTCGAAAGAAATTAATTCAGCAGCTCACGAAGGAGGAGTTACTTTCAGTGGAGACGGAAACACAATGTATTTCTCTAGAAACGTGAAGCCTAAAAACAGAAAAGGAGATAAGATTTCTCATATGAAAATCTTTAAGTCTTCAAAAGTTGGAGGAGAATGGTCTAAAGCAATTGAAGTTTCTTTCAATAAAGAAGGATATTCTGCTGCACATCCAGCTTTAAACAAAAATAATACAAAATTATACTTCGCTTCAGACATGCCTGGAACGCAAGGAAATTGGGATATTTTTGTTGTAGATATCAATAAAGATGGATCTTTTGGAGAGCCTAAAAACTTAGGACCAAATGTAAATACAGTAAACAGAGAGCAATTCCCATTCGTAAGTGATGAGGATAATTTATACTTCTCTTCTAATGGTCACATTACTCTTGGAGGGTTAGATGTTTTCAAAAGTGAAATCAACGGAAATTCTTATTCTAAAGCTGAAAACTTAGGAAACGTAATCAACTCTAATAAAGATGATTTCGGATTTATCTATGATGAGGCTACAGAAAAAGGTTTCTTATCTTCAAACAGAGCAGGTGGAAAAGGATCTGATGATATCTATCGTGTAGATCGTAAGCAAATTTACTTTGTAGAAGGAGTTGCACAAGACAGCAAAACAGGAGAATTATTACCTGGAACTGATGTTGTAATGTATGACAATGCAGGAAGAGAAATCGCTAAAACAACTGTTGGAGCAGATGGAGCTTTCGTATTCGAAATTCAACCGACTTCTGATTATAAATTAACTGGTTCAAAATTAACTTATGATCCAGCTGAAGTTGAATTTGCATCTGGAAAGAAAGGAAATATAGAGCAAAATATTGTTTTAGAATTAATCCCAGTTGTTCCATTTGTAACTTTAGATGCAAATCCAATCTATTTTGAGTTTGATAAAGCTATCTTAGTCGAAGATTCAAAAACGGAATTAGACAGAATCATCAACTTTATGAAAGAACATAAAACGTTCAGAGTAGAAGTTGCTTCTCATACAGATAAAAGAGGTTCTGATAAATACAACATGAGCTTATCTGCAAGAAGAGCAAATGCTGTTAAAGATTATTTCGTAGAGCAAGGAATTGCAGAAGATAGATTAGTTTCTGTTGGATACGGAGAGTCACAACCAAAAGTAGATTGTAAAAAATGTTCGGATGAAGAGCATGCTCTAAACCGTAGATCAGAGTTTACGTTAATTAAATAGAGCTTTCTCTAATAACAAATAACAAAAAGGCTGTCATTTCTGACAGCCTTTTTTATTACTCAATATTTTTAAAATATCTTAAGGTTTATATTTCAAAGGTAAGTGAACTACTTTTTTCGTATCAAAAAACTCTTCTTCAAAATAGTCTTTTAAATCATAAAGAGTAGCACTTGGAAAACTTGATAATTCTTCTGTAAGATCTCCTCCTTTTAAATAAAGAATTCCATTTTTTAATTCATGATTTTGTTTTTTCTTTACTTTCTTACGAACCCATTTTACAAAATCAGGCATTTGTGTTACCGCTCTACTAACAATAAAATCAAACTCATCTTTTACCTTCTCAGCTCTCATATGAGAAGCTTGTAAGTTCTTTAAACCAATTGCATTTGATACTTCCGTAACTACTTTAATTTTCTTCCCAATAGAATCTACTAAATGAAACTGAGTTTCTGGAAATAAAATTGCTAAAGGAATTCCAGGAAATCCTCCTCCACATCCAACATCTAAAACAGAACTACCAGGCTTAAACTCTTGAACTTTTGCTATTCCTAAAGAATGTAGTACATGTTTTTCATATAAAGAATCTATATCTTTTCTAGATATAACATTAATTTGCGCATTCCACTCTGTATATAAATCTTGTAATTGCGAAAATTGCTCTATTTGCTTTTCACTAAGATTCTCAAAATACTTTTTGATGATTTCCATAAAAAATTAATTTGACACAAAATTATAACTAATTCATTTCTTAGAAAAATTTATATAAAAAAAGGCGATTCTCACTTTTGAGAATCGCCTTCAATTTTATTTCAATCTAAAAATTAGTTCTTGTTTGGTAAGAAACTATAATCTTTAGCATATTTCAACATTTGAGCATCAAATCCTTTTGGCTGTACAACTTTAATATCAGTGATATTTCCGTTAGCATCCATTACTGGTTCTAATACTGGATTTACAAATCCACTATAAGGAGCTGATTTGAATTTTGCATTTCTTTCTAAAACTTCTTTGTGAATATCTTGATCAACTTTCACTCCATATGTCTCAACTAAAGCTTCAGCAGCTTCGAAATCTCCTTCAGACTTAATTCTTTGAATTTCTCTTAATAATTGTCCGAATAAATCTTGTAATTTCTTATAATCTCTAATTACAAAATATGTCTTACCATCTTTAGTAACTTTCTCAATTACGTTATCTTTCTCTCCTTTTTCAAAAGCCCAAGCAGCAACTAACTGACGGTTTCTCATGTGAGCTTCTTCGATATCATCTCCTAAATTAAGACGAATTAATTGCGTCATTAATCCATTTCTGATGTATCCATCATAAGCAGCAATTCCAACTTCTTCCGCATTTGGAGAAAGTCCTAACTCTACTAATTTATCTCCAGGTAAGTAATATAAACCAACTAAGTCAGCACGAGCTTCTTCTAATGTAGAAGCATAGTTTTTCATCGTTTCTTTTGGTGTTCCAACTCCTGGGTTAATTTGTCCACTAGCATGTCCAATTACTTCGTGTAATGCAGTGTGCATTTTATCAGCAAGTTTTCCGTGTTTCTTTTCTAATTCAACTTCTTTCTCAGAAAATGCAAACTCTTCTAAACGACTACTTCCTCCTGCATTGTTATAAGCATTGATAATATTTCCTAAAGAAACTGATTTAGAACCATGCGTAGAACGAATCCAGTTTGCATTTGGTAAGTTTACTCCAATTGGTGTAGAAGGTGAAGCATCTCCAGCCTCTCCAGCAACATTTACAGTTTTATAAGAAACTCCAACTACTTTTTTCTTCTTGTGCTCATCCATGATTGAAGAATTATCTTCGAACCATTGTGCATTTTCAGCTAAAACAGCCATTTTCTTACTCATCTCAAAATCCTTAATCTGGATAATTGACTCATAAGAACCTTTATATCCCATTGGGTCGTTATAAACCTCAATAAAACTATTGATATAATCAATATCTCCTTTTAAAGTATTTACCCATGCAATGTTATAAGCATCCCAAGTTTTTAAATCTCCTGTTTGGTAATATTTGATTAATAAATCAAAAGCTTTTGCTTGATCTTCGTTTTCAGCAACTCCTTTCGCTTTTTCTAACCAAAAGATTACTTTGTCGATAGCTTCTCCATACATTCCTCCAGACTTCCAAACTTTCTCAAAAACTTTTCCGTCTTCTTTTACCAATTTAGAGTTTAACCCAAAAGATAATGGCTCAGCAGGATTTGGACTTTTCTTATTCTTGTAGAATTTCTCCACATCTGCCTTCGTCATGTTTGGAGAGTAAAAGTTCACTGCAGAACCTTTTACTAATCCTTTCTTAGCATCTAAGTTTACTTTCTTAGCATCTTTATCGTTGAAGATTACTTCAAACGCTTCTCCTTCAAGAGTAGTTTTTGTAGCATCTAATAAAGACTTTAAGTAATCGCTAGAAAATTCTGGTTTGATTTTATCGTTTGAGTAATGGTGGTGAATCCCGTTTGAGAACCAAACTCTTTTTAAATAAACTTCAAATTTCTTCCAATCTTCAGAATTCTTATCTCCATTATAGTTCGCATATACATTTTCTAAAGCTCTACGAATCTCTAAATTATGACGATAGTTCTGATCCCACATGATATCTCTACCAGATAGACCTGCTTGCGTTAAATAATAAACTAATTGTTTTTGTTTTAAAGACAACTGATCAAATCCTGGAATTTGATAACGTAAGATTTTAATATCTGCAAACTGCTCTACCTCATAGTTAAAATCATTCTCTGTAATTACTTCAGTAGCTTCCACAACTTCTTCAGGTTTTTCGGCCTTCTTGCTTTCTCCGCAAGAAAATAAAGTACTTACAATCAATGCAGTACCAAGCACATATTTAATTTTCATTGGATGTTTATTTAGTTTAATGTTCCCAAATTTAATAAAAAAGAAGAAATAATTTAATAAATTAGTGATAATACTAATTTTAAAGTTTTGCATCATGAAAATTATAAAGTTTCTCTTGTATATCATTATTATTCTGATTATCGGTTCAGTCATCTATCTTTCAACACTTTCCGGAAAGTATAATGTATTCAGAACCAGAATTATCAAAGCTCCAGTTTCCGAAGTTTATGCAACAATAGACAATTTAAAAACATGGGAGAAATGGGGGCCATGGAATGATCAAGATTCTACGATTGTTTATAAATACAATGACAAAACTACTGGCGTAAATGCAACCTATTCTTGGACAAGTACTATCGACGGGCCAGGTTCTATCACTACAAACTCTGAAATGCCAAACAAAGAAATCAAACAGACATTAACTTTCGAAAATAGAGGAAGCTCCGAAATCATTTGGTATTTTACAGAATACGAGGGAGGAACAGAACTTACTTGGCAAATGAAAGGAGAATTACCATTTTTCTTTCGTTTTATGGCAGGTGAACTTTCCAACAGCCTTGGACCAATGTTAGAACAAGGACTAGATAATATTGATAGTTATGTAACCAAAAAGAAAGTAGATTAGAATATTTTTAATTTGGGCGAGCCCCTGTCCATCGACTCCGTTAGGAACAGGGTCGGGCTTTTCCTTACAAGTTTTATTTTTCCAAAAAAGTTTTTCTAAAAAAACATATAGGCTTCTTAGGTCGCCTCCCTGTTTTAAGAAAACTAATTTTTGCAAAAACAAAAGCTTTCCACTGCAATCCCTCTCGCAAAAATTTTCTACAAACACATAAAAAAAACATCCTAAACCAAAAATTTAGGATGTTTTACTTTTTTCAATTTTGTAACATATTTCTATTCATTGGTGTGATTTTGTAAATCATGACCAAACAAATACTAGAAACAATGGGCACACTTTACAAAAGTGCGCTAGGTTTTCATTTAATATATTCTAAAGAACAAGACAACTCTATTCTCAAGAACGGAAATTGATTATCTGTAAATAATAATACTAAATGAATCTTGAGTTTTTAATAAGAACTTGTTTCAACTCAAAACAAAGTCATTTGCTTCTCAATAATCCCTTCTTTCTCTAAAAGCCATTTCTTACGCCAAATTCCACCAGCATAACCAGTCAGTTCTCCACTTTTTCCGATCACACGATGACAAGGAATTACAACAGAAATCGGATTTTTACCATTTGCAGAAGCAATCGCACGAATTGCTTTCAAATCTCCAAACCTTTCAGATTGTTCTGAATAAGAAATCGATTTTCCGTAGGAAATTTCAGAAAGTAATTTCCAAACTTTCAATTGAAAATCGGTTCCTTTCGGATTTAACTTAAAAGAAAACTCTTTTCTATCTTCAAAAAAATATTCTTTCAATTGTTTTAGGCTTTCTTGTAAAACTTCAGGAACATTCTCAGAAATCTTTCCTTCAAAATCATCTTTAAAAATAATAGAGGAAACTCCTTCTTTAGTTCCAATAATTTCTAAAACTCCAATCGGCGTTTTCAAATAAGTTTTAGATTCCAAAGACATCTTTCGAGTTTTTCGTAGTTATTTCTGCAATCTCTTCAGGAGAAAGTCCATAAATATCAACTAATTTATCCACAACAAAAGACAAATAACTACTTTCATTTCGTTTACCTCTCTTTGGAGTTGGTGCCAAATAAGGAGCATCTGTTTCTAAAACAATATTTTCAATCGGAATTTCTCCTAAAAACTTATCAATCTTTCCATTTTTAAAAGTAACTACTCCTCCAATTCCTAATTTCATATTATAAGAAATCGCTTGTTTAGCTTGTTCCAAATTCCCAGAAAAACAATGGAAAATCCCGTATAAGCCCTCCCCTTTTTCTTCTTCCAGAATTTCAAAAATCTCGTCAAAAGCTTCTCTACAATGAATCACAATCGGAAGTTTTCTTTCTTTCGCCCAACGAATCTGCGTACGAAAAGCTTCTTGTTGTTCTTTTAAATGCGTTTTATCCCAATACAAATCAATTCCAATTTCTCCAATTGCATAAAACTTTTTTGTATCTAAATAATTTTCTACCTGCTTTAGTTCTTCCAAATAGTTATCTTTGACAGATGTTGGGTGTAATCCCATCATCAAAAACATATTTTCTGGATACTGCGCTGCCAAATCAAACATGGCTTCATGCGTTTCAGAATCTATTGCAGGAAGAAAAAAACGAGAAACACCAGCATCTAATGCTCTTTGAATCATCTCGTCTCTATCCTCATCAAACTGCGTACTGTATAAATGTGTATGCGTATCAGTTATAATCATTTACTTAAAAAATTTTTACAAAAATAGTTTTAAATGGCAAGCTTGAAAAAAAAACTTTTGAAAAAAGGCTATACAAAAATTAAGATCAAAAAAATCAAAACGAATCACCTAGAAATCAAAGGAAAGATTAATGGAAATAAAGGTCGATTTATTGTAGATACTGGAGCATCTAATTCTTGTATTGGTTTTGAAATGATGGAACTTTTCAATTTAAAAGGAGAAGATTCTGAAACAAAAGCTGCGGGTGCAGGAGGAACAAACTTAGAAACACAGATTTCAAAAGAAAATTCGATTAAATTTAATAAATGGAAAGATGATAATTGTGATTTAGTATTGATGGATTTAACACACGTCAATACTGCCTTAACACAATTAAACGCTAAACCAGTTCACGGAATTATCGGTGCAGATATTTTAGAAAAAGCAAATGCAATTATCGATTATAAGTCGAAGTATTTGTTCTTGAAAAAGTAATTTTTAATTTAAAATCTTATAAAATGCTAACATCAGTAAAAGAAGCATTAAAAACCATTCTAGAAAATACAGAAGATTTTGGTACAGAATCTATTCATTTTCTAGAAGCTACCGGAAGAATTTTAAAGGAAAATATTATTGCAGACAGAGACTTCCCTCCTTTCGACAGAGTTTCGATGGATGGAATTGCTATCGATTTTGAAATGTTTGAAAAAGGACAAAAAACTTTCGAAATTGAAAATGTACAAGCAGCTGGAAGTCCACAAAAAACTTTGGAAGCAAAAGAAAATTGTTTAGAAGCAATGACTGGAGCAATACTTCCAAAAAATACAAACTGTGTGATTCCTTATGAAAAAATTCATATTGAAGACAACAAAGCTACAATTCAGGAAGAAAATTTACGCTTTTTCCAAAATATTCATGCAAAAGGAAAAGACCAAAAAGTTGGAGATGTTTTAATTGAAGAAAACACTGAAATCTCTGCTGCGGAAATTGGAATTTTAGCTTCTGTTGGAAAAGAATTCGTGAAAGTTGCAAAACTTCCAAAAATCGTGATTGTTTCTACAGGTGATGAATTAGTGGATGTAAACGAAACTCCAGAAGTGCATCAGATTCGAAGAAGTAATGTGTATTCTTTGTATTCCTTGCTAGAAAAATTTAAGATCAAAGCGGATTTAAAACATATAAATGACAATAAAGAAGTTTTAGAAAAAACAGTAAAAACTTTATTTGAAAATTATGATGTTTTGATATTTAGTGGAGCTGTGAGTAAAGGAAAATTTGATTTTATTCCAGAAATTCTAAATACTCTTGGCGTACAAAAACTTTTTCACAAAGTACAACAACGCCCAGGAAAACCTTTTTGGTTTGGTAAAAAGGAGAATAAAACTGTTTTTGCTTTTCCAGGAAATCCAGTTTCTACTTATGTGAATTGTATCAAATATTTTTACTCTTGGTACGAAAAATCTGTTTTTGGTCAAGAAAAAACTTTAGATACAGCTATCCTTTCGGAAGATTTTACCTTCAAACCAAGTTTGACTTATTTTTTACAAGTTAAATTAGAAAACAAAAACGGTGAAACTTTCGCTATTCCAGAAAAAGGAAATGGTTCGGGAGATTTAGCAAATTTGGTAAGCGCAGATGCTTTTATCGAATTATCAAATGAAATTACAGAATTCAAAAAAGGAATGGTTTTTCCAATTTTAAAATATAGATAAGATGAGTGAGTTTACGCATTTAAATGAAGAAAATCAGCCAAAAATGGTAAATGTTGGTGCCAAAAAAATCACAAAACGAACTGCCACAGCAAAAGCTGAAATGTTTTTAGGAAAAGAAATTATTTCTCATTTTGAAGGAAACGAACTAAAAACAAAAAAAGGTCCTGTGTTCCAAACCGCAATTATTGCAGGAATTCAGGCAGTAAAGAAAACTTCAGATATCATCCCGATGTGTCATCCACTTCTGATTAATGGTGTGGACGTCGATATTCAGATTGTAGACGAAGAAAACATCAAAATTCTTTGCACAGTTTCTATCGAAGGAAAAACTGGTGTAGAAATGGAAGCTCTTACAGGAGCCACTGCAACTGCTTTGACAGTTTATGATATGTGTAAAGCAATTTCACAAGACATGGTAATTCAGAAAGTAGAATTACTTGAAAAAACTGGTGGAAAATCAGATATTAAGAAATAAAAAATCATAAGGAGCTTCCCCTGCATTTCTGTCGACTTCGTTACTCTACGTCTCGGAAATTCAGGGTCGGGCTTTCCGCTATATCTTTTTTGCTAAACTGACTTGATGAAGAAGAGCAAAAAAGGATGCCACTTCAATCCCTAAGCCATTAAAAAAAACTTTTTTCGATTTTTTTTCATTTTTCTGTCATATTTTAAAAGTCTGTGTAACTAAATATTATGAATGGTAAAACGAAATAAATGGCACATCCAGAAAAATTAAATTTTGAGGAAATTCTGATGCAAAATAAAGAGCAAATCTATCGTGTTTGTCGAATTTATGCGAAATCTCCATTGGAACCAAAAGATCTTTTTCAAGAGACAGTTTACGAACTTTGGAAGTCTTTTACTTCTTTTAAAGGAAATTCCAATATCAGTACTTGGATTTATAGAATTACACTGAATGTTTGTATTCGTTCTAAAGAAAAATCGGATCGAAAAAACCATTTAATTTCCTCTTTGGATTCTATTCAAATTACACCAGCGGATGCTCCTATAGATCATGAAAAACAAGAAAAACACGATGCTTTACTTTCTTGTATTTCAAAATTGGAAGAAAGCAACAAACAGATTACCATTCTTTATTTGGAGAAATTACCTTATAAAGAAATTGCCGAAATCACTGGTATATCGGAAAATCATGTGGCTGTAAAAATGAAAAGGATTCGTCAAATTTTATTAAAATGTATTACTAAAAAATTAGATTAATTATGTGGAGTAAGGAACAAAAAGAAGCTTGGGAAGATTTAGAAAATCTTTGGAGTGAACAACCAGAATCAGAAAAAATTAATATTCAAATGGATCATTTGATTCTAGAATTGAAAAATAAAACGAGTGATTTTGAAAAGAAGTCTATTCAAAAAGACTTGGATTTTTTCTCAAAGATTTTTTCGAAGTTATTTGGGAGAAAGAAATAAAACAAAAAACCACATCAGATCAAATCCGATGTGGTTTCATTTTATCTAAAAAGTTAATTTCTTAACTCAATAATTTCTTGATTCTTGCAATAGCTTCTCTGATATTTTCTTCTGAAGCAGCGTAAGAAATACGGATACAACTTGGTGTTCCGAAAGCATCTCCTGTTACGGTTGCAACATTTGCTTCTTGTAAAAGTAACATTGAAAAATCAGATGCATTTTCGATTTTATGTCCAGCAATTGTTTTTCCAAAATAAGAAGAAACATCTGGGAAAATATAAAATGCTCCTTTTGGCATGTTTAATTTAAATCCGTCGATTTCGCTTAATAAATTATAGATGATTTCTCTTCTTCTTTCAAATTCATCTACCATGTATTTAATTTTCGAAGGATCCGCATCTACAGCAGCGATTGTAGCCTTCTGAGCGATACAATTTGCTCCAGAAGTACTTTGTCCTTGCATTTTCGTACAAGCTTTTGCAATCCACTCTGGCGCTCCGATATATCCAATTCTCCATCCTGTCATCGCAAATGCTTTTGCAACTCCATTTACAGTAATTGTTCTGTCAAACATACTATCAATTGCAGCAAAACTAAAAGTTTTTCCTTCATAAATAATATGCTCATAGATTTCATCAGAAATCACATAAATATCTGGATACTTTTCTAAAACTTTTGCAATTGCTCTGAATTCTGCTTCTGTATAAATTGATCCACTTGGATTATTTGGAGAATTGAAAACAATTAATTTTGTTTTTGGAGTAATAGCCGCTTCTAATTGTTCTGGAGTGATTTTGAAATCAGAATCGATATTCGTTTCAATAATCATCGGAACTCCTTCGTTTAAAAGTACCATTGCTTCATAACTTACCCAGAAAGGTGCTGGTAAAATTACCTCATCACCAACATCTACTAAAGCAGAAATTACATTTGCTAAAGATTGTTTTGCTCCCGTAGAAACTACAATTTGGTTTGGCGTATATTTAATCTGATTATCTCTTTCGAACTTACGACAAATAGCTTCTTTTAAATCTTGATAACCGTCTACTGGCGTATAAGAATTATAGTTATCATTGATAGCTTTGATAGCAGCTTCTTTAATAAAATCAGGAGTATTAAAATCTGGTTCTCCCAAACTCAAACCGATAATATCTTTTCCTTCTGATTTCAATTCTCTTGCTTTTGCAGCCATCGCTAAAGTTTGAGAAACTGGTATACTATTTACACGTTTCGATAATTTTTTCATAAATACTTAAATACTTGTTCGTTGTTTATTGGCTAATGTGCAGGATTATATCCTAATGTTTGTAATTGTCTAAAGTGAGAAACAATTGCTTTGCTCATCGTCTTATATTCGTGGTAAGGCAAATTGAATTCTCTAGCTGTTTCTTTTACTATTTCTCCAATCTTTCCATAGTGAATATGTGAAATATTTGGAAAAATATGATGTTCTACTTGGTGATTTAAACCACCAGTAAAATACGAAATAATTTTGTTTTTAGGAGCAAAATTCGATGTAGTATATAATTGGTGAATTGCCCAAGTATTTTCTAATTTCCCTTCTTCGTTTGGTAAAGGCATTTCTGTTTCTGGAACTACGTGTGCCAACTGGAAAACTACACTCAAGATAATTCCAGCAGTATAATGCATTACGAAAAATCCTAAAAACACTTTCCATAAAGCGATATCTAAAACTAAATATGGTAATACAATCCAGATACTATAATAAAGTACTTTTGTTGCTATTAAATTAATCCACTGAATTGCCGCAGAAGGATATTTCCCAAAAGAAAGATTTCTTTTATTGTAATTATATGTTTGTTTAAAATCTGTTGTTACTGCCCAGTTAAAAGTCAATAATCCGTATAAGAAAATTGAATAATATTTCTGGAATTTATGCATTTTCAACCATTTTGCATGTTTTGAAAAACGGATTACTCTTCCTGCATCAATATCTTCATCATATCCTTGAATGTTTGTATAAGTATGGTGTAAAACATTGTGTTGTACTTTCCAGTTATAAGCATTTCCTGCTAAGATGTAAATACTACTTCCCATCAGTTTATTCACCCATTTTTTACTAGAGAAAGATTCATGGTTTGAATCATGCATAATATTCATTCCAACTCCTGCCATTCCAACTCCCATAACTACTGTTAAAAGAAATAAAGCCCATTGTGGCATTGAAACTGTCAAGATTAAAATGAATGGAACAATGAATAATGAAAACATTACGATTGCTTTGCTATATAATTTCCAGTTCCCTGTCTTTCTAATATTATTCTCTTTAAAATAAGTATTTACTCTTTTATTTAAAGTCCTAAAAAATTTCGTCTTATCTATCTTCGCGAATGTGATTGTTTTTGCACTCATTCAATTCCTGTATTTCATTGGGATTAGGCGCAAAAATACATCATTTTATTTAAGTGGTTTCATATTTTAATAAATAAAAAGCCAATTTCTGACTTTTGTTCTATATTCATTATGTATGAATAACAACTCTTTATTATTCTGACTTTTAGAGCTTGTTTAAAATTGTATCAGAATTTATTTTATAGCTTATTAAATTGCTATTTTGCCGACTTTTTTGGAGTGCATAGCATCGCTATGGACGATAAAAAAAGACAAAAAAGAGTTTTTAAGAAGCATATAAATTTTTTTGATATAAATTTAAACAGGCTCCTAAACATAAAAAAACCGATTTCAAATAAATGAAATCGGTTTGTAATATTTTAAAACTAATAAATATTAGTATCTGTAGTATTCTGGTTTGAATGGACCTTCAACTGTAACACCAATATAAGAAGCTTGCTCTTCAGTTAATTCATCTAACTCTACTCCAATCTTAGCTAAGTGTAAACGTGCTACTTTCTCATCTAAGTGTTTTGGTAACATGTAAACTTTGTTCTCATATTTATCAGAGTTTTTCCAAAGCTCAATTTGCGCTAAAGTTTGATTTGTAAATGAGTTACTCATTACGAAACTTGGGTGTCCTGTAGCACATCCTAAGTTTACTAATCTTCCTTCAGCTAATAAGATGATGTCGTTTCCGTTGATAGTATATTGATCTACTTGAGGCTTAATTTCAACCTTAGAAGCTCCATGGTTCTCATTTAACCAAGCAACATCAATTTCATTATCAAAGTGTCCAATATTACAAACGATCGCTTTATCTTTCATATTTTCGAAATGACGACCTTTAATAATATCTTTATTTCCTGTAGTTGTAATTACGATATCTGCTTTTCCTACTACATTATCCATCTTACGAACTTCGAACCCGTCCATTGCAGCTTGTAAAGCACAAATTGGATCAATTTCTGTAACGATAACTCTTGCTCCAGTTCCTTTGAAAGAAGCAGCAGTTCCTTTTCCTACGTCTCCGTATCCTGCAACTACAACAACTTTTCCTCCTAACATAATATCAGTTGCTCTACGAATCGCATCTACTGCAGACTCACGACATCCATATTTGTTATCAAATTTAGATTTTGTTACAGAATCGTTTACATTGATTGCTGGCATTGGTAAAGTACCTTTTTCCATACGCTCGTATAAACGGTGAACTCCAGTTGTAGTTTCTTCTGATAATCCTTTAATATCATCTACTAAATGAGGGTAACGATCAATAACCATATTCGTTAAATCTCCACCGTCATCTAGAATCATGTTTAATGGCTTCTTGTCTTCTCCAAAGAATAAAGTCTGCTCGATACACCAGTCAAACTCCTCTTCTGATAATCCCTTCCAAGCATAAACAGAAACTCCTGCATCAGCGATAGCAGCAGCAGCCTGATCTTGTGTAGAGAAAATATTACATGAACTCCAAGTAACTTCCGCTCCAAGAGCAACTAATGTTTCAATTAAAACCGCCGTTTGAATTGTCATGTGAAGACATCCAGCAATACGAGCTCCCTTTAAAGGTTGTTCGTCTTTGTACTCTTCTCTTAAACTCATTAAACCTGGCATCTCTGCCTCAGCTAAACGAATTTCTTTACGTCCCCAGTCTGCAAGACCGATATCTTTTACTTTATATTTAACGTAAGTCGATGTTTCTGCACTCATATTATTATATTTGTATTTTCAAAACGCAAATTTACACAAAATAAATTTTTTAAATCGTAAAATTATATTAATAGATTCTATAGAAACATATATGTATTCTATTTTTAATTTTCTTAGAATCAAATATTAATTCTTCTTTTTATTGAAATATGCCTTTACTTAAAATTATTGAACCTACACCAAAATCAAAAATATTGATTTGGCATGTAACCGAAAACTTAGACGAACTAGAAACAATTTCCTTAACAGACAGAAGTCAAGAGCGAGTTTCTAAAATGAAAAATCAAATGGCAAGAAAGGCTTTTCTGAGTGTGCGTCATCTATTAAAAATCGCTGGTTACAAAGACGAAGATGTGACTTATAACGAAAATGGAAAACCTTTTTTGAGTGATGGAAAAAATATTTCAATTTCTCATTCTTTCGAATATGCAGTAGTTGCGATTAATAATGAAGATTCTATTGGTGTAGATATTGAGAAAAAAAGAGATAAGATTGTTCGAATTGCTAAAAAATTTATTGGTGTTGAAAAAAGTTTTGTTGATCTAGAAAAAGATATCGAAAAACTGACACGAATTTGGGGAGCTAAAGAATCTTTATTTAAAATTCATCCAGAAGGGGCAATCCAATTTGATACGCATTTAATGATTTCTCCGTTTGAAATGACAGATAAACAAACTAAAGGAAGGCTTCACAAAAATGATTTCGATGAAACTTATGATGTTTTCTTTGAGGAATTTGATGGTTTTTGTTTGGTTTATGTTTTAAATATTGATTAAATGCAAAATGAATTTTATTCTTTTCTGGAAAAAGCAAAAGCAGCAAAACGAAAGTTAATTGCAGTTTTGTTGGATCCTGATAAATTAGATAAAGAAATTATTCCTACTAAAATAAAAAACATTCATCAACATCAAATTGATTTGATTTTTGTTGGAGGAAGTACCGTAGAAAATGGACAAACACAATTGATTTTAAAAGAAATCAAAAAACATACTTCGCTTCCAATTTTCATTTTTCCTGGCGATTTTTCTCAAATTTCAGAAGATGCAGATGTGCTTTTATTTCTTTCTTTACTTTCTGGAAGAAATCCGGAATATTTGATTGAACAACAAATCAAAGCTGTTCCTCTTTTAAAGAAAAGCAATCTAGAAATTATTTCTACAGGTTATATTTTGATTGACGGAGGTGTAAAAACTGCTGTGCAACGAGTAAGTGAAACAAAACCAATTTGTCAAACAGAAATTGATAAAGTAGTAAATACTGCCGTTGCGGGAATGTATTTAGGTAAAAAAATGATTTATCTAGAAGCTGGAAGTGGAGCAAAAAAAGCTGTTTCTCCAGAAATTATCGAAAATGTTTCTAAAAATATTTCCATTCCTTTAATAGTTGGTGGAGGAATTCGCTCTCAAAAACAGATTGAAACTGCATTTTCGTCTGGAGCAGATATTGTCGTTATCGGAACTGCTTTTGAAGAAAATGATACTTTTTTTGAAGATAAAGACTTAAATTTTAAGAATTATGAAACTATCCGTTGATATTAGTATGTATCCTTTACATAAAGATTTTGAGGAACCAATTAAAGAATTTATAACTAAATTGCGTGCCACAAAATTTGAGATTTTAGAGAATCCTCTTAGTACTCAGGTTTATGGAGATTATTCAGAAATAATGACATGGTTAAACGAAAATATTCACGAAGCTTTTCTAAATGAAGAGAATTGTGTTTTCGTTTTGAAATTAATAAAAGGAGACAGAGCTGATTATGAACCCCATATTTGATTTTTTTTTAGAGCCTTACAAACAGGCTACTTTTCTAGATATTTTTTTAGAAATAACTGCAGTAATTTTTGGAATTGCAAGTGTATATTACGCTAAAAAAGAAAATATCTTAGTTTATCCTACCGGAATCATTTCTACAGCAATTTATGTAATTATTTGTTGGCAATTTACACTTTATGGTGATATGATTATCAATATTTACTACACCGGAATGAGTCTTTATGGTTGGTTTATTTGGACGAGAATGGTTGGAGATCATCACATTCCTGTTACTAAATGCTCCAAAGATGATTGGATAAAAACTGGAGCAATTTTCGCTGTTACGACTTTATTTATCATTGTAATTTACAAGTATTTCAATCGTTTTGATCGAATTACGGATTACTTCGATACTTTTACAACAGGAATTTTCTTCGCTGGAATGTGGCTGATGGCAAACAAAAAAATCGAAAACTGGATTCTTTGGATCCTTGGAAATATTGTTTCGGTTCCACTTTATTTTGTAAAAGGTTTAGGTTTCTCTGGACTTCAATTTACCATCTTTTTAGTTTTAGCAATTTATGGATATATAGCATGGGAAAAACTCTTAGACAAGAAAGAAGCAATATCTTAAAAATAGTAATGTTTGGTCCAGAATCTACTGGAAAAACAACGCTTTCAAAGCAATTAGCAGAAAAGTATAATACCGTTTGGATTCCTGAATTTGCAAGAGATTATTTGCAAGAAAAATGGGAAAAAGAACAAAAAATCTGTGAATTAGAAGATTTAATTCCAATCGCAGAAGGGCAAATGAAGTTAGAAAATGATTTTGCTAAAAAAGCAAATAAGATTTTATTTTGCGATACGAATCTTTTGGAGACAAAAGTTTATTCGGAAGAATATTATGATGGTTTTGTAGATGAAAAATTAGAAAAAGCTGCTCTAGAGTGCGAATATGATTTTTACTTTCTGACCTATATTGATACACCTTGGGAAGAAGATGATTTGAGAGATCGGCCAGATATGCGAGAAGAAATGTTTCAGGCTTTTAAAAATACTTTAGATAAATATAAAATCCCATATATTTTACTAAAAGGAGATAAAGAAACGAGGCTAAAAATAGCTTCTGAAAAAATAGATTCCTTATTAAAGGAAAGAAAAAAGGATAGTTGATTTGACTATCCTTTTTTTATTTAATTTAAACTCTCCCCGTAGTAATAACTCACTACTTATCAATAACAAAATATTATTCGTAATTATACTAAAATTGTTTTCCCGCATTCAAATCTTTCGATTTGAGCTTGTAATTCCCTTGCTTTTTTCTGCAAAAATAATCGAATGTCGTTTATACTGTTCGATTCATAAAATTCATTGGTATCTAAAGAAACGATTTGTTCTTTAATGTTCTCTAATTCCATTTTCATTTGAAAATGTTCGGTTGGCTTAGATTTTAGAAGTTTATTAGTCATCACTTTTGCTTTTTTCTTTACTCAAAAATAATGGACCAAAACGCCAAAACATGTCGTTTCAAATTTATTTCACAAAAAACATTACCTTGCAAACAAAAAATGAAACAACTAAACTATTTGATTGTATTACTGATATTTAGCTGTAATTCAAAAAGAGAATTCCCACAAAAACAGGAGGTTAAAAATCTTCAAAACACCAAGTTCACTTTTACTTTTGACAAAAGCATAAAACCTAATAGAAATGAGGTTTACAGCCCAACTTTAGCGCAAGTTTGGGAAGTTTTTAAAAAAGAAAATAATGTAGAATTAATAAACATTATCACGATTAAAATTGTATAAGATAAAAAAAGACTTCAAAAGGTTATAGTTTTGTTTCTACCAAAAAATAATCCTAAACCTCCGAAGTCTTGAGCAAATTTAATTCATT
>NZ_JADOTV010000021.1:0-1510 GCF_015767245.1 Aureivirga sp. CE67
ATAATGAATTAAATTTGCTCAAGACTTCGGAGGTTTAGGATTATTTTTTGGTAGAAACAAAACTATAACCTTTTGAAGTCTTTTTTTATCTTATACAATTTTAATCGTGATAATGTTTATTATTTCAAGCTATTAATTGGAGAAAATATAATGAAGCTACTGGAGTCCCTAGCTTATCAAAAATAATAATTCAGAATATAGAAATACTTGTTCCTCCTCTCCCAGAACAACAAAAAATAGCAGAAATCCTAAGTACTATAGATGCCAAAATCGAAAATATTTCGGAGCAAATACAAGCCAACAAAGCACTTAAAAAAGGAATGATGCAGCGTTTGCTTAGTAAAGGTATTGGGCATAGTGCTTTTAAAAATTCACCTCTTGGGGAGATTCCTGTGGATTGGGAGGTTGTGGAATTTTCAAATAAATTAGATATAATATCTGGATTTGGATTTAAAAAAAGTGATTATTCTGAAAAAGGATTTAAGCTTTTAAGAATTGATAATGTTGGTCATGGGAAAATTTTTTGGGATTCATTAGTTTACATTCCATTTAATTTTGAAAAAAAATATAAAAATTTAGTATTAAAAGAAGGAGATATTTTACTAGCTCTTAATAGACCTATAACTAGAAATAAACTGAAAATCGGTAGAGTAAAAAAAGAAGATACACCTTCAATATTATATCAAAGAGTTGGTAAAATTATAGTCAAAGAAAGTTATAATTATGATTTTATATACTACCTATCTTCATTGTTACTTTTAGATTTTGTTAAAAAAACATCTATTGGATCTGATCAACCATTTATTAGTTTAACTCAATTAAGAAAACTTAAACTACCGCTTCCCCCTCTCCCAGAACAACAAAAAATAGCAGAAATTTTAAGTAGTATGGATACTAAAATAGAGGTTTTGGAGGCAAAAAAAGTACAGTATCAGGAGCTTAAAAAAGGTTTAATGCAGCAGTTGCTTACGGGGAAGGTTCGGGTTTAGTGTTTTTACCTCCCCGCCTTTCAGGCACCCCTGTTATGAGTTTGCTTGGAGTTGCGTGTATTTACCTCCCCGCCTTTCAGGCACCCCTCCTAAAAGGAGGGGAATTATTAGGGTTGTGGATATATTATTTTTTTGGATTTTTTAATTAATTATAAAATCCCAAACAGCTCTCCTCCTTGCAGGAGGAGTACCCGAAGAAGGAGGAGGTAGAACACCCCTACTAATCAAGTAATATTAAATCATCCCGAGTAAGAAAATTTAAAATTTGCTTGGAGTTGCGTGTTTTTTACCTCCCCGCCTTTCAGGCACCCCTACTAAAAGGAGGGGAATTATTAGGGTTGTGGATATATTATTTTTTGGGATTTTTTAATTAATTATAAAATCTCAAACAGCTCTCCTCCTTGCAGGAGGAGTACCCGAAGGGGGAGGAGGTAGAACACCCCTACTAATCAAGTAATATTAAATCATCCCGAGTAAGAAAATTTAAAATTTGCTTGGAGTTGCGTGTTTTACCTCCCCGC
>NZ_JADOTV010000021.1:1603-75403 GCF_015767245.1 Aureivirga sp. CE67
AGGAGGAGGTAGAACACCCCTACTAATCAAGTAATATTAAATCATCCCGAGTAAGAAAATTTAAAATTTGCTTGGAGTTGCGTGTTTTACCTCCCCGCCTTTAAGGCACCCCTACTAAAAGGAGGGGAATTATTAGGGTTGTGGATATATTATTTTTTTGGATTTTTTAATTAATTATAAAATCCAAACAACTCTCCTCCTTGCAGGAGGAGTACCCGAAGAAGGAGGAGGTAGAACACCCCTACTAATCAAGTAATATTAAATCATCCCGATTAAAAAAAAACAAACAAATTACTCAAAAACAACATTTTATATTTATTTTTAAAATAAAACTTAAAAATGAATAGAAACGAATTGCACAACCGACCAGAACTTAAAAAATTTAGAAAAGAGCTAAGAAACAACGGAACAACTGCCGAAGCTGTACTTTGGAATTGTCTGAAAAAAAAACAATTAGGAGGTTTTAAGTTTAGAAGGCAGCACAGTGTTGGCAATTATATTTTAGATTTTTTTTGTGTAGAAAAACATATCGCAATAGAACTAGACGGTGCGCATCATTTTACCAAAGAAGGAAAAGAAAAAGATGCGATTAGAGATGCTTTTTTAAATGAACAAGAAATTTTAGTGCTTCGTTTTGAGAATAAGCTTATTTTTGAGAATCAAACACAAGTTTTGGCATCTATTTTAGAGAATTTGCTAGAACGAGAAACCATAAATGACTACTGCTGGAAAAAGAAAACTAGCAGTGAAGAATAAAAAACTATGAGTCAATCCCCAGAATACAAGTATAGCGAACAACCCGCTATCGAATTATTTCAAAAAATGGGTTACCAATATACAAAAGGTAGCCAGCTAGAAGAACGAACAGAAATTACACAAATACTTTTAGAAGAACGCTTAAAAAAAGCAATTCAAAGAATCAATCCGTGGATTAATCAAATCAATCTGCAAAAAGCATTTCAAGAAATTAGTTCTATCAATGGAAGTTCTTTGATGGAAATAAACCAAGAAGCTTGGAAATTGATTCGTGGTGGGAGTTTTCGTGTAAAACAAATCATCGAAGGAAAAGAAACTTTTTTACCTGTTCATTTTATAGATTATGAAAATGTAGAAAATAATGATTTTTTGGTAGTAAATCAGTTGAAGTTCCATGGTACAGCAGAACATTCCATTCCAGATTTGGTAGTTTTTGTGAATGGATTGCCTATTGGAATTATCGAATGTAAATCGCCAAAAGCACAAAACGCTTGGGATAAAGCTTTTTCAGATTTAAAATATTACCAAAAAAACTCTGAAAAACTATTTCATTTCAATCAGATTTGTTGTGGAATTTGGGAAGTTGGCGGAAAATATGGAGCCATCGAAGCACCAAAACAATTTTATTCTGTTTTTAAAACAGCCAAAGACGAATCCTTAGATTTTTTAGGAGATTCACCAAAAGAGCAAGATATTTTGCTGTATTCTCTTTTTAGAAAAGAACGTCTTCTGGATTTGATTCGTCATTTTGTAATCTTTGAATTAAACGAAGGAAAAACCATCAAAAAACTTCCGAGATACCAACAATTACGAGCAACCAATAAAACCATTCAAAAACTACAAGAAGGTGAAGGAGGCGTAGTTTGGCATACACAAGGTTCTGGAAAATCAATCACTATGGCTTATGTTACCAGAAAACTACAAGCACCAGAATTTGGTTTTGACAATCCTACGGTTATCATCATGACTGATAGAAAAGATTTGGATAGACAGATTACAACTACTTTTCGAAATGTTGGTTTTAAAAATGTAAATCAAGCAAATTCTGTAGCTCATCTAGATGGATTGTTACGAAATGATTATGGAACAATTATTACTACTACCCTACAGAAATTTCAAGAACCAGATCAAGAAAATACTTCTTCTAACGATCAGACAGCAGTAGAGGAAAATGGTGCTATAAGAATAGAAAAAGAAATAACAGAAACAACACTGACCAAAATTTACAAACAAAAAATAGACGGAAAGTGGCAAGAAACCGATAGAGAAGTTATAGAACTAGAAGAACTTTCTGCGAAAGAAAATTTATATATCCTAGTTGACGAAGCACACCGAAGTCATTATGGGTTTCTAGCATCTTTTATGCGAACGGTATTGCCAAAAGCTAAATTTATTGCATTTACAGGAACACCCATTTCTAAAGAAGACAAATCAACTTTGGGAGAATTCTATGGCGGAAACTATATTGATGTTTATACCATAAAAGAAGCTGTAGCAGATGGTGCTACGGTAGATTTGTTATACGATTCTGGAATTGCAAAATTATCGATTAAAAAAGAAGCATTAGAAGCAGAGTTTGAAGAAAAATTTGGCGATGCATCTGAGGAAAAGAAAGATAAACTTAAAAAAGATGCTTTAAAAAAATATCAAATCTCTTCGGAAAGAGTCGAATCTATTGGAAAGCATATTATAGATCATTTTAAAGAAAAAATATATCCAGACGGACACAAAGCCATGTTGGTTTGTAATGGTCGAGAAGCTGCAATTCGATACCAACAAATTTTACATCGATTAAAAGAAGAAGGTTATCATGATTTTGATTCGAAAGTGGTAGTGAGTTTAGGTTCACCAAAATCGGATAAAATAGCCAGAGAATATCATGAAACAATGAGTTGGAATATAAAAAATCCGAACGATAAAAAACCTGTATTTGTAGTTC
Organism: Aureivirga sp. CE67; assembly: GCF_015767245.1. Lineage (GTDB taxonomy): Bacteria > Bacteroidota > Bacteroidia > Flavobacteriales > Flavobacteriaceae > Aureivirga. The sequence goes on from NZ_JADOTV010000021.1 coordinate 4,299, forward strand.
CTACAGAGGATATTAAAGACGTTACAGAAGATTTCAAACTTCCTTTTGGAAACGAGGAAGAAACAGAAAAATCTGGAAAAAAGAAATATGATAATACTGCATTTTTGATTGTATCTGATATGTTATTGACAGGTTATGATGCTCCAATTGCTTCTTGTTTGTATTTGGACAAACCTTTAAAAGAACATAATTTATTACAAGCTTTAGCCAGAGTAAACCGTTCCAGAAAAGGAAAAAGTGCTGGTTTTATAGTAGATTATAGTGGAATTACAGAGGATTTAACACATGCTATGGAAATTTTTTCTGGTGATGTAGTTGCAGAAGATATTTTGAAAGATTTAAATGAAGAATTACCGAAATTAGCATTAAATCACACTAAATTGGTTTCTTTATTTAAGTCCATAAAAATAGACAGGAATTATCAACGAGATGCGTTTATAGACAAAGCAATCCGATTTATTGAACCATTGGACATTCGAGATGAATTTAAAGATTTGTTGAAGCAATTTAATAAATCCGTAAATCTGGTATTGCCCAATGAAAAAGCGATGAAATATCAGGGTGATTTTAAACTTTTCAACGAATTAAAAATAAGGGCTAAAAATGCGTTTCCAGAAGATGAGGAATTAAAAATCACCAAAGACGAAAGTAAAATGTTACAAGAAATAATTGATGAGCATTTGAAATCTAATGGCGTTCAGAATTTATTCAACGAACCTATTTCTATTATAGATAGAGAAAAATTTGAGGAAGAATTAACCAATACTTCTCCAGCTACAAAAGAATTGAAGATGCGAAATAATTTAAAGCATACCATCAAAGTTGGAATGGATAAAAATCCTGATTTTTATAAACCTTTAGCGGAAAGGCTGGAACAATTACTAAAAGAAAAAGAGGCAAATCAGATTACGCAAGCACAGTTATTATTCGCTTTTGGAGAAATGCAAGATCAAATTATAAACGAGCGAAAAGAAGGAGAAAATAAAGGATTTGTTACTGTGCAAGAAATTGCTTTATTTAATTCCATGAAAACTATTTTTGCAGAAGAAGCAGCAAAAAAAACAAGAACCTTTTTTGACGAAATCCAAGCACAATTAAATATCATTGGTTGGGAAAGTAAAGGACGAGTTCTGAAAAAAATTGAAAATAAATTAATGCGCGTTCTAAAATTAAAGTTAGAACATGAAGATGCGAAAGAAAAGATGAGGGAAATGATAGACGTATTAAAGAAAAATAAAGATGCCTAGTGTAGCATATGGGAATAAGACAATAGAATATACCTTTCAAGAGCAAGAAGATTTGAATGCACATTATATCAGTGTAGAAAAACATTCTGGTGTTGTGTTGAAAGGAAGTTTTCTGGAAGAAGAACAGCAAAAATATTTGATTTTAAAAAAAGCACGTTGGATTTTAAATAAGCTAGCCTTGGTAAAATCTATAGATACTGACACGATTGTAACAGGTTCTAGAATGCAATATTTGGGAAGAAAATATTATGTGCAACTTATTTTGGATAATGATTTGAAAAAAATCCAAATTTCTTTTACAGAATCCAAATTTCAAGTCTATTTACCTGAAAACTTACATACACAAGAAAATCTACAAAAAGCTTTTAGCAAATTTTTGAATGCAAAAGCAGTAGAAAAAATAACGCCTAGAGTAAAAAAATGGGTTAAAAAAACAGGATTAGAATTCCAACAATTAAAATTCAGAAAACTAGAAAAACGCTGGGGAAGCTGCACACCTTCTAATACGATTATTCTAAATTTTGATGCGATTCAATTACCATATAGTTTAATTGATTATTTAATTGTTCATGAATTAGTTCATACAAAAATTAAAAATCATTCCAAAGAATATTGGGCAGAAGTTGCAAGATATATTCCTAATTATGTACAATTAGATGTTAAAATGGATGATATGAAGTTGTGAAAAATTAATTAAACACTTTCATGTTTGATTTTGTATAAAGGCATACAGATTATCAAGCTTCCCTCTTAAGGGAAAAGTCATCAAAACTTATTATGAATATCTGGCATACTTTTGTAAATGTGCCCATTATCCCTAATGTTTGCATGGTCACATTTACAAAATCTCGCCAGCGAACATTAGAAATAAAATATACCTTTCATAGTTCTTTTCAAAACACCTCTATAATTTACTGGTATTTAAGGAGTATACTCCCTCCTTAAACACCAATAAAAAAACATTCTTACAGTCTAAGAACATCCATTTTTACCACAAGTAATGCTTTTACTTGTAGAAACCCAATGAGAACTATGTTCTCTTGTGTCTGTTCCACACCCTGTTTTACCTCCTTTTGTTCCTCTATGAACAACTGCTGTTGGTTTGTGTTCTACTGCCATTTTTTATTTTTTAAAATTAATATTTCTTAAAACTAAATAACTAAAATCTACAATCCTTACGGGTTTCCACATTTGTCTAAAAAAAAAGCAAGTCAAATTATTTTAACAAATAAAACGTAAACATGTTAAATAAATATATTTTTCATACATTTAAAATATTAAAAACCAATTATTTATATAAATTCAAAAGTAATAAACAGAAGAAACCTTAGAAGGAGTTAATGAGAAAGCAGAAGAAATAGGAAAGCAGCTGGAAGGAACACATGAGAAGTCAGAAGGAGCAGAAAAGCAGCTGGAAGGAACACATGGGAAAGCAGAAGGAACAGAAAAACATCTGGAAGGAACACATGAGAAAGCAGAAGGAATAGGAAAACATCTGGAAGGAACACGAGGGAAAGCAGAAGGAATAGGAAAGAAAATCTTTCACATAAAATAAAAACGAATATTAATTTAAAACTAGAATAGCATGGCTACACAAAAAAAGCAATCTGAAGCAAAAACACTAGAGTTTTATAAAGCAGCACTAGAAAATACAGAGACACAAACAGAAATAGCAGCAATTTTAGCAGAATTCGGCTATGATGCTACCCTAATTGCAGAAGGAAAAACAATCCTAGCAGAAACCGAAGAGGCTTTCCGTTTCAATAAAAAAGAAGACATTGAAACTTCACAAGCTTACAGAGCCTACGATGAGAAAAAAGAGGAATTAGAACAAATTTTTAGCACACACCGCAAAAAAGCAAAAGTTGTATTCCGCAAAGAACCAGGTACACTTAGCGATTTAGAAATCATTGGGGTATTGCCAAAAGCATATACCAAATGGATGGAGAAAGTAAAACTATTCTACAACACCCTAAACGAAACTCCAGAACTCGCAGCAAAACTTGTTCGACTAAAAATTACCGCAGAAGACATCACAACAGCAATTTCATTAATCGATGCTGTAGAAAAAGCAAAAAACCACTACCTAATTGAAAAAGGAGAATCACAAGACGCTACCAAACAAAAGAACCAAGCCTTCGAAAAAGCAGACGACTGGATGAGCGAATTCTTTTCTGTAGCAAAAATAGGACTAGAAGACAGACCGCAACTAATGGAAGCCCTTGGAAAAGTTGTATTGAGTTAAAACTACCATTCTAAAAAAAAACAGTACTTTGATTGAGACAAAATACTGGTTTAAGACCATTTATATTACTAAAATATTTTACATATATAAGTTCAAATAAACTTTGACAAGAACTAAACAAAAACCAATAAGAAGAATTTAATTCTTATATCAATTAAATTGAGTATTTATACTCTATAAAACTTAAAATTATACTTGGAAATTTGTAATGTAATTAATTTATAATATTCGATTGAGTAGCTACTATCATAATATTTAATTATAAGGGTGAAATCTGAAAAACCTAATTTTAAAAAGAGTAGGAATTTTTAAATTTAAAGATTATGAGAGTTATAACAGATCTTTTTTTAGTAGCAAGTAATGCATCAACTGCTCCAGCAGGACCAGAAGGTTATATTTTAATTGGATGTTGGGACGTTGATTCGGGAGGTTCTGTAGGAACAAAAAATTCGAGAGGTACAGGAATGATGGCTCTGTATGCAGAACATACTGAAGTTGAATCTTTAGAAGACGTTCAACATATAGAAAATGTATTTTTAACAGCATCTAATGACCCTAAGCCTATAGCTCCAAATGGTAAAAATTATGAAAACATTGGATATTGGGCTGTAGATGGAGGTGGTAGTGTTGGTACAAATGGTAGTACTGGAAATCGTATGATGGGAATGTATATTAGTAAAACAAAAGGTGGTAAATCATATATTAATGATGTACAATTGACAGCAAGTGACGATCCATTTCCTATTAATATTGGAGATAGAAGTAATTATTTTTTAACTGGATATTGGGATGTTGATGTTAATGGAGCTCATGGTACAAATAACAATAGTTTTGGAACTTATATGGCAGGTCTTTTTGTAAGATATACTTTTTAAAAATTTTTATTAATATCAAAGGCTAGAGAAGTCAAAATCCTCTAGCCTTTGATATTATTTTTTTGAGCAAAAGTGAGAGTTTTCGATATAGAAAATCTAAGTTGTATTTTGTCTTTTATTAAAATATCTTCTCAAAATATAATTTCTTAAAATACTCAATATTGTTAGATAGATTGTAATTAACATATTTTTCCCAACATGGCTTTCAATACCTAAAAAAGGAAATATAATATTTAGTGATATTATTGTGATTAAAAATCCAACTGACACATTTACCAAACTCTCTAGAAATGATTGCTTTTTAGTCTGCATGGTCAAATAGATTAATTTTAGAAGTAAGATTCGTATTTTCAATCTGAATTATTCTATATCCAGAAATTGTTTTATCTATTTCAATTTTATTTAAATCTTTTTTTATTTGAAAAGCAACTGCAGGTGTTATAAATTGTTTTAAGTTTTTATAAAACGAAGTACTTTCTATATGATAATGACCGCAATAAATTGTAATTTCATTTTTTACTTGTGTCAAAATTTCAATCAAATTTTTACGATTTATTAATTTTCCTATTTCGTCTACTTTCAAATCTAATTTAATAATTGGATGATGAATAAAAATAATAATAGGTTTAGCAGTTTTTAGTTCTTTTTTCAACCAAATAAGTTGTTTTTCATCAATTACACCAGAAGAAGAATCTAAATAAATGATTTTAAAACTTATATATTCTTGACTTTTATAGATTTTTTTTGAATCAAAATTAACTCCTGTTTTGTAGTATTTAGAAATTTCAAAAAAATTATCATGATTACCTAAAGTTACAGAAGTATTAAAAGTTTCAATCTTTTTAAAAAAATAAGAAACTCCATCACCTTCTCCAATATCCCCTGTACAAACAATGTGTTGAATATTATTTTTTTTGATATCATTTATAATGTAGTCTAACCTTTTTCTTGTTGTTATTTTATCTTTAAAAGGAAAATATTCATCAAGATGTAAATCTGTTATATGCGCTATTTTTTCAATCATTTTTATAATTTATATGTCCAAAAATAGATTGATTTAGAAATTTTGTTTTATAAAATCTTGCTGATTTTAATATAACCTTCTAAACTTGCTTGGGGTAAATCCAGTATACTTTTTAAATGAGTTTGAAAAATAAGCAGTATTATCAAAACCACAATTTATAGCAATTTCAAAAATGGTTTCTTTTGTGGATTTCAGTTTATTTTTCGCATGTTCTAATCGTATTATTGTCAAATAATCAAGAGGAGTATTTTTATTAATTTCTCTAAATAACCTATGTAAATAGTATTTACTAATTCCAATATCTTTACTAATAATATCAAGAGTTATTTTTTCTTTAAAATTATCATTTAAATACTCTTTTGCATCCATGATTAATTTATATAATTCTCTCTTGGTATCATGTTTTATTATTTTCAAATTAGAAAAATTAGTATCAATCGAAATTTGCTCTTGAACTATTAATTCAGAGATTTTAATAAATAAATCATCTATTTGTTGTATCAAAGCTATTTGATTGTTTTCATATAAATAAGCAATTTCTTTAAGTAAAAAATAAATATTTTGATTCGAGTTTTTTTGTAGTATTTCTAGAAATTTAATAGATTTCTTTTCATTGGTTTGAAAATGAAAAATATCATCAATTAACTTTAAAGACAAAAACAAAGAAATTCCTTTAGTATCTTTTTTTGCTTCTGTCGTTATTAAACTATCATTATTTAAAATAAGATATTGATTCTTCTCAACTTTTATATCACGGTTATCATAATTATAATTTTTCAATCCATCAATAACAAACTTTATTGTATAAGTTGATTTATATGATATAGATATATCTTCAGAATGGTTAGAATATAAAAGTTTATTTTCTAGTTGATCTGAAAATTTAGGCAAAGACGTTATTTCTTCAAGTTTTATCATACCATAATATTTTTTACAAACCTAATTAACAGATACAATAAAGTTTCACAAAAATCAACTCTATTTTATTTAGGTTCCCCTACTCCCCATCACCAAGAACCTCTTTCACACGACCTACTTCTCCAGTTTCCAATCGAACTTTAATTCCATGTGGATGTTGTGGTGATTTTGTAAGAATTCGCTCTACAAAACCTTCAGTAAGTTCTCCTGTTCGCTGATCTTGTTTCTGAACTATAGAAACCTCATATCCTTCTTTGATATTTTTTCGCAGCTTCCCACTTCTATTTTGATTTTCCATTTTTTTCTGTTTTATTTCTTTACAAAAATAGGGCTTATTCAAGAGTAAAATACAATAAAGAGCTCATTTAAATTTTGATAAAAACAAACAAGCTCTCCTAAAATTTTTATTACCAATATTCCGTAATCCTAAAAATTTTACCATCACGAAATTCAAAATGTGTCATTTGTGGCTCTCCATCTTTTATCCTTCCTTCTTTATTAAGAACATAACTCCTTTGAACAGTAACAGCGTTTAGACCAATTATTTTATTCAAAATTTTCACATCAGATTCTTCACCAGTATAACCTCCATTTTCTAGATTTCTCACATAACCTTTATATAAATCTTCTCTTGTATAAACTCCTCCGTATTGTGGATGTATATAAGTAAAATCATCTGTAAAAAGTTCGAAAACTGCATTTACATCTTCAATTTTTGAATCTGCTTGAAAAACTTTAATATTTAAGAGCCTGTTTAAAATTGTATCAGAATTTATTTTATAGCTTATTAAATTACTATTTTGACGGCTTTTTTGGAGTGCATAGCATCGCTATGGACGATTAAAAAAGACAAAAAAGAGCTTTTTAAGAAGCATATAAATTTTTTTGATATAAATTTAAACAGGCTCTAAATCATAATATTTTTCAACCATTGTATTCAATGAATCTTTATGTTCTTGTGTGGTATTCTGAGCCACAGCTTGATTCATTGTCCATAAAATCAAAAAAGTTGTAATTATAAATCTCATATATTTTTATTTTTTAGAATTAGTCAATCCATCTGGGAAAACAGCATCAAATTTTTTCTTACTCTCTCCTTTCAAATATTTTTCAGCTAATGGAATTAATGCATCCGGCCCCATTTTAATCCAAGGAATTAAATTTCGATCATCTCCCTTAGCTTCCATAGCAAGCCAAACTCCTACTGGCAAAGCTCCCCATTTTTTCTTCATCGGACCTCTAGAAAGATTTCTTCGAAGTTTCCATTTCTCTTCTTCTGTCAAATTTTCTGAAGTTTCAATTGTGGTAATTCGCTCTGCAAAAATCGGATAAAGTGTTTCAAATGTTTTATCTGCCACAGTTGATAAAGAATCTCCTTCAGGAAACCATTTATCCGACATCGAACGATACATTCCTAAACCTTCAAACATACATTGCCAATAAATTGTGTCTTGATATGTTTCTAATTTTTGTCCTGTCTGTTTTGCCCATTCATTGGATAATAAATGTGTGTATTCGTGGGCAAAAAATCGATCAATTCTTTCTTTGTTTTTTGCAGTTTTCGCAGAACCATATTCTCTTACAAGTGCAGTAAGATTCAAACAAACTGTATTATAGCCAATCGTAAAAGCATCATCATAGCCTTGATACCCTAAAAAAACATTGGTTGTATCATTTATATAAATAGTTTCAAAAGGAACTTTTAGCGAATCTTTCATCTGATTCCATTTAGAAGATTTAGAATCTATCAATTTATACCATTCTTTTTCTTCTTCACTTAAAGCTATTTTATTTTTAGATAAGGAATCTATAAATTCTTCACTATGTCTTCCTTTTAGAGCATTTTTCCAATCTGAAGTGATTTTATCATCTTTAACACATAGCTTAATTTTAGTTACATAATCATTTTTCTCTTTACTATTATTTGTAGTCGATTTTTTAGCATTTGTACAACTTATCAATAACAGTAGAAGTGAAAATACTTTGAGGTTAGTCTTCATTTTTTTTGTTTTATTAATTTAATAAAATAAAGACTGATTAATTAAACGATTGTGACACTATCACTTATAATCTAAATAAAAAAAGCACCACAAAAAGTGATGCTTGATTTTAAGTTTAAATATATCTTTAAAAACTATAATTTATCAATAATTTGTTTGATTAAATCTAAAGTAGTTTTCGTGTCTTTTTGATTTTCTTCTGCTAAGATCAATGCTTCTTTGGCTTTCTTTAAAGCTTCATTGTATTTATTCAACTTAAATAAAAGTGCTGCATATGTTTTTACATTGATATAATTTTTCTCTAACCCAATTGATTTCTCAATGATTAAAATCGCTTGTTTCAGTGTTTTTTTATCCTCGTGTTTTTCATAAGCATGATTGGCAATTTTATACAAATCTCCCCAATTACTATTCTTACTAATAATTTCTAAATTAAATTCATCTTTCGCATCATGATTTTCTGGAGTAAATTCCATTCCTTCCACAACAACGACCATATCTTTATAATTATCAATATGTGCTTTAAATTCTTCTTTAGTCATCGAACCATTTACCATACCTAAAGATTCTCCATTTTTAAGAAAAATATAAGTTGGTACAGAAGAAATCCCGATATAATCATCCGTTGTATTTTGATCTACGTCCATTTTATAAAAAGTAACCTCTCCTTTTAGTTCTGAGTTTAACTCTTCTAAAATTGGATCCATCATTTTACATGGTCCACACCAAGTAGCATAAAAATCTAAAACTATCAGTTTATCATTTTTCACCAAAAGTTTTTCGTCCAATTCAGCATCTGTTATCTCAGTTTGTGCAAACACTGAGAAGTTTAAAAGACCTAACGCTAATAATAGTATTTTTTTCATTTTCTAGTTTTATTAAATTTTGTCAAAAATATATTTTTTTAAAGAAAATCAATAGCTAGTAACCGTTGTATTTCTGTTTTTTTAAAACCTTGCTAAGAGTGATTTTTCATATAATTCTTTTATTTTGTTAAAACTGTATAAATATAGAATTATATGTTAAAACTTCTACAAAACAAAAAAGCAAAAGAACAATTCTTTTGCTTTCATCATTTATATGTTTTTAAACTTTATTTCATTCCTCTTGCCTTAAACTCTCTTGGTAAATTTACATAGTAAATTATATCATTTACAGGAGTTGGTACATTGTGTTCTTTTCCAAGTTTCACAACCATTCCGTTTAGATAATCTATCTCAGAATGCTTTCCATTCCAAAGATCTCTACAGGTAGAAGTTGCTCCTTCGTATGGGAAATTATCAATCGTTTCCATGATTTTATCTGCAAAGGCAACATCTAATTTTCCGTTTACTTTCTGACTAACTTCGCAAATTTCTACTAAAGAATCTCTCAATAATGCTCTAGTTTCTGGTACTTCCCTCACTCTACCAAAACTTGTATCAGAAATACTGATTAATCCTCCCGTACAAATCAAAACAAATTTCTCCCAAAGTTTTTTCTCAATATCATCTGTCATCAAAGTAGGAATTCTCGCACTTGTCAATACATTCTCGATATGTTTCAATCTTGGTGTAAATTCTTGATTATACTCTCCAATTGTAATCATTGGTTTATCTCCAAAATGATTAATTACACCTGGTTCTTCTATTTTACTTAAAATTTTACAAGATCCTTGAATGATATTTTTCTTCGGAATTCTAGACTGCATTTCTTCGGCTATAGAAATTCCATTTTGCAACGGAACCACCACCGTATCGTCTTTCATAATTGCGGCAATTGCAGGAAGTGTATCTTTTACTTGCCAAGTTTTTGTGGTATGTATGATTAAATCTGGTTTTTCAATAGAATAAATATCATCTGTTGCTGTAACTTCATTTAATTTAAAGTTTCCCAACGTACTTTTCACTTCCAAACCATTTGTTTGCATTGCTCTCAGATGATTTCCTCTTGCAACAAAAGTTACATCATTTCCATCTTTTGCCAACATTGCACCAAAATATCCTCCGATAGCTCCCGCTCCTATTATTACTACTTTCATCCTATTTTATTTTGTTATTCTTATAAAGATACTGAATTATTACCTGTTATTTTATACTATTTTCTAGGTTTTATTTTAATGAAAAAGCAATTTTCACTCCTTGTATAAACATATCTGTTCCGATAATAGAAAGAATCAATCCCATAATTTTTCCTATTACGATAATCAGATTATTTCCAAAAAAACGAATTATTTTACTACTCAACAAAAAAGAAATATAAGTCAACAACATCATAAAACCGAAAATCAAAGTCAGAATAGCGATTTTTATATAACTCACATCTGCAACAAAATTCATTGCTGTAACGATAGTTCCAGGTCCTGCTAAAATGGGAATTGCCAAAGGAGAAATCGCAAGAGAATCATCAATTTTAAAATTCGTCTGATGTTGTGTTTTCAAAGGTTTTGATTGCAACATTTCAAAACCAACATAGAAAAGTAAAATTCCTCCTGTGATTTTAAAGGCTGGAATTGTAATACCGAAAAGCTGAAAAATATATTTACCCAAAACAATAAAACACACCACTATAACAAAAGCAATTAGACATGCTTTTCTTGCTATTTTCTTTTTATTTTCTTCGGTTTCTTCTTCTACCAATCCAGCAAAAATTGGTGTATTTGCAATCGGATTCATCACTGCGAAAAAACTTGTCAGAATACTTAACCCAAACGTGAATAATTCATTCATTTAAAAAAATATTAAGGCTTCTTTTAAAAATAATTCTTTTATCTCTAAATATTTTCAAACAAAATCTTAAAAATTGATGTAACAAAAATATTACTAGGTCGTTATGAATAACGAAAACCACTATTCTATGAAAAATTTAATTGCTATTCTAGTTCTTTTATTTTCGTTTCAATTATCTGCTCAAATTACAGGAATTGTAACAAATAAAAACAATGAACCTTTACCTTATGTAAATATTTATACTGCAGATGAAAAGTATGGAACAACCACTACAGACGAAGGTTATTTCAATTTAAATATTCCAGAAAACAGAGATTACACTTTAGTTTTTCAATTTATTGGTTTTAAAAAACAAGAAATCAAAATTTCAAAAAACGAACTTCCTATTAAACTAAAAGTAAAAATGGAAGAACAGAATGTTTCTTTGAAAGAGGTTGTTATTAACTCTAAAGAGAATCCTGCAATACGAATTATTAAAAATGCGATAAAAAACAGAAAGAAAAACTCGAAAAAAATTAAAAAATATACACTAGAATATTATTCTAAAAGTGTTTTTAGATTAAATTCTCTTCCTCTTAGTTTTTTAGAAAAACCCGAAGATTCTACAAGATTTCATAAAACTATGGATAGTATCGGTCTTGGTTTAGGAATTATTTATTTATCTGAAACTGTTTCGGATGTTTCTTATCAGGCTCCAGGAAAAATAAAAGAAGTCATGAAAGCCACAAAAGTTAGTGGTGATAATAAAGGAATTAGTTTTAATAGAGCTTCCGTAAAACAATTTAATTTTTATAAAAATAGTGTTGAAATCATGAAACCTATTATCTCGCCAATTGCTTCCAATGCTTTTGCGAATTATAAATACAAATTAGCTGGAACTTTCTATGATAAAGATGGTTTTTTGGTAAATAAAATTGAAGTAATTCCGAGAAGAAAAAATGATCCGGTTTTCTTTGGATATATTTATATTTTAGAAGATTCTTGGAGTATTTATGGGGTAGATTTAAATGTTACTGGAAAAAGTATTCAGATGGAATTTGCAGATTTGGTAAACATTAAACAGAACTTCAGTTTTAATGAGAAAGAAAATCATTGGATACGAAAATCTTCTTTTATCAACTTTGATTTTTCTTACATCGGAATAAAATTCGACGCGAAGATTTCAGAAGCTTTTAAAAACTATGATTTTAATCCAAATTTTGACAAAAAAACATTTACAAATGAAGTTTTTCGTGTAGAAGAAACTGCCTTAGACAAAGATTCTACTTATTGGAAAAACAATCGACAGATTGCTTTAGAACAAGAACAAATAGAGGATTATCGAAAAAAAGATAGTATTCAAAAACTTAAAAGCTCCAAAAAATATATTGATTCTTTAGATAGAGAAAATAATAAATTGACTATGATGAAGGCATATATGGGCTATACTTATCAGAATACACCAAAAAACTGGAAATTACAGGTCGATGGTCTTCTTGTAGGTTCTTCATTTAATACAGTGCAAGGTTTTAATCTTACTACTGGTTTAACTTATAAAAAATTAAATCCTGAAGAAGATACTTATTACAAAATTGGAGGAAAAGTAATGCAAGATTTTTCAGGAGGAAGAACTCGTTTTCGAGGAAATTTCACTAAAAAATTTAAAAGTCTTGCCAACAGCAAACTTACTTTGGAAGGAGGAAATACGGTAACTCAATTTAATCAAGAACAACCTATTCTTCCTGGTCTAAATAGTATTTACTCTGTTTATTTTAAAAGAAATTATCTAAAAATCTATGATAATACTTTTGCTAAAATCAAATATTCTGGGGAACTTTTTAATGGTTTAAATATCAAATCTTCGCTACTTTATACAAGAAGAAAACAACTTTTTAATACTTCTTCTTTAAATTGGTCAAAAAGCGATCGAAAATATACTTCTAATAATCCTTGGGCTCCGGGTGATTTCACTTCTACGCTTTTTGATACGAATAGTATTTTTAAATTCAATACGGAATTCACTATCAATTTTGGTCAGAAATACATGATGTATCCAAACAAAAAAGTAAATCTTCCAACAAAATTTCCAGTACTTAAAGTTGGATATGAAAAAGGATTTGGAGCATCTAAAAAAGAGTATGAATATGATAAAATATTTACTTCTTTAAACCAAACAATTCTACTTGGAAACAAAGGGAAATTTAAATACGAAGCGAGAGCTGGAAAATTCTTTAACGCAGAAAATATTTCTGTTTTAGATTATCAATATTTCAACGGAAACGAAACAATTTTCTCTCAAAAAACTCGACTTTTCAATAGTTTTAATTTACTTCCATACTATGATTTTATTTCAAATTCGGAGTATGCAAGTATTCATGTTCGCCATGATTTTAAATCTTATATTCTTGGAAAAATTCCTTTGATTAATAAATTAAATTTCAACCTTGTTGTTGGTGGAGATGTTCTTTTTACCAAAGAAAATAAACCTTACGCAGAATACTCTATTGGACTTAGCAATGTTGGAATAGGTATTTTTAGAGTTTTTACAGTTGATTATTCTCGTTCATTTTTCAATGGACAAACACGTGATAAATTCTTAGTTGGACTTAGTATCGATTTAAATTCATATTTAACTAAAGAATAATTTTTTATGTTAATTATTTTATAAATAGGTATATTTCTTGCTTTTAAATCGAAAAATTATCATTTTTTTACATCTCTAAATTTTCAAATTAGATTATGAAAAAAATTACTACGTTACTAATTTTCATTATTTCATTAAAACTATCAGCACAAATTACGGGGCGAGTGACTGATACGAATAATGAAGGTTTGCCCGTTGTAAATGTTTACACAGAAAATGAACTAACTGGAACCACTACAAACGATGACGGATTGTATATTTTGGATATAAAAAAACCAGGAACTTATACTATCGTTTTTCAATATTTAGGTTTTCAGACTTGGAAGAAAAAAGTAGATATCAAAAAATTTCCTTTTGAATTAAATGCTGTTTTAAAAGAAGAAAGTATTTCTTTAAACGAGGTTACGATTAATTCTAAAGAAAATCCTGCGATACCGATTATGAAGAGCATGATCAAACATCGTAAGGAAAACCTTGATAAAATCAGTGAATTTTCTGCAGATTTTTATTCTAAAGGGTTATTAAAAATTAAAGATGCACCGAAAAAATTTCTTGGACAAAAAGTAGAAACAGGAAATGCTGTTTTAGATTCTACACGTTCGGGAATTATTTATCTTTCAGAAACAATTTCAAAAATTGACCATAAAAGACCTGATAAATTCAAAGAAACTATCGTAGCATCCAAGACAAGTGGAGATGATAATGGAATTAGTTTTAACCAAGCTTCGGAAGTAGATTTCAATATTTATGAAAACACGATCGATATGGGAAAACCAATTATTTCTCCGATTGCTTCTAATGCCATGGCAAATTATCGCTATAAATTAGAAGGAAGTTTTTATGATGATCATGGTTTTATGATTTATAAAATTAAAGTAATTCCAAGAAGAGAAAATAATCCTGTTTTTAGCGGATACATTTACGTGGTTGATGAGCAATGGACTGTTTATGGAACAGATTTGAAAGTTTCTGGAAAACAAATGCAACAACCTGTGATTAAAGAACTTCACATCAAGCAAACTTTTAATTATCAGAATCAAGATGAAATTTGGGTAGTGATTTCACAAACCTTAGATTTTGAAGCTGGAATATTTGGTTTTAATTTCAATGGAAGATTCTCTGCGGCTTATAGTAATTATAATTTTAATCCAAATTTTACTAAAAAAACTTTCGGAAGAGAAATTTTATCTTTTGAAGAAGGAGCTACTAAAAAAGACAGTACTTTCTGGGAAAATCAAAGAAAAGTTCCGTTAACTCTAGAAGAAACAAAAGATTATAAAGTTCGAGATAGCATCGTAGCAAGAGAAAAAACTCCAGAATATTTAGACTCTATTGATAGAGCTTATAATAAGTGGGAATGGGGAAATCTTTTCTCAGGATATAGTTATAGAAATTCGAAAAAAGACTATAGAATAAGTTTTGACATGCCTTGGACAGAATTCAGATTTAATACAGTACAAGGTTGGAACTCTAATGTAAATTTAGATTTCTCGAAATATAATGAAGACAAAGGAAGCAGTTTTTATGCTTCTGCTACTGTAGAATATGGTTTTTCTGATGATCGAGTTCGCCCTTCAGGGTATGTTTATTATCGATTTAATCAGAAAACAAGACCAGCAATTTCTGTACGTGGAGGAAATAGAGTTAAGCAGTTTAATCGATCGGAACCAATTACTCCTTTCTTAAACACGGTTTCTTCTTTATTTTTCCAAGATAATTACATGAAAGTTTATGAAGAAGACTTTGCTTCTATTCGTTATTCTCAGAAAATTTTTAATGGCGTTTTATTTTATGCCAATCTAGGATATTATGATCGTAGTCCGCTTTACAATACAACAGATCAAACATTTTTCCCGAAAAGTAATCGAGCATATACTTCCAATAATCCTTTTGATGGACAAAGTTTGAATGCTCCTTTTATTGCAAATTCTATCTATAAAACTTCTATTGGTTTTCAATTTCGCTTCGGAGAGAAATATATGAGTTATCCTAATTTCAAAATATCTATTCCTTCTTCAAAATACCCAACTTTATTAGTTCAGTATGGAAAAGCATTTGGAGCAAGCAATTCAGATTATAATTATGATAAAATTGTTGGAAATATTCGTCAAAGTTTCAATATCGGAAACAAAGGAAATTTCAGATATAATATAAGTGCAGGAAAGTTTTTTAACGCAGAAAACATCTCTGCTGTAGATTTTCAATACTTTAATGGAAACGAATTGAATTTCTCAACAGCTAGCAGATATACAAATGTTTTTAACTTATTGCCATATTATAAGATTTATTCAAAATCAGAATATTCGACAATGCATGCGGAACATAATTTTAATTCTTTTATCATGGGTAAAATTCCTTTGTTGAATAAATTAAATTATAATCTAGTTATTGGTGGACATGCACTTTTCACAAAAGAAAATAAACCTTATACCGAATTTACTGTAGGATTGGATAATGTAGGATTTGGAAAGTTTCGACTTTTTAGAGTTGATTATATAAAATCTTACTTTGGAAATGAACAAAAAGATGGTTTTGTCATAGGCGCAAAAATCGGATTTTAAAACATAAAAAAAGCCAAATTGAAAACTCAATTTGGCTTTTATATTTTAAAGTAGTTTTTATTCAAAATCTGCCATCACTCTATTTGCTTCACGAACTCCAGATTCTAAAGCTCCTGAAACAGTTCCTTTATTTCCGTTTAAATTTGTCGCCTCTCCTGCGAAATATACTTTTTTCGCAATCGGAGCAGCTAATGTTTCTCTTAAGTTTCCTGTATTTGCTTTTTCATAAGAAAATGCTCCTTGAACAAACTCTTCTTTCCCCCAATCTTGCATTACATATTGCCCTGAGTAAGTTTGTGTTGCCTTTCCATCATACATAGCATCTAATTCAGCTAAAAGTCTTTGTACCATATGATCTTCGTCTAAAGCACTCAATTCTGCTGCATTTTTCCCTGTTACTTGTACTCCAATTACAGCATCATCCGTATCTTTTCCGTGTGTTGCATCATAATACATAGAACCATCTCTACCTCCAACAATCATATTATCTTCAAAAAAGTTTTCATTGAATTTTATAAAAACTTTGATACATTCTTCCATTCCAATGTTGTTGATTGCTGCTTTTTTCCCATCTCCCATTGGTGGTACAAACTGAATGTATTCATTTTGAAGAACTTTAATTGGTACAGTAACAATTACTTTATCTACATCATAAATATTTTGACCAGCCGTTACATACACTTTATCTCCAGTATAATCAATTTTTGAAACAGGAGCATTTAGTTTAATATTCTCTTCTAAATATGGTGCTAAATGATCGTTTACCAAATCATACATTGTTTTATCTCGTAATCTAAACTTTTGATCATTTGTTGTAGATTTCAAACTTTCTTGTAATTCGGCAGGGACACTTACATGTTCAGCAGAACCTCCATACATATTAGCCAAAGCTTCGATTAATTCATCATAAGAAGAATCCATTCCTTCTTGATCTGCCCAGTCCTCAAAAGATTGATTTGTTTGACCATGTCCATTGTAAATATAGTTTATAATTTCCTTCAAATCTCTAGGAGCTAAAGTTTCATCTCCTTTATACATTTGGTTATTATACCAATATTCTGGCTGCATGGTATCTTCATTCAAATTTTGACCATAATTTGTAGCTAATTGAAATGCATCTGAAGTATTTCCGTAAATAGTTTCAGCTCCCATATCTAAATCCATATCGGCCAAAGTTGTGTTTTTTCGCAATCTTCCCCCAATCTTATCCGATGCTTCCATGATAGATACATCATATCCTTCATCTTTCAGCATTTTTCCAGCTTGTAAACCTGAAGCTCCTGCCCCAACAATTAATACTTTTCCTTTTGTTGGTGGTGCTGTAATATATGGTTGAGAATCATCTTCAGAGTCATTACAGGAAAATAAAGTAAACGCAAATACAAGTAAAAGAATAAGTTTACTGGGTTGAGTTATTTTTGGTGTTCTCATAAATAAAGTTTTTATGGATTTATATTCATTTTTATAAGTAATTCTTTCGTCATCTTTCTTTCTTCTTAAAACTTATAATCACAAAAACTATTTATGATTATCATTTAATAAAATTTACGAGTATGAAATTACTAAATATCACATTATTAAATACTTAAATAGATTTTAATTTTTCTTTAAAGGCTGTTAAAGATTTCTGAATACAAATGATATTTATCTTTTATTCTTCTCATTTTAAGTCTTAACTTTAGAATCAATCTAAAAAAGGAAAAATATGCACGATTTAACTTTAGCAAGAATTATTCATATCATCGCTGTTGTAGTTTGGATTGGTGGAGTTTACATGGTAACAACTGTGATAATTCCAGCCATTAAAAGAATGAAAACGAAAGAAAATAAGATTGATACTTTTGAGAGAGTTGAAGGAAGGTTTTCAAATCATGCGAAAGTTGCTACACTTCTTACTGCAATTACAGGTTTTTATTTGGTTCATAAACTAAATGCTTGGGATCGATTTGAAAGTATTCGTTTTTGGTGGATGCATGCAATGGTTTTTATCTGGTTAATTTTTTCTATTGTTTTATTCTTTCTAGAACCTTTCCTTCTACATAAATTGTTTAAAAAGTTTGCGGAAGAAAATCCAGAAAAAACGTTCAATATCATGCATAGAGCACATTGGGTTTTGTTGATTTTGAGTTTCATTACCATAATTGGAGCCGTTGCAGGAAGTCATGGTTGGTATTTTTTCTAAAAAAAGCCTTACAATCAGATAACTGTAAGGCCAAACCAAATTATTTATTGAAATATAAAAACCCAGCTTTGGTTCCTTTTCCTGAAAGCGCCAAAGAAATATTTAGATGTGCTAATGATTCTAAATATCGAGCATTTTTTAAACCTTGAAGAACAACACCAGAAAATCCTGATTTGTCTGCAATTTCTTTAATTATATTCGCAGCTTCTTCAGAATCTGAAGCGATAAAAGTTGTCAACTTTTCACCATTATAATTCATATCTTCTTCATTCATCATATCAGCGAAAACAGTGTTGAATGCTTTTACAAACTTTGATTCTGGAATCAATTTCGAAGCGTGTTCTGCTGCACTTTCTTCACCTAAGAAAATTGGCGACCAATCTTCAAGATTAATTGCATTCGTGACATCTACAATTATTTTTCCTTTTAATTGTTCTTTATTTTTTGTCAAAATATCATTTACTGCTGCATATGGAGTTGTGATAAAAATTACTTCGCCAAATGCACAAGCTTCTTCAATAGATACTTGATTTCCTTCTGGATTTGGTTTACTTAATTTTACATTATATCCTGCTTTTGTAAATAATCCTCCTAAATTTTGAGCTACATTTCCAGCTCCTAAAAAACTAATTTTCATAATATTAAATTTTAAATTCTGATACAAAATTCTATCTTTGCTAATAAATAACCAAACAGTTAGTAACTAACAAAAAGGTAAGTAATGAGAAAATTATCATCTGTTAACTTTAAAAATGAGAAGTTTTTAGAGTATGATTGTCCGTTTATGACAACTTTACATTTTATAGGAAAAAGATGGAAACCTGCAGTTTTGTGGAAAATAAATGATGGTGTAAATCGATTTAATGAATTGAAAAAAACGCTTCCATACATCAGTGATAAAATGTTAGCTAATACCATCAATGAATTAGTAGAAGATTTGATTATTGAGAAAAAGATTTATGATGAAAGCCCTGTTAGAATCGAATATTATATGACAGATTTTGGAAAAAGTCTTATTTCTGTTTTAGAAGCCATGAATGCTTGGGGAGAAAATACTTTGGAGGAAATTAAAAAATAAAACTCCAGAATACGCTTAAATGTCTTTTTTGTCGCATTTTATGAGTTTATATTGATATTTAAGACATTAAAACTTAATATATATTTGATTTCTGACAAAACCCTAATTACATATTCGAATTAATGAAAAAAATTTCTTTACTATTTCTAACTATTTTCATTCTTTTCTCTTGTAAAAATGAAAAGAAAACCGAAAAAACTCACACTGAAAAACCCACAGAACTTATAGTAATCGGAACACTGCATAAACCTGTTCCGAATTTTAATGGAGATACTTTATACCAGATTTTAGAAAAATTACAACCAGATTTCATTCTTCACGAAATTGATTCTGCTGCCTTCACTTCTGATTTTAAGTTTAAAAATAATTATGGAGAAAATGAAGGAACTGCTTCTAGAATGTATATTAAAAAACATCCTGAAACACAGCTTAGACCTTTTGAATTCGAAGGAAGAAATGAATACAGAAGAGAAAAAGGAATGCGTCCTACAGATAAATATACACTTCGTCTGGTAGATAGTTTGAATAAGGCTAATTTATTAACTGAAGAAGAATCTGAAATTGCTACAACATATAAAAATGCAATAGAACCTTTAAAAGTGGAAGCTGCAAAATCTCCAGAGCATTTCAACAATCCAAAGACAGATAGTCTTTGTGAAAGAAGACAATTTTACCAATATCAAATGATTCCGAAAATCACGAATGTTCGAGAGGAATTTGCGAATCGTTTTCTTACAAAACCAAATGGAGAAAAAATCAGTTATCGAGATGGATATCAATTATGGGCTAATTTTTGGGATACAAGAAACCAAACTATGGCTAAAAACATCATGAAAATCACAGAACAAAATAAAGGAAAGAAAATTGTGGTTTTAACTGGTTTTATGCATCGTTATTATTTAAGAAAAGAATTGAAAAAACATATTCAAGGAAAAGATATTATTCTGAAAGAATTTTATGAATAACACTCAGAAACTTCCCTCTAACCACTCTGAAAAGAGAAATTTTACCAAAAAAATCCAACTGTAATAGTTGGATTTTTCATTTATTTTTTTGTCAAAGCAATTTTAAGTCCCATGAGAATATAAATTGCTCCAGATATTTTATTTAATCGATTATGAAATTTTTCATTTCCTTTTACTTTCTCTGAAAATGTTGCTGCGAAAAAGCTCATAACAGAAAACCATAAAATTCCAATTAAAGCATAAGTTACTCCAAGTACGATAAATGGTACTGGATTTTCGATTTGCTCTTTTTGGATAAATTGTGGAAAAAATGACAAGAAAAATAAAGCAACTTTCGGGTTTAATGTATTTGTAACCAAACCAGAGAAAAAATGCTTTTTATTACTTTGTTCTTTTACTTCCATATTGAAATCTGGTTGTTTTTTTGAAATAATACTTGAAATTCCAAGATAAATCAAATAAGCAGCTCCCAAATATTTTACAACCATAAAAGCCATTGCTGATTTTGCAACCAACATTGACAATCCTAAAGCTGCAAACAAAGTATGAACGATCACTCCTCCATTAATTCCTAATGTGGAGTAAATTCCTGCTTTCTTTCCTTGACTTACAGATTTGTTCAACACAAAAACAGAATCAATTCCTGGTGTCATGATAAAAAGTAATGCAGTAATTACAAAAACATAAAAATTTTCTACTCCAAACATCTCTAAAAATTTTAAAATGAGTGCAAATGTATTTCATTTTAATCATTTAGCTCTTAAATCAAACTTAAAAATCAATTAATTTTATTTTTTATAACCGTTCAATAAATATTTATATTTGCAAAATGTTATCTAAAAAGACAAAATACGGACTAAAAGCTTTGGCATTTATGGCAAAACAGGAAGAGAAAAATCCTGTTCAGATTGCTACTATTGCCAAAACGGAAAACATTTCTCATAAATTCTTAGAAAGTATTTTACTTACACTAAGGAAATCAGGTTTTTTAGGTTCTAAAAAAGGAAAAGGTGGTGGATATTATCTTTTAAAAGAACCAAGCGAAATCAAAATGGTAGATGTTATTCGTGTTTTGGAAGGGCCAATTGCAATGATTCCTTGCGTAAGTTTGAATTTCTACGAAAAATGTGATGATTGTCCTGATGAACATAAATGCAGCGTTCACAAACTAATGATTCAAGTTCGTGATAATACTTTGAAAGTTTTAGAAAATAATACTTTGGCGGATTTGACTTAGGTTTATCTATTTTTTTACATCAAATTTAATCTATAAACTCAAATATAATACTTAATACACCTCCTAATGTTTCAGTAGAATTCGCAGCAAAATCAATATTTTCTTTTAAAGAAATATTCATGTCTTCTTTTTCTTTAATCAAAATATACCAATCTACATTTAATTGAAACTTTTGTATCAATATTTCTTCAATTTTAGAATCAAAATCCTGTAGTAATAATTTAATATCTCTGATTTTTTGTTTGATTTGTTCTTTTTCTTCTTTCTTATAATTTTCAAAATCATTTCCTTGAATGACAGATTCTTTTTTCTCTAAATAAATTTTGGAAATCTCTTTAAAACTATCTATTAATTTAAATAACTCTTTTGTTCGATCTGTATTCAATATCTGCTTTTCTTCCTCTGTAGCATTTTCGTTTTTTCTATCTCCGTTATTCTTAAAATATAAGTCAATAGTAAAAATATCTAATTCAATTTCTTGTTTAATCATATTTTATTTTTTTATATTCTCAAAAACCCCTTCTATCATTTCTTTAAAATCTTGTTTTACATTCTTTCCTTTTTCTTGGAAATTTAAGGCGTAAATATCCTTTTCATCAAAAACCAAAATTTTCGCATAAGCTTCATCACGAAAAAAATATCCAAAAAGAATACTCTTTTTTTCAAAATCGAACCTTTTAGAAACAGTATTTTCTTCTGTAATATTTAAATCACTTAAAATAACTTTATGTTGACTTTCAAAGTAGTTCTCTAAATATTCTTTTGCAGTTTCATTTTTAAGTTTTTTCAGATCTTGTGAAACTTTATCGTATTGATTCACTTTTGATCTTGACAAATAAAAAGTTCCATTTTTAGTACTAAAAACAAAAGTAGAATCTGTCTCGTGAGGATAATCGTAACCACAACCAAAACATTTATTTTTTTCAGCCTTTTGTAATTCATATTTTTTAGGAATATAAACTTTATCAAAATAAAGATTTCCTTTATCGCAAGAGATTAGTGTAAATGAAATAATCAGTATTCCAGCTATTTTCCTAATTAATTTCCTCTTCAAAACTCTGTCAAAAATCCAAAAAATCAACCAATAAAAAGGTAAAATAATTGGATATAAAGAAAAAATCATAAAATCATATCCTCGCATTCCTGCATGTTCTCCCATAGAATTAAATAACATATTTCTTAGTTGCAACCAAAAAAGAAGTACTATAAAAGGAATCAATAAACTTCCTAAAATCACAACTAATGAAAATCTCTTTTGTAAATTTTTCTTTCTATAATAAATAGTCGCAATAAGATGAACTATTAACATAAAAAAGAAAAAAATAAGCGTAATCGTATCAATACCAATTTTCTGTAAAAAAACTGTTTTTTCAGATTTTTTAGGATTGAATTTTATTTCTAAAATATCTACTGGTATTTCATTAAAATCAAGTTTAGTCTTTTTTTCTAATTCATTAATATTTTCAATATTTAAAGATAATTCTCCATCCAAATCACTTGTATTTATTTCTAAATGCAAAGTTCCAAATGATTTCCAAAATTTTGCTGGAGATAAAGCATATCTAAAATAATATCGATTCATTAAACCTGAACGGTCTGTCCATCTTTTTGCTTTATATGTTACTTCTATCAAATGTTTTCCTTTAGAAATATCAGTATCAAAAAAAATCAAATCGTTACTATTTATATAAAAACCTAATTCGTCATGCGTGTCAATTTCATCTAATAAATCAGGTTTATTATTTTTCTCAGAAACGAAAAGCGAAGAAAAGTCTTTTAATTTTCTTTTATCAAACTTTTTATACTCTTCTCCTATTTCCTTTAAGTTTATTTGTTTCCCATCTATTTTTACTACAAAATCTCCCAAATAATCTTGTGCATAAAACAAAAATGGAATTTGAATTCCGTCTTGAGAAGCATCAATATGATATTCAATTTTAAAATTTGCAGTTTTGAAATTTTCATCAATATCTATGAAAATATTTTCATGTAACACATCTACATATTTATTCACAAATGGATCTCCACAGAGTGTTCCGCTTTGAATTGGATTTGCCATATTGGAAAAAACCGAAAACCATTGTAAAAACAAAAAACAGAATATTAATATCTTTTTCATGAAATAATTTTTAATAAAAATGAACAAAATAGATTATTAAACATATTTTCAATAAAACTATAAAACTCACTACAACCTGACCTAAATAATCAGATGTTTGTCCTATTTGACTTTCTAAGAAAATTGGTTCACTGTAAAAAGTACTTAAAACTTCATCAATATATTCAAAAGCTTCTGAAGAAATTTTAGTTTCTAAAATTTTTAATTTTTGCTCAGTTTCTTCTCTAGTTTTTACATCTAAGTTTTCTTCAAGTAAAATTGTTTTATACTCTAAACAAGCAGTAACAATAGGAATTCTATCTGATTTTAATTCTTTATTTTCTCCATTTACAAACCAATCTTCATAAATAGTTTCGAAACCAGAATATTCACCGTACAACTCAATTATTTCGATATCTAAATCAATAATTTCCTCAGAATTATAATTCATAGCTTAATTTCTTTTGAGATTTATTTTTTTAATTTGATTGCAATTTATTTAAAAAAAATTAGTCTAAAAATTCAATTTTATTAATAAAAAAAAGCTGCATAAAGCAGCTTTAAAAATTTAATCGAAAAAGTCTCTAAATAAAAAATAGATTGTTTCTCTAAATAGAAACTTTCCAAGTTTACATAAAATACAATTCTTTCTACACATTTTACTCCATTCTTTCATGTTGTTCATATTTTAATGTTTAAACTACACTTTAATTTATTATGAAAAACATTAGCTTTAAACATAATTAATTTTCATATAGTTTTATTTTTAACAAAAATAATAAACTATAATATTTTTTTTAACACTTAACATTGTTATTATAAACAAAGTTATCAACAGGTAAGTAACTCATAAAACTAGAAAAGCCATTTGTTAAAAAATTAATAAAATTCAAAAGTTCTACTCCCTTTTTAACTTAACATTCACAAGTCTTATTTCACTCTAAAAACAAAACACCTAAACATTTGTTTTTCAAAAATTTAAACACTTAAAAATCATTTTTAAAACCATAAAAAAAGAATATTTCCCTCGCGTGTAAAAAATATTTTCCAGAAAAAATCGGATATAAATCAGTTCACAACTAAAATATTTTTTTTAGGTTTGCATTATTAACCTAGTAAACCGATAGGGTAATATGTTTATAGAAAAACTATTTAGCCTAAAAACAAAAAAAAATGAGGATTCAGACGAGAAACTTTCAAGGAGTTTAGCCAAAACAATTAGTTGGCGAATTGTAGGAACATTAGATACAATTTTTATTTCTTGGTTGGTTACAGGAACATTATCCTTAGCGTTTTCAATAGGTTTGATAGAATTAGTGACAAAAATGACATTGTATTTTTTTCACGAAAGAATTTGGAATAAAATAAAATGGGGAAAATAAAAGATCCTTTTATGACAACAGATAATATCATTGCTTCCATGAGAGAAAATCAGGAAGTTTTAAATAAATACAACGAGGAATTTAAAGACAAACATCCATCAGAAATTGTTTCTTGGGTGTTGACTTTAGCTAAAAATCCGGTAATCACTACAAACTTCAGACCTTATGAAGCAGCTATTTTAAATTTGGTTGCCTCAGAAGACAAAAACATCAAAACTATTTGGTGCGACACTGGATATAATACTCCAAATACTTACAAACACGCAGAAGAAATCATCGGAAAATTGGATTTAAATATTCAATTATACGTTCCGAAACAAACTGCTGCACATAGAGATGTTGTACTTGGAATTCCTGACGTAAATGATCCGAAACACGCTATTTTCACAGAGCAAGTAAAACTAGAACCTTTTAAAAGAGCAATGTCTGAACATCAACCGGATGTTTGGTTTACAAACTTGCGAAAAGGACAAACTGCTTTTAGAGATAATATTGGAATTTTTAGTTTCAGTAAAGATGGAATCTTAAAAGTAAGTCCGTTTTACTTCTGGTCAGATGAAACATTGGATTCGTATTTGGAAGAAAACAATTTACCAAACGAATTTAAATACTTCGACCCAACAAAAGTTCTAGAAAATAGAGAGTGTGGTTTACATAATTAATTAGAAATGAATAACGATACATCGAATATAAATCCGTTGGAAAGTGAGGCTATTCACATTATGCGTGAGGTAGCTGCACAGTTTGAAAATCCTGTATTATTATTTTCAGGAGGAAAAGATTCTATCACTTTGGTTCGCTTAGCGCAAAAAGCATTTTACCCAGCCAAAATACCTTTTCCTTTAATGCATATTGATACAGGACACAATTTTCCGGAAACAATAGAATTTCGTGACAAACTTGTAGAAGAATTAGGTTTAACGTTGATTGTTCGTCACGTTCAAGATTCTATTGACCAAGGAAAAGTGAAGGAAGAAACAGGGAAATATTCTAGTCGAAATACGTTGCAAACTACTACGCTTTTAGATGCAATTGAAGAATTTAAGTTTGATGCTTGTATAGGTGGTGCACGAAGAGATGAGGAAAAAGCTAGAGCTAAAGAACGTATTTTTTCTGTTCGTGATGATTTCGGACAATGGGATGAAAAGAATCAGCGTCCTGAATTGTTCGATATGTTGAACGGTGAGATTGAGCATGGGCAGAATGTAAGAGTATTCCCTATTTCCAACTGGACGGAACTAGATGTTTGGAGTTATATTGAGAAAGAAAATCTAGAAATTCCTTCTATTTATTTTTCTCATGAAAGAGATACTTTCCTTAGAGATGGAATGATTTGGTCTGCTTCAGAATTTGTTTATCGTGAAGAAAATGAAGAAGTTCAAAGTAGAACTGTTCGATTTAGAACTGTAGGAGACATGAGCTGTACGGCAGCTGTTAGTTCTTACGCTTCTACGATTTCAGAAGTTGTTGCGGAGATTAGATCTTCTACAATTTCGGAGCGTGGAGCAAGAATCGATGACAAACGTTCGGAAGCTGCAATGGAAAGTAGAAAACAACAAGGATATTTTTAACAAGAGAGTAGAGTTAATCATAATCGAGGAGAAAATCATTTGATATTTGAGCGTAGTCGAACTAAAGGTTTATCTAGAGTTCATCCGAATTCGTCTTCGCTCTGTCTCCTACTCTTTTTCGATAAAAATATTCGAACCTTCTTTTGAGAAGGAATCATAAAATAAGTTTTAAGTTCTGAATAAAATTAGTTAGTTAATAAATTTTCCCCTTTTATAAGCTGGGGAGTGCGAACACTCTGTAGAATACAAAAGAAAACATGATAGAACATTTTTCTTAGAGTGGTATTGGATTGTAATTGTAAAACTTTGGTTGGTTTTTTTAGTAGAATAATGCGCTCCCCCTTTTATAGGGTTTTTCAGAGAAAAGATTAAAAAAATGGAAGTCTTAAAAATAGGAACTGCAGGAAGTGTAGACGATGGAAAAAGTACTTTAATTGGTAGAATTCTATACGATACAAAATCACTTACAACAGATAAATTAGAAGCAATTGAAAGAACTAGTAAACAAAAAGGATTTGATTATTTAGATTTTTCTTTGGCTACAGATGGTTTGGTTGCCGAGCGTGAACAAGGAATCACTATTGATGTGGCACATATTTACTTTTCTACAAACAAGAGAAGTTATATCATCGCAGATTCTCCTGGACATGTAGAATATACAAGGAACATGGTAACTGGAGCTTCTACTTCTCAGGTTGCTATTATTTTGATTGATGCAAGAAAAGGAGTTATTGAGCAAACTTATAGACATTTTTTCATCAATAATTTATTACGAATTAAAAACGTAATCGTTGCAATCAACAAAATGGATTTAGTAGATTATTCAGAAGAAATTTATGCAAAAATTAAAGCGGACTTTGAAGAATTAATCGCTAAAAGAGATTATAAAGAACAAAAAATTTCTTTCATTCCTGTAAGTGCTTTAAAGGGAGATAATGTTGTAGAAAAATCTTCAAATATGGATTGGTATTCTGGTGAAACTATTTTAGATCATTTGGAAAACTTAAACCTTGAAGATATCTATAGTGAAGGAATTACTCGTTTTCCTGTACAATATGTAATTCGTCCTAAAACAAATGAATATCACGATTTCAGAGCTTATTCTGGAAAAGTTTATGGAAATTCTATTTCCGTTGGAGATGAAGTGATGGTACTTCCTTCGCAAACATCTTCCAAAGTAAAAGAAATTCATTTTTATGATGAACAATTTGAAACTGCAACAAAAAATAGTTCGGTTTCTATCACGCTAGAAGATGATATTAATGTGAGTCGTGGAGATATGATTGTAAAAGCAGATGAACTTCCAAAAATGGATAAACAGCTGTCTGCCACAATTTGTTGGATGGATTCAGATTCCTTATCTTCGAGCAAAAAATATACTTTACAGCATGGTGTGAATAAGGTATTAACAAAAATTGACACAATTCAACACAAAATAAAACCAGATTATTCTGGTATCGAAACAGAAGCAAATCCAGTAAAAATGAATGATATTGTTTCTGTAACCTTAAAATTAAATAAGCCTATTTTCTTCGATTCTTTCAAGAATAATAAAGAAAATGGAGCATTTATCTTAATTGATCCACAATCTAACAATACTGTTGGAGTTGGATTTATTGGGTAATTTTAATTTTCTTTCAGTTTATTACATACAAACACGCGTTAATAAGACTAACTCCTTCAAGTTAGTCTTATTTTTTTGCTGTTATTTTTCAATGAATATCAATTAAGGTTTTTAATTTCTCTTTTCTATAAAAAAGCATATAAATAAAACCTAAAACAACAAAGATTGTACATGTGAAAAATATCGTTGGAATATTTTCTAGAATATTCTGATAATACCAACCAGAAAAAAGAGCTCCTAACCCAATTCCAGCTTCTAAAGCGATATACATTGTTGCTATGGATTTTCCTTTATTAGAAGGATTACTCAAATCTATAGTCCAGGCATTTATTGTTGGTGATAAAACTCCCATAGCTAAACCATAAAAAATACTTCCGATTATTAAAGTATTTATGATATTTGAACTTCCAATAATAAATAGAGATAAAGCGAGTAGAATTAAACCAATTTTAATGACAATTTCTCTTCCATATTTATCAGAAACTTTTCCAGAAAAAATCCTGACAAACACCGAACTTATTGTGAATATAATAAAGAATGTCCCTTTATTTAATAGACCTAAATTATCACTCCAATCTGGAATTAATGTTAGAATTATTCCAAATCCGATATAAGTAATAAATGTAAGCAATGCAGCAGGAAAAACTTCTTTTGCTAAAACATCAGATTTTGAAATTTTAAAAGATTCTAATTTGAATTTTTGCTTAGTAACTAATGTTTCTTTTGTATTAATAATTAAAAGAAAAGAGATAAAAGCAACTAGAGAAGAACTGTAAAACAGAATATCGTAATTGGTCAATAATTTAATATAACTTCCCAAAGCTGGTCCAAGAGCAAGACCTGTACTAAAACACAAACCTTGAATTCCCATTGCTTCTCCTAGCTTGTTTTTTGGAGTAATATCTGACACATATGCAGCGATTGCTGTTGGAGTAAAACCTGTAGAGAAACCATGAACTAACCGTAAGAACAAAAAACTTGAAACACTAGTAAGTATTGGATAAAAAAATCCGGTTATAATACAAACAATTGCTCCTATTCCTAAAACTGGTTTTCGCCCAATAGTATCAATTAATTTTCCGCTAAAAGGCCTAGAAAATCCTGCTGTTAATGTAAATAATGCTATGATAAATCCTTTATATTCGGAACCTCCTAAATTGCTCAAATAATTTGGTAATTCTGGAATTAGCATATTATAACTTGCAGAAAAAAACAAGGAACTTAAACAAACATAAATAAATTCTTTCGTGTATAATTTTTTGTCAGCTTCCATGAAATTAAATTGTTTTAAAAAGTTTTTCAATTTCATTTAATGAATAATCCCAAATTGATTTTGAACCATTATTTATCGATTTTGTTTTATCTAAAACCTTTTCTTTTGGCACATGATATTCCTTCCAAGTTCCTCCATTATTAGAAACATTTTGTAAAATTGGTTCAAATCGATCCATTGCTTTTGCAAACTTAGCTTCGTTTGTTTTTCCTTTTTCAAATTCTAACCAAATTTCTATTAAGTCTTTTGCTTGTTCTTTTGGTAATAAACCAAAAATTCTTTCTGCAGCTTTCAATTCTTCAGCCGTATTATCATGACTTTTTTTAGTATCAAACATAAAAATATCACCAGAATCTATCTCAACAATATCATGAATCAAAACCATTTTTAAAACTTTCAAAATATCTATTTTTTCATTGCTATGTTCAGCCAAAACAATCACCATCATGGCTAAATGCCAACTATGTTCTGCATCATTTTCGCATCTATCACTATGGAATAATTTTGTTTTTCTTTTAATGTATTTTAATTTATCTATCTCCTTTATAAAAGCTATTTGTTGAATTAAATCAGTCATTGTAATTTTAAATTATATAGTTTTGTACAGCAAAGAACTAGTTATAATATCTCTTAAAAAAGGACAAATGTCCCAAGTCAAAAATGATTAGAACAAATAAAGATTTCTTAAGCTATATCGAACTTTTAGACAAAAAACATCCTGACTTTTTTGTGTTAGAAGCACATGATTCTGGAGATATAATTTTGGAACAAGATAAGCGGTATAAAGTCTTATTTTTAATAAAAGAAGGAATTACGAAATGTTATCTTTCAGATGAAAATGGAAAAGATTTTATACAAGAATTTTTCGGAGAAGGAATGCAGTTTGGAGAATTAGAAGTTTTTAGCAACAAGTCTAGTTATTGTTCTACTGAAGCTATTACAAAAGTTTGTACTTATAAAATCTCGCACACAAATTATAATTATTTATTAGAAAATGATCCTATTTTTAATAAACATGTCTTAAAAGCAATGGCAGAAAAAATTGGATATAAAGCTCCTAGATTTTCTTTTCAACAGTCCTATTCTATTGAAGAAAATCTTCTAAAATTAAAGGAGTTATATCCAGATTTTGACAAACTATTTTCTAAAAAAGATATCGCAAACTATTTAGGAATCACTATTCGTAGTCTAAATAGAACTTTGAATAATCTAAAAGAATCTAAAAAGAAGTAGTTTTTATTTAAATCTATTTTATTTCAACCACCATTTTTCTTCGTCAGGTAAAGATTCTTCCATCTTTTTCATTTTTGATTTCTTGATTGATTTATATTCTTTCACCCAAGAATCTAATTTTAAAGCTAAAACAATCATTACTGCACCGAAAGCAGCTCCATTTGAATCTCCATATGAAGTGAATCCATCAACGATATTCCTTGTAAAAATGAAAACTCCTAAAAGAAGTAAAGTGATTTTAGTATTAAATATTTTCATAGTTTTTTATATTTATTATTTCATGTAATTCGATTCCTTTTTCAAAAGGCTCCTCAAGTTTTAAATAGATAAAATCTAAAGATTCCTTCGTGTTTTCTATAGGTAAAAGAGTTATATATAAATTCTTAATTCCATTTTGTTTAAAAACTTCCAATAATTTATTAATTTCTTCTGTTTTCGTACTAGAATCTGCAATTAACCTGAATTTCAAAAACTTTACAGCCTCTTTCTCTGTTCTATTTTGCACTTTTTGAATCCAAGAATCCATATCTTTTAAATCTATAAATTCATTTTCAACTTGATACATTTTTTTCTGTTTAAAAAAGGCATCATATTTTGTTTTACCAAAAATTATAGTTTCAAAAAGAGGATAGTTTTCAGGAATTTCAACGAATTTAAAAGCTGTTGTTTTCTTATATAAAACTGGAAACTCTACATCTATTTTAAAGTTACTTTTAAAATCTTTTAATGGCGTACAATCACTACGAATTCCAACATAATCTCCATAACCTTCAGGATTTGTCAAAAGAAGTTTATCTTCAACTAGTTTATAATCAAAAACTCCAGAACCACATTCAAATGGGAAACATAGCATTTTATCTTTTTTCGAAACCTTGCCTTCATCAGATTTAAAAATGGTATTTTTCCCCCAATAAGCAACGGAATCCTTAGAAATATCAACAGGATAATAAAAAGATTTTGGAGAATTTAAAGAAATAACATGCCAGTGTCCTGACACATCTTTTTCTTGACAAGAAATATTCAGAATAAATAAAAATATTAATATGTATTTTTTCATAGCTATTTAAAAAATCAAATATTCATCTGACGAAAAGTAAGACTAATTCTGGGTGTTTTTATTTTTTTTGTTGTCAAAATACTATGCTTCCAAAAATCTTGTGTTTCCCCTTTCATTTCTAGCAAATCACCATGATGTAATTCAAAAACGATTTTTTCTTTCGTTTCATTATGTCTAAAAGCAAATTTTCTACTTGCACCAAAAGAAAGCGAAGCAATAGAGCCACTTTTCTTCAATTCTTTTTCATCATCGCTGTGCCAAGAAACACCTTCTTCTCCTGTATGGTATAAATTCAATAGACAAGAATTATATTTCTGTTCTGTTTTCTCTTCAATGATTTTCTTTAATTCCAAAAGCAATTCATTCCATGGTAATGCTTGCCTTCTCAGATTAGAATACGTATAATCTAAAGGCACATTTGCATACCAAGCCACTTTTCTTTTCGTAACAATATGTTTTCCGAAAATGATTGCTTCATCGTTTTTCCATTCAATTTCTTCCAACAATCTTTTGAAATAATAATCGGATTCTATCCCATTGAAAATTACTCCAAAATAGTGAACAATTCCGTCTTCTGGCAACCAATTTTTCGTAGCATCTTCGTCAAAAAGTTTCATTTTATCTTACCAATCTAAAGTTCTATTTGCATCTAACCTTATAAAGATAAACAACAAAATAGTAAATGCCCAAAGAGACGAACCTCCATAGCTAAAAAATGGTAAAGGAATTCCAACAGTTGGTAAAAGTTTAAGCACCATTCCGATATTAATTACAAAATGGAAAAAGAATATGGAGGCAATACTGTAACCGTAAATTCTACTAAATCTGGACTTCTGTCGTTCGGCAACAAATACAATTCTAAGTATAAATAATGCGAAAAGTAATACGACAAAAACACTTCCTACAAATCCCCATTCTTCTCCAATAGTTACGAAAATAAAATCGGTATCTTGTTCTGGTACAAATCCTCCTTCTGTTCGATCTCCATTCAAAAATCCTTTTCCGAACATTCCTCCAGAAGCAATAGAAATTGCGGCTTGTCTTTGATTATAACCTTTTCCTTTATCATCCGTTTCTTTATTTAAAACAATATTAAAACGATCTCTATGTCTTTGTTTAAAAACATTATTAAAAATAAAAGTTACACTCAAAACATAAAGAGAAATCACTAGATAAGTTCCAATAATGGATGGTAAATTTCTTTTAAAAACTCTTCTTTTTTTCTTATATAAATAAAATATCAGCCCAGCAAAAGCGATAAAAATTGTAATCAATAAAGCAATATACCCGAAAGCTAGAGTAGCGATAAATAATAGAATAATTCCGATTCCTCCCGTAATATAATACGATGGTAAACCTTCTCTATAAAAAACAAAAAAGAAAGAAAGATAAACCAAAGCAGAACCTGGATCTGGCTGTAAAGTAATCAAAATCACAGGAACTAAGATTACTAAAAAAGTTTGTAATTGGTATTTTAACTTACTAAAATCAAACTGTTTATCGGTAATTAACCTAGCAATTGCTAGAGCTGTAGCAGCTTTTGCAAACTCACTGGGTTGTAGGGTAAAACTTCCTATCTCGTACCAAGATGTGGCTCCTTTTAAGGTTTTACCAAAAACAAAAAGACCGATGAGGGTCAGCATCGAAATTAAGTAAAAGATACTGGCAAACTGTTCATAAAACTTAGATTCAATAAAAAGGATTACCAAAATCAATGGAATACTTAAACCAAAAAAGATTAATTGTTTTCCATATTTTGTTGAAAAATTTAAAATCTCAGCATTTTCTTCTGGTGTTGATGCTGCATAAATATTAACCCAACCTATAAAGCATAAAGCGATATAGAATAGAATTAATAGCCAATCTATATTACTTATGATATTACTGCTCTTCGTTCTCAACCTCTAAAAGTTTTTTTCTTTTATTATACTCTTCTTCTAAGCTCGTATTGTACATTCTGTCTTCTATCCAAGTTCTCTTCACCTCTCCTGTCAGATATTTTTCAATCATCAGACTTGTAATTGGCGCAGCAATATTAGAACCAAAACCTCCATTTTCAACATATACTGCAATGGCGATTTTCGGATTATCTTTTGGAGCAAAAGCAACTAAAATCGAGTGATCTTCTAGTTTTACTTTTTTTCCTTCTACTCGAATAAAGTTTTCTACCGTTCCAGTTTTTCCACAAATCTCGATTCCTTCAATTTTAGAAGCTCTGGCTGTTCCATTTTCAAAAGTTTCTAACATTCCTTCTACTACAGGATCAAAATGTACTGCATCTACAGTTGTATATTTTTTCTCTACAAAGTTTGGATTCTCAATGTCTTCATTGTTGATTTTTTTCAAGATATGAGGTGTATAATAAAAACCTCTATTTGCAACAATCGCTGTAAGATTTGCAAGCTGAATTGGTGTTACTAAAATCTCTCCTTGTCCAATTGCATTTGAAATTGTCGTTACAGCTTTCCAGTTTTTAAGTGGATAATATCTATTGTAATAAGAAGCATCTGGAATCAATCCTTTTTGCCCAACTGTCAGATCATTTCCAAGATATTTTCCTAATCCAAAACTTTTCACATGCTCACTCCAAGCATTCATTCCTTCTTGAGCTGTTGGATAATTTTCAATAATTCTTCGATAAGTATTCGAGAAGTAACTATTACAAGACTTTGCAATTCCTTTTTCCAGACGAATCGGATATCCTACAATCCCACAGTGACATTTCATAAATTCGTTTGGTCTTCCTCCATATCGATATCCATGATAGCATTTAAATCCTGTTTCTGTTGTGATTACTCCTTCTTGCAAACCAATTAAACCATTTACAATTTTAAATGGAGAACCAGGCGCATAAGTTGCTTGCAGTCCTCTATCAAACATTGGTTTATTTTCTTGATCTCCGAATAGTTTTGGCGAGTTTTTCGATCTTTCTCTACCAATCATCAAATTTGGATTATACGTTGGTGTAGAAATCATCGTCAATATTTCCCCTGTTTTTGGTTCAATTGCAATAATTCCTCCTCTTTTTCCTTGCATCAGAGCTTCTCCATATTTTTGAAGTTCGATGTCAAGAGTTATGGCCAAATCTTTTCCAGGAATTGCTAAAGTATCATAGACTCCTCCTTTAAAAGAACCGATGATTTTATTATGTTTATTTGTCTTAAAATATTTTACTCCTTTTCTTCCTCGAAGTTCTTTTTCGTAATATTTTTCGATACCAGCAAAACCGATATTATCTCCTAATTGATAATATGGTTTTACGTCCATAATTTCTTTATTTACTTCACTTAAATATCCTAAAACATTTGCAGCTGAATTAATTGGATATTCACGAAGCATATTTTTTTGGATAAAAAACCCATTGAATTTGTGCATTTTTTCCTGCAATGCAGCATAATCTTCTTTAGAAACCTGTGGAAGGAAAACGGAAGATTTTCGCAGTGAATATTTTTTCGCTCTTTCAAGGTTTTTGATAAATAGTTCTTTGTCTATTTTTAATAAAGTACAAAGTTCTAAAGTATCAATTTCTTTTACCTCACGAGGAATCACCCTAATATCATAAGAAGGCTGATTTGCTACCAAAAGCTTATTATTTCGATCATATATATAACCTCTCTCCGGAATTTGTTGTACAACTTTCGTAGAAGAATTACTAAAAGGCGAAAGTTGATAACTATTATCCGTAAGTTGTAAATAAGACAATCTGGCTATAAAAGCCAAAGTAGCCAATACAACAAAAGAGATTAATAAAATCTGTCTTTTCATTTATTTTTTCTTTTCAAATAATAAAACGCTAAATACTAAAAGAATCGTTGTAACAATACTTGAAACAATTACTTTAAACAATGTATCTAAGAAATTGTGAAAAGTAAAATTGCTCAATAAATAAAAGGTAAATTGATGAATAAAAGTCAAAATACCTACATAAGAAATAAGTTTTCCGATGGCTAAATTTCGAGGATTGAATAATGCATAATCATATTCTCTACTTCCATGGATAAACTTAATGATGTAAATTCTAAGATATGCTATCAATAACATTGCCGCAGCGTTCACACCTCCAGAATTTGAGAAAAAATCGATAAAAAGTCCTAATAAAAAACTAGAAACTAACACCACCGTTCTCTCTCTCCTAATCGGGAAAAGTATAATAAATAAAATATAAATAGCAGGGTTTATAAATCCTAAAAAATTAAAAGAATTGAATACTAAAACCTGTAATAGTATTAAAACAAAAAAACGTAATACGTTCGATATTATAAGATTATTCATTATTATTTTCCTCCTCCAATTTTTCTAGTTCTTCCTTATTCAAATTTGTTACCACTTCTACATAACTCAAAGCACTCATATCGTTGAACAAAGCAATATCGATATTTTCGTACTTGTTATTATCATATTTAAAATCTGAAATTACACCAATTGGAATTCCTTCTGGAAAAAGAAGTGATTTCCCTCCTGTTGTAATCGTATCTCCGATTTTAAAAACTGCCTGTCTTGGAATATCCGTAAGTTGTGCGATTTTATAATCTTCTCCGTCCCATAATAACGTTCCATAATGCAAACTATTTTTAAGCTTTGCATGAATTCTTGAGTTTTTATTCAAGACAGAAAGAACAGTGGAATGTTCTGCACCAACTTCTTTGGTAATTCCAATTACTCCTACACTATTAATCACACCCATATCTTCTCTAATTCCCTGATTTCTTCCCTTATTAATAGTCAGAATATTATTACGCTTTGTATATTGGTTATTTACAATTTTAGCAACTGTATATTTATACTCTTGATAATAAATTGAATCTCTTATAGTAAAACTTGTAGTGTCTTTTTCTGAAGTAATTCGAGCAATTATATTTTTTAATCTAGCATTTTCGTTTGCTAAATTTTCATTTTCTTCTTTCAATACAAAGAATTCTTGGATCGAAGCAGTTTGCTCATAAACTCCTCCTGTAATTGCATTCGCAGAATTCACAAAATGACTTTTGTGATACGAATGACTTTGTATTGTAAATAAAAGCGCTAAACATTCCAAGAATGCAAAAATTAGAAAAAATTTGTATTTCTGTAAAATGTAAATTATAAAGCGCATTTATTTATCAAAGGTATTTTTTAAGTTTTTGTATTATTTTGTTGAAGTAAATTAAACTTTTATCTCAAAATCAAAATTTCATCTAATATCTTTTGATGATAAAGACTAAATTTTTCAGCATAGCTTTCTCAACTATGGTAAAAAATTTAGACCTTTCAGCAATGATGATTATTTGAAATAAAGCTTGAATCAAAAATTCAATTATTTCATTAAAACATTCTTGTATTTTTCAATGTCTTTTAGAGCAACTCCTGTTCCACGAACTACTGCTCTTAAAGGATCTTCTGCTACATAAACTGGTAAATCTGTTTTTCTAGAAAGACGTTTGTCTAATCCTCTCAACATAGAACCTCCACCAGCTAAATAGATTCCTGTATTATAAATATCCGCAGCAAGTTCTGGCGGAGTTTGCGATAAAGTTTCCATTACAGCATCCTCAATTCTCAAAATAGATTTGTCTAATGCTTTTGCAATCTCACGATAAGAAACCTGTACCTGTTTTGGTTTTCCACTTAATAAATCACGACCTTGAACTAAAATATCGTCTGGGATACTTTCTAAGTCTTCTGTTGCAGCACCAATTTGAAGTTTAATTTTCTCAGCCGTACGCTCTCCAACATAAAGGTTGTGTTGCGTTCTCATGTAATAAGAAATATCATTTGTAAATACATCTCCTGCTACTTTGATCGACTTATCACAAACAATTCCTCCAAGTGCAATAACAGCAATTTCGGTAGTTCCACCACCTATATCAATAATCATGTTTCCTTTTGGTTGCATAATATCGATTCCGATACCAATTGCAGCAGCCATAGGCTCATGAATTAGGTAAACATCTTTAGCGTTCATTAACTCAGCAGAATTTGTTACGGCTTTTTTCTCCACCTCCGTGATTCCTGAAGGAATACAAATTACCATACGTAATGAAGGTTTGATTAATCTTTTCTTGATTGTAGGAATATGTTTGATAAATTCCGTAATCATTTCTTTTGAAGCCTCAAAATCTGCAATTACACCATCCTTTAGTGGACGAATGGTCTTGATATTCTCATGGGTTTTACCTTGCATCATACTAGCTTTCATACCGGTAGCAATAATCTTTCCTGAATTCCTATCTTTTGCTACGATGGACGGTGCATCTACAATCACCTTTCCGTTGTGTATAATAAGTGTATTAGCGGTACCTAAGTCAATTGCTATGTCTTCGGTCATAAAGTCGAAAAAACCCATAAAATTCTTTTAATTTATTTTGTTAAAAAACTGATGTTTGCAAATTTAATAATTAATGAAGTAAATGAAACTTTTAACTCCTATTTTTCCAAGCGTATTATGTTAAAAATCAAAGGAAAATTGTGTTAAAAGTTTCATTTCTCAATATTTTAGTGTTTAAAATGTCTTGTTCCTGTCGTTACCATCGCCATTTCGTTTGCATCACAAAACTCGATTGATAACTTATCATTGATAGAACCTCCTGGTTGAATCACCGCTTTAATTCCATCATTGTTAGCGATTTCAACACAATCAGGGAATGGGAAGAAAGCATCACTTGCCATCACTGCTCCATTCAAATCAAAGTTGAAATGCTTCGCTTTTGCGATTGCTTGATTTAAAGCATCTACTCTAGAAGTTTGTCCAGTTCCACTCGCACATAATTGTTTTCCTTTTACTAAAACAATTGTGTTTGATTTTGTGTGTTTTCCAAGCTTAGAAGCGAATAATAAATCTTCGATTTCCTCTGCTGTTGGAGCAACTTTCGTTACAGTTGTTAAATCTTCTTTAGTATCTGTTTTAAGATCTTTATCTTGGAATAAAACTCCATTTAAAGCAGTTCTGTACTGCGTTTCTGGTAATTCAATATCTTTTTGAACTAAGATAATTCTATTCTTCTTTCCTTTTAATACTTCTAATGCCTCTGCATCATATCCTGGAGCGATAACTACCTCACAGAATAATTTGTGAATTTCATTTGCAGTATCTAAATCGATTTTTGTGTTCGAAATTAAGATTCCTCCAAATGCAGAAGTAGGATCTCCAGCTAAAGCATCTACATATGCTTCTTTTACTGTTGCTCTTTGTGCAACTCCACAAGCGTTATTATGTTTTAAAATAGCAAAAGTTGGTGCGTCGTTTTTGAATTCTTGCATTAAGTTTACAGCAGCATCCACATCTAATAAATTGTTATACGAAAGCTCTTTTCCATGTAATTTATCAAACATTTCTTCTAAGTTTCCAAAGAAATATCCTTTTTGGTGTGGATTCTCTCCGTAACGTAATTCTTTCGTTTCTCCGATACTTTCTTTAAAAGTTCTTACAGTTCCATCATTCATATAGTTGAAGATTGCTGTATCATAGTGTGAAGAAACATTGAAAGCTTTTGCTGCAAATTGTTTACGTTGCTCTACAGAAGTCGTTCCTTCATTCTCAGAAATAACTTGTAAAAAGTCATCGTACTGATCCATTGAAGAAACACAAATTACATCTTTAAAGTTTTTAGCAGCTGCACGAATTAATGAAATTCCTCCGATATCAATTTTCTCGATGATATCTTGCTCTGGAGCTCCACTTGCAACTGTTTTTTCGAAAGGATATAAATCTACGATTACGATGTCAATCTCAGGAATTTCGAATTCTTCGATTTGTGCAACATCTCCGTCGTTATCTCTTCTATTTAAAATTCCTCCGAAAACTTTTGGGTGTAAAGTTTTTACTCTTCCTCCTAAAATAGATGGGTAACTTGTTACGTCTTCTACTGCTACTACATCAATTCCTAAATCTTTGATAAAAGTTTCTGTTCCTCCAGTAGAATAAATTGTTACTCCTAATTCATTTAGTTTACGCACGATAGGCTCTAATCCATCTTTATGAAAAACAGATATTAATGCCGATTTTGCTTTTTTCAAATTGTTCATGTTGTTGTGTTGTGATTTTTCGCAAAGCTACTAATTATCACATGGTTTTACAATAGAAAATTTAGGAATATTGAAGTTTATTTTTAAATAAAATTGAGAATAATTGAAAAGTCGAAATTATTTGATATTTATTTTTCGATTTTAAACAAATACTGACCTAAAAACCTAGTTTATAAACCGTTTAAATTTTAAAAAATATTAAGTCAGTCTATACTAAAAACTGTGCCAAAAGGATTATAGTTTGTTTTCTAGGAAATCCATGAAATAAAATCTCAATTATAAAAAAATATAGTTTCAGTGTAATCACAAGTTATTGAATTAAAAAAATGAATTATACCTGCCTTTTGTCTTAATTTTATTAAAAATAAATAATTATAAAAATTACAAATCTGTTTTTGGAAATAGAAGTTTAAAAACTTGTTGAACTTGAAAAAATTAGTGGAACTATTTAGATTTATAAAGTTATATTTTATTTTTTTCAAACAAAAACCCCAGAATCAAACTTTAAAAATTTAATTCTGGGGTTTTGTTTTTTTGGCTTAGGGATTGCAGCGGCATCCTTTTTTGCTTTTTCATTCTGTTGCTTTTAGCAAAAAAGATATAGCGGAAAGCCCGACCCGTTAGGGAAAGCTCCAAGTAAATAGTATATTTTTAGATAAATTCTGCCACCATTTTACAAACATCTTCTAAAAATCTTTCATCTTTTTCATTAAAAGCTGCTGGTGTTTTTGAGTCAATATCAATCTGCCCGATGTTTTCTCCATTTTTGAAAATCGGCACTACAATTTCCGACTTCACATAGATGCTACAAGCGATATAATTATCTTGTGCATGCACGTCATCTACCACAAAATTTTCATTGCTCACTGCTACTTGCCCACAAATTCCTTTTCCAAAAGGAATAATTGTATGATCCGTTTCTTCACCTGTGTATTGTGCAAGCTTCAATTCTGACTTATCTCCATTTTTAAAATAAAATCCAACCCAGTCATACGTATCTAATTCTCTTTCGATTGTATCTGTGATTGCTTGTAATTTTTCTTCTTTTGTGTTGAAAAGCTTGATTTGCTCTTCAATTTTTTGTTTTAATGCTTCCATGTTTATTTCTTTAGTGTAAATTTGGCTTTTAATTTAAATACTTTAAGTAGAATTTTGAATTAATTGAAATTTATCAATCTACTGTTTTCAAATGGGAACTCGTGTAAATATTTACGCACCCCTAGCCCCTCTCAAGAGGGGAATTTCAAAAACTGGATTTTTATAAAAATATTCGCAATTCCATTTAAGTAAACCTTGCAAAATTAAGGACAATTCACATGAAAAAAAACAAATATTTGTTGCTATTTCTCTTAAAGTTTTTCGGAACGTATTTTTTGCTATTTATACTTTACAATTCGTATTTAAATAGCAATCAGGTTACTGCCCCGTATTTTTCTTGTGAACCAATTACGCAAAATGTTGCAATGTTGACCAAACGGCTAGGAGACTTGGTCGGGTTTCCAATGCGATTATTACAAAGTGAAACGGACCTTTCTGTGTTGGTTTATACTAATTCAGAAAATCCAATTGTTGCAATTGTGGAAGGTTGTAACGCTATTAGTGTAATTATTTTATTTATTTCTTTTATCGTTGCTTTTTCTGGTAAATTTTTAACAACTTCCCTATACATTTTATTAGGTAGTATTTCGATTTATTTTTTCAATATTTTTCGAATTTTTACACTAATTATCATCCCTGAATATTATCCAAACTCGCAAGAATTCATGCATCATTATGTATTTCCAACGATGATTTATGGTTATACTTTTCTACTTTGGGTTTTGTGGATTAAAAAATTTGCCAGTTTCAATTTAAAAAAGAAAGAAGATGCACAGACTGCTTAGAATTTCTCTGATAATCGTCGGTTTTTTTAGTTTAATTATTGTTCGTTTTCTTTCTGATAAATTCTTGGAAGATCCGCTAAAAATCTTTTTTGAAACGAATTCTATTTCTAGTGTTTTGCCTAAAATTGATTTTTGGACACAATTCTTGAAAAATAGCTTGTTGTTTTTTTCCAATGAGATTATTTCTATCGGAATTCTTTTTCTTTTTTTCTTGGACAAAAATGTGGTGAAATTTGCTCTTTGGTTTTATCAAATTGCTTTTGTTATTCTAAGTATTTCTTTTTTTGTTTTACTAGAAATCAATAATCCAGATTATAATCGAATTCTATTTTACATTCGACGATTTCTGATTCATCCAATTTTTCTGTTAGTTTTACTTCCTGCTTTTTATTTTCAGAAGAAGAAGGAAATTTAAAACAAAAAAAGCATATTAAATTTTCACTCAATATGCTTTCTAATTTTTATTTCTTTTACCAAATTAACTCACAGAAATACTTTGTAATTCGTCAATTGTAATTGGTTCGATAATATTTTCATCGTAATTAATTTCAACACGTAAGGCTTTTAAACCTACAATTCCTTGAAGATCTTCGATATCTAAATATTCAACTGTTTCTTTCAGGTAATTTTTAGACTGTAAGAACTGAATATATTTCACATACTCCGCAGCTTCTTTATCTTGCGTGTAAACAATTGCTAATTTTCCAGGTTGTGTCAATCGCTCTGAAGTTCCTTTCACTAAAGATTTATCAATTCGTTTTTTAATAATTTCATAACGAATATTATAAGCTCCATTTACATCAAATTGCTTTTCATCCATTCGGAATTTAATCGAAAGTGGCATGTGATGCACTAAAACTAAAGAAGCAATTTGAAGCGAAAACTGATTTTCTTTTTCCAGTTGTTTCGCAAGATTCTCCATCTCACAAATAGATTGTAATTGCCATAATCTTAAATTATGCAGATACAACATATTGAAATTCTTATTTCGCACTAAAGACTGCCCGATATACATATTAAAATCAACACCATCAGTCTTAAATCTCTCGAAATAATGTGGAAACATATTCTGTGCTTCCACTTGCTTTGAATCTAGATAATCTGCTAAAACAGTATTCAAACGCGTTACATAATCTTCGTATGTTTTACGTTTTTCATAAACCACCATAATTTTCGGATCAATTCTTTCGTCATAAGCTTCTACTAAAGCTTTTAAACTAGAATTAATAGTTTTTATATGGCTAAATACTGGATAAATATCTTTTTTCAAAAAATCTGTAATTCCTACTTCATCTCCTGATTTTATTCCTTGTCTGATTTGTTTTAAATAACGATCAATTCTGAAAATCAACTCTTCATAAATTGGTAATTTATCCAACTTACAAGTTTCATTCAAAATTGCGATTGCCATTTCTAGTTGTGCAATCAAATCTTGTTGAATTGCTTTATTTCTAGCAACAGAAGAACCTTTGATATCACATTGTCCATAAATCGGATATACATTATCAAAAATAATATCTTCTAGTTTGGCATTTTTAATTTTATTCATTTTCTGAATCAAATAATTCTCTACCGCATCATGAAAACGCCATTTCACACTTGGATGAATAGACGTATAATGCTCTTGAATTAAAGATTCGAATTGATTGTATTCTTCTTGAACAGAACGCTGAACAGCAGTAATAAAAAGTGGTAAAATATCATCTAATTTCTGCACATTTACAGAATTCAGTTCATGTTTTCTTCTAGAACCAAGCTCCATAATTCCAAGATGATCTTCGTCTAGCTCAATAGGAACTAACACAAAACTTTGAATATCTTGTTTTTTTAGAACTGTATAAAAATCGTTATAGTCATTTTTCTCTCCGTAAAGTTCTAAGTCAGAAATCGTAAATATTTTCTTATGATTAAAAACATTATTCAAGATAGAATTACAGAAAAAATGTCTTGTACATTCACAATGAATTTCTTCAAAAAGTAAACTATGTACATTTTTCACTGCTGTTTTCTGTGTTTTAGACTCTGTT
Organism: Aureivirga sp. CE67; assembly: GCF_015767245.1. GTDB lineage: Bacteria > Bacteroidota > Bacteroidia > Flavobacteriales > Flavobacteriaceae > Aureivirga. Next base: position 48,111 of record NZ_JADOTV010000021.1, read on the forward strand.
CTATTGATGATTGAAAATCCAAATTCTAAATCTGGAATATTCATCAATTTCCTTAAGTCTTCTTGAAAACGAAACACAGCTTCATCATCTTTTTCTAATAATGTCGTATGAATATTTGAAATAATTTCTTCTGTAGTAACATCAAAAAGATTCATGATTCCGAAACCATCAATAGTGTAGCTTTCTGCTGGAATTTTTTCTTTCCAAGCTTCAATATCATCAAAATTATCTAATAAATAATTGAAATCATCTTCTGATAAATCCGGAGAACCTTCTGTCTTTTTTATTTCACAAAAATCAGAGTTAAAAGCTGCTCTATAAGTATATAATTTATCTTCTTTTACATTTGGAATATCATAGAAAAACGGACGTTTCATATCAATATTCTTCCCATAATAAAGAGAAAGAACAAAAGAACAACACATCACATAAATCTTAGATTCATCGAAATTTCTGATTTGTAGATCAAATCCTTCTCCTGCATTATCTACAATATTTTTAAACCTTTCAGAAAGTTTAAACATGGTCATATCAAAAGGAATACAACCAGCTTTGATTTCGTTTTTCTCTAAAAATTCTGGAAAAAGAAAACGCATTAAATAATCTATCGGTTCCGCATATTTTTTCAATAACTGCAGATCTTCAAATCCGTGTAATAAATCTGGATAATCTTCAAAAATCTTCAATCCTTTTGGTGCTGCATCATGCAACACACTTTTCGGATCATTCGCATGTTTTTGCAAATAATCGTATATCGCTCTAAAATGAATATTAAAACGAACAGGTAAATCTCTTTTGTTATTTCTTGAAAAAATGATATCCATAGATTGTGTACTCTTTCTATTTCTTGTGAGCTACAAAAATACTGCTTTTTTTACAAAAACTAAAAAAACGCCCCGAATCGAGACGTTTTTTAAAGATTATTTTATGTTTTCTATTACTTTTTACGCATATAAATAGAAATTGGAACTCCAGAGAAATCATAGTGCTCTCTTAATTGATTTTCCAAATATCTCTTATACGGATCTCTTACATATTGTGGTAAGTTCGCAAAGAATGCAAATTGAGGTGTTCTTGTTGGTAACTGCATACAATATTTAATCTTCACAAATTTTCCTTTTGTTGCAGGTGGAGAATAGTTCTCGATAATTTCCAACATTGTTTCATTCAACTTACTTGTAGGAATTCTTCTCTTACGGTTTTTATGAACCTCAACAGCAGTCTCAATTGCTTTATAAATTCTTTGTTTTGTTAAAGCAGAAATAAAGACAACAGGAACATCTGTAAATGGTTCCATTTGCTTACGAACCATTTCTTCATATTTCTTCATGGTATTTGTTTCTTTATTTTCAACCAAATCCCATTTATTAATCAATACAACAACTCCTTTTCTATTCTTCTCTGCTAACCAGAAAATATTTTGATCTTGACTTTCGAATCCTCTCGTAGCATCTACTACTACAATCGCTACATCACAATGCTCAATTGCACGAACAGCACGCATTACAGAATAAAATTCTAAATCTTCTTTTACTTTAGACTTCTTACGAATCCCTGCAGTATCTACTAAATTGAACTCAAAACCAAAACGGTTATACTTCGTATCAATAGAATCCCTTGTAGTTCCTGCAATATTCGTTACAATATTTCTATCCTCTCCAATTAATGCATTAATAAAAGATGATTTCCCTGCATTTGGTCTTCCAACGATAGCAAATCTTGGTAAATCTTCTTTTTCTTCATCTTCTTCAGAAACTGGTTCTTCTTTTTCTTCTGGTAAAACTTTTACAAGAGCATCTAATAATTCTCCTGTTCCACCTCCATTGATAGAAGAAATTGGATAATATTCTCCTAATCCTAAATTATAGAACTCTAATGCATCATCCTGACGCATAGAATTATCTACTTTATTTACAGCTAAAAGAATTGGTTTTGTTACTTTTCTTAGAAGTTTCGCTACTTCCTCATCCATAGGAGTAATTCCATCTACAACATCTACAACAAAAATTAAAGCATCCGCCTCGTCAATAGCTAGCTGAACTTGCTTTCTAATTTCTCCTTCAAATATGTCGTCTGAACCTTTTACATATCCTCCAGTATCAATTAAAGAAAACTCTCTACCAATCCATTCACTTTTCCCATAATGTCTATCTCTTGTAACTCCACTAACCGAATCTACGATTGCTTCTCTTCTCTGTATTAATCTATTGAAAAATGTTGATTTCCCAACATTTGGTCTTCCTACTATGGCTACTATACTCATCTTCTATAAGAAATATATATTTTTTGCAAAGGTATCACTTTTTAAGTAATTAGATTATCTTAAAATTAGTCATTTTTAATTCTTTATAATAGAAGAACCTTTCTTTTCTTTTTTTATGGTTTTAATTTTTCAATAAACTCCTCTACTTTCTCTTCTTTTGTAGCCCAAGAAGTAACAATTCTAAGTGCAATATTATTTTCATCAATTTCTTTCCATCTATAAAAAATAAAATCTTTTTCTAGTTTTTGAATTAATTCTTTTGGTAAAATTGGAAAAATCTGATTTGTAGTAGAATCAGCTAACATCTTGTAACCTTGATCTAAAATAGCTTTCGTTAATTTTTCTGCCATTTTATTTGCATGCTTTGCCAAAGTAAAATATAAATCATCCTTAAACAATTCTCTGAACTGCGTACTCAAAAGTCTCCCTTTTGATAGCATTGCTCCTTTTTGCTTTATATGAAATGGAAAATCTTCTTGTAATTTTTCATTATTCACAACAATTACTTCTCCCAATAATGCTCCATTCTTTGTTCCTCCAATTGTAAATACATCTGTATTTTTCGCAACATCTTCTAAAGTCAAATCATTATCCGAAGCTGTAAGAGCAGCACCTAATCTTGCTCCGTCTAAGAATAAATACATCTTATTTTCTTTTGCAAATGCATACAATTCTTCTAATTCCTTTTTTGTATAAATCGTTCCTACTTCTGTAGAATTCGAGATATAAATCATCTTTGGTTTTACAACATGTGGACCAAAATCATGCTCTTTTAACACAGGAAGAATTAACTCTTTTGTTATTTTCCCATTTGTTGATTCTACAACATTTATTTTATGCCCTGTTGCTTCAATTGCTCCTGCTTCTCTAAGAGTAATATGCCCTGTATCTACAGAAATCACTGACTCATGAGGTCTTAAAGCAGAAGAAATTATAATTAAATTAGCTTGTGTTCCTCCTGAAACAAAAAATATTTCAGAGGAATTTTGATTCATTTTTTGATGTAAAATTGTTTTCGTTTCTTCAGCAATAACATCATTCCCATAACCTTCCATTTGCTGAAAATTACTTTCACTTAATGCTTTTAAAATAGCAGGATGCGCTCCCTCACTATAATCATTTAAAAAGCTATACTTCTCCATTTTTAAACTATAATTTTTATAGTACAAAGATATTACTCCTAAAACTCACAAACAATAACTATACATTTGGATAGTAGCAATTAGATAGTCAAAAACTTCTGTAAACGTTGTGATTTATTCTCAGAATTCCATGCTAAAACGATTCCTCTTTTAAATTCAATATTAGATAAAGGAATAAATCTTACATCTTCAGGATATTGTTTTGGTTTTGCCATTAGGGATATTCCTATTCCAGATGAAATTAAACCTAAAAGTACTTCGCTATGTTGGGCAGAAAAAACAGGAATTGGTTCTATTTTTCGTTTAGAAAATTCAGCATATATTTCTTGTGAAAGCATACAACTTTCATGTTTGATAAAAGGTTGTGCATCTATTGCTTCAATTTCTATTTTTTCTTTATTTGCTAAAGGATGATTTTTCGAAACAACTAGTTCTAATTTTTCTTCATATAAAAACCTTGATTCTAAATCTGATTTCTCTGTGAATTCTTGTTCTGAAAAAATAACATCTAGCTCATTTTTATGAATCAAATCCACCAACTCTTGCTCATTCCCTTCTACTAATTTGATTTGATAATTTGGATACAATTCTTGAAAACTCTTCAAAATTGGAATCACAAAATCCGTATGATGAATTGTTGCTAATATTCCTATTTTAATTTCTTTTGACTCTGTATCCTTAAATTCACCTTCGATTTCTCCCCACAAAGCCAAAAGTTGTTTTGCTTTTTCTAATAATACTTTTCCTTCTGAGGTTAACTCAACATTTCTTTTATCTCTTACAAAAAGTTTGCAATCCAGATATTCTTCTAATTTTTTAATTCCAGATGAGAATGTTGATTGTACTACAAAAACCTTTTCTGCGGCTTTTGTAAAATTCTTTGTTTCTGCTAAAACAACAAAATACTTGATAAACTGTAAATTCATAATCTATTTTATCGATTATTTTAATCTAATAAATCTGTTTTGCAAATATATAAATCTTACGTTAATTTGCATTTCCAAAACATAAATAAATATCAATAACCACTAAATTAAATAGTTATTAAATAAAACATCATGTATACTAAAAGAAATTATTCCTTAAAAACAATGCTAAATTGGACTAGAAGATATCTCTATATTTTCTTTCTTTTTTCTGCTATACCTGTTTTTTTATTCAAAATTATCGGATGGAATTGGCTGCACCTTCCTTGGCTTCCAATATCATTAATTGGTACTGCCTTAGCTTTTATTGTTGGATTTAAAAACAATGCAGCTTACGGAAGACTTTGGGAAGCTAGAAAAATATATGGAGGAATTGTAAATACTTCTAGGTCATTAACAATAATGGTAAATGATTTTATCACAAATGAATTTAGTCCAAAAAAATATTCTGACGAGGAATTATTTAAAATTAAAAAAAGAATAGTTCTAAGACATATTGCATGGATGACTTCTTTGAGATATGCTTTAAGGCAGATGAAACCTTGGGAAAGATCACATATCAATAATTCAGACATCGAACACATGAAAGCTGAAGGAATTAAGATTCATGAATGCTCATATACTTTAAAAGATGAATTAAAAGGATATCTAAGCAAAGAGGAAGAAAATGAAATTTTAAAGAAAACTAATAAGCAAACTGCAACTCTAAATCTACAATCAAAAGAGTTTAAAGATCTAAAATTAAACAAACTAATAGATGATTTCCGACACATGGAAATGGAGCGAATAATAGTAGAACTATTTACACTTCAAGGAAAAGCAGAACGTATTAAAAATTTTCCATATCCAAGACAGTTTGCTACGCTAAACTTATTCTTCATTTGGATTTTCGTTTTTATTCTTCCTTATGGAATCATGAATGAATTTGAAAAAATTGGAGATACTATTCTTGCGAATGCTAATAGTAATAATGGACAAATATTGGATTTAGTACAATATCATATTGGAGAAAATTTCGTTTGGCTATCTATTCCTTTCAGTATGGTTATTTCATGGATTTTCCACACGATGGAAAGAATTGGTGAAGTTTCTGAAAATCCTTTTGAAGGAATGTCAAATGATGTTCCGATAACAACAATTTCAAGAGCAATCGAAATAGATATGAGAGAGATGATTGGTGATGATGAAAATGAAATACCAAAACCAATTCCTGTCATTTCAAACACACAAATGTAAAATCAAAAAAACAAAAACAAGAATTATGAAAACAGATAATGCCGTAGCTATAAAAGAAAAATTCTTTGTAGTTACAAACGAACCCGGATTCCATGTTCAATCTTTACCAACATGGGCAGATAATGGAGATCTTAAAGAAATTTTTGATGAAAAATTTGATCTCAATAATGTAAAACGAGTAGAAATTCCAGAAGTACCAGGTGCTTTTCAATTACTAAATGTATTGACAGAAAGTGAAACTGAAAAAATTATAGAAATAGCAGAAACTTTAGGTTTTCACGAAGATTCTCCTGTTTCCCTTCCACATAGTGTTCGACATAATGAAAACTTTAATTGGGTTGCAAGTGAAATAGTTGATCATACACTTTGGAATCGTTCAAAACATTTAGTGAATGAAGAATATAAAGGACAAACTGCTAAAGGTATTAATGCTCGATTTCGATTTTATAAATATGGAGAAGGAGATTTCTTCAAACCACATACTGATGGCGCATGGCCTGGAAGTAGAGTTATAGATAATAAATTAATTCCTAATGCTTATCCTGGTTTATATAGTCAATATACTTATTTGATTTTATTAAGTGATGATTTTGAAGGAGGAAGTACTGAATTTATGGTTAGTAAATCTGATCCTACTAAACCAGCTAGAATCGAATCTGATATGAATATTGTAAAAATAAGAACTCCAAAAGGAGCTATTTTATGTTTTCCTCATGGAACACACCCTCTTCATTGTTTACATTCTAGTGAAAAAATAACAAAGGGTGTGAAATATATTATTCGTACAGACATTTTATTTGGTTAAAAAAATGGAAAATATCTTAAAATCGTATAATCCAAGTAATGGAGAAATCGTTGGTGAATTGGAAATTACGCCAATCGATAAAATAGATGAAATCGTTGAAAACGCTAGAATTGCACAAAAAAGCTGGAAAGAATTAAGTGTTGATAAACGAATTCAATATATAGAAAAAGCTTCGCAAAAAGTAAATACAGAAATAGAATCTTTAGCTATTCTTTTAAGTAAAGAAATGGGAAAAGACTATCGAAGATCTTATGGAGAAGTAAACGGAAGTGCACAAGGAGCTCCATATTACGCAAGACAAGTAAAAGAAGCTATTCAGACAAGAAAAGTAAGTGGTGGTAAAATTCAATACAAACCACTTGGGGTTGTTGCAGTTATTTCTCCATGGAATTATCCTTTAGCAATGGCTACTAATTTGATCATCCCTGCTTTAGTTGCTGGAAACACAGTTGTATTCAAGCCTTCTGAAGAAACGCCTTTGATTGCAAAAGCTTATGTAGATATTTTAAATCAATATTTACCTGAAAATGTAATTCAAATTGTAATCGGTGATTCCAATCAAGGTAAAAAATTAGTAGATAGTAACATTCATATGGTAGCATTTACAGGTTCTCAAAAAGCTGGAAAAGACATCATGAAAAGAGCTTCTAATTCTTTGAAAAGACTTGTAATGGAGTTAGGAGGAAATGATCCTATGATTGTTTTGGAAGATGCACATATCGATTCTGCAGCAAGATTTGCTGTAGCAAGTAGTTTTGAAAATGCTGGACAAATGTGTACCTCAACGGAAAGAATTTATGTTCATGAATCTATTGCTGAAAGATTTGAAGAGCGTGTTGTGCAATTTGCGTCTCATTACACTTTAGGACCTTGGAACCAACAGAATGTTAATATCGGACCTATAATTAATGAAAAACAACGCTCAAAGATTATCAATCATATTGAAGATGCTGTCTCAAAAGGAGCAAAAGTTCTTTTAGGAGGTAAAGATCATCCGGAACATTATATTTCTCCAACTGTATTGACAAATATACACTCGAATATGTTAATGGAAAAAGAAGAAACCTTTGGTCCTGTGGTAAGTATTAGCAAGTATGATGACCTTGAGGAAGCAATTCAAAAAGCAAATGATTCAGAATATGGTTTAGGAGCAGTTGTTTATGGAGCTAAAGAAGCACAAAACGTTGCAGAAAAACTAGAAGCTGGAATGGTTGCCATTAACGGAAGTGTTGGTGCTGGTGGTGACGCTCCTTGGGTTGGTGCTAAACAAAGTGGATTTGGTTATCATGGCTCTATTGAAGGTCACAGACAATTTACACAAGTAAAAGTAATAAGTTAAATCTAAAACATATGAAAGTAGTAGTTGCTGGCTCAAGAGGAGCTATCGGAAAAATGTTAGTGAATAAACTAATTCAATCTGGATATGATGTTACAGCTATTGTTCGAAAAAAAGAACAACTTGAAGATCTTAAAAATGAAAACATCCATGGTATTTTGGCTGATGTTTCTGATTTAAATTCTCTATTAAATGCTACAAAAAATGCAGATATTGTTTATTTCACAGCAGGTTCTAAAGGAAAAAACTTAATAGGTGTAGATCAAAATGGTGCTATCAATTTGGCAAAAGCTGCAATTGAAAATAAAGTGCAGCGATTTGTTTTATTAAGTTCTATTTATGCTGGAAGACCTGACGAAGGTCCTGATGAGCTAAGAGATTACTTTCATGCTAAAAATATTGCTGATCGTTTTGTAGAAAGCTCTGAATTGAATTACACAATTGTTAGGCCTGGATTTTTGTATAACGAAAATGCTAAAAACAAAATAAAAACGGGAGAAGCTTTTTCTGGTAAAGAATCGAAAATAACAAGAGAAGATGTTGCTACAATTCTATTGAATGTAATCAAACATGAAAATACTATTAGAAAAACATTTGAAGTTATTGAAGGAAAACAACCAATTAAAGAAACGCTTTCTGAATTATAAAAACAAAAAAGCTGTATCAAATTTGATACAGCTTTTTTGTTTATTAAATATTATCAAGTTAAAATCTTATTAGGAAATTTTATTTAATTTAAAACACACCCCTAACCCCTCTCAAGAGGGGAATTTGATTATCTGTTTATAAAGTCAAATATGATAATATCTTTTTTTCTACTTTTCTTCTAACTGACAATTAATCATCCATTGGATTCCAAATTTATCAGTAAACATTCCGAAGTATGCTCCCCAGAAAGTTTCTGCAAGTGGCATTGTTACTTTTCCATCTGCAGAAAGTGCATTGTATATTTTATCTGTTTCTTCTTTAGAATCTGTATTGATCGAAATTGCAATATTATTTCCTGAAACTTCTGCTACTCCAAAAGCTGGATTTGCATCACTTCCCATCAATACAGTTTCTTTTGAAATTTTCAATGTTGCGTGCATTACTTTATTTGCAACTGCATCTGGCATTGGTTCTTCAGAAGGCATTTCACTAAATCGGTTAAAATCTGCAAATTCTGCAATTCCGAAACATTCTTTATAAAAATTGAATGCTTCTTCACAGTTTCCATTAAAAGTTACATAAGGATTAATTCGTGCCATGGTTTTATTGTTTTGGTGTTTTATTGTTTGGTTATTTTTTTAATGCGTTAGGGATTGTAGCGGCATCCTTTTTTGCTTTTCTTCATTCTGCTACTCTAGCAAAAAAGATATAGCGGAAAGCCCGACCTTTTGCTGAGTTTTCGAAACGAAGAAAAAGGGAACGCCCTAAAAATTTTTATTCTTCTTTTATTTTAGGATTGTGTTATCATGTTCTTGAACACGCACCTAGCCTCTCTCAAGGGACAGGGCTGTCAAGTTCTAGTTTGATTTATCGATTTTTGACGATCGCTGGCGCGAGTTTGTAACTCGTGACCTCACAAATGCTAGAAACAATGGGCACACTTTACAAAAGTGCGCCAGGTTTTCAATTAAAAAATTAAGAGAACCTGACAGCTCTGCCTCTCGAGAGGGGAATTTTAATTTCTTCTAATAAAAAGGTGACTGAGCAGAGCCGAAGTCCCGATTGTAAGAGAAAAAATCTCATCTAAATAAATGAACTTTCTTAAATTTTTATTTTCAATCCGAGTCAAAAATAAATTTCCAAAACGTCAAAACACGTCGTAATGAATCATTTAAAAATCAAATCATTAAAAACCTAAACCAACTCCGAATGCGAATCTTGCTCCGTCAGCAGAGTTGAAAAGAGACAGGTTTACAGAAATCACATCTGCCCCTGAAACCCATAGTCCACCTCCGTAGGAATCGTGCCAATTATTCGAAGTATCGTCTTTTACCCAAACTCTACCATAATCATATCCTCCGAAAATACCGTAAGTAATCGGGATCAAACTTGTTTCGCTTTTTCCAACTTGGAATCGTAAATCTGTATTTTGATAAAAAGTTCTTTTTCCTGTAAATCGTTCTCTTCTGAATCCTCTTAAACCGTTGTCTGCTCCAATAGAATTTGCATGATAGAACTCGTAATTATTTCCAAAGTTCAAAGCTCCATTTACTTTTGACGCAAGAACTAATCTTCCGTTTGCAACTAACTTATACTGTACAGAAAGTGTAGAATTGATATAAGCAAAACCTTTCTTTGTTGTAGAAATATTCGATTTCCAACCTCCTGTAAAATTGAAATGCATTCCTAAAGTTGGAATTGCTTTATTATTTACATTATCATATGAATAGCTCGCTTCTCCTCCAACGAATGATTGATTTTCAAAAACTTCTTCTGGCAAAACTCCAGGAATATTTACAAATCTATTCTTGGTATCTTCTACTTCTAAAAGTTGGTACGTCGGTCCTACTTTGAAACTTGCTCCAAATCTTCCTTTCCAAATCAAAGAAGGATTAAGTTCGATTGTTTTTAATTTTACTCTGTTGAAATTCTTTCCGTATCTAGAATCTTCATTTCTGGTGTCATTTCCAGTTCCGAAATAGTTGATACTATAATTTGGACTTGTAAATAAAGAGTTAATTCCTAGATTCCATTTTCCTAAAATCGAAGCAATTTCTCCATTATATTCTAACTCGAAACCATCTGTTGCGAAATAATATTCTCCTCTGAAATTATGTTTTGAACTAAAAGGATTTCTTTTAAATCCATTTCTCGTAAGCGAAGCATTTACTCCTACTTTGAATCCGTCATCAGGATTAGAACCTACAGAAGGAAGAATTTGAATAATTGATTGCGTTGTTTTCTTGTAGTTATAAGCTACTAAATCGTAATCATTTGTTTTATGAATCGGAAGATTCTTTTGCTCAACTTTGAATTTCTGATCTTTTAGCTGGTAAACCTTAATTTTTTGTTTATTCTTAATATCATAAATATTTACACCTTCTCCTCCGATCAAACGAATCGGAATCGAAGCTTTTGCATCTCCAATTACTTCAAAACGATCATCGTCTCCAAGACCGTAAATCCAGATTTGTTTATGTAAATCTTTATGATAAACTCTATCTAAAAGTAAAGCTTCTTTTTCTCCTTTTACTTTTCTGTGAATCGTAACTCTTGTTTTTCCTTCACCAAGTCTTTCAATTGTAATCCACTCGTCTTTATCTGTTCCTTTTAAAACTGGGAATTTATTTAAATATTCAAAATATTCACGAGCAATTTTTACCATATTCGCTCTTCTACCTTTTAGTTTTACTTTGATTTCCTCAATAGTTTGATCTTGTAAATTTTCAGGTAAATTTTTAAAAGCTTTTTCAATAACCTCATCGGTCAAATTATCTTGAATGTGCTTTGCTTGTGCTTCCCAAACATCCCAATCACTTTGTAAGATTAATGCTTTATCTAATGGGAAAGGTTCATAATTAAACCATTTTACATTTCTTAATTCCTCATCATAAGATTGCATCATTCTAAGCGCAGGAACTAATCTTGTAACTGCTCCAACTAAAACTCCATCGAACTTTGAGAAAACTTGATCTCTATCTCTCGGAATTGCTTTATATAATCTTTGTTTCCCTATTTTGAATTCTGCCCAACGCCATTGATCTTCGTGTCTATCCCAATCTCCTAGCAACATATCAAATAATCTTGCCTTGATATAAGTTGGTTCGTCTACTTTATAATTATCACTTTTCTGTAAATTTTTCAATAAATCATCTGTACTGATAATTTTATCTGTTCCTCCAAAAGTGGCAACTTCCTCATGATTATCTGAAACTCTTTCTTCAATCATATATAATTCTCCTCCGAATGAATTATTATAAATTCCAAGTGCTTTTTGTTTTGGGATAAAATATAATTTCGGATTTGCGTGAAGTACATCTACAGCATCGGATAAATCTCCAACGATAAAAGGCGCATAAGGATAAGCTGTTGTATAAAAATCTAGAAGAATTTTCTCTGCAAGTGTTCCTCGCATTTTCTTCTCCATATATACTTTTTTGAAAGCAACTGCTTGTAGAAACTTCGTTGCACTTTTCTTCAAAGCACGCATTACATATTGTTTTTCCAAACTATTTTCCAAGCGTAAAGAATTCGACTGATGTCCTCCTCCTTTTCGTACTGGATGTAAACCTCCGAAAATAGTGTCTAAATTTACCCCAGGAACTGTAACTGGTTCGCTGTAATATTTTCTATAATGCTTTCCCCAGAACCACTCGTAAAATTTACTTTTATGCGTTTGTTTTTTTGTATAAATTGATGAAGTATACGTTTGTTCAATTTTTTCTGGTAAAATACCTTCATAATCTTTTGGCTCTGGAACTAAAACTTCTGTTCTATATAAAAGCTCTTTTTTGTTTCCTTTTGTAGCAAAATATGAAACCCAAACTGATCCATTTTTATATACATCTAAAACAGCATACCCCAATCCTCCGTAAGAAAATTGTCCACCATCTACAGCTCTTGCTCCTGAAGTTTTAGAACCAGATCCGCTAATAATTTGTGGTGTATTATTTTTATGAATGTATTGTAAATTATGCTCGTGTCCTGAAACTAAAATCAGGTTTTCAGACTCTTGAGCTAAAGTAGAAACTCGAAGAATAAAATCATTGTAAATCTTATTTTGTAAATCTTGTGGTGAAGCTCCACTTGTTTTTCTTAAAGTATTCATAAAAGTTCCGATAACTGGAAGTGGCACTCTAGATTTGAAAGTAAAAAAGTTATCTTTTACTGTGAACTGCCCTCCATGCGGACCATTACTATAAAGTGGATGATGCACTGCAAGAATTGTTGTTTTTGCAGCATTTTTTTTGATTAAATCTTCTAATTCTGTAAAAAACTTATCTCTTGTTTTAATGATAGGACAATTCTCATTGATTCCTGGATTTTTATCCCAATCTTCTAAAAACCATTGCGAATCTACTGCAATTACAACAATATCATCTGTTAGTTTTATTTTTTCTAAAGGACATCCTGCTTCTGGAAAATAAACATCTTTAGAATTTAATTGTTCTTCAATGAACTTTTGCTGTCTTTCCAATCCTTTAATTCCATGTCTCCAATCATGATTCCCTGGAATAAAAATCGGCTGACCTTTAAAACCTTTTAAAATATCTGTTTGCGCTTTCAATCGATATTCAGCAAGTTTTCGTTCTGCTTCTTTTTTCGAAGATGGCATTCCGTTCGGATATATATTATCTCCCAAGAAAATCACAGAAGATTTGTCTGATGCTTTTGCTAAATCTTGCTCCAAAACTGAAAGAGAAGAAAGTGTATCATTTGGCATTGCATTACCAGCATCTCCTACAAGAAAAACTTGATAATCAATCTGAGATTCTCCATAAGGATCGTCTTTCAAATAATTTTTAAATTCTCCAGCATATTGTACTTTTTTAGTTGCACATCCGTAAAAAACTAAAATCAAAGCACTTATTACAAAAAAAGTAATTTTATTTCTCATTCCATTATCATTAAAACTTCAGAATTAAAAGTAATAATAAATTTAATATCTTTAACCTGTTATAAACCGCTAATTAAATGTCAGAAAATAACATTTTAGAAGAAATCAAAGATTTTATATTTCAAGAGTTTAAAACTAAACTTTCTGCAGAATTTGTATATCATAATTACAATCATACTTTAGATGTTGTAAAAGCTGCAAAAGAGATTGGAAAAGGAGAAAATATTTCTGAAAAAGATCTTGAAATTGTAACAATTGCTGCGTGGTTTCATGATATTGGGCATGTGAATTCTTACAAAGATCATGAAGAAGAAAGTAAGAAAATAGCTAAAGAATTTTTAGAAAATAAAAATTATCCAAAAGAAGCTATTGAAAAAGTTTTGGGTTGTATCAATGCGACAAAAATTCCGCAATCGCCTAAAAATCTTTTGGAACAAATACTTTGTGATGCTGATTTATTTCACTTTGGAAATGCGGATTGTTTTGAAAAAAGTGATTTATTGAGAGCGGAATGGGAAATTTTGGATGTTCAAAAATTTTCTGATATCGCTTGGTTAGAAAATACTTTAGACTTTTTAAAATCTCATCGTTTTTGTACAGATTATGCTTTTGAAAAATTAAATGGAACAAAGGCTGAAAATCTTTTAAAACTAAAAGAAAAACTTCGAAAAGCAAAAGCGAAAAAAAGTGAAATAACAGAAAAGAAAAAAGCAAAAAAAGAAGCCGAAAAAAAGAAAGAAGAACGAGAGAATATTCCAGAAAAAGGAATTGAAACGATGTTTAGAGTTCAGCTAAGAAATCATATTAAACTTAGTGATATTGCGGATACGAAAGCGAATATTCTACTTTCTGTAAATGCGATTATTCTTTCTTTAATGCTTTCGCAGTTAGCTCCAAAATTGGATAAACATTCAAATGCATATTTGATTGCTCCAACTTTGATTTTCTTATTTTCTAGTCTACTAACGATGATTTTTGCAATTCTATCAACGAAACCAAAAATTACTTCTGGCACTTTTAACAAAGACGACATTAAAAAGAAAAAAGTAAATATTTTATTCTTCGGTAATTTCCATAAAATGCCTTTGTCAGATTTCGAATGGGGAATTAATTCTATTATGAAAGATAAAGATTATCTATATGGAGCTTTGACTAAAGATTTGTATTTCCTTGGAAAAGTTTTAGACAAAAAATATAGACTTCTGAGAATAACTTATACCATTTTTATGATTGGTATTATCTTTTCAGTTATGACTTTTATTGTTGCTTTCTATACAATTGATACACCAATGTTGAAGAATTATTAAACTCTAAAAAAGATAATCACTTTCTAGTGCATTGAAAATCATCAATATCTAAATAACACACCCCTAACCCCTCTCAAGAGGGGAATAAAAAAACGTATTTAATTCTGCAAGACTACAAAAAAGTCCTGAAAGGACGACATAAGACAACACAGGATGAAGTCCTGTGAAAAAAGATATAAACTATATAAAAAAACCCAGTACTTTAAATGAATAAAGTACTGGGTTTGATATGTTGTTGACGCCACTAAAAAGATTTTAGCGGTAGCGTAGTGCTACCTAAATCTAGCGGGAACTGAGGTTAAGACTAGTCTTTACCTATTTTTTCCCATACATTGCCATTCCATATTAATGTCTTTTTATTTTTAATATAAATATAATCTTGATTATAAAGTTCAAATTCAAAAAAACAAACATCAAAATAAGGTAAATTAATTGTTAGAAAATTATATTTATTTGTATCAAAATATTCTGAAAAAATATCGAATAAAATTCTACTTTTATATATTGTAGTTCCTGCTATATCTGCATCTAAATTAAAAGCTATAAAATTATTAGAACTTTTTTTAAAAAGATACTTTGATTTAGGGATAACAATATAAGTTTCATCTGTGGTAATTGATTTACTCACATAGTTATTAAAATAGAAATTTAGTTTTACAGGAGGTAAATCATAAGGAAATACAACTTTGATGTATAAACTATCCTGAGAAAATTTATTCTCTTTTTTGAGTTCATATTTATAACCTTTTTGTTTTTTATAATAATTTTCACTTGTAATTTCAATTAAATTATCTGCTAAAACAGACCATTTTCCAATTGAAGTATATTCGCATTGTTCAATTATACATTGTGTTTGTTCATGATTCCATAATTTATATGTATTGTCAGTATTTAAATCTAATTTTAGAGAACTATTTTGTTGTTTATATCTTCCTGAAATATCTTTGAAAACAGGTTCTTTCTGGACTTTTTTTATAGAACAACTTATAAATAGATTTGTTATAATTAGTATAAAAAATAGTTTTCTCATAATAGTTAATTTTAATCTTTTAAGTGACCATAAACACTGTACCCCCTGCTGGTGCTCGAATTTTTCGAGTATCCTAAACAACTCTTGTCTCATAATATAAATATTTTAGATTAAGAAATTTTTTAAAAAAAATACTTCTAGCAAAAAAAGTAATTTTCCTTTTTCATATTTTTTAGACATTCGGTTGAAATATACGACAATATTTTATTTTTTAACATTAAAAAGTTCGAAAAAACGACATAAGACAACACAGGATGAAGTCCTGTGAAAAAAGATATAAACCATATAAAAAAACCCAGTACTTTAAATGAAAAAAGTACTGGGTTTGATTTGTTGTTGTCGCCACTAAAAAGATTTTAGCGGTAGCGTAGTCTTACCTAAATCTAGCGGGAACTGGGATAAAATCATTGCTTTATAAAAACTACAAAATTATTTCCATGTAAATTTGGATCTCTTCTATATTGAATAAAGCCTAAGTAAGGAGCTTTAGGGTATTTAGAGCGATCTATTCCGAAACGATAAATGTAAAGTCTACGTTTTTTACCTTTTAACAATACTGGTTCCTTTTCAGCGTAATATTTAAATGGAATAGAATCATTATTATTGATTAAATATCCAGTATTATCTTTATTTAAAACCATAGTATATAATTTCCCATCAATATTTCCTTTATAAATTGTTTCTTTTCTAATTACAGAACAACTAGAAAAAAAAATACAAAAAAATATAACTAAAATAAATATTCTCATTTTCACTATTTTAAGCCTTTATAAATCCACATTAAATAATTTTGTCCTTGATTAACTCCATTAGAACTTTGATATGGGTAACGATAAATTTCAACTATACTTTCAACATAATTTTTCGTGATGTTATTAATATTTGTGATAGTTATTTTTTTATCTACTTCAAGAGGGTATTGTCCTAATGCTAATTGTGCCATATTTTTTAAACCTTTTCCGTTCATGCCTTGTATAGTCCCCACGCTGGTGCGAGTTTGTAACTCGTATCCTTTATTTGCATTCTTATCACATCTCTTCTTTACAATCTTTATTCTCAAACAATTATACAAATTTTTAACACAAAAAAACAGACTATTTATTAAAAAAAGTACTGGGTTTCTTGGTTTTTGAGTAGCTGTTACGGTACTCGACAGAGTCGAGCACTAGCGATTACCTATTCGGGTGCCAGCTGGGGAAATATTAATCCAATCATTAACTCGATTATGAGAATTATGATAATCCCCAGATTTAGGATAAGGTATACCCATAAATTCTCCCCATTCAATAATTCCTTGTGGATTACTAACTCCAATATTTTTAACATTAGTATTATTAAACTTTCTTTTAGCACGTCCAAATTCTCCTGTACCTTTTTGGGTTCGACTAAAAACAGAATTTGAAATTATTGTTGACGCCATTAAAAAGATTTTAGCCGAAGTATTGGTCAGCTTAGATGAATTATTTACGTTCTATAAAATAAGGTCCTAAAATATTTTTTTCAACACAGACTTCAGTATTTTCATCAATAAAAAAACAAGGAACAAGAGGATTAAAGCTAGTTAGAGGATTATCATTTTGTAGTTCTTTTGTGAAATATTTTAAATTTAAAAAATAACTCTCTCCTGTTTTTATTTTGTGCAATGTGTTTTGATTTTTTTTACTGAGTATTTTGTATAACTGTTTATTTTTTAAACAAGTAATTGAATAATATGTAGTAGTGCTATCAATTTTAATAATAGTAAAATTACCTGATGGGGTTAAAAAATCATTTTCTGATTCTTTTTTTTGACCTAAACAACTAGTTATAGATAATATAATTGTCATTAAAGTAAGAGTATATCTAATCATAATTTTATTTTGAATATTCGATTAATCGGTAATTCAAATAAATAAGAAGATCTGGATCTATTACTGGTGGCATTACCATTGATGAAATACTAAACTCTCCATATCTTTTTCCTTTTTTATCTTTTATTACAAAATAAGAAGATCTTCCTGCAACAAGCTTAGCGTTTGGTACTTTGGTTATGAAATCTGTGCTATACTGATTTAATTGAAATGCCTTAGACAGCATATTTTTATCCTTTTCTGTTGTATCTAAAAGTATTTTTCTTTTGATATTTCCAAGACTATCTGTTTCTATATAGTATTCTGTATAGTTATTGTTTCTTTTTATTACAATATAATACTCTTCATCAATTAGTGAAAATAATAATTTTAAATTTTTAGTCGAATCAATTTTATGAATAAGATTATCCGCTTTAACTCTACTACGGATATGTATAGAATTAATTTTTTGTTCAACTTGTGCTTTAGCTGAAAAGGATATAAATAAACTAATTAAAATTATAAATGTCTTCATTAAAAATTTCTAATTTTTTCTTTTTTTAAGAATTAAATTATTAAATCGGATTTTATTCTTTCTCACTTGTAAGGTGAATATTGTATCTTGAATATAATCTAAGTTTTGAATTAAAAATGTTATGTCTGGTGGTGGTTCACAATTCAATAGAATTAGGTTTTCTTTAAAGCTCCATTTTCCTCGATATCCTTTTCTTTCTTTCTTATTATGTAACCAAAAAATACTATCTGCTTTTAAGCGTAATAACATTTTTTGCTGCCTCCTATCTTCATAGACACCTATTAAGCTTGAATTGTTTGTAAACTTCGTTGAAGTACACGATATTATTATACCTAGCATAAATAATATTAAATAAAATTTATTTTTAAACAACTTCATATATTTATTTGGCTTTATGACTAAAAGTAATAGTAAAAGTATCTCTAATTAGGCAATTAGATTTAACACATTTTGATTCCAAATCCATTTTATGAAAAGATTTATATAAACACTTTATATCTATATAATCGTTTAAATCATAATTTAATTCTTGTATAATTTTTTTGATACTCATTTTTGGTGATTCAAAAACAGAAATATCATTGATTAAATTTAATAAATCATTAGTTTGTAAACCTTTTAACTTATATAGACGACTTGAAAAGTTGTTATAATTACTTTTTGCAATTATTATATTATAACATTCAGGATAAGTCTCACTAATATGTATATTTATCAAGTTATTTTTAGAAATAATATTTTCTTTATTCACTTTAATTGAATAAAAAGTAAAATGCTGAAAAGTTATGATATTCAGTTCAGTATATTTTATTTCAACATCTTCAAGGAAACAAAAATCATTAATTATGTTTCCTGAATTATCTGTTAAATGAAATATATAATCTTTATACAATTCTAATACTATTTCTCGTTCTAGATAATTGTCTTTTTCCTGTGCATAAAGTATATTCGCTGAAAAGAAAATTATAATTAAAAAATAAATATGTTTCATATGTTATAATTAAAAATTTCTAGAGCCTTTGTCATAATTTTCTTGAAAACCCATAGGGGTTTCTTGGTTCTTGAATAGCTGTTACGGTACTTAACAGAGTCGAGCACTAACGATTACTTATTCAGGTGCAGCTGGGGAGGGGAAGTACTTCATTATTTGAAACTCTTTAATATCAGATACTATTCTATTTAAAAATTTTGATTTATATTTTTTTTCTAAAAAACAATTTAAATTTATAGGTAGTTCATCTTCATATATCATATTATTCAAGTTTACCTTATAAATAAAACCATCACCATCAAATTCCATACATCCATTAACCTCAAACACTTCTTTTACAGGCACTTCATTTAAAAAGTTTTGAGAACTAAATTCATATTTTTCTAGTATTTTTCCATTATTCAAATGATATATTTTTATTTTATCTGATGTGTAAAACCAGACTGTAGAAAATGTATAATAAGTTGAGGATACAGAAAAAGCATTACCATGTTCTTTGAATATAGTATTGACTAATTTTGTAGTATACTTATCATTACTTAATATCTTATGGTTTATAGAGCAAGAAGATAAAAATAAAAGTATATTAATTATAATTATTTTTTTCATATTATTTTGTTTAATTTTTTCCACCCATTTTTTTTAAAATCTGAGTATTTTATTGTTATCAATGCTTTGTCTTTATTAAAAAAAGTAACGTTACTCCCCCACGCTGGTGCGAGTTTGTAACTCGTACCTCTACAGTTTTTTTTTATCATTTCTCTTCTTTTACAATTTTTATTCTCAAACAATTATACAAATTTTTTAAACACAAAAAGCAATATTTTTAATCAAAAATATAGACTTCTGAGAATTACTTACACTATTTTTATACTTGGAATCATCTTTTCAGTTCTTACATTTATTCTTACCTTTTACACAATCGATAATCCAATACTTTAGAATTATTAAACCCTAAAAAAATAACCACTTTCTAATACAATAAAAGTCAACAACATACAAAAAAACACACCCATACCCCCTCTCAAGAGGGGAATAAAAAAACATATTTAATTCTGCAAGATTACTTAAAAAGTCCTGAAAGGACGACATAAGGCAACATAGGATGAAGTCCTGTGAAAAAAGATATAAACTATATAAAAAAAACCCAGTACTTTAAATGAATAAAGTACTGGGTTTGATTTGTTGTTGTCGCCACTAAAAAGATTTTAGCGGTAGCGCTTTTTATCTAAAATTAACTAGAGCTAAGGACATTTAAACAACCTCTTATTTTTAATAACAAAATTATTATTTTGATCTTTCATTATTAACCAAGAAGAAAAATCTTCAAAAAGTACATATTCAACATTTTGGTAACTACATAAATCTACAAAGAAGTGTGTTTTTGAGATATTTATATTTTCATTTTGGGTTATATAAAAAACAATTTTCTTATTAATTATTGTAGTATATATATACTTTTCCGGATTAGACTGTAAAAGATTAGCTATTCTGTTTATTGATACTATAATAGAGCCATCTTCTCTCTCCTCTATATACCAATTATGAATCTTACTATTTGATATACAATTAGTATTTTCTTTTATAATACTTTGTATTAAGCTAATAAATTGATTATTATCAAAAGTTATCAATTCTGATTTATCTATTTGTCCAAATAATAAGGAGTTAAGCATTAAAAATATAATTGTACTATATGATTTTACGATTTTCATTTTTATTTTTATTTTTTAGATCCAATAAATACTTCTTGTAATTGAAAACTAGGCGTGTTTTTATCATACTTCATATACTCACCAGTTAAGGGTGAATAAATTTGAAATTGCGTACCATATTTCTTTTGTAAAAATTTAGCAGATTGACTATCCCCTGCTGGTGCTCGAATTTTTCGAGTATCCTAAACAACTCTTGTCTCATAATATAAATATTTTAGTTTAAGAAATTTTTTTAAAAAATACTTCTAGCAAAAAAAGTAATTTTCCTTTTTCATATTTTTTAGCTATTCGATTGAAATATACGATAATATTTTAATTTTTAACATTAAAAAGTTCGAAAAAACGACATAAAGCAACACAGGATGAAGTCCTGTGAAAAAAGATATAAACCATATAAAAAACCCAGCACTTTAAATGAATAAAGTACTGGGTTTGATTTGTTGTTGTCGCCACTAAAAAGATTTTAGCGGTAGCGTAGTTTACCTATATCTAGCGGGAACTGGGATTATTTATTCGAGAGCTAGTTGTTTAAAAAAAACTAATTATGAGTCATCTTTTCTAATAAACTCATAAATATCTGACTTACTATTACATTTTAGATTTAAAATAGACGGTATTCCACTATTAAAATTAAGTTCAATAGTATCACCTTCACAGGCGTTAGAAAAAATTAATTTACTCTTCTCAATCCTATTTGGTAACTGGTCAGTATATGATAGGTAATAATATCCTTTAAATTCTGAATCACTATAAATCATCACAAAATTTATATGAGTTCTTAGTTTGTTCTTATTGATAATGATATGTATTGTATTTACTACAGAAAAAACATTTCCTAATTCATTAGTTATTGAGCCTAAAAATTTACTTTTAATTAAATGGTCTTTTATATATGTTTCTTCTATAACTTTATTTATTTGATTTAACTTTATAACTTTAGTATTTATATTGTGTACTGTTTGCTTAAATGACTTTCCTTTTTGACTTCTACAATAAAATATATTCAGAAAAAGGAATACTATTAGATAAAAATATTTCATTTTAAAAATCTCCAAATTTTGCAGGTCTACTTTCATGTATCATTGTGTTTATATATTTTTCATAACCAGGACAACCCCCACGCTGGTGCGAGTTTGTAACTCGTATCCTTTATTTGCATTCTTATCACATCTCTTCTTTACAATTTTTATTCTCAAGCAATTATACAAATCTTTTAAACACAAAAAGCAATATTTTTAATCAAAAAAATACTGGGTTTATTATTTGAGCAGCTGGTACGGTACTCGAAACAATCGAGTACTAGTGATTATTTATTCGGGTGCCAGCTGTAGACGAAAGTTATAAAAAACCATCAATGTTTTATTTTCTTCCAGAGATTTCCTTCCCATTCTAAAGTGTTATTATCTTTGATATAGATGAAATTTTTATAATAGTGTTCAAAATCAAAAAAACAAATATCAAAATTGGTTAAATAAATAGTGTAGTAATTATATTTTAAATTTATTTCCTCATCTAATATTTCAAAAATTCTTCTTGATTTAAACTTACTGTGCATTTTTGAAGCTATCGTTAGATTAAATTTATTTATAAGATTATTATTACTAAGATATTTTGATTTAGGTATAGTAATATGTGTATCTTCAGTTATAATACTCTCATAATTAAAACGATAATTTAAAATTACTGGTTTATAAGTATAAAAATCATCGGGAAATTTGACTTCTATATATAAACTATCTTGAGAAAATTTATTCTCCATTTTTAATTCATATTCATATCCGTTTTGTTTGATGTAATAATTTTCACTTGTAAATTCAATTAAATTAGAATCTTTAATAAACCACTTTCCTTTTGATGCATAACTACATTGGTTAATTGGATGATGAGTTGATACAGGATTCCATAGTGTATAAGTTCCATCAGAATTTAAATCTAAGACTTCAGTACTTTGTTCCTTTTTATATTTATTTGAGACAACTTTTTTATAATCATCTATTTGCGGTTTTTTTATAGAACAACTTGAAAATAGAATTAAGCTGATAATTATTAATTTGTATTTTATTATATCTAAGGTTTTGGTAAGTCCCTCACGCTGATACGAGTTTGTAACTCGTACGTCTACAGTTTTTATTTTTATCATTTCTCTTTTTTTACAATTTTTATTCTCAAGCAATTATACAGATTTTTAACATAAAAGACTCAATACATTTATTTAAAAAAGTACTGGGTTTGTTTTTTCAATAGCTAGTACACCACAAAACATAACTTTGAAGTAGCGCTTAGTTATCTAAATCTTTTGGGATCAGAAAACATTAACCTAAAAACCACTAAATATAAAAGTTTGAGTGCAATAAATGATAACCACAAGCTAGAGCACTAAATACACCAGGAATTAATAAAATTTTAAAAGCTTTATTTCTAGGGATATTTTCTAGTATGGTAACTCCAACTAATAATATTAGAATTTTATAAATATTCATTTTAAAAATTTCATAAATAAACTCACTTAAAAAATAATGTTCAGATTGATTTTCATTTATAATAATCATTGAAAATAAAATTATCATAAATAAAATTACTTCTCTTAACTTTAATCCACTTTTGTCTTCTTTCATATATAAATTATTTTGTCCATTTATTTAGGGTTGAAAAACCTAAACCATCTCGTTTAATGTGGTTTTAGCTTATTCTATTCCTATTAATTGTAAAGAAAAGTTTTTGTGTAAATATTTTTCACAAGTCCTTTTTCGTCAAATAAGAATAATATTTGCATAACTTTTCCATATTTAATAGGAAGAGAATTTAAATCATGATTACTTAATTGTAAGGTTAGTAAATTCCCAATTGGTTTTGAAAAATGAATAAATAAATATTCATCTCCTGAAGGTAATAAATCTTGAAAATCATTTTTAATAGCCTCATAACTATATTTAGATTTAAACTCTTCCTTAGCCTCTAACAACTCAAAATCAAATGGTAAAATATTTTTATGTTCTTTTAATTCATCTTTAAATACTTCTATATCAATAAAACTAATTTCACTTGAAACTTGAAAAAGAGTACTTGTTTTTTTAGAACGTTTTATTTTAAAAAAAGATTTTATCTCTTTGTTCAACTTATTATCGGTCTCCATCTTTATTAATGAAACTAAATATTTTTGATTAATAAGCTCTTGAGATACAACAGACGTTGTAAAACAAAGTACTGAAAGAATTGTTATAACAATATTCTTCATATTCTTAAAATTTTAATTATTGAATAGTTGGAGTTATCTAAGCTGGTTCGAGTTTGTAACTCGTCTCTCTACAATTTTTAACCTTATCATTTTTTTCTTTACAATTTTGAATCTCAAACAATAATACAGATTTTTAACATAAAAAACCATTTGATTTTATTTTTAAAAAACTGATACAGTACTTAATAGAATTGAGCATTAGTGATTTTATTTGAGCAATAGTTGAAGTGAATCTTAAATAGAATCTTTCTTATTCCATCTATCTTCAATCCCTTTTTCTTTCATTTTTTTGGATTCGGCTTTTTTGAACTGTTATTTTCTCTAATTATATCTAAAGGTTTTCCTTTCTCAAACCCATCATCTGGATAATTTATTTGCCAATTATTTTCTTCTAAATATTCATAATTATAATGATGTACTTCATAATCACCTATTTTTAATAGACTATCACTTTTTATATTATTACTTCGCTCCCATTTATCATTTAAAAACTTGTAATCTTTGAATATTATTACGCTTAATAAGCTATCTCTAGAGTCTTCGAATTCAAATTCCCATTTAACAATCTTACCAATTCTGTTTTCGCTATTAGAATTAATTTTTATTGAACCTGTTACACCTCTAATATCTTCATTAATAAATAACATTCTAGTAAAGATATTCTTTGTACTATTATTTTTAAAAATCATTCTGTCATCCATTGGGTCGCAACTATACAAGAAATTTGCTAATATTAGTATTATAAAAATATTCTTTTTCATTTTGTTTTTCATTTATAATTGACTGAGAAAATAAAATTATTTCTTTCAAAACTTTTCCTATAGTTTTTTTATTTAAAGTGATTTAAGCCTTCGCTTTCACTCAAGTTCTTTTTCAAGCATCATACAACAATACTACTATAATATTTTAACATAAAAAATATATTTCACTATATTTAAACCAATTATAAAAAAACACATCAAATGAAAACAAAATTACTCTTAAAACTTACCCTCATTACTTTATTTATCTCTTTTAGTTTTATTGCCTGTTCTGAAGAAGAACCTACATCTTACACAGAACTTCGACTGGAAACAAATAATGAAACTTTATACATCGATTCGAATCAAGAATTTGAATTTCGTGTAAAGAATGAAAATGGTGTCGATATTTCGGAAGAAGCAACTTATTTTATCAATGAATCTTCTATTCAAGGAAATACTTTCTTTGATGATCAAATTGGAATTTATAATGTTTTTGCCGAACATAATGGAACTAGAACGCAAACAATTCAATTAAATATTATTGGAGAACTTCCTATTAGTTTTACTAAAAAAGTTTTTGTTGAAAAATTTACAGGAACTTGGTGTAGCAATTGTCCAAGTGTTAGCCAATCTGTTTATGATGCAGCTTCTAAATTCGAAAATATTATTCCAATTTCAATACATGTTGGTGATCTTATGGAATATGAGAAATTTGAATTATTAGAAAATTTTCACGATTTAAAAGGAATACCATCAGTTTATATAGACAGGTACATTTCTTGGAATCAAACAGAAGAGCAGATGCAATCTTTTGTTAATAAAAGTGCAGATTTAGGACTGGGAATTAATTCTAAAATTGATGGGAATTCGGTAAAAGTAGACGTTAAATTGGCTTTTGCTAGAAACATCAATAAACCTATTCGTCTTGGTATATATTTATTAGAAAATAATAAAATATTCCCTCAGTCCAAAATAAATGCTGATGGTAATATTGAAGAAATTATAGATTATGAGCACAATGATATTTTACGTAAATCTTTAACAGATCTTTTTGGTGATGAAATTTCTAGCTCAACTAATGCTGGAGATTATTTCGCAAGACAATTAGAAATAGAGATTCCAAGCTATATCGAAAATCCAGAAAATATATCTATTGTTGCCTTTATTGTAGATGAATCAAATGAAATTTTGAATGCGCAAACTGCAAAAGTTAATTCAAATAAAGACTTTGATTAGTTTTTATTAAACCAATCTAAAAAATCCAGAATTTTAATGATTAAAATTCTGGATTTTTTTATATGAACTTGTTAAAAACAGCTATTTACAAAAACATTTAAACTTTTATCATTAATTTAAAGTAACAATTTAAAAATCAAAATTTTAAATCATGAGAAATACTATTTTTTCAATACTTGGATTAGTGATGGTTTTATTATTTTTTTCTTGCTCATCTGATGATGATTCGAGTGATTATATAGAGAAAAGCTTTACAGATACTTGGACGCTAGAATATCTGCTTATCAACAATGAACCTTATGAAATAAATGATTGTCTGAAAAAATATAATATCGTTATCAGAGAAAACAACACTGGAGTTGTAAATGAATATCGAGTTACAGATCCTTCATGTCCACTAGTAGAGTGGGAATTTAGTTGGACACAACTAAATGAATTTCATTATGTTTTTGACTTTGAAGCAGAAGGTTTTGAAAATGCAAATGTAGATTATAATGGAAGTAAACTATTTTTAAATACCTTTTTTGGAGATAAAAAAAATAGAGCTGTTTTAAAATAATTTCTATTTAGATAAAAAATAAACCGAACATTATCAATCAGAAATGTTCGGTTTATTTTTTTAATATTTTAATCTTAAGCAAGTAAATAATCCTTTATCATAAGTATTTATAAAGTGTGTGCGTTTTTATTTGTTTTTAAAGTTTTTCTATCAAAAAAATACAAATATTTAACATTAAAACATCACTCACAATTAAATTTAATCTTCCTCTTCAAAATCTTTTTTTCTTTTAATTTGTAATAAAAACTCATAACTCTATCTTCTTCGAAAGAATTATTTTCGTTTAGATTACTAGAGGTTTTTGTATATAATTTATTCTTTGAAATATTCTTTTTTTCGAAAAATAATGAAAAACGATCAGGTTCAAATACAATTACTTTCAAATCATATCCTACTACCACTCCTAATTTTTTATAATCATCAAAAACTGCATCTTTTTCAAGTTCACTTATTTTAACATAACAGATATCATTCTTATATTTTCTTAACCAAAGATAAATTCCATCTGATTCATTCCTATTACATTTTTTTAGTTCATTAATATATTCTTTTAGCATGAAGTCTATATTTTCATCCACACACTTATATTCATATAGATAAATATAATTTTGAAACATTAGTGTTATTAAAAATAGTATGTTCATTTTCTATATCAATTTTTTGTGAGTCCTTACTTATATTCTATCAGAGACTATGCCTAAACTATAATAAAAATTTGCCTAGTAACTTCTGTAAAGTATTAAACATTATCACGATTGATTTTGTAAGGGACTTCTGAGTGTAACTCTGAAATTATGTATTCCGACAGCAATTTTCATAATTTTCTCTCTTTTTTCAAAGTATTTTATTCGAATTTTCTC
>NZ_JADOTV010000022.1 GCF_015767245.1 Aureivirga sp. CE67
TTTCAAAACTTTTTTAAAAATTATTTTTTCAACCTTGTTTTAGAACTTTTTGCTGCTACAAACGCCGTTGCCTTTGTTTGTTTTAGCGGATGCAAATGTACGTGAATTATTCGTTCCTGCAAGTGTTTTTATGAAGTTTTTGCATTTATTTTTGATTGTTTTTGGAGAGGGTTTGGTTTTCAGTGGGTTGGGTGTGAAAAAATTTAACCACCCCCTACCCCTCCTTTAAAAGGAGGGGAGTTTTTATATTCGCTTTGCTTATATATTATATTGTGGGTTTTAGTTTTTAGCTTCGCTCAGCCGTCTGTTTATTGTGTTTTGGAAGATGTACTTATTATATAATAGGTGGTACTATTATAATGTATTTGTTTTTTGCGTTAGGGATTGGAGTGGTTAGCTTTTGTTTTTCAAAAATTAGAAGTTCTTGGGAAACGGAGGCGACCAACGGAAGCCAACGGATGACCAAGAAATTCTTTTTTTGAAGAACAAAACTAAAAACGGAAAGCCCGACCCGAATTTTTAACGAAGGGGAACGCCCAAATTTTAATTATATATAATAAAGGTATTATCTTTTTGAAATTTGTGAGAATATTTTAATTATTTTGAATCACAACTCTAGCCTGTTTCGAAAGTAGGGTTGACAAGTTCTGTTTTTATTTATCAATTTATGATTATCGCTAGTGCGAGTTTATAAACATGATCTCATAAATATTAAAAGTAATGGGCACACTTTATAAAAGTCGCTAGGTTTTCAATTAAAAAATTGTGTGTATTCTACTTCAAACTCTCTAAATATTCTAAAACTTGTTTTTTATAACTTGCTCCTATTGGTAATTCTTTGTCATTTATTTCAATATCATTTGTGGTAAAAGCAGTTATTTTAGAGCAATTCACAATATAAGATCTGTGGATTCTTAGAAAATTATGATTTTCTAACTTTTGCTCAATATCGCTGATTTTATATTTAGAAACAATCCTTTTGGAATCAGTGTATACAGAAATATAATCTTTCAAGCTTTCGATATAAGAAATTGTCTGTACAGAAGCTTTGTGGTATTTATTCCCAGATTTTAGTAAAACAAAATCTTCTTCTTTTTTATTTTCTTGTGTAATAGTTTTTGAAGTGACTGATGTAGAAAGTCGAGAATATTTTTCAATCGCTTGAAAGAATCTCTGAAACGTGATTGGCTTCAAAAGATAATCTACAACTTCTAGTTCATAGCTTTCAATGGCATAATCTCGATAAGCTGTAGTGAAAATCGTTTTCGGAGGATTTTTCAGAGAGCGTAAAAAGTCAACCCCAGTAATATTGGGCATTTGTATATCCAAAAACAGTAAATCCACCTCTTTTGTTTGTAAAACTTCGAATGCTTTCATGGCATTATTACAAGTTGCTACAACTTCTATGTTTTCTAATTGAGATGTATGATTTTCTATCAAACGAATCGCTAAAGGTTCGTCATCGACTATTACACATTTTATCATTTATTATTTTTTTAAAATCTGGTTTTTCTTTTAGTTTATTTTTGATGTTTTTTGAGTTGTATTTCTTAACACACCCCTAGCCCCTCTCGAGAGGGGAATAATTTCTTGGTGGCTGAACGGAATCGAAGTTTAATTTGAGCCCAACTCTAACTTTACAGTAAATAATGATTTTCCTTTAATTATTTCAAGATTATAATTATTTGGATAAATCAAATCTAATTGTTTTCGGATATTTAATAAACCTATGGAATTTTTATTCTCTGGTAAAGTTTTCGATTCTGAAATAGTATTTGAAATCTGAAAATCGATTCTAGAATTTTCTGATTTTAATAAAATTCTAATTTTCGGTGAACCACTATCCTCCCCTGCTCCATGCTTAAAAGCATTTTCTACCAAAGAAAGTAAAATCAAAGGAGCTATGGAAACTGGTTGTTTTATTTCTTTATCAAAGATTACTTCTAGTCTTTCGTCGTATCGAAGTTTTTCTAGAGAGATATAATTTTCTAGCAAAGTAATTTCCGAACTTATTGGAACAATTTCACTATTACATCGATATAAAATATGATCCAAAATAGCAGATAATTTCTCAATCACTTCAGGGATCTTCGGTGATTTTTCAATTGCTAGAAGATAAATATTATTTAAAGTATTAAACAGAAAATGTGGATTTAATTGCGACTTTAAAGCATTTAGTTCTGCAATAGATTTTTCTTTTTCTAAATTATTTCTTCGTTCTTCATTTTTTTTGAAATACAAAACAAACTTCATAAAAAGAAACATAAATACTGGTAAATAAATGGCAGGAAAATATTTGATTACTAAAATTTTCCAATCTGTCAGAATTTCCCAAATAGATTCTTGTTCAAATTCTCCTTGTCTTACTAAAGTCTCTGCTACATGCACCATTAAAATTCGACCATAAGCAGAAATAATATATAAACTTGATATAGAAAGAGAATAAAAAAGAAAATATCTCTTCTGTAAGTATAGATAAGGAATTGCAAAAAGATATAAAAAATAAGCACCGACTATAGAAGGAAGTAATGTTGATAAAGAGTAAACTAAAATACTTAAAAAAGGTTCATCACTATATATTCCAAAAAATTTTAATACATCTAAAAAATACACACAAACCCAAAATAGAATATCTACCATCCATTTTGATTTTGTGAGTTTATTAAAAATTTCTGTTTGTTTATTCATTTTGTCTGTTTTTCCAATTTCAAAATTAATGGTTATTATTTTCTTTTTTTTTCAGAACGATGAATTAAGCAAAAAAAAGGATGAATACATACAAACTGTCGACAAATTTTTGTTTTGAATTTATTTTCAGTTTTGGACGATTATAATTGTCTGTTTGTCGACTCTTTCCCATTCGTTTTTCTATTTATTTCACATTTGCATCAGTCAAACGAGAAAAAAACTTAGACATGAACTATAAAATATTACCATTAATTTTTGCACTTTTTCTGAGCAGTTTACTTTTTGCACAGAAAAATAATGTAACAATTCAAGGAAAAATTGTTGAGAAAACATCGCAACAACCTTTGGAGATTGCTACTGTTACGATTTTGAATTATAATAATGAAACAATTATTACTGGAGGTGTAACAGATGAAAAAGGGGAATTTAAATTCAGAATTCCTTCAGGAACCTATGATATTAAAATTGAATATTTAGCTTTTAAAGATGTTTTTATTGATGATAGAAAAATTGATAAGAACACTACTTTAGAAACTATTTTGATGGAAGAAGATCATCAGCAACTAGATGCCGTAGAAATCACTGCTGAAAAATCTACTGTTGAATATAAATTAGATAAAAAAGTTTTCAATGTTGGAAAAGATATTATTTCAAAATCTGGTTCGGCAATTGATATTTTAGAAAATGTACCTTCAGTTGGAGTGGATGTAGAAGGAAATGTAAGTTTACGTGGAAATTCAGGGGTAAATATCCTAATAAATGGAAAACCATCTGTATTGACTTCCAACGGAGGTTTAGATCAAATTCCTTCTGAGAATATTGCAAAAATTGAAGTGATTACAAATCCTTCTGCAAAATATGAATCACAAGGAACTGCTGGGATTATCAATATTATTTTAAAGAAAAATAAAAAATCTGGTTTGGCAGGTTCTGTAAAAGTAGAAGGAGGAATTCCTGAAAATAGCGGAATTAATTTTAATGTAAATTACAAAACACAAAAGTTTAATATTTTCACGAATTTACGTTATCGCTCACAAACTTATGACCCAAGAGAATCTTTTGAAAGAACAAATTTTGAGAATGGAATTCCTGTTAGTTTTCAAAATTTAGATACCGATTTGGAAAGAAGCAGATCTAACTACAATATTTATTTTGGAGGAGATTATTATTTCAACGACAAAAACACACTTTCACTAACTTATACTAGAAATCACAACGAGAATGAGAGAAACAATACATTCCTTTTTTCTTCTTTAGACCAAAACAAAGAAATAATTGATACGTATAGAAGAATTGAAAAATATGAAGAACCACAAACTTACAACCAATTAGAAATTGATTATTTAAAAACTTTTGATAAAAAAGGGAAAAAACTTCGTATGAATCTAGAATATGATTTCTGGAATGATGATGAGAACGAATCGATCACAGCACAGATTATTGAACCTTTAAATCCAGAAGTAGATTATATTTCGAGTAGAGATATTGAAAGTAGTAAAGATTTATATTTCCAAACAGATTTTGAAACACCAATTGGAGAAAAAGGAGGAATCGAAACTGGAGTTCGTGGGCAATATCGTAGAATTCGTAGTAATTATAACGTAATGGATAATGGAGAATTGGTAGATCAATTCACGAATCTTTTCAAATATAACGAAGGAATTTACGGAGCATATGTGCAGTATAAAAACAGTAAAAACAAGTTTAAATACATGCTTGGTTTAAGAACTGAAATCACAAACATTGAAATTTTGGACCACAAAAATATCTTTGACCAAACAAAAAACTATATCAATCTTTTCCCAACAGTTCATTTGACTTATAATTTTTCTGAAAAAAGTAATATACAATTGAGCTATAGTAAGCGTATTTCTAGACCACGATTTTGGCAATTAAATCCTTTTGGAGGAATTGCAAATAACCAAGCTATTTATGGAGGAAATCCAGATTTAGATCCGATGTACACAAATGTTTTTGAGCTTGGACAACTTTGGAGAATTGGAAAAATTCAAGTAAATCCTTCTGTTTATTTCCAACACACAACAGACTTTGTAAGCTTTATCACCACAGAATTACCTGATGGAAAATTATTTTCTACACCAGTAAATTTGGACAAAGAAGACAGAATTGGAGCAGAGATTTCTATCAATTATAGTCCTGTAAAATGGCTAAGACTTTCAACAGATTTTAATTATTATTATTTCAACCAAACTGGAGATTATCAAAATGTTTCCTATAGTTCTAAAAACGATAGTTGGTCTTCAAAAATCAATGCTCGTATGCGTTTACCAAAGAAATTCTCTTTACAGATTTCTTCTACTTTCGACGGAAAAAAGGAAAATGCGCAAACTACTGTAGATGCTTTGTCTTGGACAAGCTTAGGTTTAAACAAAGATTTCTTGGATGATAAAATGTCTTTCTCACTTTCTGTTTACAACATTTTTGACTCAAGAATTGAAAAAAGATATGTAACCGGAGAAAATTTCCAGATAAATTACAATCAAACAAATAGCGGAAGAAGAATTCGTGCAAGTTTAACTTATAGATTTAACCGTAAGAAAAACGAAAGAGATAGATTACCAGATTAAACTTTTCATTTATTAATTAGATCATGTATCAAACCGAATATTCTTAGGAGTATTCGGTTTTTTGAATTTTATAATTCATCCTACTATTTGGAGCTTCCTCCTTCCATTTTAGCTTCGTTACACTTCGCTAAAAAGCAAGGAGTCGGGCTTTCCGCTATATCTTTTTTGCTAAAATAATTTTATGAAGAGAAGCAAAAAAGGATGCCGCTGCAATCCCTAAGCCAAAAAAAGACCTTTGATTTCTCAAAGGCCTCTTATTTCTTGATAAAAAATATTATCTCAAAACATTAAAAATCAAACATCCCCCAATGCTCTTTTTTATCCTGTTTTGAGTATTTTTTTTAAATGAAACTTCAACTT
Organism: Aureivirga sp. CE67; assembly: GCF_015767245.1. Taxonomy (GTDB): domain Bacteria; phylum Bacteroidota; class Bacteroidia; order Flavobacteriales; family Flavobacteriaceae; genus Aureivirga. The sequence continues at coordinate 5,637 of NZ_JADOTV010000022.1, forward strand.
AAATTAAAAACGTCTAATTGCTCTAACTGAATAAAGAGTTGAATTAGCAGAAATACCTGTATTATTATTTGTAAAGTTAAACCAATGTGATTGAGTTGGTGAACCTGTATCTTGTGAACTTGACCAATAATTAGATGTACTTAACACCGTACCTTCATTATCAGATAAAGCAGCATTAATAACATCTAATTGAGGATATATCCAATAATTTAATTCAAACAATGAAGGTAAATACCAATCAGATAATTCATCTTTTTTGTAATTTGCACAAGCATAAGCAGCGTATGAATTTCCATTTCCTGCTCCTTGATTTGCTATAATTAAAGTTGTATTTCTACTTCCTGCATATAAACCATTAGCATCTCCCATAGTTCTTGTAGTAGAACCATCATTCCAAGGTAATTGATTTTCTAAATCATCCATTGCAATAACTAAACCGTGCTTTCCTGATGCATCTACATAAAATACTATACCTCCTTGTGCAAAATCTCCGATCTCATATTTTACTTCAGAAGCAACTGTTTCAGCTGTTTTAGCATGTAATGCATAAGGAACACTTAATAATTGACTAGTACCTGTTATCGTATAGTTAGTTCCTCCTTCCGGATCTATTTCTGTCTTAATAAAATAAGAATCATTTGCCCAATCAATAGAAGTAAAATCTCCACTTACCAAAGTTCCTGCTCCAATTTCTAAAGATACCAATCCATTGACATTTGTAGGCAGTGTTTGAGTTTCTACATATACTGCAGTCCCGGCCGAACTTGTTTTAAGAATACTAATTTGCATTCCTACAATTTCATCTGATAATAATGCATTATCCGCATCTCTTATTACTGCTTGGTAACTTATTTTTTCTGGACTCTGTGCCCAAACATTTGTAGTTAATAATAATGCGACTACTATTTTAAATATTTTTTTCATGTTGTTTATTTTTTGATGATTTTAAAAGTTTTAACCAATTGATTGTTTTTCGTAATCTTTAAAAAGTAAATAGCAGCTGGGTGCTTTTCTAAATTAATATTTAAAGATTCACTATTTACCTTTCTATTTTCAATTACATTTCCTATTACATCAATCAATTGAAAATTTAAATTATCGGTATCTTTAGATTCTAAGACTAAATAATTCTTCGTAGGATTAGGATAAACTGAAAGCTCTAAATCAATAGCTATTTCGTTTACATTTATTACAGAAATATCATATGGTTGCTGAACTCCTTGTTCTACACTTCCATTTGTTCCTGTATTAGAAGTATAAACTACTTGACCTACAGTGTAACTACTTACACCACCATCTCCTGTTGCTTCACCACCTGATGCAGATGAATTTTCTTGCGCATGTAACCCTCCTAAACCTAAGAGAATAAATGCCATACATCGTATTGTTTTTTTGTGCTTCATAATTCAATTAATTGTAAATTAATTCTAAAAATTTTTAGCTATTCTTATAATTTATTATATCATGCAAACATAAATCATCAGATTTCTCTTAAATACTCCAAACAGATTTATATACCCTCCAATAAGATATTTTAATATAATTTGAATAGTTTTGTAACAAGTTTATATTAAAACAGAAGTAGAAGTATGACATCAAAACATTTAGACAACTTTTTTTTTAATTTAAAAAGGTACATTGTTACCAAAAAAAATGGTTTTTATATACTTCCTTATGTCGGGAATTCTCCAGAAGTAATGATCAAAAGCTTATCAGGAATTCCATATAATACACATGAACCAGAAAATAATATAATTTCAACAGACAACCCATTTACAAAAGGTACTTTTCAATATCAAAAAATCGAAGAAGGATTATGGTTAGTTTTTAATGACTTGTATATAAAAAAGAATATCAGTTATAAAAAGCTACAAGACCCTAAGTTTCCAAGCGATTATTATAGTCTTTCTTTCAGAATGGATTCAAAAGATAACGATAGTCAAATAATTGATGGACATCAGCTTAAAAAAAACAAAGGACTGCTATGTAAACCAAAAGCGAAAGCAATTAACTTTTTTTACAAAACCTCCAAAACACGATCATTAATCATTTTTTTCACAGGAGAATGGCTCGAAAAAAATATTCATAATGAAGCAGATAGTTTCTATAATTCGATCCGATATTTTATTGAATCCGAAAAAGAATCTTTATATATCCCACATTTCTTTTCCAATACGAATAAAATAAATGAAGAAATTGTAGCAATTTTCACAAAAGAAAAAGAGAGTGCGAATAAAAACAAACTAGAACTTAAAATTAAAACATTAGAATTATTGCAATATTTTCTTTTTAAAATTTCGTTAGAAGAAAAAAAGAAAATGACTCCCTTCACAGAAGTTTTATTCCAATATATTTATCAGCCATTTCCAGGAATAGATTTCTTAGCAAAAGAATTAGGTATTTCTCCTTCAAAATTAAAAGTCGATTTCAAAAAAGAAACGGGTATGCCAATTTTTCAATATTTTAGAGAAAAACAAATGGTTTTAGCCAAACAAATGCTAAAAGACGACGAAACTCTCTTAATCAAAAATGTCTCTTACAATTTTGGTTATGAAAATGTCAGCAAATTCTCCGAAGCTTTTAAAAAATACCACGGACATTTACCCTCTGAAAGAAAATGTTACAGCTAATTTCAACTCCTATTTATATCAAATTTTTATTAGAAAAATTATTTTAATCTGGAGCTTCCCCCCTTCCATTTCAGCTTCGTTACACTTCGCTAAAAAGCAAGGAGTCGGGCTTTTCGCTATATCTTTTTTGCTAAAATAATTTTATGAAGAAAAGCAAAAAAGGATGTCGCTGCAATCCCTAAGCTGAGAAGATCTACGTAAATAGAAAACCATCTTAAAAAACAACCTCGAAACTTCCTTTCTCAAAAGTATTATAGAATGGTATTTTATGTTTTTTGCAAGTTTTAATCCAGTTTCGCACATAAAAACCAGAATTAGATCCATCAAAAACAACAAACTTTGGTTCTTGCTCTTGAATTAGTTTTTCAAAATTAATTTTCGGATTATTCTGAAGTAATAAATAATCTGGTTGCAATTTTTGTTTTACTAAAAAAGGTTTATTTATAATTAAAATTTTCTTTTCATCATAAAATTTTAATTGTGGAATTTCTTCTGAATGTTTATGATTTTCGATTTCAAAATTTGTTTTATAATTCTGAATCATTGGAACTTCTTTCCCGAAAGTCTTTAAATCTTTATTTTTAACAATTCCTATAGTGCTCGATTTGTATTTATGAAAAACTACAAACTTAGAAGATGCATCAGTGAAAAGATTTTTTTGAAAAAAGGAAAGTTGTACGAAAAGAATTATAACTAAAAAAGAAAATGTTGTTTTATAAGTTTTCTTCGAATAAGAAAAAATGAAAACCGAAATCAATAAAATATAAAGTAAAATCAAGTCTATTGAGGAGAAAGAAATATTTGTAAACACAAAATGTTCTTTGGAAGCAAAAAAGGAAATAATCTGATTCATAAATGTGATTATTTTCTCATAAATCACAGAAATAAAACTTTTTTCAGCATAAAACATAAGAGAAATCAACAATAACAAACCAAAAGCTAAAACAATTTCTAGAAGAAAAAGAACTAAAACATTCGCTACAAAAAACAAACCACTAAACTGATGAAAATAAAAAAGACTTATTGGTAAAATTCCTATTTGAGCAGCAACCGAAACCGAGAACAAATCCCATATTTTGGAGATTATTTTATTCTTTGGTTTAAACAATTTATCCAACAAAGGTTTTAGAACAACAATAGAAATAACTGCAATATAACTCAACTGAAAACCTACTTGAAACAACCAAAAAGGATTTATAAAAAGAAGAACGAGGTAAGAAATAAGAATGGATTGAAAAACAAAAGTAGTTCTCGAAAGATTTAAACCAATCGCAATAATAGAAAACATAGTAACAGCCCGAGTTACAGAAGGACTAAAACCCGTCACGAAAGCAAAAAACCAGAGAAACGAAATTTGAAGTAGAACTTTTATAATTTTCAATCGCTGACTACGATTTAAAAAGAATAATAATTTTTCAAGAATAAAAAGTAAAATTCCGATGTGAAGACCCGAAATTGCCAAAATATGAATTACTCCAGCATAGGTGTAATTTTGATATAATTCTTTTGAAATATCTTGTTTCTCACCAAGAAATAGAGCTTTTGTTATTGCTAAAACATCTTTGGATAAATCCAATTTTTCTAATTTCTCAACTACTTTTCTTCGGATAGAACTTGCTAAAGAAATTGACGATTTCCCTTCCAAAAATTTCGCATTTTTATCATTGAGTTTTAAATCATAAAAAATCTGTTTCTTTTGTAGAAATGAAACATAATCAAAACCAAAATTATTTTTTTGATATAACTCTTTCGGCTGCGCTTTTGTCAAAATCTCTGTTCCTTCTTCTAAATTTCGAAAAATTGTATCTGTATAAATTAATACTTTTCCACTACTCTCCTTTCCATTTTGATTTACAATTTCACCATAATATCTCTTTGCAAATTTGGTAGGTTTTAACACTTCTAGAATCTTAATTTTAGAGAAAGAATTTTCTTGTAAATTTTTCGAAAAATGATTCTTTTGATTTTTGTCTTTATGTAAATTAATTGTCAAAACTCCAATACAAATCACCAATAAAAAAGAAACAAACGCAAAAGAGGATGAATTTTTAAAATGCAATGGATTCGCTAATTTTCGAAGTATAAAAAACAAAATAATTGCTAAAACAAAAATTGTAACAAGTACAGAAATTATCGTTATTTCAATATAAAAACCTAGAACTAAACCAAGTGTAAAACATATTGCTAATGGAAGTGGAATGTAATTCAATAATTTACGCATTATCAGGAGGATTTGGTGTAGATTAAAATTACATTTAATTGATTTTCAATAAAATAACTTTAAATCATGATATTTCCTACTACTAAAAACCTGTGATAACCTATCACGGTTTTCCAAAAAACATCTCAAAAGAAATTGAAAAAGAAGACTATAACAAAGCTTTAGAACTCATTTGCATTTATTTTTGTAAATTTGCAGTCCAAGAAAATAGAAGAAATGTTAGACAAGTTACAAATAGTAAAACAGCGTTATGATGAAGTATCAGATTTGATCATTCAACCTGATATTATCACAGATCAAAAACGTTATGTTAAGCTTAATAAAGAATATAAAGACTTAGGTCAAGTTGTTGAAAAAGCCAACGAATACGAATCTTTATTAGCAAACATTGAAGAAGCCAAAGAAATCATCGCAGACGGTTCGGATGCAGAGATGACAGAAATGGCAAAAATGGAAATGGATGAAGCAAATGAAAGAATCCCTCAATTAGAAGAAGAGATCAAGTTCATGCTTATTCCAAAAGATCCAGAAGATGCTAAAAATGTAATTGTAGAAATCAGAGCAGGAACAGGAGGAGACGAAGCAAGTATATTCGCAGGTGATTTATACAGAATGTACACTAAATACTGTGCTTCAAGAGGATGGAAAGTCGAAACTGAAGATGTAAGTGAAGGAACTTCAGGAGGATTCAAAGAAGTTATCTTTAGTATCACTGGAGAAGATGTTTATGGAGACATGAAATTCGAATCTGGAGTACACCGTGTGCAACGTGTTCCGCAAACAGAAACACAAGGACGTGTGCACACTTCTGCTGCAACAGTAATGGTTTTACCAGAAGCAGAAGAGTTTGATATCGACCTTAAAATGAGTGATATTAGAGTTGATTATTTCTGTTCTTCAGGACCTGGAGGGCAATCTGTAAATACAACCTATTCTGCCGTACGTTTAACACACGTTCCTACAGGAATCGTTGCACAATGTCAAGATCAAAAATCGCAGCATAAGAACAAAGATAAAGCGATGAAAGTATTACGTACGCGTATTTATGAACAAGAATTAGAGAAAAAACTAGCAGAAGATGCTGCAAAAAGAAATTCTCTAGTTTCTTCAGGAGATAGATCTGCAAAAATCCGTACTTATAACTATCCACAAGGACGTGTTACAGAACACAGAATCGGATTAACACTTTATGATTTAAGTAATATTATCAATGGTGATATTCATAAGATTATTGAAGAATTAAAATTAACAGAAAACACTGAAAAACTAAAAGAATTAGGAGAAGTATTATAACACTTTACTATTTTCTTTTCAACATACAAAAGCTCAAATATCACAAGATGTTTGAGCTTTTTTTATGTATATTTTTTGAAGCTTCCCTTCTCTTCCGTTTCACTACAGAGAAGGTCGGGCTATCCGCTATATCTTTTGCTCCGTACCTCCGCAAAAGAATGCCGCTGCTATCCCTAAGCCATTTTAAAAACTTCTAAACTATCCAAAAAAATTAATACAGTAAATATAGTCTTTTAAGAAAAAACGTAATAACAACTATTTAAAAAAAGACATAAAAAAAATCCTAGATTTTCATCTAGGATTTTCTTTATATATATAAGCAAGAAGTTAAAAAATTTATTTTACTTTATTAACGATAGCTTTGAAAGCCTCTGGGTGGTTCATCGCTAAATCTGCAAGAACTTTACGGTTCAATTCGATGTTGTTAGCTTTTACTTGTCCCATGAACTTAGAGTAAGACATTCCGTATTGACGAGCACCTGCATTGATACGAGTGATCCATAATGAACGGAAGTTTCTCTTCTTGTTTTTACGGTCTCTGTAAGAATATAACATTCCTTTTTCAACCGCATTTTTAGCTACTGTATAAACATTCTTTCTTCTTCCAAAGTACCCTTTGGCTTGCTTTAAAATCTTTTTTCTTCTGGCTCTTGACGCTACAGAATTGACTGATCTAGGCATAATTTAAATTGTTTTTTTTGTAATAGGCGAATAAAATTTATTTCTTTAAGCACTATTACAGGGTTAATAATTTACCGTTATTATGTTTAAATTATTTTAAACACAATTGTTGTTTAATGTTAGCCTCATCTGATTTGTGTACTAAACCGTCATGAGTTAACTTCAACTTACGCTTCTTAGATTTCTTTGTTAAGATGTGACTCTTAAAAGCGTGTTTTCTTTTTACTTTTCCAGTACCAGTTAGCTTGAAACGCTTCTTAGCACTAGATTTTGTTTTCATTTTAGGCATCTTGTCCTGATTTTGAAACTTGCTTATATACTATTTTTTCTTTGGAGCAACGTACATAATCATACGCTTACCTTCTAACTTAGGCATTTGCTCTACTTTTCCGTATTCTTCTAGCTCTTGTGCTAATCTTAATAATAAGATTTGCCCTTGATCTTTAAAAATAATTGATCTTCCTTTAAAAAACACGAACGCTTTTAATTTAGCTCCCTCTTGTAAAAACTTGATCGCGTGCTTTTTCTTAAACTCATAGTCATGTTCATCCGTTTGCGGACCAAAACGAATCTCCTTCACAATAACTTTAGTTGCTTTAGATTTCATCGCTTTTTCACGTTTCTTTTGCTCATAAAGAAACTTCTTGTAATCAATTACTTTACAAACAGGCGGCTTCGCCTTTGGTGAAATTTCTACTAAATCAAGTTCTTGCTCTTCTGCAATTTGTCTTGCTTTTTCGATTTTATATACACCAACTTCTACGTTATCTCCTACTAAACGTACTTCAGGAACATACTTAATTTTCTCATTAATTCTATGTTGTTCCTCTTTCTCTACTCTCCAAGGCTTTCTAGGGCCTCTTTTTCTCTTTAATGCTATGACTTAAAAAATTTAAAATTAAACTATTAAAACTGCTCTAATGAATTCTGAACTTCAGATTTTATTAAAGATACAAAATTTTCGATAGTAAATACTCCTAAATCCCCTTCTCCATGTTTTCTTACAGAAACTGTCTGTTCTTTCTCTTCATTTTCTCCAACAACCAACATGTATGGGATTTTATTTACTTCTGCATCTCTAATTTTTCTTCCCGTTTTTTCGTTTCTATCATCAATTAAGGCGCGAATTTCGGAATTTTCTAGCAAACTAGAAACTTTTTCGGCATATTTTTGATATTTTTCACTGATTGGCAATAAGATAACTTGCTCTGGTGTCAACCATAATGGGAAGTTTCCTCCTGTATGCTCTAATAAAATTGCTGTAAACCTTTCCATAGATCCAAATGGTGCTCTGTGGATCATTACTGGTCTGTGTAATTGGTTATCTGAACCTTTGTAAGATAAGTCAAAACGCTCTGGTAAGTTATAATCTACTTGGATTGTACCAAGCTGCCAACTTCTTCCTAAAACATCTTTTACCATGAAATCTAACTTTGGTCCATAGAAAGCTGCCTCACCATATTCAACTACAGTGTTTAATCCTTTCTCTTTAGCAGCATTCATGATCGCATTTTCTGCTTTTTCCCAATTTTCATCCGTACCAATATATTTCTCCTTATTTTCTGGATCACGTAATGAAACCTGTGCTGTAAATTTATCAAAACCTAAAGCTTTGAAAACATAAAGTACTAAGTCAATTACTCCTTTAAACTCTCGATCTAACTGATCTGGAGTACAGAAAATATGTGCATCATCTTGTGTAAAACAACGAACTCTCGTTAATCCATGTAATTCTCCACTTTGCTCATATCTATATACTGTACCAAACTCTGCAAAACGCTTTGGTAAGTCTTTATATGAATAAGGTTTTGTGTTATAAACCTCACAGTGGTGTGGACAGTTCATTGGTTTTAATAAAAACTCCTCATTGTCTTTTGGTGTATGAATCGGTTGGAAACTATCTTCTCCATATTTCTCATAGTGTCCAGAAGTAACATAAAGTTCTTTTTGTCCAATATGTGGTGTAACAACCATTTCATATCCTGCTTTCTTCTGTGCAGCTTTCAAGAAATTCTCTAAACGCTCACGAAGTGCAGCTCCTTTTGGTAACCAAAGAGGAAGTCCTTGTCCTACTTTTTGAGAGAATGTAAATAACTCTAAGTCTTTTCCTAGTTTACGGTGATCTCTTTTCTTTGCTTCCTCTAACATTTCTAAATACTCTTTAAGCATTTTTTGTTTTGGGAAAGAAATACCGTACACACGTGTTAACTGTGTATTTTTCTCATCACCTCGCCAGTAAGCTCCTGCAACACTCATGATTTTTACAGCCTTGATGATTCCCGTGTTTGGAATGTGTCCTCCACGACATAAATCTGTAAAATTTGAGTGATCACAGAAAGTAATATCTCCATCCGTTAAGTTTTCAATTAACTCAACTTTATAGTCATTTCCTTGTTTCTTATAAAAATCTAATGCATCTGCTTTAGAAACTTCTCTCATTTGGAAAAGGTGCTTTCCACGAGCAATTTCTAACATTTTATCTTCAATCTTCTTGAAATCTTTCTCAGAAATTGTATCATCTCCTAAATCAATATCATAGTAAAAACCATTATCAATTGCAGGTCCGATTGTCAATTTCGCATCTGGATAAAAATGTGTAATAGCATCTGCTAATACGTGTGCTGATGAATGCCAAAAAGCTTTTTTACCTTCATCATCATTGAACGTATATAAAGTTAAACTTCCATCGGTGGTCAAAGGTGTACTAGTCTCAATGGTCTTTCCATCAAATCTTGCAGATATCACATTTCTTGCAAAACCTTCACTAATATCTCTTGCAACTTCCATTGCTGTAACCCCTTCTTGGAATTCTCTTACTGAACCGTCTGGTAGTGTAACTTTGATCATATTTTTAATTTTAAGACTGCAAAGATATTAGTTTTAATACTTCTTAGCAATACTTTACTTTTACTTAATGTTATTTTTTATCAAAAAAATAAAAAAGAGAATATTTTTCAAACAAAATATCCTCTTTTATATATGATTTTTACTAGTGATTTTATTTATCCTGAAGTGCAAATACCTTTTTCATCAAATCAGAAGTTCTTTCTTTTACATCTTCTCTGATTTTCAATTCTTCTATAGCAATCATTTTATACACTCCTTTTAAAGCTTCTTTTGTAACATAATCCGTCAAATCTGGATTGATATCATCTGCAAAAGGAATTGCATTATATTTTTTGATGATTGTCTCCCAAATATCATTTGCTCCAACTTTATCGAATGATTTTTTAATAATTGGCTCAAATTTACTTTGAAGAGAAACTTCTGTTTTTGATTCTAAATAAAGTGTTGCCGCATCATCATTTCCTAAAAGGATTTTCTTCGCATCCTGAAAAGACATTCCTTTAATCGCTTCCACAAAAATTGGAGTCGCTTCTTTCACAGCTTCTGATGCTGCTTCATTAAGTTTCTCAATTCCTTTATCTGCTACATTTCCTAGACCTATATCTCTAAGTTTAGAATCTACTTTTTGTAAATCTTTTGGTAAATTAATTTTCGCCACAGGATTGTTATAAAACCCTTTTTCCATTGCTAATTTACTTACCTCAACTCTTACTCCTTTTTCAAGAGCTTCTTTTAAACCATTTCCTATTTGAGTACTTGTCAATTCTTGTGACTGACTCAAAATATCTTTCGGAAGATTATTTGCAGCTTGTTGCAATTCCGCACAAGAAGCAAAGGAAAGTACAAGTGCAAGAGCTCCTACTTTAAATAATTGTTTTTTCATATTATTTGTTTTTGTTAGTTGGCTTAAATGTATCTGTTTTTTTATCATAACCATATGGACAATGCCTACAACCACTTTTGCAGCAATAACCTCTTTTCAAATGGTATTTTTCTGTAAAAACTTTATATCCCTCTTTGGTTAAATAAAAATCTTCTGGTTCTAATTTAGGCAATCTTTTAAATTCCATTTTGTTAACTTATAAAAAAACCTCGAAAAAAATCGAGGTTTTATGTTATTTCTATTTTTTTGGAGAACCTGGCGGATATTGTTTTAGAATTGCATTTACAAATTCATTGATCATTTCTGTTTTCTTCTCCGGACTCGAAGTCGTTTCTGAAACAGAACCTTTTCCAATTCCTTGCCAAATTAGCCTATATTTTTTTGCATCTATAAAATCAATATACAAAGTTCCGGTTGTTGATTCGGTTACTTGCGTACTTGGCCAAGTACTATAAACTCCACCATAATACCAAGGATACCAACCATAATAACCATATCCATACCATCCAAAATTATTCTGATACACGTTTACATCTTTTCTAGCTTTTGTAAAAATGCTAATCAGCATATCTGGATTTTCAGATTTTGTCATTCCTTTTGCAACCAAATTATTTTCAATTGCATACAAAATTCTTCTTTTGTCCAAATCTGAAATTTTTGCTTTATCAATTCCTTTTTTATCAAAAGCAAAAGTTCTATAGTTATTAAAATTTACGGATGTATCGTAATCTTCGTTCACCTGAATAGAAGCACAAGAAACGATAGATACAGCCAATAAAATACCGAATATATATTTTACAATCTTCATATCTTTAGGTTTTAAGTTATTATTAAATATAAAATATGCCGAAAGTTCATTCCAATTGTAAAATATATACTATTGATTATTTATAAATTAAAATAAACCTTCTAATAAATTATCTTCTACTCTATTTGGCATCGTAACTTTTAAGTTTGGCTCCACCTCCATTGCTCTCTCGATAGCAAAGTTTGCTTCTTTGTTTCTTGCCCAACTTCTTCTTGCAATACCATTGTTCACATCCCAGAATAACATACGTTTTAAACGGGTATCCGCTTCTTTGGAACCATCAAGAACCATTCCGAATCCTCCATTGATAACTTCTCCCCATCCTACTCCACCTCCGTTGTGGATAGAAACCCATGTTGCTCCACGGAATGAATCTCCAATTACATTGTGAATTGCCATGTCTGCTGTGAATCTAGAACCATCATAAATGTTTGAAGTTTCTCTAAATGGAGAATCTGTTCCAGAAACATCATGATGATCTCTTCCTAATACAACTGTTCCGATTTTTCCTTCTGCAATTGCATTATTGAAAGCTTCTGCGATTTTCATTCTTCCTTCTGCATCTGCATAAAGAATTCTCGCTTGTGACCCTACAACTAATTTATTTTCTTGAGCTCCTTTAATCCAACGGATATTATCATCCATTTGTTGTTGAATTTCTGCTGGAGACTTCTTTTTAATTTCTTCTAAAACTTGACAAGCAATCTCGTCTGTCTTCGCTAAATCTTCTGGATCTGCTGAAGCACAAACCCAACGGAATGGTCCAAATCCGTAATCAAAACACATTGGTCCCATGATATCTTGCACATAAGAAGGATATTTGAAATCAATACCATTTTCTGCAAAAATATCTGCACCTGCTCTACTTGCCTCTAATAAGAAAGCATTTCCATAATCAAAGAAATAAGTTCCTTTTGCTGCATGGTTATTTACTGCTGCTGCATGTCTTCTTAAAGTTTCTTGTACTTTTTCTTTGAATAACTCAGGTTCGTTCGCCATCATTTCATTTGCTTCTTCAAAAGAAACTCCAACTGGATAATATCCTCCAGCCCATGGATTATGTAATGAAGTCTGATCAGAACCTAAATCAATATAAACTCCTTCTTTATCAAAATGCTCCCAAACATCTACAACATTTCCTTGATAAGCAATCGAAACAACTTCTTTGTTTTCTTTTGCTTTAAGAACTCTCTTTGTTAATGCATCTAAATCTGTAATCACTTCATCAACCCATCCTTGTGAATGACGTGTATGAGTAGCTTTTGGATTTACCTCAGCAACTACAGAAACACATCCTGCAATGTTACCTGCTTTTGGCTGCGCTCCACTCATACCTCCTAATCCAGAAGTAACAAATAATTTTCCTGCTAATCCTTCTCCATCTTTAGAAATCTTTCTTCCAGCATTTAAAACAGTAATTGTTGTTCCATGTACAATTCCTTGTGGACCAATATACATATAACTTCCTGCTGTCATCTGTCCGTATTGTGTTACACCTAAAGCATTGAATTTTTCCCAATCATCTTGCTTAGAATAGTTAGGAATCATCATACCATTTGTAACTACAACTCTTGGAGCTTCCGAATGCGAAGGAAATAATCCCATTGGATGTCCAGAATACATTACTAAAGTTTGCTCATCTGTCATTTCAGCTAAATATTGCATCGTCAACAGATATTGCGCCCAGTTTTGGAATACAGCTCCATTTCCTCCATAAGTAATTAACTCATGTGGATGTTGTGCAACTGCATAATCCAAATTGTTTTGAATCATATGCATAATTGCTTTCGCTTGCTCCGATTTCCCTGGATACTCTTCAATTGGACGAGCATACATTTTATAATCTGGACGGTAGCGATACATATAGATTCTTCCGTAAGTTTCTAACTCTTGTGCAAATTCTTTTGCTAAAACTTCGTGTTGTTCTTTATCAAAATAACGTAAAGCATTACGAATTGCTAATTGTTTCTCTTCTTTTGAAAGAATATCTTTACGTTTTGGTGCATGATTTATAGAAGTATCATAAGGTTTTTCTGTAGGAATTTCCTGAGGAATACCTTGTAATATTTGTTCTTGAAATGTCATTGTAAAATTCTTTTTAAGGATTTCCAAATTTACATGTTTTTATTTAGCTGAAAAACCGATACTTCAAAGATTATTTTTGAAAAGGACTTTCTACTCCCATCGCTTTCGGATCCATCATCGTATAATCGTCAGAAACCGCAAAAACACTATCATCTAATTTTTTCTCTTTTATAGAATCTAGCGTAACTTTCATCTGCATTCCGCCTACATTTGTTGTGTATTCTAAAGGCATTCCGTCCACTGGAACTAAAAACACATTAAATTTATTTGGTAATTCTTCCGTATACCATAATTCTACTTGATTTTCTCCCTGATCAAAAGTTACTTTTTTCGCTTTATATCCTTTGATCATTTTTGTTTCATTGGTATGTTTTAAATTCACTTTATCCACATCCATTTTCTCTTCTTTTAGATCGAATTTCATTCCCATTTTCTGACCATTCATATCCAAAAGCATACTAAGTTCTTGTTTGTTATCATCTGCAATAAAAGTTTGCATACCTCCCATCATTTCTTGTTCTATCTTGAACATATCTCCTTTTCTATAGGCTGTAGAAAATTTCGGTAATTGATCTTTATAATCCATCATTTCATCAGGAAGATGTAAATATTCATATTTATACACCAAAACTCCTTCAAAATCTTTTTGAGCTTCCATTTTTTCTACACTCATCAGACTCATTGCAAACAAAAAGAATACGATAATTTTTTTCATGATTCGACTATTTTAAAATTCACTTTAAGTTACTCAATTTAAAAACCATAGATTCTTACAGAAATGTTATAAATATTCTCTTTATACTTTTTTACTAAAAGATTTTCAACAACAGAAACTTCCTCTTTTCAAACTTTTATTTTTTTAGTAGAACTCGTTTAAGCTTTTTTACTAAAACTAGGAGTTTCATATGATGTTTATTAATGGTGAAGGGAAAAATTTTCAGCATAGCCTTAGCTATGGTTAAAATTTTTCACAAGTCAGTAATGAACATGCTTGAAACGAATTTTGATTTAAAAAGTTTAAATGAGTTCGTATTTAAAATTGTATTTTTGATTTAGAAAAAATTGTTTTCAATTTAAAATAGAAATTTATGAATCCGTTATTAAAAGATTTTAATACTTTATATACTACAGCTCCTTTCAAGAGCATAAAAAATAGTGATTTCGAACCTGCTTTTAAAGAAGGAATTACTTTAGCAAAACAAGAAATCGATGCAATTACTGAAAATGAAGAAAAACCAACTTTTGAAAATACCATTGAAGCTTTAGAGTTTAGTGGAGGTCAATTAGACCGAATCTCTTCTATTTTTTTCAATTTAAACAGTGCTGAAACAAATGAAGAAATTCAGAAAATTGCACAAATTGTTTCGCCACTTCTTTCTGAGTTTTCAAATGATATTCGCTTAAATGAAAAATTATTTCTTCGTGTAAAAGCAGTTTATGAGCAAAGAAATGATTTAGATTTAAATGAAGAACAAATGATGCTTTTAGAAAAAAAGTATAAAGGTTTTTCAAGAAATGGAGCTAACTTAAACGAGGAAGATAAAAACAAACTTCGTGAAATTGATAAGCAACTTTCACAACTTTCTTTAAAATTTGGAGAAAATGTTCTTGCAGAAACGAATGCTTTTGAAATGCATTTGACAAATGAAGAAGATCTAGCTGGTTTACCTGACGGAGCAAAAGAAGCTGCTGCAATGTTAGCAAAACAAAAAGGAAAAGATGGTTGGATGATTTCTTTAGATTATCCAAGTTATGTTCCTTTTATGACTTATGCTGATAATAGAGAACTTCGTCAAAAATTGGCAATTGCTTTTGGTGCAAAAGCTTTTCAGAAAAATGAATTCAACAATGAAGAAAATGTTCTAAAAATTGCAAAACTTCGTTATGAGAGAGCAAATCTTTTAGGATATAAAACGCATGCTGATTTTGTTCTAGAAGAAAGAATGGCAGAAAATCCTGAAACTGTTTTTACATTCTTGGATGATTTATTGGTAAAAGCAAAACCTGCTGCTGAAAAAGATTTCAAGCAATTGGAAGAAATGGCTAAAGAAGATGGAATTTCTTCTTTAGAAAAATGGGATGGAGCTTATTATGGTGAAAAACTAAAAACAAAACTTTTCAATTTTGATCAAGAGCAATTGAAACCTTATTTCAAATTGGAAAATGTTTTAAATGGAGTTTTCACGATTTCTAATAAATTATATGATTTAAATTTTGAGGAAATTAATGATATCGACAAGTATCATGAAGATGTGATGACTTATAAAGTAACAGATAATGATGGAAATTTCATTGCTGTTTTCTATGCAGATTTCTTCCCAAGAGAAGGAAAACGTGGTGGAGCTTGGATGACTTCTTACAAAAGTCAATGGAAAAAAGATGGAGAAAATTCTCGCCCACATATTTCTATCGTTTGTAATTTCACGAAACCAACAGAAACAAAACCATCTCTTCTAACTTTCAATGAAGTTACAACACTTTTTCATGAATTTGGTCATGCACTTCACGGAATGTTAGCAAATACAACGTACCCAAGTTTATCAGGAACTAGCGTTTCTTGGGATTTTGTAGAATTACCAAGTCAAGTTTTTGAAAACTGGTGTTATGAGGAAGAAGCTCTAAATCTTTTTGCGAAACATTATGAGACAGAAGAATTAATTCCAATGGAATTGGTAGAAAAAATCAAAGCTTCTGCAAATTTCTTAGAAGGAATGCAAACGGTTCGTCAATTGAGTTTCGGACTTCTAGATATGGATTGGCATGGTAAAAATCCAATGGAAATCGAAGATGTAAAAAAATACGAATCAGAAGCTTTTGAGAGTACAAAATTATATCCAGATGTAGCAGAAAACTGTATGAGTACCGCATTTTCTCATATTTTCCAAGGTGGATATTCTTCTGGTTATTATTCTTATAAATGGGCGGAAGTTTTAGATGCAGATGCTTTTGCTTATTTCAAAGAAAATGGAATTTTTAATCATGAAATTGCAACTAAATTCAAAAATACAGTTCTTTCGCAAGGTGGTTCAATTAAACCAATGGAACTTTATGAAGAGTTTAGAGGAAAAAAACCAGATAATACAGCTTTATTGAAGCGTGCTGGATTGATTTAACTTCGACTACGTTCAGTTATCGATTAAGATATTTAAAAATAGAAAAACCTATGAACGACAATTCATAGGTTTTTCTTTACAAAACTTAATAAACAGAAATAGACTTTTCCAATTAATTATATAACTGTTCTTTTCTGTTATTATTGTTCGATATATTCTACAGAGATTTCTAATTCTGCAAATTGACGGAACATTTCTAATACTCCACAGTACTTATCTACAGATAAATCTACTACTTTTTGAATTTTATCTTTCTCGAAATCTTTTCCGAAAAATTTGAAAACCATTTTTACTTTGTCATAAGTTCTTGGGTGTTCTTCTGTAAGACTTGCTTCCATTTCTATTTTGAAAGTATCTACAGTTACACGCATTTTCTTTAAAAAAGCTGCAACATCTAATCCTGCACAACCTCCTAAACCTGAAAGCATCATTGCTTTTGGACGTAATCCTTTGTTTTCTCCTCCAAATTCTTCTCCTGCATCAATACTTACAGTTCCTCCTGGTTGCTCTGCAATTAAATGCATGTTTTCTTGCCAGCTTACTACTACTTTATCCATTATGTTTTTATTTTTTTCTTTAGTCGAAAATTGTATTTATAATTTCAAATATAAAAATAGTGAATTAAGTTGTATCAAAATATCTTCTTAATTTCGAATTAATATAAAATTGTTTTGCGTTAGGGATTGGAGTGGTTAGCTTTTGTTTTTCAAAAATTAGAAGTTCTTGGGAAACGGAGGCGACCAACGGAAGCCAACGGATGACCTAGAAATTCTTTTTTTGAAGAACAAAACTAAAAACGGAAAGCCCGACCTGAAGTTTTAACGGAGGGAAACGCCCTAATCTTTCTTCGTCAAAGGATATAACTCTTGCTTGATAAAATTATCTGGAAATTTCTCATCATTTTCAAATCCAATTTCAATATCTTTTCCAGAATGTGGCAAATGAAATGTTTTAAAAATCACATCCCAAATACTTAAACTAATTCCGAAATTAATTCCATCTTTCTTTTCTTTTGGTAATTCTTTCGCATGATGCCAAATATGAACTTCAGCACTATTGAAAATATACTTTAAAGGACCAAGTGGTAAACGGAAATTTGCATGATTCAAATGCCCGATAATAATCGTGATAAAATGAACAATAATTACATCTTTCGCATCAAATCCACCGATAATTGCTAGTGGTATATACAGAAGAGATTTGTACACAAATGTTTCTGCCCAATGATAACGTAAATGTGCTGCAAATCCCATTTCTTTTACAGAATGATGTACTTTGTGGAAATTCCATAAAAAAGGAACTTTATGCAATAAAACATGTGTACACCATTGTACAAAATCCGTTATGATAAAGAAAATAAATAAACCTAAAGTTTTTGGAAGGTTATCTACATCAAAAAGTTGAAGTGAACTTACTTTTAAACCAAATACATCTAAAATATTTTTGAAAAAATGCTCAAAAGTATTGGAAAGTGCGATGAAAATAATCAGATTAAAAATGAAAAAGTTGAAAAACATATAGAAAGTATCCAGCCAAAAATCTTTTCGGAAGATTCCTTGTTTTTTACGCCATGGAAATACAATTTCTAAAAGCCAAACAGCAATAGAAATTCCAATCAAAGCATAAAAATAATTTTGAATGGATGGTGAAGAAATTTCGTGAACTAAATAATTAAAATAATTCCCGAACGAATTTTTAAATATAGAGATGTAGGATTCTAGTGTAAATTCCATAATTATTCAACAACATTAAAAAGTAGAAATATATCGTGGGGTAATATATTTCTACTCTATAATTAATCTATCATGTTTTAATCGAGGCAAAATTACAATAAATGTAATTCGCTAGATTTTTCATTTGTTAAATAATTAGACGAACTAAAAACTAATTCCTAACAACAACCTCCACCATCATAGTGATAAGTTGATTCTGAAATATAAATATCGTCTCTATTTAGATCTGCTAAAGCTCCAGCAGTTTTATCACAAATTGCTAAAGGTTGATTTTGCATCATTACGTGTCCTTTTTTATCATCGAAGAAATCTTCACTTCCAAAATAAATAGCAGATTTCCCTGTAAATACACATGCTCCATCTTCTTGAATTGGATCTTTAATCGCACAAACTTCTACACTTTCAATCATGATATTTTCATCAGTATCATAATGATTTGTATCTAAAATTCTGTACGGACGTTTTGCACGAATTTCAATAGTTCCAAATCCTACATCTGTCAACATTTTGATATAATCTTTTAAAGGAATAGAACCACTTAAACACAATGCTCTCAAACGATCATCATTTCTTAAGTTTTCTGGCATATCTTGATCACAAATTGGATCTGATAAAACCAATCTACCATGTGGTTTCAACACACGATACATTTCTTGCAATGCTTTCTTTAAATCGTCTAATTTAAAAATATTGAAAAGACAGTTTTGTGCTGCAACATCAATACTTTCATCTTCTACTGGTAAATTCAAAGCATCTCCTTTTTTCAAGTCTACAAAATCAGACTTAAACCAAGGATTTAATTCTTCTGCTTCTTTAAAATTTTTCTTTGAAGCATCTAACATTTCATCGACAATGTCAATTCCTGTTACACCTCCTTTTTGTCTTGAGAAATAAGAGAATTGTAATAATTCCATTCCTCCACCTACTCCAACATATAGAATTTTCGGATTGTTTACCAAATCTCTTGGATTTACAGTACTTCCACATCCGTAATTCATTTCTAACATAATTTTTGGAATTTCTAATTCAGGAAATTTCCAAACTGGAGTTGTCGTACAACATAAACCAACATCTGGGGTTAATGCTGCTTTCTTATATAAATCTTCTGTTGCGTCTAAATATGACATGACTAAAGTGTTTTAATTAATTGAGAAAAAAGCGTAATCATTTCCGGCTCTGCTTTTTCTGCTAAAGCCAAAATTTCTGGAATATTAATCGGTTGTAAATTATCTGGATCACAAGAATCTGTCAATACAGAAATCGCCACACATGGAAGCTCCATATGATTTGCAGCAATCACCTCAGGAACTGTGGACATTCCGACAGCATCCGCACCAATTACTTTTAAATATCTATATTCTGCTCGTGTTTCCAAATGAGGCCCAATCACAGCTGCATAAACTCCTTCATGAAGCGTAATATCATTTTCTGCTGCAATTTGCTTTAATTTTTCGTTCATTTCTTTGTTATATGGCGCTGACATATCTACAAATGGATTTCCTAAAGCTTTCACTTCTGTTCCAACCAAAGGCGAACCTCCTTGCAAATTGATATGATCGTCCAATAACATCAATGAACCTTTTTCATAATTTAAATTAATCGCTCCTGCTGCATTTGAAATCAACAACTTCTGAACTCCTAATTTCTTGAAAACTCGTATCGGAAAAACAACCTGATTCAAAGAATATCCTTCATATAAATGATATCTTCCTTGCATCACCAAAACTTTCTTTCCTTCTAAAGTTCCGAAAAGTAATTTTCCATGATGAAATTCCATCGTAGATTCAGGAAAATTCGGAATCTCATCATAATCAATACTAATTTCTATATCTATTTTTTCAACCAGTTTTCCTAAACCAGTTCCTAAAACAATTCCAATTTCCGGATTCAAAATATTCTTTGATTCCAAAAATTCAACTGTTTCATTTATTTGTGTTATCATCGTTTTCTTTTTTGGGCGTTCCCCTATCAGGTCGGGCTTTCCGCTATATCTTTTTTGCTAAAACAACTGAATGAAGAAAAGCAAAAAAGGATGCCACTGCAATCCCTAACGCATTAATTACATTTCCAGAACATTTTCTACAATTATTCCAGATTTTTAAAAACTATCACGAGTTTATACTAGAGACAATAAACACAATTATAAATTGTGCTAAATTGTTCCCCTATTTTTAAAAGAGGAGCTAGGGGTGGTTATTTCACAAACCCCAATTTCTCCAACACCTCATCAGAAGATTGCATCAAATCTTCCTCCGTATCAATATCATTTAAAGTTTCAATCGTATCGAAAGATAAATTTCTTTCTTGAATATCTTTTACAGTATCAGGAAACACAGATTCGGTACTCCATTCTTTATGATCTAAAACAAAAGTCTGATCTTTTTGCATTCCTAAAAGGTAATATCCTCCATCTTCAGCAGGGCCAATTACTACAGAATTCGAATTCAATTTTTCAAAAGCCTCTTTCAAATGATTTTCTGTAATCGCAAACATATCACTTCCGATAATTACAATATTTTCATAACCTTCAGCAAAACCATTTAAAAAAGCATTCTTCATTCGAATTCCTAAATCTTCTCCTTCTTGAACATATTTTTTAAAACCTTTTTTCCAAAGATCATTTTCTACAATTTCATTCGAATAATAGACGTGTTTTTCTACATCCAAATCTTTGGTAGTTTTATGTGTATGCTTCAATAAAGCTTTATATACTGTCAAAGCTCTTTCATCGCCAATTGTTTTTGCCAATCGTGTTTTTACTTTTCCCAATTCAGGATTTTTAGTAAAAATCAATAAAAGGTTTTTAGTGCTCATAAATCTTAATTCCTTTTAGCAACCAAGTACTCCATTCTTTCGAGAAAGTGTGAATTTCATCAGTATCTTCATTTTTTGAATTCACTACTGGATATTCAAAATTACTCCACTCAAAAATTCCACCTTTTAAATTATAAACATTTTTAAATCCTAAAGCCATTATCTTTTCTCCAATATGCTCGCTTCGTATTCCCAAACTGCAATAGACAACGATTTTTGTATTTTTCTGTAAATCTAAGGGTAAATCTTCTTTTGTAAACGTATCATAATCTACAAAATGTGCTCCTTCGATATGACTAACTCGAAACTCTTTAAAAGATCTTGCATCAACCAACAGCACAGAATCTGTCATCTGATAAAGCTCTTCAACCGTCATTAAAGGAACCGATTTTTTTAGTTCTTTATTCAAAAATCGATCTAATTTTGTGTTTTGCGCTTCCACAAAAAATGCAGTAAAAAATAAAAGAATTAGGATATAAAAATGTTTCATAGACACTCGAAAATTATACGGTTGTTCCTTGACAACTCGAACCTGCTCCGGCTGTACAACCATAGCAGTGTTGCGAGATAATAATATTTCTATTTTGCAAACTCTCTAAATCAAAATCTTTTAAATGTTTCGATTTAGCAGCTACTTTTAAATCAAGCATTTGATTAAAATCACAATCAAACAAATACCCATCCCAACTAACAGAAAGTGTATTTTTACACATCACACCATCTACAGCAACAGGATTGTATGCTTCGACTAGTGTTTCCATATAATCTTCATAATTTTCAGAAGCAATTAAATACTCTAAAAATCTAGAAACAGGAAGGTTTGTAATTGCGAACAAACTATTGAAATCAATATCAAAATCATTTTTTAAAGCTTTCTTGAAATCACTTTCTAAATCACTTTGATTTGCTGGAAGAAAAGCACCCGCTGGATTGTAAACTAAATCTAATTTCAATCCAGTTCCTTCTTTTCCATAACCAACTTCATTCAACATCTGCAATGCTTGAATTGATTTTTGAAATACACCATTTCCTCTTTGTTTATCCGTTTTATTTCTTTTATAAAAAGGTAAAGAAGAAACTACGTGTACATTATATTTCTTGAAAAATTCTGGTAAATCGTGGTATTTTTTATTAGCTAAAATAATGGTCAAATTTGAGCGAACGATAAAATCCTCCACTCCAATTTTTGCAGCTTCTTCTACAAACCAACGGAAATTCGGATTCATTTCTGGAGCTCCACCTGTCAAATCTAAAGTTTTTGCACCACTTGCTTTCAACACATCCAAACAAAGTTGCATTGTTTCTTTTGTCATAATCTCTTTACGATCTGGACCAGCGTCCACATGACAATGCGTACAAACTTGATTACACATATAACCAACATTTACTTGGAAAATATCCAAGCCAGTTGGTTTTAAAGGAAATCTATTTGTTTTTTCTAAAGATTCTTTAAATGTTGGTAATTCTCCGTTTCCAAAAATTCCATTACTTAAAAACTGTAATTGTTTTTCTGGTTGCGATAAATCGTTTTTTCTAGCTAATAAAGATTTTGTTGTCATAAAAATTACATGCTCAATTTTTCAACCTTATTCATCATCTGAACACCGTGCACCAAACTTGCTCCTCCACGAATTGCAGCAGCAACATGCAAAGCTTCCATCATTTCTTCTTTTTCAATTCCTCTTTGTAATCCATCTTTTGTATAAGCATCAATACAATAAGGACATTGAACTGTATGTGCTACAGCAAGTGCAATCAATGATTTTTCTCTTGCTGTCAAGCTTCCTTCTTCAAATACTTTTCCGTAATATTCAAAAAATTTCTCTCCTAATTCCTCACTCCACTCAGTGATTTTTCCAAACTTTTTTAAATCTTTTGGATCGTAATATGTCTTTTGCATTTTAATTTAGTTTTATTTAGTTCGTTTTTAAAAAATTGAAGTGAAACACACCCCTAGCCCCTCTCGAGAGGGGAAATTCCTTTGTAAAATATAAAAATCTATTTTACTTTCCGTTCAAACTCCAATTATAAGGTAAAAAAGTTATCGAAGCATTTCCATTTAGTTTTGTATTACTATACTTATTTATGTAATCAACTAAAGTTCCATTCTTTGTAAAATCTCCTTTAAACCAGTTAAATATTTCAGAAAGTTGCGCTTTGTTTGCTGATACTTTATTTCTCTTAGTATCATTAACGAAAAGCTTCATTAATTTTTCTAAACTAGAATTTACATTCTTCTCTGTGAAAGCATAATTTGCTAATTGTGGACAAGAATAAGAAGCACAATTTACTCCAACATGAATTCTTGGATCATCAAACTTTTTTCTAAGAATTTCATGCTCAATTTGATTCAAAGTATACATTTTACCTCCAACCTTGGCAAAAGGTATTTCCCAAGCATTTTTTCCATTTTCTTTAATATCTGTGATACTTTTCAATGGATAATTATCCAAAATAAGTTTTACTGTATAAGCATTATAAGCATTGATCCAGAAAGATTTTTCCTTATCAGCAGACCAATTATTCGGTGAAGTTTTACTCAAATAAGTTAAATAAGTATCTAACTTTTGAGATGATTTTTTCCAATTTTTATAATCAACATTTCCTGAATTACTCACATATTTTTGTAATTCTCCATTCCAAACGGAAGTTTGTGCATTTACCTCTGCAATCATCATTGTTAGGAAAGCTACTAAAAAAATTCTCAGTTTCATACTTAAAACATTTAACGGTTATAAAATACTTCTTGACATTCAGACGTAAAAAAAAACAAGAGTTTACAAGTTTTTTTCTATAACATTAGAAGTTAGTGATTTTCTGAGAATTTCATTCCATATACTGAATTGATTTTTGATTGAAGAAAAGAGAATTCATTTTCTATATCTTGAAAAACCTATCTAGTTTCAACCAAAATTTAGACACAAAAAAAGCGTAAGAAATTCATCTTACGCTTTTGTATTTTATAAAAAAATAGGAATTACATATTTCTACGATATTGTCCTCCTACTTTAAATAAAGTATCTGTAATTTGACCTAAAGAACAACGTTTTGTAGCTTCCATTAACATCTCGAATAAGTTTTCGTTATTAATAGCAGCTTCCTTGATATTCTCTAATTCTACAGCAACTTGCTCTTCATTTAATTTGTGAAGATTTTCTAACATCGAAATTTGATATTGTTTTTCTTCTTCTGTTGCACGAATTACCTCAGCAGGTGTTACTGTTGGTGAACCATTTTTACTTAAGAAAGTATTCACACCAATAATAGGGAAATCTCCATTGTGTTTTAAAGTTTCATAGTATAAACTTTCTTCTTGGATTTTTCCTCTCTGATACATTGTTTCCATTGCACCAAGAACTCCACCACGCTCTGTAATTCTATCGAATTCAGCATATACAGCTTCTTCTACTAAATCCGTTAATTCTTCAATTATAAACGCTCCTTGAATTGGGTTTTCGTTTTTCGCTAAACCTAATTCTTTGTTGATAATCAACTGAATTGCCATCGCTCTACGAACCGACTCCTCTGTTGGAGTTGTAATTGCTTCGTCATACGCATTTGTATGTAAAGAATTACAGTTATCATAAATTGCATATAGTGCTTGAAGCGTTGTACGAATATCGTTGAAATCAATTTCTTGAGCATGAAGCGAACGACCAGAAGTTTGAATGTGATATTTCAACATTTGTGCTCTTGAATTCGCTTTATATTTCATCTTCATCGCTTTTGACCAAATCTTACGAGCAACTCTACCAATTACTGCATATTCTGGATCAATTCCATTTGAGAAGAAGAAAGAAAGGTTTGGACCAAATTTATTGATATCCATTCCTCTTGATAAATAATATTCAACGTAAGTAAATCCATTTGCTAAAGTTAATGCTAACTGTGTAATAGGATTTGCTCCTGCTTCTGCGATGTGATAACCAGAAATAGAAACAGAATAGAAGTTACGCACATTCTTTTGGATGAAATAATCCTGAACGTCTCCCATCATACGTAAAGCAAATTCTGTAGAGAAAATACAAGTATTTTGTGCTTGATCTTCTTTTAAGATATCTGCCTGAACTGTTCCACGAACTTGTGTTAAAGTACGTAATCTGATTTCTTCGTAAACATCTTTTGGTAAAACTTGATCTCCTGTTACTCCTAATAAGAATAATCCTAAACCATCGTTTCCTTCTGGTAAATCTCCTTGATATTCTGGACGTTTTGTTCCACTTTCTTTGAAGATTTTTTCGATCTTCTTAGAAACTTCTTTTTCTAAACCATTTTCCTTAATGTAAAGCTCACATTGTTGGTCAATTGCTGTATTCAAGAAGAATCCTAACAACATTGGAGCAGGTCCGTTAATTGTTAAACTTACAGAAGTCATCGGATGTGCTAAATTAAATCCTGAAAATAATTTTTTAGCATCATCTAAACAACAAATAGAAACTCCTGCGTTTCCGATTTTTCCGTAAATATCAGGTCTTAAATCTGGATCATTTCCATATAAAGTTACACTATCAAAAGCTGTAGAAAGACGTTTTGCTGGCATTCCTAAACTTACATAGTGGAAACGTTTGTTTGTACGTTCTGGTCCACCTTCTCCTGCAAACATTCTTGTTGGATCTTCTCCAGTTCTCTTGAATGGGAATAAACCAGAAGTGTAAGGAAATTCTCCAGGAACGTTTTCTTGTAATCTCCAATAAAGTACATCTCCCCAAGATTCGTATTTTGGTAAAGCTACTTTTGGAATTTGTGTGTGAGAAAGTGACTCTGTATGTGTTTTAATATTAATTTCCTTATCTCTTACTTTAAAAGTATAAATAGGATCTTTGTAACGTTTTACAGTTGCTTCCCAGTTTTGGATTAACTCCCAGTTATGCGGATTTAAGTCCATTTTGATTCTAGCGAATTCTTTTAATAATAATTCTAAGAATTGCTTGTTATCTTCTGTTGCATTTTCTAAAATTTCTTCTTCATTAACTCCAAATTTTGTTAACTCAATTTTAGTTCCAGCAACTGTTTCAATTGTCTTGTAGATTCCATAAAGTTTTTGTCCAACTTCTTTTTGCTCTACAGACCATTTGTTATAAGCTTTGTTGTTTTCTGTAATTTCAGATAAATAACGAGTTCTGCTTGGTGGAATGATAAATTGTTTTTCAGACATTGCATCTGTAATTTCGAAAGAACTTTCAAAATTCGCATTTGTCTTTTCGTTTAATTTATCGATTAAAACTCTGTATAAAGTATTTGCTCCAGGATCGTTGAATTGCGAAGCGATTGTTCCATAAACAGGCATTTGATCCATTGGGATATCCCAAAGATTATGATTACGCATGTATTGTTTCTTCACATCACGAATTGCATCTAAAGCTCCTCTTTTGTCAAATTTGTTTAAAGCAATTACATCAGCAAAATCAATCATATCAATTTTCTCTAATTGTGTTGCAGCTCCATATTCAGGAGTCATCACATAAAGAGAAACATCTGAATGATCTAAAATTTCTGTATCTGATTGTCCAATTCCAGAAGTTTCTAAAATGATTAAATCAAAATTAGCCACTTTTAAAATATCTAAAGCATCATTTACGTGTTTAGATAAAGCCAAGTTTGACTGACGAGTTGCTAAAGAACGCATATAAACTCGATTGTTTTTAATTGCGTTCATACGAATTCTATCTCCTAATAAAGCTCCTCCTGTTTTTCTTTTTGATGGATCTACAGAGATAATTGCGATATCTTGATTTTCGAAATCATTTAAATAACGACGAACTAATTCATCTACTAAAGAAGATTTTCCAGCTCCTCCAGTTCCTGTAATTCCAAGAACAGGAATCTTAGATTCTTCTCCTTGTTTGCGAACTTCATTTAAGAATTCCTCGTATTTTTCTGGGAAATTTTCTGCTGCAGAAATAGTTTCTGCTAAAATTTTTGGATCTTTTGATTGAATTCCTTCGAAAGTTGCTTGGATATTTTCTCCTGTAGCAAAATCACATTTTTCAATCATATCGTTAATCATACCTTGAAGTCCCATTTGACGACCATCGTCTGGAGAATAAATTCTACAGATTCCATAATCCATCAATTCTTTGATTTCTTCTGGTAAGATTACTCCACCACCACCACCAAAAATTTTGATGTGACCAGCACCTTTTTCATT
Source organism: Aureivirga sp. CE67 (assembly GCF_015767245.1). Lineage (GTDB taxonomy): Bacteria > Bacteroidota > Bacteroidia > Flavobacteriales > Flavobacteriaceae > Aureivirga. The sequence continues at coordinate 32,893 of NZ_JADOTV010000022.1, forward strand.
TAGTAAATCATACATGTATTTGAAATACTCATTGTGTCCTCCTTGGTAAGAAGTCATCGCAATGGCATTTGCATCTTCTTGAATTGCTGTATTTACTACTTCTTCAACACTTCTATCGTGTCCTAAATGTATTACTTCAACTCCAGTTGATTGGATAATTCTACGCATGATATTAATTGCTGCATCGTGTCCATCAAATAGAGAAGCTGCAGTAACAATACGTACTTGGTTCTTTGGTTTGTAAGGTTGTATGTTGTCCATGTTTTAATTCTAAATAAAAAGAAGCTGCAATTTACAATATTCAGTAAGATATGGAAAGAGGAAATGATTTTATTAATTACTTAACAGTTAATTTCTTCTAAATATCTAATATAAATACTTATAATTTGCAGCTTTTAGACTTATATCTTTAAATAATTGATGAACAACAAAATTTTACAAACAAGTTTTTAATGAAATTTTAAATATTTAAAACCTTAGCAGCTTCTGCTTTTTCTTTTGCCTTTTGCTTGTCTTTCATGATTTTTTTTACCGATTTTTCGATTGCTTTATTAATTTTTTTTATGTTCTTTTTCCTTAAGATAAATGAAAGTTTTTTATATTGACGATATATCGGTTCACCAGTTTGCGCATTTACAATATGAGTGAATAAGTTTCCGTTCGTACTTACAAATCTTAAATAATAAATAGGCTCTTTATTTAATATTTTTTGATCGATAATTTCTTTTGTAACAATTTTGAAATTGAAATCATAATTTTCTTCAAAATCATCTGTAATTACTTTTAATAAGGAATCATCTTTGGGTAGACGATATATACTACTTCTATAATAATTTTTAATAAACTCAGGGATATATAAAGTATCAGAAGATAATTTCATTAATTCTTCAGGGTTTGAATCTGAATCAAGAAGATAATGATTTTGTTCTTCTAGAAGAAGTGTATTTATTTTTTGAAGATTATTTCTAAAATACCCTAAAGTATTATTAGTTGAAAAAGAATCATTAAAAATAATTTGACGAATATCCTCTCTAGTTAAACCATTATAAATCTGCTCTTTAAATTCCCCTGCCGAATTCAATAGGATTAAACCAATCTCATGAGTTTTTACTTTTTTTAAATTTTTCAAAAATTCTTCTTCAGTTTTATTATCATTTGCAATTTCTTTTAAAGAAGATTTTGTGTTAAATACGTATAATTTTAAATATGATTGGTTAAACACATGAAGACCTCCATATTTCCCCCTATATCTATAACTTCTAGTAGCTAATCCGAAAATTGAATAATCCCCAAAATAATAATCTTTATAATTATAATCGGCTTCATTTACAACTTTGAATGGAGTAACTGTCCAAACTTCGTTTAATATTTTTTCATACTCTTCTTTTGAATGTAGATTAGATAAAACAAAAATAGTTGTAGATTTTTTGAATTTTTCAAAAGCTTTGGTCTTTACTTTTTTTGGTTTTTTTAAATGATTTCTAGCCACCGAAACTTGTGCGATGGTTGAAAAACTGAAAAATAAAAGTATTAATAGAGTAATTAACTTTTGTGTTTTCATAATAGTAATTTATTTATGATGTTTAGTTTTTTTTGAAAGAAAAGATTCTAAGGCTTTTACTTTAAATAATATGACAGAAACTATATCTATTCAGCATCAATTTTCTCTAATCTTAAAGAAGATTTTTCAGTTTCTTTATCATATTCGTAAATTAATAAATGCCCAAATTTCGCAGGTAAAACTCGACGTTTTATATTGTCATTTAAAGGAATCGTAAAACTAGACTCACTATATTTAGAGTCTTTGTAAATAACTGTTTTATAGTGAATAGAAGTTGGTTTTTTCTTCTTATCAAGTTGTGTGTTTACAAATGTAGAGAAGAATCTATTTCCTTTATTTTGCGTCATTAAATAATCGAAATAACCATAAAATTTTAAATGTTGTGCAGATTCTTCTGCTGATTTTAAATCGGAAAGACCTGAATATAAGGAAGCTTTTTTTGTAATCTTTTTAATATCTTTTAAATTGAAATTTTGATCAAATTCGAAGAAATAAGCATCTGAAATTAAAATTTTTGTAGCACTTGCGATTCCAAGCGTAATAAGTTTAGAGACAAACCCTTCTTCTGTAAGAACTTTCCTGTATTGTTCTCCAATAGCAATATAACCATCTTCTGTTTTGATAATATCATGGAAAAATATGTGGTTTTTCCCTTTTCTACTATTTTCTTCTTGAAATTTCTCAAATAATTGATCTTCCCAATTAATGTTTTTTGTACTCTCTATCTCTCCTGCATATGAAATTTTATCGACAAATATTCCAGCACTTTTTCCTTTTTTTAAATTTTTAGATCCAATATAATATTTACCTAAAGCCATAATACCATCTTCTGTAAAAACTACATTCAAATAAGATTTGACCTCCTCTTTTTTCTTAATTTTTAATTTAATTTCTTCCGAATAAATTTCTTCTCCAGTATCCACTTTTAAGATTTTGAAAAATATAGATTGAATTTCTCTATCATATCCATAATAATAGCTACTAGTAGTAATTTCATTAAAAGCAATATAAGATTTACCTATTCCAAGAAAATTATATTGTTTTAAATTCGAATTAAATAGTTCGCTTTGTTTTATTAAATCTTCCTTAAAACCAATAGTATCTATAGGACTATCTGTATTCCAATTTTCTTTTTTATTGGTAGAAATAAAACCAATATGCTCTCCATGATTTTTAAAATACCTTAAAAGAACTCCTTTTTTAGAAATCGGGATTAAACGAATTTCATTATTCAACCTTCTCTGTTTTTTAGAAAAGATAATATCCGTTCTACTTAACTCATATTTTAAAGATTCTACTTCTTTCCCTTTTCTATCAAAACCTATTATCTTCAGAAATTTTTTAGGTTCATTCATGAATAAAAAACTAATTTGATTTCCATCAAAAACTCCCTGTATTAATTTTGAATTTTGAGCTCCTATATAAGATTTCCTTGCTGTTTCATTTAAATTTTTATCTAAAATAATGATTGCATACTCTGTCTTTCGATCTTCTAAATCGTCTACTTTATAAAAAAAATAATAACCATCTACAGAATTATCATTATTAGATAAAACCCCATTATTTAATAGTTTATAATCTGCAATATCCTCTATAACTTTAGTTTGAGAATACATTAAATTGGTAATTAAAATGACTGTAAGAAATAGTAATTTTCTCATGATATTTTTATTAATCTTTATTATTTATTAAAGTGTGTTTCAATATTATGATGTTAAAAATTTCATGAAGCTGTAGTATTTTCTTCATGAAAGAATTTCCTCTAAATTTTCATTTAATTCTCTGTAAAAAAGTTCTGATTCTAAAAAATATTTCTAGAAATAGGAAGTAAATCAAATAATTATTTCGAAGCCTTTTTTATAGCTTTACTTAAATCTTTTACTTGATCTTGATGAACAATATAAAAAGTTCCTAGATGATGCCTACTATATATAATATCACCTGTTTGAGCATTTACAATTTGAAGCAAAGTTATATTGAAATCATAACTAAATCTTAGATAATAAAAAGGCTCGTTGTTTAAAATTTTTTGATCCAAGTCTTCATGAGGAATGATTTCATATGGAAATTTATAATAATTCGTAAAAACTTTTTCCATATCTTCTAACGAAGGAATTGGACCGCTAGGTCTATTTTTAAAATCCATAAAATGGTTTTCTCCATTTTTAGAAATATATAAAGTTTCAGTAGTAAGCTTTTTTAATTCAGAAGATTCTATCGTTTTTTTGTATAATGAATGTTGTTCTTCGTTCTCGATGATACTATTGAATTTTTGAAGATTATTTTTAAAAAAACCTAAAGAATTATTTAAAGCAAAATCATCATTATATATTAATTGATATAGATCTTCTTCTGTAGTACCAGAATTTGAAATGGCAGTTATATATTCCATTTTAGGAGATAAGATGATCTGTGCAATTTCTTCTTTTTCAAGCTTTTTTAAATTCTTTAAAATTTCCTCTTTAGTCTTTTTCTTTTTTGAGATTTCTTTCAAATCAGCCTCATTTTCATAGAAAAATATATCAAGATAAATATATAAGTTTTGTCTAATATTCTGAGTTCTCATACCAAAGGAATGAGCAAAACTTTCTAATTTCACAATCGAAAAATCTCCTAAATAATAATCTTTATCCTTAAAATCAGTTTCTCTAACTAATTTATAAGGTGTAATTGTCCATACTTCCTTTAAAATTTTATCATATTTATCTTTTTCATAGATATCTGACAAAACAAAAACTGTGGTAGTTTTTTTGAAACGCTCAAAAATTTCAGATTTAGTTTTTTTTGGATTTACTTCAAGAATTTTACCTAAAGAAATTTGTCCAAAAGAGACAATACTTATTAACAATGAAAATATCAGCGTAGTAATTTTTTTAAAGCTCATTTTTTTAGTTTTTTGGACAAATAAATAATTGTAATTGAGTAAAATAATTTTCAGAGATTATTTTACTCAATTAATTTTTCTGATTTTCATCAAAGATGAGATAACTATTCTACATCTATTTTTTCAAGTCTTAAAGATGATTTTTCTTTTTCTTCATCGTACTCATAAATCAATACATATCCTAATTTCGCTGGAAGTGCTGTATATTTTACTTTTTCATTTTTAGGAATAGAAAAACTTGTTTCTTTAAATTTTGAATCTTGAAACACAACTGTTTTATAAGTTAATTTAGGATCTTTCTTATCCGAATTATCATAGTCTAAGAATGTTGTATAAAACTTATTATGTTTTTTATCAACCTGCGTCTGTAAATAATCAAAATATCCAAAAGTGTTCAAATAATGAGCAGATTCTTGTGGTGTAGAAAAATCTGAAAGACCTCCATATAGTGATTTTGCTTTTTCAATTTTTGTTAAATCAACTAAATTAAAATCATTATCAAACTGGAAGAAATATGCATCTTTAATCATAATTTTTGATGCCTGAGCTAAACCAAGTGTAATAATCTTAGCTGTAACCCCACCAGCAGAAACCGCTTTTTTATATTGTTCTCCAATTGCAACAAACCCATCATCTGTTTTGACAACGTTGTGGAAGAAAACATAATTCTTACCTTTTTCCTTATTTTCTTGTTGGAATTTTTGGAATAATTGATTTTCCCAACTTATCTGTTTTCCTGAAAGTTTTTTACCATCATAGCTAAATTTCTCAATAAATAAACCAGAACTTATTCCTTTTCTCAAGTTTTTAGGTCCAACATAATACTCTCCTAAAGCAACAATCTCCTCATCCGTGAATATTACATTTAAATAAGATTTGAATTGTTCTTTCTTTTTGATTTTGTAAGGAATTTCTTCTGAGTAAATTAATTCTCCTGTATCAACTTTTATGATTTTGAAAAAAGAAGATTTCGTTTGCTTACGATAATTTGTATTATGATTATAAGCATCAATATGAATTGATGCATCAATGTTAAATTCTGTGATGGCAGCAAATGACTTACCAATACCTAATATTTTATATTCTTTCAATTCTCTCGAACCTACTTTTGTATTTCCGATTCCAAAAAAACCAAATTTAATATCAACAACTTTATTTCTGACATACTCAATGGTATCTTTTTCATTTTTCATTCCCCAAACCTCACCATTTCCTGTCGGAATGTATTGTACTTGCTCTCCTTGGTTTTTGAAAAACTTCAATAAGATTCCCTTTTTATCAATTGGAATTAAACGGATTTCATTATTCCTATCATATTGATTTTTTGTATAAATAACATCTTGACGAGTTAATTTATATTCCAAAGGCTCTACTTCTTGTCCTTTTCTATCATAACCAATCAGTTTTATAAACTTTCTTTGCTCATTAAAGAATAAAAAAGTAATCTGATTTCCATCAAAAACCCCCTGAATTAATCTCGAATATTTATTTCCTACATAAGATTTTCTAGCTGTTTCATTTAAGTTTTTATCTAAGATAACAATGGCATATTCAGATTTACGATCCTCTAAATCATCCACTTTATAGAAGAAGTAATAACCATCCACTTCATTATTATTATCAGATAAACTTCCCGAGTTTAATAATTCGTATCCGCTAATATTTTCAATAACTTTTGATTGAGCAAAAATCATATTCGTAGCAAATAGAAATAAAAAGAATATTATTTTTTTCATTTTTTATATCAATTATTTTTTGTGTTTATATTTTTAATTCTAATCCGTAGTGTTTTTCATAAGCTTCGATTAATTCCCGAATATCTTTTATAGAGGAATTATTCATAAACATTCGAATTTCATCCAAAGATGATTTCTCTTCCGAATTTGAAGGTTGATCTACATATTTCCCTAAAGCTAATTTTGATTTCAGACGATAAAGTTTAATTAATAACCTAGAGAATTCATCTATATAGAAAGTATTATTTTCTGCGTTTAATTTATTTGCTAGCATATAAAAAGAAACATCCAAATAGTTCTGATCAATGTAACTTTTGATAATTAATTTTTCCGCAAGAGTTTTATATTTCTTAAAAGAGCTATTTATTGTTTTAGGGATATTCAAAGTATCTTTAATCTCTCCTTTTATTCTAAGTATTCTGTCTTTAATATGTGGATGTGTTCTTAGCGAATCTGGATTATTCTCTTCAAAATCATCTAGAGTTGCATCACTATCAAAAAAGGACATTTCTTCCTCCTCTTCTTCTAATAAATGTTTTTTAAACTTATAATTCTTAAAACTAAAAATACTATCCCAAGCAATTTTTTTACTAAAAATCAATTCCTCAATCAATTCCATTTTTTTCATAGAAGTGTATGCAAAATACTCTTTATACCCAGAATTTAGGTAATATTTTTTTCCATACTCATCCGCAGCAAACTCATTTACTCTAGAAGTACTCGTAATATCATATCTTATTTTTTTCAATAAAGCTCTTCCTGCCTTCCCTTTTCCATAAGAAAGATTCTTTATTTTTTCTACTTCATCTTTAGTTTTTTTAGAATTATAGAAATGAATGATAGAATCTGTCTTTTGCTTACTGTGTTCTAAGTTTTGATGTGCTAGCTCATGACATAACACAAAAGCTAGTTCGTCTTCATTATCCAATAAATAAATCAGTCCAAGATTAACAACAAAAAGTCCATTTCCATAAGCAGCTGCATTTGGAATAAGACTTTTATTAATCAAAATCGTATGTTCTTGAGTATTACTAGAATTATTTTTTACAATTTTCTGAAGAATATTATTTAGTTTCGAATTTAATTCTTCATTAAAGATATATGTACTATCCTCCAGATTACTCTTAATTCTCTTTAAAGATTTATCTAAAAACTTTTCTAACTCCTCTTCATGCTCTTTCGTATAGCTAGCTTTCTTTTTTTGTTTATAGATTTCTTCTATTCTTTTAATTAAAGCTTCTTTTTTACCAAAATTATTATAAGAATATTCAATTGTATTCTCTGTGTTTTGTCCTAATGAATTAAAAGAAAAAAATGAGAATAAAATTAGAAATACTAACAACGTTTTCTTCATAGGTATTGTATTAAAAATACAACCCCAGAATCAGATTCCAGGGTTGTATAAAATTTATTATTTAGCAGCTTTCTTCACTGCTTTACTGATTGCTTTGATATGCTTTTCTTTAAGACTAAAACTTAGTGATGCTTTTTTATATTTTCTAAATACAACTTCACCTGTTTGAGCATTTACAACATGAATGAATTTTTGACCATTTACAAAAGCAAATCTTAAATAATAGATTGGTTTTTCATCCAAAATCATTTGATCTAATTTTGCAGGCTCAATAATTTCATATTTGTAAGGATAAGCTTTTTCAAACCCATCTTTCATTTTTTTCAATTGCGCTTCAGCTGATGGGTCTTTTCTATTTTTCATCATTCTGAAGTATTGCTTGATATTATCAGGAACATATAAAGTTCCTGTAGCTAATTTTTTCAACTCAGAATCTTTAGAATCTGTATCATATAACCAATATCTTTCTTCTTTTTGAATCAATGCATTGATTTTTTGCATGTTATTCTTGAAAAAACCTAATGAATTATTTGTTGCAATTTCATCATTGTAAACCATTTGATAAATATCATTAGAAGTAGTTCCTGCAGTATTTAATGCTAAAGCAATAAATTCCCAATTCGCACTTAACTGAACGCGTGCAATATCATGATGCTTTGGATTTTTTAATTTTTTAAGAATTTCTTCTTTTGTCTTCTTTCCTTTTGCAATTTTCTTTAAATCAGACTCATTTTGATATAAATAAATATCTAAATAAACATGCATTCTCTCAACAAGAGTTCCATTTTTCATTCTGTAAGAAGAAGTATATCCATCTAATTTTCCAACAGAATAATTTCCGAAATAATAATCTTGATAATTAAAATCTGATTCATCTACTAATTTATAAGGAGAAACTGTCCAAACTTCATCTAGAATCTCTTTATATTTACTTTTTTCATGCACATTTGATAAAACAAAAATTGTTGTAGATTTTTTAAATCTATCAAAAATTTCAGGTTTAATTTTTTTAGGCTTACCAATATGAGTTTTTCCAACAGAAACTTGTCCAAAGGAAACGATACTGATAAATAATAAAAGTAATAATGAGGTAATTTTTTTTGTATTCATTTTTTAAATTTTTTTGCAAATATAAAACTTAATATTAGTTAAAAAATTATTTTATATTCAAATAAAATACATCTATACATTTTATATATTGTTTTAATTATTAATAAAAACATTATCCCTCAATACATAATTTCCTTTAATCAGAGTGTTAAACGTAATAAAAAGTCGTTCATTGAAGTTTACTAAAACAAATAGTGTATATTTTTTTTTCAAAAGAAGAATTGAAAATGGCTATTTTTTTTATCTCAAAACAATTACTTAACTACCAATTCTTAAGATTATTCATAAAACAGAACCTTAGAATTAGATTCTAAAGTTCTGTCTAAATGTTTATTTTTTCAAAGCTTTCTTTATAGCTTTATTAATACTTTCAATATGTTTATCTTTAAAATAATTATTTCGATGCTTTTTTAATAGCTTTACTTAAAGCCTTGAATTGTTTATCGTCAACACTATATAAAAACCCTCCCTTTATACACTCTTTATATACTACTTCTCCAGTTTGTGCATTTACTATATGAAGAAATTTTTTCGGATTATTATACCCAAACCTTAAATAATAAATAGGTTCATTATCTAAGATTTTCTGATCTAATTCCTTTTTTGAAATAAGTGTATAATCATATTTATAATTATCATCCAAAATCTGTTTCATATCTTCAGGTGTTGGATTTTTTTTAGTTCTATACATCTTTTTTAAATCCATAAAATGAAAATAAATATCTTCTTGAATATATAAGTTTTGTGAAGCTAATTTCTTTAATTCTGGTGCAATAATCTCTTTATCAAGCAATGTGTATTTTCCATCTTTTTGTAAAATTTCATTTAATTTTTGAAGGTTGTTTTTTAAAAAACCTAAAGAATTATTTGTAGAAAAATCATCATTATAAATTGCTTGAATAAAATCTTCTTTCGTACCTCCATCAGCGCTTAATAGAATTCCATAATATTCCATTGTAGGAATTAATAATATTTGAGCAATTTCAGCTTTTTTGATCTTTTCCAAATTATCAAGTACCTCTTGCGCTGTTTTTTCTCCTTTTTTAATTTTATTTAAAGCAGATGTATTTTTAAATAAAAAAACATCTATGTAGATATAACAATTATAAGTAGTAATCCCACTATTCATTAGGTATGAATTCTTAAATCCATCTAATTTTGCCACAGAATAATTTCCTAAATAATAATCTTTTTCTTTAAAATCTGCCTCATTCACTACTTTAAAAGGAGTCACAGTCCATATTTCTTTTAGTAATTCCTCATATCTATCTTTTTCATCCAAACTTGACATTACAAAGATTGTAGTCGTTTTTTTAAAACGCTCCAATAATTTAGGCTTTACAAAACTTGACTTTTCAGATTTAAATTTCCCAACATTGATTTGCCCAACAGAAGCAATACTAATTAACAATAAAAATAACAGGCTAATTGTTTTTTTAATACTCATTTTTTTAACTTTTCGACAAATATAGAATTATATATTAGTTAAAAAATTAATTTATATCCAAATAAAATACACATATACATTTAATCTCTTATTTTAATTATTAATAAAAACACTATATTTCAATACGTAATTTCCTTTAATCAGAGTGTTAAACGTAATAAAAAGTTGTTCATAAATATTTTTTAAAACAAGAAATTCATTTTTTCAAAATGTATTTTTTTTCAAAAGAAGAATTGAAAATGACTATTTTTTTATCTCAAAACAATTACTTAACTACCAATTCTTAAGATTATTCATAAAACAGAACCTTAGAATCGGGTTCTAAAGTTCTGTCTAAATGTTTATTTTTTCAAAGCTTTCTTTATAGCTTTATTAATACTTTCAATATGTTTATCTTTAAAATAATTTTTAAAAGAAGGTTTTTTATATATTTTAAGAATAACTTCTCCATTTTGAGCATTTACGATATGATAAAACTTTCCACCAGTAATAAAAATAGCTCTTAAATAATAAATCGGTTCTTTATCTAAAATCATTTTATCTAATTCCTTCATATCAACAACCGCATATTTATAATCATAAGTATCCGTAAATTCCTCTTTCATTTTAGCTAACATAGCAGCAGGACTCGTATCTCTTCTTTCATTCTTTTTTATAAAAAACTCTTTGATATTCTCAGGTAGATATAAAGTTTCGGTAGCTATTTTTTTTAATTCATCATTTTTAAATTTATCATCTTTAATAAAAGACATACCCTCTTCTTGAATTAAAGAGTTTAGTTTCTGCATGTTATTTTTGAAAAAACCTAAAGAATTATTTGTACATATGTCATCATTAAATATCGTTTGATAAACATCAAAACTTGGCATTAATACAGAAGCCGAAGCTGAATTAGCAAACTCCGTAGTTGGACTTAAAAACATACGGCCAATCGGAATTTTTTTAACTATATTTTTCTTATTCTTTTTGAAAACAACTTTTTTCAAATTATGATCAACTACTTTAACCTTTAATTTTTCTTCTTTTGTATATTTTCCTTCAGCAATTTCTTCTAAATCAGACTCGTTATCATACAAAAAAACATCTAAATAAATATAAATATTACTTATTGGATGACCACTTTGCGTATAACCAGTATGCATTAATCCTTCTAATTTTACAATTGAATAATCTCCAAAATAGTAATCCTTAAAATTATAATCTATTTCATCAACTAATTTATACGGAGTAACTGTCCAAACATCATCTAGAATTTTTTTGTATTCACTTCTTTCATGCACATTTGATAAAACAAAAATTGTTGTAGATTTTTTAAAACGATCAAAATACTCCTTTTTAATTTTTTTAGCTTTTGCAAAAGGATATTTATTTACTGAAACTTGTGAAAACATTTTTAAACTTACAAACAATAAAAGTAGTAATAGGGTGATTTTTTTTAAATTCATTTTTTTAAATTTTTCGACAAATATAGAATTATATATTAGTTAAAAAATTAATTTATATCCAAAATAGTATCCAATTTAATACTTAATCTTTTATTTTTTTCATTATTAAAATAATCACTCTTTAACCTATACTTTCCTTCTGAAAGAGAATCCAATGAAATAAAAAATTGTCCTTTACTATTTTCTATCTCATATTTAAGTTTCACTTTTTCACCTTTATCATTTTCAATTTTATCAACTTTCACATGTCGAGAGCTCTGTACTTGAATGATTTCATCATTTGCCAAAAAAATAGAATAACTACCATCTTTATTTTCGATCAATTTGATTTCAATATCAGGATTCTTTGCTGCAAATTTTTCAATCTCTCCAAAAGATTGATAATATGATTGATTTATTAAAGCATCCAAATAGTTATAAAAAGCAGACATTACATCTAATTTCAATTTTAAAATCACCAACTGATCTTCCAAATCTTCGAAATCATCTAAACTTTCAAAAGTTAATCTTCTATCAAATTTCGTTTCCACAAAAAAATCATTGTATAGACGGAATATCCTTTCTTTTTCATCCAGTAAAGGATCTTTTTCATCTAACTTTTCAATAAATCGTTTAAATATTTTTTTTTCTTTTTCACTAGAATAGACATCTGGTTGTTCTTTCGATCTTACTATCAAAAGGTAATAATACATTTCTGTATTATTCTTTCGTTTTTTATACTGCTCTTCAAAAAAAGAAATAATTTTCTCCTTCTCTCTTTCTTTAATTTCATTACATGAAAAATGAAGTATTAAAATGATAAAAAATAAAGCCCTTAAAATTCTTTCTTTCATAGATTAATCAATTTGTAATTGTTTCTGAAAAGGAATATCCACTTTTCTTTCTTTTGTAAAATAAACCACATTTCCAGTAATAGTATAATTTCCTTTTTCTAGATTTTTAAAATTGATTTTTGAGAAAGAGTTTAATTCTTCCAAAAAAACCTTTGTTGAATCATTTTCAGAGTTTAATAAAAAAACTGAAGTATCAAAGTCTAAAATATTTCCATATTTCATTGCTAAACTCAGTTTATTTTCATTTTCAATTTTTAAATTAGAAATGACTACTTCTTCTCTTTTTAAAGAATCATAATCAATTAGTGGCATTTGTACATTTTCACTAAATATTTGAATAATTGCACTTTGTAATAGATCTCTTTTTACTTTTTCTGAAAACTCATAATCCAAAAAATCAAAATCAACATTATTCTTAAAATCTCTTGGAAACCAAGACTCAATCAGTTCTAAAAAATATTCTTTTTCTTTTTTTAATTCTAAAAAAACTTTTCCTTCAAGCCTTGTTTTCAATTCTTTTTTTAAAAAATAATATTTACCAAAATTTTCTTCTGAATATTCTTTTCGATTCCACTCAAAAAGAAAAATAGAAGTCAAAAGATAATGCTTTAAATCATTTGTATAAATTTCCGTTTCTTCCTCCAAAAACTGTTCAATCAATTTTTCTTCTTTATTCTGACAAGAAACCAAAACAACCGAAAGTAATAACAATTTTAAAAATAACTTCATAACTATTTATTTTTGCTAAATATATAGTTTAAAAACGAAAAAAATCTCATTTACATATGATTTTCATTGTAAATGAGATTTTTAAAATTATGAAGTAAAAACTTTTAAATAGTATTATTATTAATATCCAAAAGTTCCTCTAATAAATTTCTACTATTTGATAATCTCGGAATCTTATGTTGTCCTCCAAGTTTCCCTTTATCTTTCAACCATTGATAGAACAGTTTTTCTTTAGCAACATGAATTTTCGGAGCATTTAAAGTCATGTTTAAATATCTTTTTGCTTCGTAATCCGAATTCAAAGTTTTTAGTTTTGTATCCAAGTGCAAAGAAAATTCTTCTAAATTGCTTGGCTCTTTTTTAAATTCAATAATCCATTCATGTCCACCTTTTTCTTGTTCCGACATAAAAATTGGCGCAACCGTATAATCAATAATTTCAGTCTGCGTTTTTTGCGAAGCATATTGCAGTGCTTCTTCCGTATTTTCAATGATTAATTCCTCTCCAAAAACATTAATAAAATGCTTTGTTCTTCCAGTAATTTTAATTCGATAAGGATTTAATGAAGTAAATTTTACCGTATCGCCAATCAGATATCGCCAAAGTCCGCTATTGGTAGAAATCACCAAAGCATAATTTTTATTTAACTCTACATCTTCCAAACTGATTGTCTCCGAGTTTTCTCCATCAAATTTCTCCATTGGAATAAATTCGTAGAAAATTCCATAATCCAACATCAGAAGCATTTCGTCATTATTATTCAAATCTTGAATCCCGAAAAATCCTTCCGAAGCATTATACGTTTCGTAAAACTGAAATTTATCGCTCTGAATTAATTGTTCGTATTGTTTTCTATATGGTTGAAAATTTACACCACCATGAAAATAAACTTCCAAATTTGGCCAAACATCTGTGATGTGTTCTTTTCCTGTAGTTTCCAGAAGTCTTTGCAATAAAACCAACATCCAAGAAGGAACTCCAGCCAAACTTGTCATATTTTCATGCATCGTTTCCTGAATAATTGCATCCATCTTGGTTTCCCATTCACTCATCAATGCAACTTCTTGTTTTGGAGCACTGCTATAATCTGCCCAAAAAGGCATATTTTCAATAATTATTGCAGACAAATCTCCAAAGTTGGAATTATTATCCTCATAAATTGCGCTACTTCCTCCAAGACGCAAACTTTTACCAGTAAATAATTGTGCTTCCGGATTGTTGTTGATATAAAGACATAGCATATCCTTCCCTGCTTTAAAATGACAATCTTCAATTGCTTCTTTGCTTACAGGGATAAATTTACTTTTCGCATTTGTAGTTCCACTAGATTTTGCAAACCAAGTAATAGTAGACGGCCAAAAGACATTTTGCTCTCCTCTTCGCGTTTTTTCTATCAAAGGCTCGATACTTTCATATTGCTGTATCGGAACTCTTTTTCTATATTCCTCTACAGAATTTATAGAATCAAAATCATACATTTTTCCTATTGTTGTCGATTTTGCTTTCTTCAATAATTTCATAAGAAGCTCTTGTTGAACTTCATTCGGATATTTTAAAAAAAGTTCTATTTGGTGAATTCTTTTTTTCAATATCCATGAAATAATAGAATTTACTATAGGTACTGGCATGTTTATTTGCTTATCTTTATCCAAGTTTAAAATTAGTAAAAATCTTTTATGCAATACCAAGGTGTTTTAAAAAAAATGGCAACTGAATTTGACTCAGAAATTCAGTATTATCTAGATATGGAAAGTGATTTTTTGAACTTAAATCAATTGTTAGAAAAAGAGGTAACAATTACGTTCAAAGAATACCAATGTTTGAATTGTGGAGAGAATAAAAAAATATTTCGTCAAGGATTTTGTTACGATTGTTTTTACAAAATTCCACAAGCTGCTGATTGGATTATGAAGCCAGAATTGAGTAAAGCACATCTAGATATTGAAGATAGAGATTTGGCTTATGAGAAAAAAGCACAGCTACAACCTCATATTGTATATTTAGCTTTGTCTTCTAGCGTAAAAGTTGGAGTTACAAGAAAATCACAAGTTCCTACACGTTGGATTGATCAAGGAGCTTCGAAAGCAATTCCAATTATAGAAGTTCCAAATCGTTATTTGGCAGGAATTACCGAAGTTGCTTTAAAAGACAAATATGTAGACAAAACGAATTGGAGAAAAATGCTTAAAAACGAAGTTATTGATGCAGATTTGACAGCAGAACTTCCAAAAATAAAAGAAGTATTACCAGAAGAAGTAAAACAATATTTCTCTGAAAATCCGCAAGAGGTTTTAAGCTTAAATTATCCTGTAGAAAAATATCCTACAAAAGTGAAGAGTTTAAATTTAGATAAAACTCCTTCTTATTCTGGAAAATTAATGGGAGTAAAAGGACAATACTTAATTTTTGAAGACGGAACAGTTTTTAATATCCGAAGTAATGAAGGATATGTTGTAGAAATTGATTTGAAATAAATTAGAAAGAACAAATTATTTAAGCGGAATGTATGTATTTACATTCCGCTTTTTTATTTTTAAAAACGAAAGAAAAGAATTAATTTAAAGAATAAATATTATAATGATTTATTTTATACGAAGATTTACAAATTATCAAGTTCCCCTCTTGAGAGGGGCTAGGGGTGTGTAAATATTTTATTTGTTTTTTACTTTATAAATCAAACACAATAATATTTAATAAAACGAAAGAAATGTACAGAATATCAAGATCTCAAAAATTACCAATAGATATCGATACTTGCTGGGATTATTTCTCAAGCCCAAAAAACTTAGAAGGAATGACTCCAGATAATTTGAAGTTTAAAATTATCTATGGAGCTGATACCAAAATGTTTTCAGGACAAATAATTAAATATAAAGTGAGTCCGTTTCTTGGAATAAATATGAAATGGGTTACTGAAATTACACATGTAACGGAGAAAGAATATTTTGTAGATGAGCAAAGATTTGGTCCTTATAAATTTTGGCATCACAAGCATTTTTTTAAAGAAATAGAAGGTGGCGTTGAAATTATTGATATTGTCGATTATGAATTACCACTTGGTGTTCTTGGAAGTTTTGCACACATACTTTTTGTAAAAAAACAATTGAAAGAAATTTTTGCTTTTAGACATCAAAAGCTAGAAGAATTATTTGGAAAATATAAAGGGTAAATATTATTTAATTCTAAAAAACAACCAATGAAAAACTATCTAATTATCGGAGGATCGCACGGAATAGGAAAAGAAATCGCAAATATTCTAAAAAAAGAACACAATGTATATGTTGCTTCAAGAACTATTGAAAATACAGAAAACATTACACATCTTTCTTTAGATGTCGAGAAAGAAACTATCAACCCAAATCTTTTACCTGAAACATTAGATGGTTTTGTGTATTGCCCTGGAAGTATCAATCTGAAGCCTTTTAAAAGTTTGACTGTAGATGATTTTCAAGCAGATTTAAATATCAACTTTCTGATTCTCATAGAAAATTTACAGATTATTTTACCAAAACTCTTAAAATCGGAAACAGCTAGTTTGGTTTTTTTCAGTTCAATTGCAGCTACTAAAGGAATGAATTTCCATACAAGTATCAGCGCAGCAAAAAGTGCAATCGAAGGTTTTGCTAGATCTTTTGCGATGGAATATGCTCCAAAAATTAGAGTTAACATCATTGCGCCTTCTTTAACAAATACTCCTTTGGCTGAAAAACTTTTAAATAATGATTTAAAAATTAAAAAATCTGCTGAAATGCATCCATTAAAAAGAATCGGAACTGTAGAAGATATTGCAAATGCTGCTTACTTTTTATTATCCGAAAATTCTTCTTGGATAACAGGACAAACCATACACGTAGATGGAGGTTTAAGTATTAGCTAAACTTTTTTCTTTAAAAAATAAAAAATCCCATTTTTTAGAAATGGGATTTTCTTTTATAATATTTTCGAGTGAATATTGAAAATTTTCAAATTCTATTAACTCTTATTTGCTAACTGCCCGCAAGCAGCATCAATATCTTTTCCTCTACTTCTACGTACATTTACTACAATATCGTTCATTTCTAAAATACTGATATAATCTGTCAATGCTTTCTGTGAAGCTTGTTGGAATTCCCCGTCATCAATCGGGTTATATTCAATCAAATTCACCTTACAAGGAATATATTTACAGAACTTAACTAGAGCTTCAATATCTTCTCTTTTGTCATTGATTCCTTTCCAAACCACATATTCGTAAGTAACTTTTCTTTTGGTTTTTGCATACCAATATTCTAAAGCTTCACGAAGTTCTGTAAGCGGGAATTTTTTAGTAAAAGGCATGATTCTATTTCTCGTTTCTTCAATCGCTGAGTGAAGAGAGACAGCAAGATTGAATTTCACCTCATCATCTGCCATTTTTCGAATCATTTTCGTTACACCAGAAGTAGAAACTGTAATACGTTTTGGAGACATTCCTAAACCTTCTGGAGAAGTAATTTTATCAATAGATTTTATAACATTGTTATAATTCATCAATGGTTCTCCCATTCCCATATAAACAATGTTTGACAATTTTCTGTTGTAATACAAAAGACTTTCTTGGTTAATTGCAGAAACTTGATCGAAGATTTCATCTGCATTCAAATTACGCATACGTTTCAGACGCGCTGTTGCACAGAAATTACAATCTAAACTACAACCAACTTGACTAGAAACACAAGCTGTTGTTCTTGTATCTGTAGGAATCAGAACAGACTCTACAATTAATCCATCATGAAGTTCTACGGCATTTTTTACAGTTCCGTCTTTACTTCTTTGCATCTGATCTACACGTATGTGATTGATTACAAAGTTCTCTTCCAGCATCTGTCTTGTTGCCTTTGATACATTTGTCATGTCCTCAAAAGAATGCGCAGATTTGCTCCAAAGCCATTCATAAACTTGGTTTCCTCTAAAAGCTTTATCTCCATTCTCCACAAAGAAATCTCTCAATTGCTCCTTCGTTAAAGCTCGTATGTCTTTCTTCTTATTAGTCAAAATCTATTTTGTTTTTGGGCTGCAAAGATACGAATAATTAAAATCATAAAAAAAGGAGCTTTATTTTGCTCCTTTTCTACTTTATTTATTTTGAATTATTTTTTCAATATTTCTCCTACTTCTTCCAAGTCTAAAAAATGATAAAATGATTTTACAATTGCATCTTCAATTGTTTTTTTCTTTGCATTAGACCAAGAATCATCTGAAAATTCGTCAGATCTTAAATTAAATCTATTCGTATAAATTTCTTTATTGCTTTTGTCTAAAATTGCCCATTTTATAATGATATCTCCTGTATAATATTTGTAGATATATTTCTGTTCTTTTTCAATAGAATTAATATCTACTTCTATCAATTCTGCAATAATATTTAATTCTTTTAGTTTAGTTTCAGAAGTGATTTTTGGTTTAAAATTATGATCTCTCAAAAGTCCTTCGACTACTTCATAAAAAACCGCACTATCAAACCGAATACTTTCTCCTCTAAATGCTGATTCATTAATAAAACTTCTTGCGCCATTTAAATATTGTTTCTCTGTAAATTCATACAATTGGTATTTATTATCAAATATTTTAATAGAAGCTTTCGCAAGGTTTAAATAAACTTCATCTTCTTTTTTAAATCTTTTTTTGATATAAAAATCTTGAGATATTCTTAGATTTTTATCATAGTTAAAAGATGTAGGACCTGAATCTGTAAGAGGTGGAATTCCTGCAAAAATCACCCCAGGAATCCAAGAAACATAATAAAGCGGATGTTTATGATTTTGCTTATGAATCAAATAATAATCTTTATATCCTTCTCTTTCAATTTTTACTTGTTTTACAGTCACATCTCTTTCCATCTGTGTTTTTACCACAGCTCCTTTTCCTTGTTTTACACCGTCTACATATACAACTGCATCTTCTTTACCAGTCTTCACATTTACTTCCTGATATTGTCCTCCAAAAAGAGTTGCACAACTAGTAACAGATAAAATCAAAAAAGCTAAAAGGCAATATTTTAGAATTCCAAGTAATTTGTTTTTCATAGATTTTAAGTTTAAAAATACATGGTTTCTTTTAACAAATATTTTGCCAAAAAAGAACAAATAGGAATTCTAAAAAAGATCAGAATCTTATTAAAAATAAAAAAGGGTTGAAGTAAATTCTTCAACCCTTATTATTTAGTGTTTTTTGTTCTTTTTGAACTTATCAACTCCTTCTTTTAACCAAGTATTGTATTCTTCAATATCTGGATTATAAGCTGAAGGTTCATTTAATTTTTCTTCATCTAAATCAACAATCACATAAAATGGTTGTGCATTTGCTCCATATCTTTCTTGTTGCATTTCACTCCATTTCTGACCGATATAACGATAAGGTTCTCCAGTTAATTTAGAAATCTCTCCATTTGCATCTTCTCTTTCATCTACATATAAAGAAATTAAAACCACTTCGTTATTTAAAATTTTCAAAATTTCTTCATCAGACCAAACATTTGCTTCCATCTTACGACAGTTTACACAAGCATGCCCTGTAAAATCAATTAAGATTGGCTTGTTTACTTCTTTTGCATAAGCTACACCTTTATCATAATCTGTAAACGAAACGATATCATGTGGTCCATATTTAGCTCCTTTTGGCAAGGCTTGATAACTTGCTGTAGCTCCACCTTTTTGTTTTTTCATATAACCAACTCCATAAGGTGATTCGCTATATTTTAATGGTGGTGGGAATGCTGAAACTAATTTTAGTGGTGCTCCCCATAAACCTGGAATTAAATAAATAGTAAAAGATAATGTCAATAGTCCTAACATTAATCTTCCTACAGAAATATGATGTAATGGTGAATCATGTGGTAATTGAATCTTTCCAAATAGGTAGAAAGCCAAAGCTCCAAAAATTGCAATCCAAATAGCGATAAATACTTCTCTTTCTAAAAGGTGTAATTGTAATACCATATCCGCATTTGATAAGAATTTGAATGCTAATGCTAATTCTAAAAATCCTAATACAACTTTTACAGTATTTAACCATCCTCCAGATCTTGGTAAAGAATTCATCCATCCTGGGAATGCTGCAAATAATGAAAATGGTAATGCTAAAGCTAATGAGAAACCAAACATTCCTACTGCCGGAGCAATTCCTCCTTTTGATGCAGCTTCTACTAATAAAGTTCCAACAATTGGTCCTGTACAAGAAAATGAAACAACAGCAAGAGCTAAAGCCATAAAGATAATTCCAATAATTCCTCCTTTATCTGCTTTAGAATCCATTTTATTTGCCCATGATTGTGGTAACATTATTTCGAATGCTCCTAAGAATGATGCAGCAAATACAACTAAGATTATAAAGAATATTAAGTTAAACCACTCATTTGTTGATAACTCATTTAAAGCTCCTGCTCCAAATGCCCATGTTACAACAATACCTAAAACCATATAGATTACAATAATTGCAACACCATAAAATATAGCTTTACTAATTCCCTCTGCTTTTGTTTTACTTTGCTTAGTAAAGAAACTTACAGTCATCGGGATCATTGGGAAAACACAAGGCGTTAAAAGTGCTGCAAAACCAGCTAAGAAACTTAAAATAAAGATTGTCCATAATCCTTTTTGTTCTTCTTTAGATTTTACTCCTGCTTTTCCCTTTAAATCATACTTTAATTCTTTGAAAGTTGGCGGAAGACACTTAGAGTCGTCACACGCCATAAACTCTACCTCTGTTTTGATAGAGATTTCTTTATCTGTTAGAAGTTTTATTTTTTGTTTAAAAACAGCTTCTTTTTCGAAATAAACAACATCCATCTGAAATTGTTTATCGAAAACTTCATGACCTTTAGGCTCTTCTACTTTTCCTAATAATTGGTAAGTATTTGTAGAGTCTTTTAAATAAAACTTTGTAGGAATCGGCCCAAACTCAGGTACATCTTGAGAATATAAATGCCAACCTTTTTCTATTTTAGCTTTTGTAATTAAGTAAAACTCAGAATCATTGATTTTCTCCACAGAAGTAGACCACTTTACTGGATCAAATATTTTCGACTCTTTCTTTTCTTCTTTCTTTTCTTTAAAAACATTTTCTGAAGCTACTTCTTTTGTAACTTTTTGTGCTTTACTAGCTTTTCCAGAAAATTTAAATACAAGATCTTTAAATGTCGGTGGTGTACAATTACTATCATTACAAGCCATAAACTCTACCTCCTTTTTGATAGTAAATTCACCATCTTTCAGAAGTCTAATTTTTTGCTTAAAAACAGCAGAATTATCAAAATACACCAATTCCATATCGAATTGCTTATCAAAAACCTTATGTCCTTTTGGCTCTGATGGCTTTCCTATAAGTTCGTATTCGTTTTTCTTTGAAGCAAAATCAAATTTTGTAGGTCTTGGTCCAAAATCAGGTATCGTTTGTGAATACAAATGCCAACCTTTTTCTATCTCTGCCGTTGCGACAAGATAAAATTCTGAATCAGAAATCTTCTCTACAGAAGTTTTCCACTTTACGGGGTCATAAATTTGAGCTTTACTCGCGATTGTAAAGAGTAAAACGACAAACAAGCTTAAAATTTTTCTCATTTGTTAAGTTTAATTTTTAAGAAATTGGTAGTTAATTTAGTGGGTTGAAATCGACGATCTATACGCTTCCCAATTATCCAAACTATTTCATTTTCAGAACATAGAACCCATGTTCTTTCTTTCTCCAAAATGGAAAATTTTTCGTCTTTAAAAAACTTGCTAAGTTTCTTTTTTCCACGCATACCAAGCGGGCAAAAATAGTCACCTTCTTTCCATTGTCTTAGGGTTAATGGAAAATTTAACAAATCTTTATCAACGAAAATTTCTTGAGGGGAGTTCATTTCTTTCCTATCAGAGAATTTTGTAAAAGTCAGTCGAATTGGAGAATCAATACTTACATCTGATTCCGAGATTAAAATATTTTCGTTTGATAATGTTTTTTTAGTAGAATCTAAAAGCAAAAAGTCTCTATCCTTTATCAATCTATGTGTTTTTGACAAAATCTGTTTCCCCGATTGCGCTGTCAAAAGTTCATAAATATCCGTCCATGAAGTAAAACCATACTCCTGCAACAAATAGTACAAATAAGCTTTTGGATTCTTAAGTTCTAATATTTTTTTTATTTCAATTTTAATATAATCTTCTTGCGAAACAAATAATTCTTCTTTTAGTTGGCTAATTTCATTTTGAATAATAGCATTCGAATTATTTAAATGTTCCAATGTATTTTGAAATGAATCCATAAAATTCGAATTCAACTCTTTCAAAATCGGAACTACTTTGTGTCTTATTTTATTTCTAAAATATTTTGTAGAAGCATTTGAATGATCTTCTCGCCAAATTATTTCATTCTCTTTTGCAAAACTTTCTATCTCCTCACGAGTAAAAGGTAAAAGTGGACGAACAATATTTCCGTTTATTTCTGGAATTCCTGTCAAACCTTCTAATCCTGTTCCTCTTGTAAAATTAATCAGAAAAGTTTCCAAAACATCATCCTTATGATGTGCCGTAAGAATAAAATCTAAATTATTTTTCTCAATCAAACTTTGAAACCAATCATAACGCAATTCTCTTGCGGCCATCTGAATAGAAAGTTGCTTTTCTTTAGCATATTTTTCTGTTTCAAATGAAATTGTATGAATTGGAATTTGTAATTGATTCGAAAGATTTCTCACAAATTCTTCATCCGCATCACTCTCTTCTCCTCTCAAATTGAAATTACAATGTGCAACAACAATATCAAAACCTAATTTATGACACAAATGAAGTAATACGATACTATCGATTCCTCCAGAAGTGGCTAAAAGTAGTTTTTTATCGAGTAAAAATGGTAGTTTTCGTTGTATATGTTGTTGAAACCGTGTTGTCATTAATTTTCTTTATAACGAGTGTAAATATATAAAAACCATGTTAAATTCCTAGCTTTTAAACAAAGAATATTAACATATGATAAAATATTAATATTTATAAATAATTACATATTTTTCAAAATAAAATATCTTTTTATTACAAAACCTTCATTTATAAAGTTCCTTCATTGAATTATTCATTTTTAACTATTTTCAAAAAAATGTTGAAAAATGACAGAAATTTAAAGCATTTATTATTTAATATTGAATTAATCTAAATAAGGATTTAAAACCCTATATTTCAGTGCTAAAAATTTAATTATGAAAATATTTACAGAATTCACATGTTTGATATTTATTCTCATATTAAACTAATGCCTTTCAAGTGAAGACCTCTGAGCTTTTTACTTTTTAATATGAGCTAAAAAAATTTCAAGGATATTTTTAAAATACTGTTAGTTTACAACCTTGAAAACTACGAAAAGACTCCCGTAACTACTATGTTAGAAGTATTATCATTTAAAGAATCTTTCTAAAATAAAAAAAGACCAGAATAAATCTGGTCTTTTCAAAAAATAGAACAATAATTGTCCTTCCATAAATTACTTCTTTAAAAATACTGTCCTAAACCGATAACAATTCCATTAGAAGAGTTTTCTGTTACTCCATATCCATAATCTATTCGGATGACAGCATTGTATATTTTTTTATGTAAAAAACGCAATCCAATTCCTGGATAAACATTTATTTTATTTGCTCTTAAAAAATTAGAAATATCTTCTCCAGGCTGACGAATCAAACCTGTGTCTACAAAACCTACTCCTTGTATTCCCAACCAATCATTTTCAAACAAAGTATGTCTGTATTCATTGTTTAAAACTACAGTTCCAGTTCCTCTGTCAATTCTATCTCCAATTCCTCTGATATTTATATGATTATCTAAGGCAAAAGGTGCAAATGGCGAATCATTATTCGTAGCTAAACCAAAACGAAAACGAAACGCCAAATTCCCTTTCTCTTTAATCCTCTTATAAAATTTGACATCATTCCAACCAATCAGAAAATCATCTGCAACTCCTCGTGCAGTTTTCACAGACTGGAAATAAAAACTGTTTGCTAATCCGTCTACATAAAAGAAATGTTGTTTTACATTATTATATTCATAATTGAATTTCAAAAGCCATTTATCAATATTTAATGTCAGAGGTTTTCCTGTTATTTCATCTGCTCCTTCTACATGATTATATCTTTCATTAAAAAAAGTTCCACCAACAGAAATCGTATTTTTAAAATCTAACTCATAAAAACCTAATAATTCTATAGATCTATTCTGATAAGTATAAGTTGCTTCAATATCATTTGGACCAAAATAAAGTGGTTCATCCGAAGTCCAATTCATATGATTTATAGCAATTCCAAATCTGGATCCGAACAAAAACGGAATTTTCAAATTGATTCCATAAGAATTATGCGTATTGTATTGATAAAATCCTCCAAGTGTAATATTTCTACCCAAAAGATTATATTCATAAGCTCCCACTTTAAACCAAAGTTCATCGTCTACTGTCCATAGATTTACATCTGGTAAAATGGTAAAATTTTCCTGAAAATGATAGGTAACTATATCTCCTTGAACCTGAAAATATACATGTGCAAAAGAAGGCAACCTTCTCAAACGATCTACATCTTTAGCCAAAACTAAAGAATCAATAGGTTCTCCTTCTTTTACTTTAATAATAGATCGCACAAAGGAAGGCTTGGTTTTATCCAAACCTTCAAACACTACTTTTTTGATGTTTTTTTCTTGTGCAAAACCAATAGTTGAAAAAAGGATTGAGATTAAAATGACGATTTTAGATTTCATAACTACGGTTTAAATTCTTTTTGAATTACTGTATTCACCCAATTATCTTCACTAACTCCCATCATCGTAAAGTTGTAGGATTTTTCTGCTTCCAATTCTGGCGGCGTTTGATGATGGACAGAAAGTGAAACATTACTAAAATCAAGATATGTAAACTCTGGTTCGTATGTATAGGTTCCTGAAAGTAAATCTCCTTCTAATTCTGAAATTACTTCAAAAAACACAAAACTATTATCATGTACAGAAGCACTCCATTCAAAACTTGGTCTTAAATCTTCGTGCTTCGTAATGTTTACTTCCGAAATCCAATTTGTTGGTTGCGCGTTATGTTTCAAATAAATTGGATTGGAAGTATAGAACTTTTCTCCTACTTCATAAGTTATAATTACCCATGACTCATTTTCATTTTCCTTTACAAATCTTCTCAAATGACCATTAAAAACATTTTCTAAAGGATAATTTGTTATTTCTTTATAATTCGCAAGATTATCTTTTGCATCATTGATAGAGTTTGTCTCGAAATATTTAAAATTTGTCGCTCCTTCTATCGGATAAAAGAAAATCCACGCTGTATTATTATCATTTTTTGCTGAAGAAGCACAAGCAATGACATTATAATCATCTATTTCTGTAAAATTTGCTGCGTATTTCTCCAGAGTTAAAACTGTGTCTGTAGTAGTATCATCATCTGAACAAGAGATAAAAAAAACAGTACAACAGATTAAAATTAATTTGGTTAAAAATTTAGTTTCCATATTGTTTTTTTAGTGTTTCTTCTGCTGGTTTATTTTGAACTGTAAATCGATTATTTGATTCTCCATCTACATTTTCATCATTTTGATGCCATTTCCAAAGAAAACCTCCCTTAAACCATTCCTCTTCCCAAAAAGTTTCAAACAAAGCTTCCAAAGCATTAATTTGTGCTTCATGATTTATCGGTTGTTCTGCATGACTTGCATCCCAAGGTTCTTTTGTTGTAAAATCAATATTTCTATACCCAAATTCTGTAAATAATACAGGTTTTTGAATCAAATCTGATTTCGATTTTAATTTAGTTTTAATTGGCTCCCAAGCAGCTTTCAAAGTTTCTACTTCAGGTGTTTTTTCTTCAGAAAGTGGGAAATAAGCATTCACTCCAATGAAATCCAAATCATCATAAAAAGTTACATGTTCAAACTCATCCCAATTTGCTGCATAGGTCAATTTTCCTGAATACACTTCTTTTATTTTCGGAATTAATTGTTTCCAAAACATTGGTCTTTCTACAGAAAACTTTTTCATCTCTGTTCCAATTGCAAACATTTTCAAATCATACTTCTCAGCAATTTCAGCATAAGTCAAGATGAAATTTTCATAATTTGTTTCAAAAGTTTGCCATTTTTCTTCTGTATCATAAGTGACATCTCCTGTAAAAGAACCTGGAATCCAGATTTGTGGTTTTAATAAAACCTCTATATTTTTTTGTTTAAACAGTTTCGAAATTTCTCGAATTCCCTCTTCTGTTTCTCCCCACCAAACTTGTCCTGGTTCGGTATCATAAAAAATGGTAGTCGATTCCAGATTTTGCATGAAACCGAAAGGAATCAAAGCAGTCCAGTTTGCATTTATATTTTCAACATGAACAACATCCTCCGGATCGATTACTTCATTGATAGCCTCAAAGCTAATCCCGTTAATGGGATTAACTTCGGCGGCCAACGGGGATGATGACATAGATTCGTCTTTATTACAAGACTTTGTAAAAAAACTTGTTAGTAGTAGTATCCAAACAATTTTGAAATTCATTCTTTTCTAAAATTATTTAGATAAAATATATCTTAAACCTAAGTTAAAAGTTTGTCCTAATCCAGCATCTCTTCCTCTCAAGAATTTAGAAACTGAAGTCTCTAAATTTAAAGAAGGTGTTACTTGAAATTTTGCTCCAAAACCTGCTAATGTGTAGTTTTGAGAGAAATTACTTCCTAAATCAAATAACTCATAATGTTGTGCATTAATATAAACAGTAATGATATCAGAAGGGAAATAACTTAAGAAAGCACTCACAGGAAGTCCTAAACTATTATTTGCAAAACTTTCTTCCTTTTTACCAAAATTATATTGAAAATCAACTTCTCCGAAGAATTGAAATTTGTCTCTTCCAAAAGAATAATCATAGTAGAATCTTGTTTCCCAAACATAACTTTTCTTATCTAAGAAAACACCGTCTTTACTCTCATTTTTAACTAAAGGAATGAAAAATGAAGATTGGAATGAGAAATTTGAAACATTTTTGAAAGGTTGAATTTTAATCGAAGGAGCGATAGATGTTAAACCAAAAGCAGAAACATCTTTTTCATTTTTAAATCTGAAAACACTTGTTGCACTTTCTCCACCTCTTGAGTTTGATTTTACATTTGCGATTACCCCAACATTAATTCTTGAACTTTTCGAAATTCCTGTATAAACTTCTAAAGTTGTTGTGAAATAATTTTCACGATCCGAATCATGAACTTTCCCATCAGAATCCGTGAATTGCGTTTGTGTATAAAGGTTGTTAAAGATTTTAAAATCCCATTGACCTTTTTTCAATAATTTAGAGGGTGTAAAAACCTGAATATTTGAACCTTCAGCAGTTTCTCCATCAATAATTGAAGATCCTTTTTGATCGTTTAATTTCCAGTTATATTTATAATATTTTACTTTATAATCTTCTGGAATTTTATTTTCTAAATATTGGTTCACGTACTGAATTAAAGTTTTACCTGTATTCGTAAAATCTTTTGTGTACCAAACCATAATTTGAGACATTTCTACTGTGTTTTCAGCAGGTTTTACTCTCAAAAACTGTGGATCATTTAAAGCTAATCTTGCTTGTTTTTCCATCTGTTGCTCTAAAATCTCTGGACGATAAGCAAAATTTGTAATTGGAGGACAACTTATTGCTCCACAAACTAAAACAAAGTGAAAACGAGGATCTTCAAAATTCCCTCTTAGGATTTTATTTTCCAAGTCATTAAGAGTAATTTTCTTCCCTCCTAATTCCATTTTATTTGTTTTGAAAAAACCACCAACATCCAAAGGAGAATTGATAGGATAATTTTCAGAAATTTGTTTTATAACTCCTAGATTGTAAACATTAATCCAAAATGCTTTAAATTCATTTTCGTTCGACTTTGAAACCGTTATTTCATTTGAAAGTTCCAATAATTTATCTAAACTTTTTGTATTTTTAGATAACTCTTTATAATCAACAAACCCATTCGAAACATACTTCTTAAAGAAGTCATCAGATTTATCTAAAAATGTATTAAGTTTTGTCGACTGCGCGTATGTAGTGATTGTACTCAATACAATAACAACAATTAGTAAGATTTTTTTATTCATAAATCACAAAAATTTACCGTTAAAATTGAAAAGATAACAAACACTAAGTCGAAAGGCTGAATAGGTTACTTACAAAAAAAAATATTTTTTTTTCAAATTAACTGTAATCATCTATCACTTTTTACTACTAAACAGGGGAATAGAACTAAAAAAGACATTAAATTTTTATCGAAATATGGAGCATGTAGTTATAATAGGGAATGGAATTTCGGGGGTGACAACTGCAAGGCACGTTCGAAAAATGAGTGATAAAAAGATCACGATTATTTCTGATGAAACAGATTATTTTTTTTCAAGAACTGCTTTGATGTATGTATATATGGGGCATATGCCTTTTGAAAATACGCAGCCTTATGAAAATTGGTTTTGGAAAAAAAATAGAATTGATTTAGTCAAAAATAGAGTAGAAAAGATTGACTCGACAAATAAAAAATTGCTTCTAAAAGATGGTTCAGAAATGTCTTATGACAAACTTGTTTTAGCAACAGGTTCTTCCCCAAACAAATTTGGTTGGAAAGGTCAAGAGTTAGACGGAGTTTCTGGAATGTATTCTAAACAAGATTTAGATACTATCGAAAAATATACAAAAAACATACAAAGAGCTGTAATAGTTGGTGGAGGATTGATTGGAATTGAGCTTGCAGAAATGCTACTTTCAAGAAATATTCCTGTTACTTTTTTAGTTCGTGAAATGAACTTCTGGGGAAATGTACTTCCTAAAGAAGAATCGCAAATCATTGCAAATCATATTCGTGAGCATCATGTAGATTTACGATTAAATACAGAATTAAAAGAAATTGTTTCGGATGAAAATGGAAGAGTAAAAGCTATTATTACTACTAAAAATGAAACAATAGATTGCCAGTTTGTTGGATTGACGGCTGGTGTTTCTCCTAATATTGGATTCATTCAGGATTCTGAAATTGAATGTAACCGTGGAATTTTGATTAATCGTCATTTAGAAACAAATATTCCTGATGTGTATGCAATTGGAGATTGTGCTGAGCAAGAAAATGCGATTGGAAGAAGAAGACCAATTGAGCAAGTTTGGTATACAGGAAGAATGATGGGAGAAACTGTTGCACAAACAATTTGTGGAAACAGAACAGAATATAAACCTGGACATTGGTTCAATTCTGCGAAATTTTTTGATATCGAATACCAAACTTATGGATGGGTAACTTCTAGAATTCAGGAAGATGAGTTGGATTATTACTGGGAAGCTCCTTGTGGTAAGAAAGCTATTCATGTTGTTTTCGACAAAAACAATCGAGAATTTGTAGGAATTAACACTTTTGGAATTCGTCTTCGTCATGAAATGTTTGATCGTTGGTTAAACGAAAAACGTTCTGTAGAGCATGTTTTAGAATATTTGAAAGATGCCAATTTTGATCCAGAATTTTACAAACAACACGAAGAAGAAATTATCGAAGGATTTAATAAAAAATTCGGTACAAATATTCAAACGAAAAGAAAAAGTTGGAAACGAATTTTCACAACTTTTTAATCAAACCAACAACCCAAAAACAACATCATGAAAATTATAAAACATATAGGACTAGGAATTTTTATCATTGGTCTTTTGATTTTTACTTCTCTAATTTTTGTAGGGAAATATGAATTGACTGAAAATACTTTTGATTCTTTTGTAAAAAGCAAAGGATTAAAAAGTGAACTTTTCATCAATGATATTCAAAATAATGTAGTCGGAAAAGAATATTCGAATCCTTTTGCGCTTTCTTCTGATATTACTTCAGCTTTGGAAAATGCGAATAAAACTTATAAAAAAGAACAAAAATGGGATAAGGTAATCTGGGATTCACCCCATGAACTATCTTATAATTTAATGAAACCATCTGCAAAGGGGCTTGTAGTAGAAAATCAAGGATTATTTTTCTTTTTAACTTTTGGTTTAGGAATCATTGGAGCTTTGATGTTCATCATTCCAGATGTTGTTCTTCTTGGACCTGCCGGAATTAAAAATGATGGAATTTATCATAATAAATCTACAAATCGTGGTTGGATTGGTTGGATTACAGCAGTATATTTAGTTACTTTTTATATCATACTTTATTTCTTCGCAGATTATATCGTAAACCTGATTTATTTGGTAAATCCAATTAGTAAAGCTTTAAGTGGAAATGGTGCAAGTCAATGGTTTTTATATGGTTTTTTATATTGTACAGTAATGACCGTAATGGCGGTTCGAATGTTTATAAAATATCGTCATAACAAATATCAAATAATAAGAACAGCTTCTGTTTTATTCTTCCAAATTGGTTTTGCTTTCTTAATTCCGGAAATCTTAGTTCGTTTCAACATGCCATATTTTGATTTCAAAAATGCTTGGCCTTTAGACTACGATTTCTTCTTTGATTGGAATATTAAAAGTTTAATCAACAGCGGAACTCTTGGGATTTTCATGTTGGTTTGGGGAACGATTTTTTCTATAATTATCATTCCTATTTTTGTCTATTTCTACGGAAAAAGATGGTATTGTTCATGGGTTTGTGGTTGTGGTGGATTAGCCGAAACTTTAGGAGATCCGTATAGACAACTTTCGGATAAATCTGTGAAATCCTGGAAAATTGAACGCTATTTAATTCATGCAGTTCTAGTCTTTGCTATTATCATGACAGCTGTTACTTTATATACTTTTTTCTCAGGAGTAGATTCTTTTTTTGGTATCAAAACTTATGAAATTCAAAAGGTTTATGGATTTTTAATCGGATCTATTTTTGCTGGAGTTATCGGAACAGGTTTTTATCCAGTTATGGGGAACAGAGTTTGGTGTCGTTTCGGATGTCCGTTGGCAGCTTATATGGGAATTGTACAAAGATTTAAATCTAGATTCCGAATTACAACAAACGGAGGACAATGTATTTCTTGTGGAAACTGTTCAACATATTGTGAACAAGGAATTGATGTGAGATCTTATGCACAAAAAGGACAAAATATTGTTCGTGCTTCTTGTGTAGGATGTGGAGTTTGTTCTGCTGTTTGTCCAAGAGGAGTATTAAAATTAGAGAATGGTCCTGAGGAAGGAAGAATTCAAGAGAATCCTACTTTATTAGGAAATGATATTGATTTAATGAAGATGTTGAAAGATAAATAATCACGGGTATTCCCTTTTTTTTTGAGGAAGGGAATATTTTTTTGGTTAGTGTTTTGGGAATTAAAACACACCCCTAGCCCCTCTCAAGAGGGGAACTGATTATGGAGTTTGAAACTCTTGTTGGAATAAACAAAAACTTTAAAAAATATTGAAATGAATTATTCTTTTGGTTTTCAAAAAATAAAATGCGTTAGGGATTGCAGCGGCATCCTTTTTTGGCTTTTTTCAAGCCGAAAAAGATATAGCGGAAAGCCCGACCGTTTCCTGAGTTTTTTTAAACGAAGGAAAGGGGAACGCCCAAAAATAAATCTATTATTATCTTTTCTTTCAGTTTGTATATACGCGCTTCCTCTTGTGAGTTTTGCAGAGCAAGAGGAAGTTTATTTGAAAGAATATTTTGAGAATGGTCAGTTGAAATCGGAAGGCTGGACGAAAGGTGATGCGAAGATTAAGTATTGGAAATTTTATTATTCGAATGGAAAACTAAAGGAAGAAGGGCATTATAAAAACAATCTGAAGGAAAATTATTGGAAATGCTATTTTGAAAATGGAAACATGAAAGAGGAAGGTTTTTATACGGATGATTTGAAAAATAAGTATTGGAAATGTTATTATCAGAACGGGAAATTGAAGGAAGAAGGTAGATATGAGTTTGGGAAACGAAACAAGTATTGGCTTTTTTATTTTGATAATGGAAATGTGAAGGAAGAAGGTTTTTATGAAAAAAATGCTCGAATAAAATATTGGGTTTTCTTTTACCCGAATAAAGAAAAAAAAGAAGAAGGTCGTTATTTAAATGGCTTAAAATCAAAATGGTGGGTTTTTTACAATTCGCTTGGAGAAGTTAAGAAAAAGTGTCAATTTGTAGAGGATAAGTCGAATGGCTACTGCTTAGTTTATGAAAATGAAAAATTAGTGAAAGCTGAGAAGTATGTTAACGACAAAAAGGTGAACGAATGGACAAGCTATAGTAGCTTCCGAAAAGAAAATAATTTATCCGATTTAAAATGACCAAAATTAAAGTAATAATTCCTGCATATAATGAAGGAGATTCGATTGCTAATGTTGTAAATGACATTCCAGATATTGTGGAAGAAGTGATTGTTGTGAACAATAATTCGTCTGATGCAACAGAGATTAATGCCAGAAATGCTGGTGCAACTGTACTGAGAGAAAATAGAAAAGGGTATGGTTATGCTTGTCTGAAAGGGATGGAACATGTAGCAAACCAAGAAGAAAAACCAGATATTATTGTGTTTTTGGATGGGGATTATTCGGATTATCCGGAGCAATTGTTGGAATTAATTGAGCCGATTGAGAAAGAAAACATCGATATGGTGATTGGAGCAAGAAGTGCTGCTTTTAGAGAAAAAGGTGCGATGACTCCACAGCAAGTTTTCGGAAATTGGTTGGCAACTACTTTGATGAAATGGATTTATGGAGCAAAATTTACAGATTTAGGTCCTTTTAGAGCGATAAAATATGATAAGCTTTTGGCAATAAATATGCAGGACAAAACCTATGGTTGGACTGTAGAAATGCAGATCAAAGCTTTAAAACAAAAATTTACTTATTGCGAAATTCCGATGAAGTATAGAAAACGAATTGGAGTTTCGAAGGTTTCAGGAACTGTCAAAGGAACAATCATGGCAGGTTATAAGATTATTATGCTAATTTTTAAATACAGTATTCGATAGATGGAAATTGTTGTTATTTTAATTTACAGTGTTTCTCTTTTTTTAATTTTTGCTTATAGTTTAATGCAGTTGAATTTATTGTTCAACTATTTAAAATCAAAGAGAAAAAAAGATGCTAGTCCGAAGTTCGATTTCAACAATGCTGCGGAAATTCCAGTTGTTACGATTCAATTACCTCTTTTCAATGAATTATATGTTGTGGAAAGATTATTGGATAAAATTGCAACGATAAAATATCCGAAAGATAAATTGGAAATTCAGGTTTTGGATGATTCTACAGATGAATCTGTTGAAATTACTGCGAAAAAAATTGAGGAATTAAAAAATATGGGATTTGATATTTCTCATATTCGAAGAATAGATCGTTCTGGTTTTAAGGCTGGAGCTTTGAAGGAAGGATTAGAAATAGCAAAAGGAGAATATATTGCGATTTTTGATGCAGATTTTTTACCAGAAGACGATTTCTTATATCAGACAATTCCATTTTTTAAAGATGAAAAAATTGGTGTGGTTCAAACTCGTTGGGGACATTTAAATAGAAATTATTCTACACTAACGAAGATTCAAGCTTTTGCTTTGGATGCTCATTTTACTTTAGAACAAGTTGGAAGAAATATTGGTGGACATTTCATCAATTTCAATGGAACTGCGGGAGTTTGGAGAAAAACTTGTATTCTAGATGCTGGAAACTGGGAAGGAGATACTTTGACAGAAGATTTAGATTTGAGTTATAGAGCACAATTAAAAGGATGGAAATTTAAATTCTTAGAAAATGTAGTTTCTCCAGCAGAATTACCAATGGTGATCAGTGCTGCAAAATCGCAACAATTTAGATGGAACAAAGGAGGAGCTGAAAATTTCAAGAAAATGAAATGGAAAGTTTTAGCTTCAAAGAAAACTCCTTTAAAAACTAAAATTCATGGAATTCTACATTTATTAAATAGTTCGATGTTTGTGAATGTTTTCATCGTTGGATTATTGAGTATTCCGATGTTGTACATCAAAAGTTCGAGTCCAGAATATAAACCTTACTTTTTAGCAACTAGTTTCTTTATTTTAAGTACTGTTTTGTTCTTTGTTTCTTATTGGTTTACTTTCAAAAAAGTAAATGGTGGTGGAATCAAGAATTTCTGTAAATATGTTGGACATTTCTTCACGTTTTTCTCAGTTGCAATCGGTTTTTCTTTTCATAATTCGATAGCAGTATTAGAAGGACATTTAGGAAAGAAAAGTGCATTTATTCGTACGCCAAAGTTCAACGTTAATTCGATTAAAGATTCTTGGAGAGGGAATAAATATTTAAGAAAAAAATTATCTTTTTCAGTAATTATCGAAGGGCTTTTAATGTTGTATTTCTTATTCGGAATTTTCAGTGCATTTAAATTGATGGATTTTGGTCTTTTACCATTTTATTTAATGTCATTTTTAGGTTTTGGATTTGTGTTTGTGAATTCTTTACGAACAGCATCTTAAGATTTTTGTTCTGAATTATTTACGAGATACGAGTAACAAACTCGCACCAGCGAAATTCTTAAACTGAAATAAAACACACCCCTAGCCCCTCTTGAGAGGGGAATTGGAAATATCTTAAACATTTATGATCCAAAACTTAAAATTAAACAACCCCAGCATTTTTGCGATATTGTTTTCTTTACTCGCATATATTTCTCTGGCTTATTTCACAGTCAGAGAAGATTTCTTACAAGTAATCGGATTGTATTCTGTAGCTTTTTTAGGATTTTTAGTTTTGATGAAACAAAAATTAGATTTCAAAACTTTAGTCTTTTTAGCGATTATTTTTCGATTGGTATTTTTACCAGTAATTCCGAATCTTTCGAATGATTTTTATCGTTTTATTTGGGATGGAAGAATGATTTACAATGGATGGAATCCGTATTTGATTTTACCAGAAAATAATCCAGATTTGATTGTGGAAGGTTCGCAACTTTATACAGGAATGGGAAGTATGAATGGAAGTCATTATACTTGTTATCCGCCAGTGAACCAGTTTGCATTTTTTATTCCTTCGATTTTCTTCTCTGAGAATTTATTGGGAAGTACTATTGTGATGCGAATTCTTATTATTCTTGCAGATCTTGGAACTTTATATTTTGGAAAAAAACTTCTAGAACGTTTTAATTTATCACCAAAAAATATTTTTCTATATGTTTTAAATCCTTTTATCATCATTGAGATGACAGGAAATTTACATTTTGAAGGTGTCATGTTGTTCTTTTTAGTTTGGTCACTTTATTTATTATTTAAAAACAAATGGCAACTTTCTGCGGTGGTTTTCGCACTTTCGGTTTCTGTAAAATTGATTCCACTTTTATTTTTACCAATATTCTTTAGAAAATTAAAATTCAAAAAAAGTTTCTTTTTCTATTGTATTGTTGGATTAACAAGTGTGGTACTTTTCTTACCATTTATGAGTACAGAATTGTATGATAATTTCATGAGAAGTATTCATTTGTATTTCCAAAATTTCGAATTTAACGCAAGTATTTATTATATCATTCGAGAAATTGGATACAATCAAGTTGGTTATAATATTATTCAATCTGTTGGAAAAATCACTCCTTTTGTGATTCTTACACTTGTTCTTTTATTGACTTTTTTAAGAAAAAACGAAAAACATATTATTCTTTTTCAGTCGATGATAATTGCTATTTGTAGTTATTATTTCATCGGTTCTGTAATTCATCCTTGGTATATTGCGGTTCCACTTGTTTTAAGTGTATTTACAAATTATAAATTTCCGCTTGTTTGGAGTTTTATGATAATGTTGAGTTACATTGCTTATTCCAATAATGTATATCAAGAGAACTTTTGGCTAATCGGAATCGAATATGCTTTTGTTTATAGTCTATTTATTTATGAGGTGATTCTGAATAAGAAAATTACTTGGTTTTCCTTTGAGGAAGGGAATGAGAAGCTTAGTATAGATCAAAAATAAGTTAAAAAAACAGGCTATCTCACTTTTGAAATAGCCTATTTTTTTTGTTAAGAAACAAGTCTTAACATATACTTATTCTTCTTTATTCATTATAAATTAACAATCATATACAAAATAATGAACTATGACTTCTCCCATTGAATTCTCTCCAAATATAATATAAGAGTCATAAATTGATTCACCATTTCTTAAATATAAAATCCAATGTTTGTTTTTCTTGTTTTCTTCAAGCTTAAATCTCTTCAAAACTTCTTTCATTAATGTATGACCAGGTCTTATTTCAAAACCATCTAAACTTAATAAAGCTTTAGAGCTATCAGCAAGATTAAAATCATAAATTGACCATTTACCTTTATGTTCACCAAAAGTAAACTCAATCCCACTTGGAGAGTAAGTATAAGTTCTGTAATATTGATCATCTATCTCCGATTTTATATTACAAATACTATAAGGTTCTCCAAATAATTCAACTAATTTTTCTGGAGTTATTTTATTTTTTGGAATCCCTTCAATCTTAATACTATTACACGGCTTTTTCATAAAAATAAATTTGATTTAAAAATCTTATTCAACTCATCTTTATTATAAGCTAACTTTGTTCTTATTTGCTTAAAATTCAATTTTTCTTTTGATCTTTGTAGTAAAT
>NZ_JADOTV010000023.1 GCF_015767245.1 Aureivirga sp. CE67
GCAATTCTTCATAGTATCTTTTAATTTCGTTTTTTTGAGTGATTTCATGATGTATTTTGATTTTTGGCGAAACAAAAATATCATTTTTTTGGAATCACTCTTTTTTTATGAAAAAGCCGTGTAATGGTTATTTTCTTTTTTAAATAAATCTAAAATTGGATAAATATCTTCAGTATTACAAGTTTTAATGATATATTGATTATAAGAATTTAGAATTTCAGAATTATAGTTTTCTGAATTATAGTGAGCAATGTATTTTTTAATTATATTTTTCATTTAAGAGAAATAGATATTTAAGAAATGGAATATAATACAATTCTTTTTAAAATAAATATTTTACATTCGACTCTGAAAATTATACATCTGATAATACTTTCCTTTTTTAGCAATTAATTCTTCGTGTGTACCTCTTTCTTTAATTTCTCCATCCTCGATAAACAAAATCTGATCTGCTTTTTCAATAGTAGTAAGACGGTGAGCAATGATAAAAGTTGTTTTATTTTTCATTAAGTTTTCAAGACTTTTCTTGATAAAATTTTCACTTTTCACATCTAAATTAGAAGTAGCTTCGTCTAGAATTAGAATTTTCGGATTTTTTAAAATAGCTCTTGCGATAGAAATTCGTTGTTTCTGACCTCCCGATAATTTCATTCCATTTTGTCCAATTACAGTATCCAATCCATATTTAAAACGATCTGTAAATTCGTCTACAAAAGCACTTTTTACAGCATTTTGAAGTTCTAAAAAGGAAGCTTCTGGTTTAGAATAAAGAATGTTTTCTGAAATAGTTCCATCGAATAAAAAATCATCTTGAAGTACCACTCCAAGGTTTTTTCGATAATTATTTAAATGAATTTTGTTCAAATGATATTTATGATCTAGAATAATGTCTCCAGTCTGAATTTTGTTGAAAGTAGCAATTAAATTTACCAAAGTAGATTTTCCAGAACCCGAAGGACCCACAAAAGCTGTAACGCTTCCTTGAGGAACAGAAAAATTGATATTTTTCAGAATTGGGATGTTTTTGATATAAGAAAAATTAATATTCTTAATCTCAAAATTTCCTTGAATTTCAGGAAGATTCATTGTTCTTTCTTCATCTTCTTGCTCAGATTTTTTTTGTAAAAATTCTCTCGTTCTGATAAGTCCAGCAAGTGCTTCTGTCATTTTAGTTCCAATCGTACTCATTTGAATAATCGGAGAAATCATAAAACTTAGATAAAGCGAAAAAGAAACGAAATCTCCTAGCGTGATTCCGCCTTTGATTACCATACTTCCTCCAACACCAAAAATGAAAACAGTTGCAATTCCCATTAACAAACTTCCAGAACTTGTTACAAGAGCTGATGCTGTCAAAGTTTTTTTAATATTTTCAAAAAGTCGCATTGCACCCTTTTCAAAAACTTTTAATTCATGTTCTTCAGTATTATAACTTTTAATCACACGAATTCCATTGATAGATTCTACCAAACGAGAAGAAATACTAGCCAAAATTTTACTTTTATCAATATAGAAAGGATGAATGATTTTATAACCTTTTAGAGTCAAATAAACAAACAGAACCAAAGGAATCAGAGAGTATAAAGTCAATTTTACACTTATGGTCAGTAAAATAGCAATAGAAAAAATTGCAGTTACAAATCCTCCAGCAAGCTGAACCAAGCCAGTTCCTACAATATTTTTGATTCCTGCAACATCGGTCATAATTCTTGAAACCAATTCTCCAGAAGAGTGCTTATCAAAGAATTTGGAAGGTTGAGATAAAACTCGTTTTTGCACTTTAATTCGCATATTGGTAATCATGCATTGTGCTTCGACGCTTAATAATCTTGTTAGAAGAAATGAAGTAATAGATTGAATCAAAACAGCAATGATTACATAAATGATTAATTCGGTCAATAAATGTTGATTTTTTTCAGGAAAAACATCATCTAATAATCGTTTACTTGCCCAAGGCGTTACAAGTGCAGCTAATTTTCCGATAATAATCAATAGCATTCCAAAAAAAACTAAACTTCTTCTTGGCCATACAATTTCTTTTAAAATATACGGATATATTGATTTGTCGATTTTCATATCTTTTAAATTACTAAAAATCGATATTTAGAATTCTTGTAGAATTGTTAATTCCTTTTATTTTTAGTTTCAAAAAAATCTTGATTTAACTTATTTTTACTTTCGAAAAGTTCTTTTTTGAATTTTAACTAAAGGTTATTTTTAATAAAAATTAGAAAAAAGCGAAAAGCAGAAATTATGTCTCAAGATGAAGTGAGCTTAATATTTTGGAAATTATTTGATTAAAAATATTGAATCTAAATAGATGGAATTTTGTTAATTTTAATAACTAATTTTTGAATACGAAAAGGTTAAAGATTTGCTAAAACATGTTAAAAATATGTTATTTGTAATGAATATAAATTGATATAAATGTTTTTTAACTTTATATTATTTAAATAAGAAAAAAATAATAACATAATTTTTGCATAGTTAACAATATTTTGTTAATTTCAGCGTTGTAAAAATTGAATAACCTTTAAATAAAGATACCAAATGGCAAGAGCAATGTTTGAATATACTAAGACGGTACTAAAGAAAGTGAGTTTTAGTTCGGAACTCTTTTGCAAAGAATTAGAAAAAGCTATGATAAGATTGTTACCATATGAAGTAAATGAGCTTAAAATATGGTTACAAGAATATACATCCAACAAGCCAGAATTATCTGCTTGTATGATAAGAGTTACAAATTAAAATATGGTTTAACCTTTAAATAGAAAAGCCTCCTTTTTAGGAGGCTTTGTTGTTTTATAATATTTCGTTTTAGATAATTCTCTTGATTGTGCTATAATCAATAAAGTGTACAACTCTAAGCGAGAATGTTTGGTTTAATGGGTTATCAAATAAGTTGTCAATATTTTTCGAGAAACTTAATTTCGACATATCATCACTGTTATTAATCGTATTACGATAAAAAGCAGTGATTAAACTTCCAGGAGCAAATTCCCATTTATAGCTTAATTCTAAGTTCCATGAATTGAAATTTACATCCGGATTATTATCTGTAATATCATAATCTGTTGGTTCTAAAGTTCCATCGTTTTGTAAATCAAAGAAAGAATCATATCCAACTTGAGACCAATAATGACGGAATGAAATTGAAACAGCAGATTTCGTGTTGAAATTATAATTTGTCGAAAGTGAATTCACGATTTGTTTTCTATCTCTGTTTCCAAAAATAATCGCATCATCTTGTGAGTCTACCCAACCTTTATCGTTAAATTCTCTTTCATAATTGAAACTATAAACAAGAGTCATCTTATTATTTACACGAAATCTTGGTCCTAAACGATATCCGTACCAATGAAGGTTTCCAAAATTAATTCTTCCTCCATAAAATGCATTTAAGTCCAAAGCAAGTCTTCTTCTATAATCAGAAGAGATCCAGATGTTTCCGTTTACTCTAGGATTTCTTAAGAAATATCTTCCATCTTTTCTTGGTTCATAATAATCTTTTTGTTTTCCAATATTAGCATTAATATTCCCTCCAAAAGCATGTTCTTTTTTAGTAGAAGCATTAAAGTTCCAACCTAAATAGTTTCCTGTATATGTGTATGGTTTTTTTAGATATTCAAAACCTCCCCAAAATCCAGTGTAGAAAGAATTGAAAGTTTTTGTAGGTTTAAAAATTCTATAAGAAGCATTAAATCCATATTCGATATAGTTATTGATTCTTTGGAATCCTAAATCATTATTATCAAATTTTTCATCAATATAATTTACAAAAGCTCCATATCTATAATGTCCGCTAGTTTTACGAATTCCTAAGTTTGAAGAAATTCCTTGTTTTGTTTCATCATTTTCAAAAATCAAACTAGTTTTTAAATTTCCATCAACTTTAAACGTATTTTTCTTGTTTGCAAGATCCCAAAGTAATGCAGAAACATTTGCTTTTCTGTGTCCGTTTTCTCTTAAAGTATTTGAGTTTACAAAAGTTATTGAAGAATTATTTCCGTATTGTTGATCTAAAACAATCATGCTATAATTTGTCAATGGAGAAGTTAATTCTTCTCTTGAAGTCCCAGTATTTGGATTGTGAACTTTGGCGTAAGTTCTTTTTGTTAAAGCATTTAAAACACCAATTCCTAATCCTTTTTTAGTTCTTCCTGAGAATTTTACAGCATTGATTAAATTTGCTTTATCAGGGTTTTCTGTAATTTCTTCATCAACTTCATCATTGATGTTTACATCATATTTATAAATTGGTGTTCCTCCAATTCTTCTAGAATAAAATAATCCACCTTTCGTAAAAAGCTCAATTCCTTCGATAAAAAACTGACGTCTTTCTGCAAATCTTTGCTCAAAAGGACCAAGGTTTAAAACAATATTATCAAAAGCAGTTTGACTAAAATCTGGAATCAAAGTAGCGTCAATAGTGAAATTTTCCGTAACTCCATATTTGATATCCATTCCAATATTCAAATCTTTTGTAGTTTCTTTATCTTCTGTCTGAATTACTCCCGAAGCATAAGGGAATAAGCTTAATCGAGTAGGAGGTTTGATATCATGAATTCCTCTTAACTCTCCAGCATATTGTTGGATGTTTCCAATCGATAAATCGATGAAATTCCAAGAATATTGATGTTTTTTTCTTTGAATTCTTCTATGAAAATTAATTCCCCAAATTTGTTCTTTTTCATTTTTAAAACGAAGAGCATCATAAGGAATTTTAACCTCGCAGACCCATCCTGTATCTGTCATACGAACTTTACTTGTCCATACAGCATTCCAAGAATAATCTTCTCCATTTGAAACAGTTGCTTTTGCATCCGCTTGTGTTCCAGTACTCATTATATAAAACTGTGTATCGTTTTGTTTATCATTAATTGGATTGATCACAATCCCTATAAAATCGGATTGTCCAAAACGATCTCTGGTGGTAAATTCCATCGGAATTTTCTCTGGTTCTGGGTCAAACATTTCCGCAGCAAAGTAAATTCCTTCATCATCATAAACAACTTTTACAATGGTTTTAAAATCTTCAGGTTCTTTGGCTCCATTTGTTGGCCTCAACATT
This sequence comes from Aureivirga sp. CE67, assembly GCF_015767245.1. Classification (GTDB taxonomy): domain Bacteria; phylum Bacteroidota; class Bacteroidia; order Flavobacteriales; family Flavobacteriaceae; genus Aureivirga. The sequence goes on from NZ_JADOTV010000023.1 coordinate 5,072, forward strand.
ACGAAATCTGTTGCGGCACCAACTTCGCTCCAAACAGGATCGTCAATATAACCGTCAATTTTAGGGGCTTCGTCTACTTTTTTTGTAAAAAGTTGTTTTGTTTGTCCAAATGTTAAAAAAGTAAGGAAAAACAAAAAAACGAAAGAAATTTTCTTTTTCGTCATCTTAGTTAGTTCTGTATTTTAGTGGTATGGTTTCAAAGGCGAATTTATTTAAGAAAATATTAATGCTTTCTAAAAGTATTGTTAAAAATCATTTTAGAAATCTTAAAATTATCTTACAAATATTTACAACCAAAAGACATTTCAAAAACAGACTTGTGACAAAAAATCAAAAAAATTAAAGTTTTTTTATTGGTTTTAAATCTGGTTTAATAAAGTGTTTTCTTGCAGTAGTTGCTTTTAATAATTCTTTACTGTAAAATTCGAGTATAAAACCTTGTTTTGAATAATTACTTTTCAGAAAAATCGTTAAAATATTTAGAATATTCTGTTTTGGATTTTGTTTAATAAATTCTTGAATTACCCAAATCCAGAACAAAGTAATCGTTTCATGATATCCGCTAGAATCTGAGTTTTCAACACCTATTTTCTCATTTAAAGCTGAAATATTTTCTTTAAGAAAAGGAAAAACTTTTTCTTTTGGCAAATGAAAACAATACCAAACACCAATTACCAAATGCGCTTCATGTGTCCAATCTTTTTTGGTAAAGGTTTTTTGTTTAAATTTTTCAACATACAGAAATAATTCATTCGTATCCATATTGATAAATTCTTGTTAATTAGTTGATAATTAGCTTTAAATACTAAAAATAGAACTTTAATTTGTATAATATTTGATATAAATAAAACTTTAAGTAGTTGGTTATGAGAGTTTTTTTGGTTTCGATGTTGAGTTTGTTTTTTATCACTTGTGCGAAAGATGATGATGTAAATACAACAAATATTCAGGAAGAAGAATTGGAAGTTGAAAATACAGTTTCAATGCAAAATATGGAAGTTTTGGATGTGTTTTTCTTTCCTTTTGATTTAAATAATAATAAAACTTCTGTAGGATTGACTGGAGGAGGAGGAAATCCGAATGGAATTATTTATAAAAACTCAGGTGATTATTATATAAAATCGGAGTGGGAATATGTAGTTTCTTTGAATGAAAATGATTTAAGTGCAGGTTTCAATGGAAATGGTGTTGGTTTGTATGAATATGAGTCAAATGGAGACCGAATTGAGCTGCCAAATATTCCAGAAGAAGTAAATTTTAATCTGTTTAGTCCAAATGGAATTAATAATCAAAATAAAATCCCGATAACAACAAATGATCCTGGAGATTCTCCAAATTCTTATGTTTGGAACGGTTTAGAGTATGAAAAAATTGAAATTCCGAATACAACTTACAGAATTGCGCATGACATCAATCAAAGTGGAGATGTTTTGGTAGAAACAAATCTGGGAATTTATATTTGGAATCGAGATATGTATGAAAAAGTGGATGAAATTCCTGCAAATTATATTCCGACACGTTTTAATGATTTGGGTGAAATTATCGGAAATGTAACCTTGCCAAATGGAATTCGTTCGCCTTGGGTTTATTCCAATGGAAATTTAATTTTATTACCAATTGAAAAATATGTTGGTACGACGGATTTCTTTTATCCAAGAAAAATAAACAATAACGATTTGATTGTTGGTTATTGGAAAAACTATGAACACAAAGAAACACCAATTGTATGGTTTCAAAACAAAGATATTTCTGAGGGAATTTTAGATTTTTTAACCGAAAATAATTTTATTTTCAACGATTCTGGTTTTATTTCTTGTAACAATAATAATGAGATTATTTTGAATGTAATTGACTCAAATACTGGTGGAAATAAAACAGTAATTTTTCAGGTGAAAATTTAAATTATTTTAGTTGTACATGAATATGATCATCATGCCTCACTGTTCTACAACCATGAAATCGAATTCTAGAACTTGAAAGTTTAAGTCGATTTTTTAGATGTGGTTCTAAGAATATTTTTCCAACATTTTTATTTTTTAGAAAACATTGAATTAGTTTTTTAGTGCCTTTTTCTGAAAATTTTAAATCAGAATTAATTTTTCCAAAAGTTGCATATTTTGTGAAATCATATTGATAAAACCCTTTTGATTTACAATAATTCGTTTGGTCAAATTCATGTTTTTTTGGGTTTTCAAAATCTCCATATCCGCTGATTGATTTCTGCTGATTGGTGATTTTTCCATCCTTACTTTCATAAACAAAACTAATATCGATTTTTTTTCCATCATTATGACTCAAATGGGGAAGAAGTGGGAATCCTTTTAAGAAAGGAAAATTAGCATCCAAATAATTTATTTTAAAAGGTTCTTTTTGAATACATTTTGCAGTTTTTTCTAAAACTTTATTCAATTCTGGTCTTACATAATTTCGATTTAAAAGAATTGTCATATAATTCGTTGGAGCAATTTTTTTATTAGAAATTATCTTTTCTCTACCAAAAATTGGCGCAACAAATGGAATAATAAAAAAGGTGAAAATTAAATAAAGAGCAACAAAAACAATACTTTTCTTAAACCTAAAATTCTTTTTAATCATTTTTGAAACAAGTAGAGAAATAAGAAAAAGGATTCCTCCAATTTGTGTTATAACTGTTAGAGGTATGATTAGAAGTGAAATAAAGATTGCTTTTGTAAATTTTTTCATAGTTTTTTATTTTAGAACTCGTTTAAACTTTTTGACTCAAAATTCGTTTCAAGCATGTTCATTGTTGACTTGTGAAAAACTTTAACCATAGCTAAGGCTATGCTGAAAATTTTTCTCTTCACCATCAATAAACATCAGATGAAACTCCTAGTTTTGGCAAAAAAGTTTAAACGAGTTCTTAATTTTTGCTCGAAAATACATTATTTTGAAAAATATAAAAAGAATTGATATGGATTTAGAAGGTTTTAACTTTTTTGAAAAAGTGAAATTTAAGTGGAATAAAAAGTCTTTGAATTTTAAAGAAATAAAAATATTTCCTACGAAGAATGTTGTAATCAGTGAAAATGTTGTTTTTACAGGAATTCATAAAGGAACTATTACAGTTAAACCAAATTGTTATTTTGTTCATAGAGGAGAATTAAAAGGTGAATTGATTGCAGAAAATGATTCTGTACCAATTATTTTTGGAAAAATAGAAGGAAATATTAAAATGAAAAAAGGTGTTTTAGATTTAAGAAGTACTGCAATTATTAGAGGAAAAATTTTTTGCGAAAAAATCAAGGTTCAACTAGGTCTTGTATTGTATGGAACCGGTGCTCAAATATCAGAAAATGAAACTACTTAAAATAAAAGATTAATTAAAACAAAAATTTCGCCTTTGTTTCAGGAGTTGGAATCATACAACTTTCTTTTTTTCCGAACCATTTATATCTATTTTTTGCGATAAAATCATAAACAATATCACGAATTGGTTTTGGAATAATCAGAAAAATAGCCATCAGAAACCATAAACCTTTCAGTTTTTTAGCAATTCTAAGAGCTGCGGAAGATTTTGTATAAACCTTGTTTTTTTCCAATAAAAGAATCGTGTTTAGTTCAGAAACCGTATATTTATGTTGTTGTAACAGTTTTTTGCTCTCTTCGGATTGCAAAGGAGCGAATAAAAAGTGATTTTTAGGATCACGTTTGATTATGAAAATAACAGAGTTATTGCAAAGATTGCAGACCCCATCAAAAAAAATCACAGATTTATCGTCAATTTTTTTCATATTTACTGTTACAAAATTGTAATTCGTGCGTCTTATGGCGTGATTGAATTACAAATTACTATTGTTTAATATTTTTATGCAAAAATACAGAATATATGATTACAATAAAAAAATTGCATAAATCTTATCCTATAGGGAAAGATTTTTTACATGTTTTAAAAGGGATTGACTTAGAAGTCAAGGAAGGAGAATTTGTTTCAATCATGGGGTCTTCAGGTTCCGGAAAATCAACTTTACTTAATATTTTAGGTTTGTTAGATGTTCATGATGAAGGAGAATATTATTTAAACGGACAGTTGATTCATGATTTAGATGAAAGAAAAGCTGCAATTTTACGTAATAAATTTTTGGGATTTGTTTTTCAATCCTTTAACTTAATATCTTATAAAACAGCAGTCGAAAATGTTGCTCTACCACTTTATTATAAAGGATTAGGTAGAAAAGAAAGACACGAAAAAGCTTTGGAATATTTAGAGAAAGTTGGATTAAAAGAATGGGCAAACCACTTACCAAATGAGTTGTCTGGAGGGCAAAAACAACGTGTGGCAATTGCAAGAGCTCTGGTGACAGAACCAAAAGTGATTTTGGCAGATGAGCCAACAGGAGCCTTAGATTCTGCTACATCAGATACGGTAATGGAAATTCTTGGAGATATTAATAAGGAAGGAATGACGATTGTCGTAATTACACACGAGGAAGATATTGCAGAAATGACACATAGAATTGTTCGATTGAAAGATGGAATAATTACAAGTGATGAAAAAACAAACCAAAAAGTAAATTAAGATGTTTGATATAGATCGTTGGAACGAAATTTTTCAAACCATTAGGAAAAATAAACTTAGAACATTTTTGTCTGGTTTTACCATTACATTTGCCATACTGTTATTTACTATTTTACTTGCAATGGGTAATGGTCTGAAAAACAGTTTTTCTTCTGCTTTTAGAGATAATGCAGAAAATGCGATCTATATTTTTCCAGGTTCTACTTCTAGATCTTATAAAGGTTTACCAATTGGACGTGAAGTTCAGATGGAAACTAAAGATTTTAATTTTATTACAAAATCTTATAAGAATCAAATTCAATATGCAACTGCAGTTGTAAACAAAAATGTACAAGCTACTTATGAACGTGAAACAAGCTCGTATAGCTTAAGAGCAGTGCATCCTCAAGAACAATTTATTGAAATTGTACATATTATTAATGGAAGATATATCAACGAATTAGATATTGAAAACAATACAAAATCTATTGTAATAGGTAATTTAGTTCGTGATGATTTGTTTCCTAAAGGTGTAAATCCGGTTGGAAAATATCTTAATTTAGACAATATCATGTATAAGGTAGTTGGTGTTTATGATAGTGATGGTGGAGATCGTGACAAGCGAATCATTTATATGCCAATTACTACAGCACAAAAGCTTTATGGAAATAATCAAGATATTGATAGAATTAACTTGACTTATAATTTAAATATGACGTATAACGAAGCAATTGACTTCGGGACAGAATTAGGAAATAAGTTAAGAGAAAGATTAAAAGCAGCACCAAATGATCAGTCTGCGATTTTTGTTCAAAATTTTGCGGAAGATGCAAAGGCGAGTAATCAAGTTTATGGAACACTTGTTTTTGTAGTTATTTTTATCGGATCAGGTACTTTGATTGCTGGTATTGTTGGTATTAGTAATATCATGGTTTATATTGTAAAAGAAAGAACAAAAGAATTTGGTATTAGAAAAGCATTAGGAGCTACACCGAGATCAATTATCGGAATGGTACTTTTTGAAGCATTTTTTATTACCGCAATTTCTGGATATATAGGTTTGGTTTTAGGAATGTTTATCGTCCGATGGATGCGAAAACCATTAGAGGAATATTTTATTAAAAATCCAAGTGTAGATAATACAACCATTTTTGCTGCAACGATTGTTTTAGTGATAGCAGGAGTTTTTGCAGGATATTTACCAGCAAGAAAAGCAGCGAAGATTAAACCTATTGTAGCATTAAGACACGATTAATTATGTTAAAAAATATATTTGATAAAGATACTTGGCAAGAAATTTCAGAGGTTTTACGAAAAAATAAATTTCGTACAGCTGTGACGATGCTTGGAGTTTTTTGGGGAGTTTTCTTATTAGTTTCACTACTTGGAGCTGCTCGTGGTCTTAAAAATAAGTTTGATCAAGAGCTTGGAGATTTCGCAACAAATAGTGTTTTTATTTGGGCGCAAACAACTAGTAAACCATTTAAAGGTTTTCAAAAAGGAAGACCAATTACATTGAATTTAAAAGATGTAGAAATTATAAGAAATGGAGTAGAAGGAGTTGAATATGTAGTTCCAAGAAACCAAACAACAAGTACAGTGAAGTACAAAACTAGAAAAGTAAGTTTTGGTATCAGTGGAGATTATCCTTTCTTAGCTGAAGTACAGAAGCAAAATTTAGTTTTTGGTAGATTTATAGATCATTTGGATGTTGAAGAAAAAAGAAAAGTGTGTGTGATTTCTGTAGATGTATATCGCCAACTTTTTAATGAAGGAGAATATGTGATCGGAAGATATATAAGTATAAATGATATTAATTTTAAGATTGTAGGTTTAAATAAAAATGGAAGAAATGGACCTTCAGATGATATTAATATTCCATTTACTACATTTCAAGAAATTTATAATAAAGGAGAAGATATTAGTTGGATGATGATTACAGCTAATTCCGGCTACAATATTAATGATGTTGAAAATCAGGCGAAAACTTTATTAAAAATAGCTCATAATATTAATCCAGAAGATACAAGAGCTCTAGGGAGTTTTAACTTTGGAGAGTTATTCAAGAAGTTGACAGGTTTTTTATCTGGGATGCAGTTTTTGACAATATTTGTAGGAATTTCTACTTTAATAGCAGGAGTTTTTGCAATTGGAAATATATTATTAATTACAGTAAAAGAAAGAACGAAAGAAATTGGAGTTCGAAGAGCATTGGGTGCGAAACCTCTAGAAATTAAAATGCAGATAATTCTAGAATCCGTCACCTTGACATTGTTCGCCGGTGTTTTAGGGATTATTTTCGGAGGGTTTATTTTATATTTAATAAATGCTTTTTCAGAAAATTCGCCAGAACCAATATTGGTAAATGCTTCAGTGAGTATTCCAATAGTTTTAGCAGCTTTAGGTACTTTAATTTTAATGGGATCTTTAATCGGATTGATTCCTGCACATCGTGCAATTATTATTAAACCAATTGACGCATTAAGAGAAGAATAGTTTTTAAGATTGAAAAATAATTTATAAATGAGGAGAAAAATAATTATAGGTATTATTTTAATTGCTTTTATTGCAGTGCTTGTAATGTTCGCAAGAAATAATAGTAAATCGCCTACAGTATATAGTACGGAAAAGCCATTTTATACAAACATTGTAAAGAAAACAGTGGCTACAGGTAGTATTATTCCTTTAGAAAAAATTGAAATTAAACCACAAATTCCAGGAATTATTGAAAAAATTCATGCGGAAGAAGGACAAATTGTAAAACGAGGAGACTTGATTGCAACTGTTCGAGTGGTGCCAAATATTTCCAATTTGAACAGTGCAAATGGAAGTGTGAAAAATGCAAGAATTGAATTCCAAAACCAACAAATTCTTTATAACAGAAACAAAAACCTTTATGAAAAAGGAGTGATTTCTAAACAAGATTTTGAAAGTGCTGAGTTATCTTATAATACAGCTAAGCAAGCTTTAGTAAATGCTGAATCTAATTTGGAAGTAATCAAAAGAGGTTATTCTAATGATTTAAAACGTTTGGCAAATACGAATATTACAGCGCAAATTTCAGGAACAATTCTTACAATTCCGGTAAAAGTAGGGAATCAGGTAATTGAGAGTAACTCATTTAATGCAGGTACTACGATTGCAACCATTGCTGATTTGAACAAAATGATTTTCGAAGGGAAAGTAGATGAATCTGAAGTTGGAGCTTTAAAAGACGGAACGAAATTAGAAGTTTCTATTGGAGCAATTCCAAACAAAAAGTTTCCTGCTGAGCTAAACTTTATCGCGCCACAAGGAAGTAAAGAAGGTGGAGCAGTACAGTTTATTATCAAAGCAAACATGACTTTGGATAATAAAAACTTTATTCGTGCAGGATATAGTGCAAATGCAGATATTATTCTTGCAAAAAGAGATAGTGTATTGGCTATAAAAGAAGCTGTCTTACTTTTTGATAATAAAACTGATCAACCATATGTAGAAGTTGAAACAGGAAATCAAGAATTTACTAGAAAAGATGTGAAACTTGGTCTTTCTGATGGTATTAATGTAGAAATTCTTTCAGGTTTAACTCCAGATGATAAAATTAAAATTTGGAATAAAGTTTCCAATGGAAAAGATGAAAAAGGAAAGTATGGTAAGCCAGAAAAAGACAGAGAAAGCGAGAAGAGTAAACAAGAAAGAGAAGGACAAACAGAGCAACAAACAGAAGAAGGAAGTACTAGTTCTGAACCAGCTGATCAACCAACAGACGGAGGAAGTGATAGCGGAAGTGGAAGCGATGGAAGTGGAAGCGGTGACGGAGGTTCTTCTGGAGGATCTGATGGTGGAGGATCTGGAAGTTAAGATATAAACAAAATTAATCTTTATAAATCTCAAAGAAGTCATCGTATTTCTTTGAGATTTTTTTTAAATAAAAATTTTATGGAATATTTATTAATAAGTATCGATACCGAAATGGTAGAGGCTTGGAAAAGGTATTTTTCTGAGGAAGCAAATGTTCAAATTATTGAAGATGACATTACAAAATATGACGTAGATGCCATTGTTAGCCCGGCAAATTCTTTTGGTTTTATGGATGGAGGAGTCGATTTGGCTATTTCAAAATATATTGGATGGCATGTTGAAGAAAGATTGCGAAAAAGAATTAAAGAATCTGATTTAGGAGAATTATTAATTGGTCAAACAATGATTATTGAAACAGATTTTGAAAAAATTCCTTATGTGATTTCTGCGCCTTCTATGAGAGTTCCGATGAGTTTTAATATTGCAACATCTGTAAATGCTTATTTAGCGATGAAAGCAACTTTGATTGCTGCAAAAAAACATCCGAAAATAAATAAGATATCGATGACAAGTTTTTGTACAGGAACTGGAAGAATGGATAAAGATATTGCTGCAAGTCAGATGTATCAAGCTTTTTTAGAAATTGAAAAGGAGCAACAAAAATATTTTGAAGATTTTGGTGGAGCTCAAAAGTATCAATATGAGTTGAATAAAGAAGGGATGATTTTTGATTATTAAGCGAATATTATTTTGTTTAAAATTGATTAAGTTTGCTCAAATATTTAGAATATGAGTAATCATACATACGATTTTGCAATAATTGGTGGAGGAATTGTTGGTGTCGCAACTGCGTATAAACTTCAACAAAAATACCCAAATAAATCCATTGTTATTTTTGAAAAAGAAAAAACAATTGGAGCGCATCAGACAGGTCGAAATTCAGGAGTAATTCATTCAGGGATTTATTATAAACCAGGTTCCTATAAAGCTTTAAATTGTAAAAATGGGAGAGATCAGTTAGTTGATTTTGTAGAAAAATATAATGTGAAACATGAAATATGTGGAAAAGTTATTGTTGCTACAAAAGAATCAGAAATTCCAATTTTAGATAATATTTACAAGAGAGGAGTTGAAAATGGAACACCAGGAATTCGTTTTGTAAATAATGAAGAAATTAAAGAAAAAGAACCTTTAATTGATGCTATCAAGGGAATTTGGGTACCAACTGCTGGAATTGTGGATTATGTAGGAATGTGTGAAAAAATGGTTGCTCTTCTTCAAAATATGCAATCAAAAAGTAAAATTTATCTAGAAACAAAAGTTGAAAACGTTTTAGAAAAAGAAAATACTTCTTTAATTCAAACATCAAATGGAGATTTTGAAGCCTCCAAAGTTATTTTTTGTACGGGCTTATTTTCAGATAGAAATGCTGTAAAAGATGATTTGAAAATCAATATGCAAATTGTTGGTTTTAGAGGAGATTATTACGAATTAGTTCCTGAAGCTCGATATAAAATTAAAGGTTTAGTATATCCAGTTCCTGATCCGCAGTTTCCTTTTTTAGGAGTGCATTTTACAAAAATGACAACTGGAGCAATCGAATGTGGACCAAATGCTGTTTTTACTTTTAAGAGAGAAGGTTATAAAAGGACTAGTTTTAATTTAAAAGATTCTTGGCAAGCTTTGACTTATAAAGGAACTTGGAAAATATTCTTAACACATTGGAGGAAAGGATTGGATGAATATAAACGAGCTTTTTCTAAAAAACTTTTCGTGAAAGAATTGCAAAAAATGATGCCAACACTTACCATGGATGATGTTCGATATTGTAGAGCAGGAGTAAGAGCGCAAGCTTTAGATTCTGAGGGAGGATTGGTAGATGATTTTTTAATAGAAACTAAAAAGAATCATGTTCATGTACTAAATGCACCATCTCCTGCAGCAACTTCATGTTTAGCAATTGCAGATCAGATTGTAGAAAAAATATAAAACAAAAAAGCTATTTCTAATCAAAGAAATAGCTTTAAATTAATGGTTATATTAATTTGGATTAGTTCGAAACTTGATATTCAATGATTGTCTCGCTTTGAGATTGTTCCATTGAAGTTGGGAAATCTAAATTAAGACCTAAAGCTGATAAATCTGCAAGCTCATATTTTAATGTAGTTTGAGATTCAACAAGTCCGATTCCCTCAGCATAATATGCATCTACTGTAATTACATCTTGTTCTGGTAAAAGATCAATTTCAATTAATAATTGTGTAGAGATTTTTAAATTCAAAGTCATTTTAACTCTAATAATGTTGTTATAAGTAACTCCATTAATATTTTTAGAAGAAAGGAATTCTTCGTTTTTAAACTTAATTCCGTAATCTGATTTAAGAGTCATTCCAGAGAATTCTTGCTCTGTTTGTCCTGATTGCTCATAAAGAGTTTCTTCTACAGAAGCAGTCTCACTTAAAAATCTTGCATCGTCTAAAGAAATTTCTAAATCAAGAATGTTTCCAATAACATCTCCAGCATTTACATTTCCTTTTAAATAATAATTTCCATTTTCTACTTTCACATCATTTTGTGTAAGCATTCCCATGAAAAGATTTGTAGAAACATCTTTCACTTCAAAATCATAGTAATTATTATTTACTGATGCGATATAAAGTGAATCTGTAGAAGGTTCTACATCTTCCATTACAGAATTGTATTTCCAATAATTTGAATTATCAGAAGATGGAAAGAATGATTGGTTTGAAGTTACATCATTTTCATCATCATCAGAACAAGAAACCATAGTTGTTAATCCTGCTGCAAGGATGAATGCTTTGTAAAGTAATTTTTTCATTAATAAAGTTTTTTTAGTTATAGAAATATTTTAAGAGCCTCGTTATAAGCACTCTCAAAGCTCATAGCTTTTAAATTTGTATCCGCTTTTTGTTGGTTAAAATATGAAACCATTTTTTCAGTTGGCATATTACCAGTTAGTTCATCTTTCGCCATCGGACATCCTCCATAACCTTTGATTGCTCCATCAAATCGTAAACAACCAGCTTTATATGCAGCATCTACTTTTTCAAACCAAGCAGCTTGTGTAGTATGCAAATGAGCTCCAAATTCAATTTCTGGATACTCTTTAATTAAATTCGAAAATAAATAAGTGATAATATCTGGAGTAGAACTTCCAACAGTATCTGAAAGAGAAAGGATTTTTACTCCCATTTTAGCCAATCTTTCCGTCCAGTTTCCTACAATTTCCACATTCCATGGATCTCCGTAAGGATTTCCGAATCCCATAGAAAGGTAAGCAACAACTTCTTTATTAGATTTTACAGAAATATTTAAAATTTCATCCAAAACTTCGATAGATTGCTCGATTGTTTTGTGTGTATTTCGCATCTGGAAATTTTCTGAAATTGAAAAAGGGTAACCTAAATAATCAATTTCTTCAAACTGAGAAGCATCTTGTGCTCCACGAGTATTTGCAACAATTGCTAATAATTTACTTTCTGTTTCAGATAAATCTAATTTGGATAAGACTTCTGCAGTATCTTTCATTTGTGGAATTGCTTTTGGAGAAACAAAGCTCCCAAAATCTATAGTGTCAAATCCAACTTTCAATAATGCATTTATGTATTGTGCTTTTGCTTCTGTAGGAATGAAAGGTTTTATCCCTTGCATGGCATCTCTCGGACATTCTATTATCTTAACTCTTTTCACGTATTCTGTTTTGATGCTCAAAAATACAATTTTTCTATATTAAAAAAAATTAGTTTTTTTTAATTAAATGACTTTATTTAATTGTTACTATAAATTTATTTTATGCAATATTTTAAGAATACATCTAATGTTATTTTAAAGCTGTAAGATGTTTTTTTTAGCTGCGTTAAATAGCTGTTTTTTTTAAGTTTAAATCGAAGTTTTTCTTTCTATTTTGTTAAAAATCAAGCTTTAAAAATAGAATTATTTTCTTTCCGTGTAAAATGTTGTAAATTTAAAAGTACCATATTGTTTTGGTTAGAAATAATTCTTTAAATCTGATTTTTGAATAAAAATGAATATTAAAAGAGAACAAAAGGTATTAAAAGTTTCATTAGTCGCAATATTCATCATTGCTATTTTTGGAATTACTTATGGAGTATACGTCAATTCGGAATCTATTGTCTTTGATAGTTTCTTTTCTTTTTTAACAGCTGTGATGACAGGGCTTTCACTTTATGTAACGAAACTTTTAGCTAAAAGAGGAAATAATAAATACCAATACGGATTTTCGCATTTTGAGCCAGTAGTAAATGCAACTAATGGTTTTATGATGCTTATAATCTGTATTTATGCTTTTACAAACGGAATCAAAAGTATTTTAGATGGTGGAAATATTATAAATATCGATGTGGCGATTTATTATACAATTATTACTTCTATAGCTTCGCTTGGAATGTATTTTTATGTAAAAAGAGAAAGTAAAATTTTAAAATCAGAAATTATAAAAGTTGAAACCAAAGAATGGTTGATTGCTACACTTCTTACAATTGCAATATTTATTGGATTTATGGTTGCTTTGATGGTTAAGGGTACAAAGGGAGAGGTGATTATTCCTTATGTAGATCCAGTGATTGTTACAGTACTTTCTACTGTTTTGGTTTGGACTCCTTTAAAAATAATTGTGACTTCTTTGAAAGAAATTTTTTACATCGCTCCTGCAAAAATGGATAAAGTGGTGAAAAGTCGAATGAAAGGAATTGTTGAGAAATACGAATTTGAAAAATTTACAAGTTATATCGCAAAATCAGGAAGAGTTTGTTTTGTAGAAATTCATGTTTTGATAAATGAAGACACTAAGAAAATAAGACATAAAGATTATGATCTTATTCGTGATGAAATTCAAGATTCTCTTGAGGATTTTGAAGAAAAACTCTGGATTTCTATCAGTTTTACGTATGACCCAAAATGGATGGTGCATCCGAAATACAATGATTAAAAAGATAAAAAAGCTACATTTTAATTTAAAAATGTAGCTTTTTTATTTTAGAATGCGTCTGATAACTGGATTTTAAAATCCTTCAGAAATATTTCTTAATTTATTTTTGGCAATAATTCTAATGTATTTACCTTTCAGTTCGATAAGATTATCTTTCTTGAAGTTTGAAATAAGTCTGATTGCCGACTCAGTTGCTGTTCCAATAGTATTTGCTATTTCCTCTCTCGTCAGAAGAACATCAATATATCCCTCTTTATCTACTCCAAATATTTCTTCCAAACGTAATAAAGTAATAGCTAGTCTTTCTTTAACAGGTTTTTGGGCCATTTCCGCAATAGAACCATTTGCTTCGTTTAACTGATGAGAAATGTTTTTCATCAAGTGTAAGGAGAAATTGTTATTATCTCTAATAGTATTAAGAATTTCTTCTTTTGGTATAAAACAAGCACGTAAATCTTCTAAAGCAGTAATAGTTAAGCCTGCAGGTTCTTCACTTAAAAGTGATCGATGTCCCAAAATATCTCCTCCTTTGGTATATTTGATAATCTGATCTTTACCATTAGAGTTTAATTTTGTCATTTTGCATTTTCCATCTTTAACACAGTATAACCCATTAACCGAGTTTCCTTCCTTCATTAAATTTTCACCCTTTTTTAATTTAATAGAAGTTTTTTGATTAGAAAACTGTTTTAATTGATCCGGTGTTAAAGTTTTAAGTGCATTCTTAGATTTGATTACACATAATTCGCATTCACTCATTTCTTTTGGGGGTATTTAAAAGATATATTTCATATTGCAAAATTACTAATTATAATGATAAATATCATATTTTAGATAGAAATATTACAGGAAATTTGTCATGAATTAAGTGAATAAATTATGAGTAAGGGGAATTGTTATCACTGTGGTATTGAATTTACTACGGAAATAATACCATTCGACGAGAAAAAATTCTGTTGTAATGGGTGTAAAACTGTATATGAAATTTTAAATATTAACAACCTAAATTGTTATTACGATTTAGAATCTGCTCCAGGAACAATTCCTACAGAAATCAAAGGGAAGTATAATTATCTAGAAGAACCAGAGATTATTTCAAAGCTTGTAGAATTTGATGACGGAGATACTACAGTGGTTACTTTATATGTACCGGTGATTCATTGTAGTTCTTGTATTTGGGTTCTAGAAAATCTGAATAAATTAAATGAAGGAGTAAAAACTTCTATTGTAAATTTCCCGAAAAAGACCGTTCGTATTACGTTTAAAAATGTCGAAGTTTCTTTAAAAGAAATTGTTGAGTTAATAACGTCTATAGGTTATGAGCCATATATTAGTTTAGAAGATGCGGATAATAATAAACGAAAAGTAGATAAAACTTTAATTTATCAGATTGCTGTTGCGGCTTTTGCTTTCGGAAATGTGATGTTACTATCGTTTCCAGAATATTTTGAAGTAGAAGAGTTTTGGTTAGATAAATACAAAGTTCTTTTCCGTTGGATTATGTTTACAATGTCCGTTCCTGTAGTGTTTTTCTCAGCTAAAGATTATTTTATCTCCGCATACAAAGGACTTTCTCATAAGATTTTAAATATCGATATTCCTATTGCATTAGGAGTTTTTGTACTTTTTGTAAGAAGTACTGTAGAAATTGTTTTTGATATCGGAACCGGATTTTTTGATAGTCTTACAGGTTTAGTTTTCTTTTTACTTTTAGGTAAATTTTTTCAACAAAAAACCTATTCTTTCCTTTCGTTTGAAAGAGATTATAAATCCTATTTCCCTATTGCGGTTACGAAATTAAACAAAGAAAAAGAAGAGAATATTTTAGTACAAGATATTCAGATTGGAGATCGACTTTTGATTCGAAATGAAGAATTAATTCCAGTAGATGGAATTTTGATTAATGGAGAAGCAATGTTGGATTATAGTTTTGTTACTGGAGAATCGCTTCCTGTTGGTAAAAATTCTGGAGATAAAGTATTTGCAGGAGGAAAGCAAACATCTGGAGCTATAGAAATGGAAGTTTTAGAAACAGTTTCTCAAAGCTATTTGACGCAACTTTGGAGTAATGATGTTTTTAATAAAAACGAAGGAAAAAATATAAAAAATATCACGGATTCTATCAGTAAATATTTTACGATGGCAATTTTGATTATTTCAACTTTGGCTGGAGTTTTTTGGTATTTAAAAGACCCGATGATAGCTATTAATGTAGTAACTTCTATTTTAATTATTGCATGTCCTTGTGCTTTGGCGCTTTCGGCTCCGTTTGCTTTAGGGAATATGTTGCGAATTTTTGGTAAGAAAAAGTTTTACCTTAAAAATGCAGAAGTAATCGAAAAAATTGCGAAAATTGATACTTTAGTTTTTGATAAAACAGGAACTATTACTTCTAATGATGAGTCAAAATTGGAATATCAAGGAGCAGAACTTTCTTCGGATGAAAAGTCAAATATCAAAAGATTAGTTCGTTCTTCAAACCATCCATTGAGTAGAGCTTTATATGATTTTATTGAAGAAAATACAACAGAGAAATCTATTGTAGCTTTTGAAGAAATAGTAGGGAAAGGTATTCAAGGAGAAGTTGATGGAGATTTTTATAAAATAGGATCGGCAAGTTTTGTGGATGCCGAAAAAGATAATTCGTTTAATACTTCGATTTATATTTCAATAAATAATAAGGTAAAAGGGAAATTTGTTTTCAAGAATTCTTACCGAGAAGATGTAGAAAAAGTATTTAGCTCTTTAAATAAAGAATACGATTTAGTGATTTTATCTGGAGATAATGAAGGAGAGAAAAATTATTTAAAATCGATTTTACCAGAAAACACAAAATTAATTTTCAACCAAAAACCAGAAAATAAATTAGAATACATCAAGAGTTTACAAAAAGAAGGAAAGAAAGTAATGATGATTGGTGATGGATTGAATGATGCAGGAGCTTTGGCACAGAGTAATGTTGGAATTTCTATTTCTGAAAATATCAATGTATTCTCTCCAGCTTGTGATGCGATTTTGGATGCTTCTTTATTCCAAAAATTACCTCAGTTTTTTAAATTATCGAAAAAAACAATGTCGATTATTGTAGCGAGTTTTATCGTTTCATTCTTATATAATTTTGTTGGAATGTACTTCGCACTAACTGGAAATTTAATTCCAGTAGTAGCTGCCATACTGATGCCGTTAAGTTCTATCACGATTGTGGTATTTGTTACCGTTTTGACAAATTTTTTCGCAAAAAATTCTTAAATTAGTAAGTGTTTGTTTTTTAATGGTTTATAAAATATATTTATTTAAGGGATAAAACTATTTTATTGAAAATCTACTATTTATAATCTGTCTAAAAATAAAAGACCTTGTAATATTCTATTAATTCTTCGATTTTATTGAAAGATTGAGAAATTAATAGAATGATTTATGAATTTTATTTATATGTTAAAAAGATTATAATGTTTTTTTTGAAATAATAAATTTCATGATTTAAGTCATGTTTTACCCCACAGTGATAACCTACATTTGTATCAATAAAGGAAAAAAGTGAAATTATGGAAGTAGTATACATTACAATCGGTGTTAGTATAGTCGTCGCAGTAGGATTTTTTATAGTCTTTATAAAAACCGTAAAATCTGGACAATATGATGATACTTACACTCCTGCCGTGAGAATGCTGTTCGATGACGAACTTGTCCTTGAAAAAGATGAAAAGCAAATAAAAGATTCAAAAACGAAAACTAACTAATAATTATTTTATATATGGAAAAAGAACAATTTTATTATGACAACAAAATTGTTAAGATGTTTCTATATGCTACCGTATTGTGGGGAGTAGTAGGAATGTTGGTAGGGCTGATTGTAGCTCTTATGTTTATCTTTCCAGATATCACGGGAGGAATTTCGTGGTTAAGTTTTGGAAGATTAAGACCTTTACATACAAATGCCGTGATTTTCGCCTTTGTTGGTAATGGTTTCTTTCTAGGAATGTATTATTCAATGCAGAGACTGCTGAAAACGAGAATGTTTAGTGATGCTCTGAGTAAAATTCATTTCTGGGGATGGCAATTAATTATTGTAGCAGCTGCGATTACACTTCCTTTAGGATTAACTTCTTCTAAAGAGTATGCAGAGTTAGAATGGCCAATTGATGTTGCTGTTGTTTTAATTTGGGTAATAATGGGAATCAACATGATCGGTACTATCTTAAAGAGAAGACAAAGACACATTTATGTTGCTATTTGGTTCTACATTGCAACATTAGTTACAGTAGCCGTTCTTTATATTTTCAACAACTTAGCAATACCAGCTTCAGCTTTCAAAAGTTATTCTGTTTATGCAGGAGTACAAGATGCATTAGTACAGTGGTGGTATGGACATAATGCCGTAGCATTCTTCTTAACAACACCTTTCTTAGGATTAATGTATTACTTTGTACCTAAAGCAGCGAACAGACCAGTTTATTCTTATAAATTATCAATTGTTCACTTCTGGTCATTGATTTTCATTTATATCTGGGCTGGACCTCACCACTTATTATATACAGCTTTACCTGAGTGGTCACAAAACTTAGGAACAGTATTCTCAATTATGTTGATTTTCCCATCTTGGGGAGGTATGATCAACGGATTATTAACGTTGAGAGGTGCTTGGGACAAAGTAAAAGATAGCCCAATGTTGAAATTCTTCGTAGTTGCGATTACTGGATATGGTATGGCAACATTTGAAGGACCAATGTTATCTTTCAAAAACTTAAATGCAATTGGTCACTATACAGACTGGATTGTTGGTCACGTACACGTAGGAGCTTTAGCTTGGAATGGTTTCATGGTTTCAGCGATTGTTTACTTCTTAGTAGAGAAATTATTTAAAACAGAATTATATTCTAAAAAATTAGCAAATACACACTTCTGGATTGGAACTTTAGGAATCTTATTCTATGCAATTCCATTATATATTGCAGGATTCACACAGGCTTCAATGTGGAAACAATTTAACCCTGATGGAACTTTAGTTTATGGTAACTTCTTAGAAACTGTAACACAAATTATCCCAATGTATGCAATGCGTGCAATCGGAGGTACATTATACTTGTTAGGATTCATTTTGTTAGTAGTGAACGTTGTAGCTACAGTAAGAAAAGGATCAGCAGTTCAAGACGAGTTAGCAGAAGCTCCAGCTTTAGAACCAGTAAGTGGAAGAAGAGCAAAAGGAGAAAAAGTACACTCTTGGTTAGAAAGAAAAACAGTATTATTTACAATATTAACTACTGTAGCAATTTTAATTGGAGGTTTAGTAGAAATTGTACCAATGTTATTAGTGAAAACTAATATTCAAACAATTGAAAATGTTAAACCTTATACAGCATTAGAATTACAAGGTAGAGATATATATATTAGAGAAGGATGTAACAATTGTCACTCTCAAATGATTCGTCCATTCCGTTCGGAGGTGGAAAGATATGGAGAGTATTCTAAAGCAGGAGAGTTTATCTATGATTATCCATTCTTATGGGGATCTAAGAGAACTGGACCAGATGTACACAGATTAGGAGGAAAGTATAATGATAACTGGCACTTCAATCATATGATGGATCCAACTTCAACTTCTCCAGGTTCAATTATGCCACGTTACCCATGGTTAGCTGAGAATGATATGGATATCTATTCTACAGACAACAAAATGCAAACAATGGTTAATTTAGGAGTACCTTATACAGAGTTTGAAGTAGAGAACGCTATTTACTTACTAAAAGATCAGGCTAAGAAGATTGAAGAAAACTTAAGACAAGATCCACAGTTCGTAGAAAATTATGGGGATGCAAACATTCAAGATAAAGAGATTGTTGCTCTTATTGCATACTTACAGAGATTAGGAACAGATATTAAAGCAAACGAAGAATAGTATGTTAAAATTTATCAAACATAACTTGACATCAATTGACGGTATCGAAATTTATCCAATAATTTCATTAGTAATTTTCTTTACTGTATTTGTAGGAATGTTCATTTGGGTGTATAAAATGCCTAAAACAAGAACACAAGAATTAAGTAATTTACCTTTAGAAGACGACAATTAAAAAATTAACGAAATATATGAGTAACTCTAATAATACATCTGCTTGGAAAAGGTTTTTGAAAGCCATGACTAAAGCAAACGATTTAGATCGTGAGGATGAGATCCTATTGGATCATGATTATGATGGAATCAAAGAATTAGATAACGTTCTTCCACCATGGTGGCTATACGGATTCTATATCACAATAATCATTTGTGTATTTTATGTAGGAAATATTATTTTCTTCGGAGCTTATAATCAAGATAAAGAGTTCGAAGAAGAAATGGCAAAAGCAGAGAAAGAAATTGCTGCTTATAAAGAAGCAAATCCTAATTTGTTTAAAGTTGTAAGACTAACAGATGCTAAGGATATTGAGGCTGGAAAGAAAATATTTAACGCAAATTGTGCTGCTTGTCACGCTGTAGATGGTGGTGGAGGTATTGGACCAAACTTAACGGATAATCACTGGGTTTTAGGTGGTGGGTTCAATAATATTTACAACACTATTACAAATGGAGGTAGACCAGGTAAAGGTATGATTGCTTGGAAAAACTCTCTAGACCAAGAGCAAAGACAGCAAGTTGCAAGTTACGTGTTGACATTAAAAGGTACGAAACCTGCTAATCCAAAAGAAGCCGAAGGTGATGTTTGGACAGGAGGAGATGAATAGAAAAATTAGTTAGTAGTAGTAAAGAGGCTGTTTTTGAAGTACGGGAATGAAAATTCTTTTCAAAAAGCAGCCTTTTTTTATCCTTACAAACTATCGAATGTTACTGTTTATTTTTTAATCTTTAAAAGTTGAAGGGTTTAAGGAAGGGAAAATAAATTGAAAATTAGTTGAGAAATCAAAGTCAAAGGAATTAGCGAGGAAAATTTGTAGAAATTTTAGGATTTTGCGTGTTACTTAAAATTTAACTTTACAAAGAAGTACTTTTTATAAACATAATATTTTGTAGTATTATGGCACAAGATAAAGAATCATTCAGAGATTCCATTGGAACAATAACTGAAGAAGGAAAAAGAAATTATATCCACCCCAAAAAACCAAAGGGAAAATTATATAACTACAGAACCTATGTATCATGGTTCTTGATAGCATTTTTAGTAGCTGCACCTTTTGTCAAAATAAACGGAAACCAATTTTTACTTTTTAATGTTTTAGAAAGAAAATTCAATATTTTTGGATTTCCATTTTGGCCACAAGATTTTTATTTATTAGTAATCTCCATACTTGCAGGAATTGTATTTATTACACTATTTACTGTAGTATTTGGAAGGATTTTCTGTGGATGGGTTTGTCCACAAACGATTTTTATGGAAATGGTTTTCCGTAAAATTGAATATTGGATTGAAGGAGATAGAAACAAGCAAATCAAATTAAGTAAACAAAAATGGAACGCAGAAAAAATTAGAAAAAAAGGACTGAAGTGGACTGTGTTTTTCTTGATATCTTTTATAATCGCAAACGTTTTTCTTGCCTATCTAATTGGTGGTGACATTTTGATTCATGATATTTTAGAAGGACCAACAGCGCATTTGAGTACTTTTATTAATCTAGTTCTATTTACGTTAGTTTTTTACTTTGTATTTGCATGGTTCCGAGAACAAGTTTGTATTGTAGTTTGTCCATACGGAAGGTTGCAAGGTGTATTATTAGATAATAAATCGATCAATGTAGCTTATGATTACAAACGAGGAGAAGGAGAGAATGGTAGAAAGAAATTCAGAAAAAAAGAAGATCGAAAAGAATTAGGAAACGGGGATTGTATCGACTGTTTACAGTGTGTACACGTTTGTCCTACAGGTATTGATATTCGTAATGGTACTCAGCTAGAATGTGTAAACTGTACGGCGTGTATTGATGCTTGTGATGAGGTGATGACTAAAGTTGGATTCGAGCCGGGGTTGATTCGTTATGCTTCTGAAGATAACATAGTTAAAGGAGAGAAATTTAAATTTAATGCAAGAATTATTGCTTATTCTTCTGTTCTTTCTGTTTTATTAAGTATTTTTGTTGTGTTATTGTTTTTAAGAAAAGATGTAGAAGCGAATGTATTACGTCTACCAGGACAATTATTTCAAACAAAAGGTGATACAATAAGTAACGTTTATACATTTAAATTTATAAATAAAACAACGCATGATATTGAAAATATTTCTATAAGATTAGAAAATCATGAAGGTTCAGTAAATATGGTTGGAGGTACTTACAACGTTCCGAAACAGGAGCTGAAAGAAGGTACTTTATTTGTAAATATTGCTAAGAATGATCTTAGTAAAGCCAAAGAAAAATTGAAATTGGGTATTTATTCAAATGGTAAATTAATAAGTACAACAAAGACATCTTTCTTAGGTCCTAAAAAGAAATCAAAATAGTAACAAAACTTTAAATATAATTTTTTGATTTTTTCATGTTATATTACTGTTTTTATTACTATATTTACAATATGTTTAATAGATGTTTTTTTCTTGGTTTGGGAGGTTTCATACCTCTCGAATCGAGATTTTCTAAAAACATACTTCCACAAAAATTATCCAAATCCTTTTTATTTTTTCAAACATGATAAAATGCATGTTTTTATAATGATAGATACTTTAATTTTATCTCATATTTATATTACTAACTAAATTCTTATTTTTAGAATTAAAACTAAATACTACTACTATGAAGTTTAACTGGGGAACAGGAATAGCGTTAGCTTTGGCTGCATTTATGATCTTTATTTTATCATTTGTATACCGAGTAATGTTTGACGATAAATATGAACACCATTTAGTGTCAGAAGACTATTACAAAGAAGAATTGTATTATCAAAACGAGATTGATAAGATGAACAATGCAAATAGTCTTAAAGAGAAAATTCAAATAACTACTACAGATAAAGGAGTAGAAATAATTTTTCCACAAGAATTTGATACAAATAAAATAAACGGAAAAGTTTCTTTTCAAAGATTGGCTGAAGCGAAATTAGACTTTGAGTTACCAGTCAAATTGATGTCACATACTTTGGTTATTCCTAAAGATAAACTTATTGAGGGAAGATACGACATAAAATTGGATTGGACTTATGATGGAAAAGAATACTTGTTAAAGAAGAAAATTTCCTATTAATATGCTATACTCTGCTTTAATTTTAGGTTTTTTAGGAAGCTTTCACTGTATTGGAATGTGTGGCCCTATCGCTTTTATGCTACCAATTGATAAGAAAAATAAATGGAAAGGATTTTTCCAAACAATGTCTTATCATATTGGAAGGTTTATAGCATATAGCTTGATCGGATTACTATTTGGTGCAATTGGAAAAGGATTATATTTAGCAGGATTTCAGCAAAGACTTACTATTTTGATTGGTGTGATTATGATCATTATCGCTATTACACCAATTAAAATCTTCAATAAATATAATTTTTCAAAACCAATTTATTTCTTAATCTCCAAGGTTAAGGAAAAGTTAGGTTTTTACCTTCAAAAAAGATCTGCAAAGAAAATATTTTTGATTGGATTCTTCAACGGATTCTTACCTTGTGGATTAGTTTATGGAGCTGTATTTGGTTCTATTTCAATGGGATCTACATTAGAAGGAGCTTTGTATATGTTGCTTTTTGGATTGGGAACTTTACCATTGATGACTGCTGCTGTGTATGTCGGAAATTTTGTAAAAGTTTCATTAAGAAATAAAATTCAAAAATCAATCCCTATATTTGTTGCTATTGTTGGATTATTATTTATATTAAGGGGGCTAGGATTAGGGATACAATATGTTTCTCCATCTGATGCACAACTTAATTTATCTAATAATGCTAACACCTGTGTAACTGTAGAAGATACGAGCATCAATAATGGACGATAACAAACCAAAAACTGAAGAAAAAAAACAATATAAATTATCTGAAGAAGATTTCCAAAAAGCTAATTCTATAGAAGAATTGGATGGTATTATCCGTGAAAAAGGTATTGATATTTCTTATGTGAAAACAAAATATGATTACCAACAAGAATTACAATCACTTCAAATAGAATTGGTAAAACTTCAACAATGGATTTCTAAAAATAAAAAAAGAGTTGTCGTAATTTTTGAAGGACGTGATGCTGCTGGAAAAGGAGGTTCTATCCGTAGATTTTCTGAGCATTTAAATCCACGTTCGATGCGTCTTGTAGCCTTAACAAAACCTACAGAAGAGGAACAAGGACAATGGTATTTTAGAAGATATATTAAAGAACTTCCAAACCCTGGAGAGATTGTCTTTTTCGATAGAAGTTGGTATAACCGTGCAGTTGTAGAGCCTGTAATGGGATTTTGTACATCAAATCAGTATAAAAAATTTATGGTTCAAGTTCCTGAATTTGAGCATATGTTATACGAAGATGGTGTGACGATTATTAAATTCTGGTTTTCTATTTCGAAAGAAGAACAACAAGCAAGATTTTTATCAAGACTTAAAAATCCTTTGAAACGTTGGAAATTTAGTCCGGTAGATCAAAGAGGTCAGGAGTTGTGGAATGATTATACTTTCTATAAAAATCAAATGTTTAGTAAGACACATACAACTTATAGTCCTTGGATTATTGTAAAAACAAATGACAAACAAACGGCCAGATTGGAAAGTATTCGTTATGTACTTTCGCAGTTTGATTATGATGGAAAAAGAGATGCAGACATCAACCTTGCTCCAGACCCGAATGTTGTAATGCGTTATTTCCGTTCATCTAAACAACTTGACTAATTTATCATGGAAAAATTTCATTTATCTGATTCTGATTTAAAAAAGCTAAACTCAAAAAGAGGTTTGTTGGCTTTGTATAATGGAAAATCGTATAATCTTCAGAAGGCGATTCGTTATTACGATTATGAAAAGCAATTGAAAAAATTGCAAGTCGAGTTGATTAAACTTCAAACTTGGGCAATTCAAAACGAAGAGCGAATTATCATCATTTTTGAAGGAAGAGATGCAGCTGGAAAAGGAGGAGCAATTCGAAGAGCTACAGAACGAATGAATCCAAGACATTTACGTATTGTAGCTTTACCAAAACCTACCGAAGACGAAAGATCTCAGTGGTATTTTCAACGATATGTAAATAAATTTCCAAAAGCTGGAGAGATTGTATTTTTTGATAGAAGTTGGTATAATCGTGCAGTTGTAGAGCCTGTAAATGGGTTTTGTACGCAAGAAGAATATAAAATTTTCATGTCTCAGGTGAATGATTTTGAACGAATGATTGTACAATCCGGAATTCGTTTGGTTAAAATCTATATGTCTATTTCGAAAAGAGAGCAAGAAAAACGTTTTGAAGAAATTAGAAATAATCCTTTAAAACAATGGAAAATGACTGCTGTAGATGAAAAAGCACAAGAGCTTTGGGATGAATATACAGATTATAAAAGGAAGATGTTTGAGAATACTAAAAACACGAATTTACCTTGGAAAATCATCAAAGCAAATAAAAAAACATCTGCTAGAGCAGAAGCAATCCAACATATTTTGAAATCAATTCCATATGATAAATCTATCGATGTTTAGAGTTTAAAAAGATACTTTTGAGAGAGTTTTTCGTGTTGAAAATGAATCAAATATGTTAAAAAAATGCTAATATTATTTTTATAATGTTAAAGTTAAATTAAAGCCTTTTTCGTGTTTAGTTTTGTATAAATTTGAGAGAATTAACAAACGAAAATTATGAAAAACAATTACAATGTACTATCATTTTTAGACTCTGAAAAACATTCTTTTCTAGAAATCAAAGACTTATCTGTGGCGGTTAAAAAAAGAAATGAAGGTTCTGAAGATTTTTGGCTGAAATTAGACAAAGACACAAACACTTTAAGAAGACTAGATTTTTTGTCTAGAAATTCTTTAAGAGAGTTTGAAGAAAGAATCTTCGTACAAGGAAAACTTCAATACGATCGAGATAAAGGAATTTATTCTAAATACAGTTCTGGAGACAAATTATTTTTAGAAAAGAAAAATCCAGAAACTTTTGTAGACAATTTTGAAGATATGATTCAAATATATTTAAGGAAAAATTAATTTGAAATATTTTGAATAATTATACTCTTCTAGAATGAAAAACATTTTCAGTTTAAGTACTCTGAAAATGTTTTTTTCTTTTTACACATTTTTAATTCAAAACAAATTGATCATTTTCATGAACTAAAGAAAAATTTGAATTCTCCTTCTGCCAATTTATTTTCTTATTCATAAGCAATATACTTTCTGCAATAATTTTCGGAGTTATCGGATGATTATCCGTAAATAAACTAAAACGACGATTAGGTTTTTCTTCCAAACCGATATTCGCTCTTAACTTTGAAGAATAATAATCTGTATCAATTTTAAAATAATAAGTAATTTGATCGATTGTAATTTTTCTAATTCCTTTCTTTTTTGGTAGTGCCATAAGATTTCAATTTTTTAAATTAGTGTACTATTATTCTCAGCCTCAACAATAGTACACATGACTTTTCCTTTTTGGGACTAGCAACTTTCCCACTTTAGCGATTGTAATTATATTTCATAGCTTTTGTATAATTACACTACAAAGATGCATACTAAGTATGCAGTCTTTTTGCGCAGTAGAATTTTTTTTGAAAAAAATATCAATTTTACTCGCTTTTATAAAATTTAAATTGAGCTGATTTTGCCGTTTGAAGCCTTATTTTGGTTGTTTAAAGGATTCTTTTTTTGCATTAAATAGAATAGTTTAATCTTTGTAATAAATTTAAAAGATTCAGATAGATTTTAGATCTATATGATAATGAGGTAAAACAAAATGAGTAAGAATAAAAAAGTTCCGTATTACGTACGAATAATACATAGATATCTTGGTTTTTTTCTAGCAGGGATTATGTCTGTCTATGCATTGAGTGGAGTTGTGCTTATTTTCAGAAGTACAGATTTTTTAAAATATGACCAATCTGTTGAACGAAAAATTAAACCAGATTTGGAGAATGAAAAAATTGGTAAGGCTTTACGTATAAGAGATTTTGAAGTTACGAAAACTGAAGGGAATCTGATTTACTTTAAACAAGGAGTTTATAATATGCAAACAGGAGTTGCAAACTATACAAAAAAAGATTTAGCTCCTGCATTAAAAAAGTTGAATCAATTGCATAAATCAACAACGAATACACCATTGTATTGGTTGAACATATTTTTCGGATTTTCACTTTTATTCTTTTCTCTTTCTGCTTTTTGGATGTATTTACCTAAAGCTAAAATTTTTCGAAAAGGATTATATTTTGCTTTTGGAGGAATTGCTTTAACAATAATACTTCTATTTATTCAATAATTACGATAAGAAAATATTTTAATATAAGAGCCTATTTAAATTTATTTCTGAATTTAAACAGGCTCTAAGAGATATTTTATAATTGACATCTTTCGGAAATCAAGAAATAAGAATTCCTAAAACTTTCGAATAATTATTTTTTGCTGGAGAGTTTTCATCCATTTTGTTTCATTTTTTTATATTTTATCCATTTTATTTTAGACAAATATGAAACACTAAAACGCAGTCTTTTTGCGCAGTAGATTTTTTTTTGAAAAAAAAGGCTTCTTTTTCTCTTTTTTTGAAGAATTCATTGATTTTAGAGTATTTTTACTTTTTGAAAATAGAATTCTAGGTTTATGACAACATTACTTTTAAACATAAAAGAATTATTACAAACGGAAGATGCACCAAAGATGATGGTTTCTGGTGCCGAAATGAAAAAATTACCAACAATCAAGAACGCATATCTTTTAATTGAAGATTCGGAAATTCGTGATTTTGGTTCTATGGAAAATTTACCAAAAATTAATGCAGATGAAACAATTGATGTTTCAGGAAAAATTGTGTTACCAACTTGGGTAGATAGTCATACACATATTGTTTATGCTGGAAATAGAGAACAAGAATTTGTAGATAGAATAAATGGGCTTAGCTACGAAGAAATAGCAAATAGAGGAGGAGGAATTTTAAATTCTGCAAAGAAATTACAAGAAATTTCGGAAGAAGAATTATTTGAGCAATCTAGAAAAAGATTAGAAGAAGTGATGGCTTTAGGAACTGGAGCTGTAGAAATCAAATCTGGTTACGGATTGACTTTAGAGGCAGAATTAAAAATGCTTCGAGTTATAAAAAGATTAAAAGAAACTTACGATTTACCAATAAAAGCAACTTTCTTGGGAGCGCATGCGGTTCCTGCAAATTATAAGGAAAACAAAGAAGGTTACATGAATTATGTAATCGATGAAATGTTACCAAAAGTTGCAGAAGAAAATTTAGCAGAATTTGTAGATATTTTCTGTGAAACAGGATATTTTTCAGTTGAAGATACAGATAGACTTTTAGAAGCTGGAAAAAAATATGGTATGATTCCTAAAATTCATGTAAATCAATTTACTGCAATTGGTGGAGTGCAATCAGGAGTGAAGCATGAAGCACTTTCTGTAGATCATTTAGAAGAAATGAGAGAAGAAGATATTAAAATTTTAAAAGGAAGTAAAACAATGCCAGTAGGACTTCCGTCTTGTTCTTATTTCTTGAGTATTCCTTATACGCCTGCAAGAAAAATGATAGATGCAGGATTGCCTTTAGCTTTAGCAACAGATTATAATCCAGGTTCCACACCTTCAGGAAATATGAATTTTGTGGTTGCAACCGCTTGTATTAAAATGAAAATGACTCCAGAAGAAGCGATTAATGCAGCAACAATTAACGGAGCTTATGCGATGGGAATTTCAGATACACACGGAAGTATTTGTATTGGAAAGAAAGCGAATTTCATGATTACAAAAGAAATTCCATCTTACGGATTTATCCCTTATTCTTTTGGTAGTAATTGTATTGAGTCTGTATTTATAAATGGTAAAAAAATCTAATATGGAAAGATTAGTTGTTTATAATAAAAAATCAATTGCCTCTTATATTTCAAAAAGAAAAGGAGAAACAAAATATGGAGAAGAAGTTCACTTTTTAGAAAATAAAGAAGAAATCGAAACTTCGTTGTTGAATGCTACAGCTGAATTTGTTCTTTTAGGTGTTCCAGAAGATATTGGAGTTCGTGCCAATCATGGTAGACCAGGAGCAACAGGAGCATGGGAAGTAGCTTTGAAAGCTTTATTGAATACGCAGGATAATAAATTTAATAAAGCTGAAAAATTATTGATTCTTGGTCATTTAGATTTTTCTAAAGAAATTGAAGAAATGGATGCAGTTGATTTTTCAGAAAAAGAACATTTTGAAAGAGCAAATGAGTTGGTTTCTTTTATTGATGAAGAAGTGACAAAAACTGTAAAAGCCATTGCGGATGCTGGAAAAACTCCAATTGTAATTGGTGGAGGGCACAATAATGCCTATGGTTGTATTAAAGGAACTGCTTTAGCTTTTGGAAGAGCGGTGAATTCTATCAATTTTGATGCACATACAGATTTTAGAAGTTTGGAAGGAAGACATAGCGGAAATGGATTTAGTTATGCTTTCGAAGAAGGATTTTTGAATACTTATTTTATGTTTGGAATTCATGAAAACTATACGTCAGCTTCCATGTTGAAAACTTTTAAGAAGAACAAGAAGAAGCTGAAATACGTTACTTTTGAATCGATTGAGGTAGAACGAGATAATTTCTTTGATGAGCAGTTGAGAAGAGCAACTATTTTTATTGAGAAAAAACCTTTTGGAATTGAAATAGATTTAGATGCAATTCAGAGTTTCCCATCTTCAGCGATGAGTCCAAGTGGATTTTCAGTGAATAAAGCAAGAAGATTTGTTTCTTATTTAGGGCTACAATCGAATGCTTCTTATTTACATATTTGTGAAGGAGCTCCTGCTTTAGGAGAAAAAGGACAAGAAATGCAAGTAGGGAAATTGATTAGCTTTTTAGTCACAGATTTTATAAAGTCGAAATCGTATTCTTAGTCAAATAGAATTAAAAATATAAAATGAAAGCTTTCTTTATGGAAGGCTTTTTTTTGTGCTAATGTTTTTGTTTTTAGAATATTAAGTTTTCTTTTTATAAATGTTAATTAACTAATATTCAGTTTGTTATGATTTTTTTAATAATTATATTTAATGTAATGTTAAAGGATATAATGAGATGAAGAAAATTACTTTATTGGCGTTTTTGTTTACAACAGTTTTTTATGCTCAAGAAGAGTGGAGAAAAAAAATGATATCTCAAGAATATAATTATCAAGAGATAAAAGAAGAAGCAGAAGCGGAGCTTTCAGATTATATGAATGATGTTCAGAATCTAGAAAGAGGAGAACTTAAAAAATTAAAACAATATGAAAGATGGAAGTATTTTTGGGAAAATCGTTTAGGAGATGAAAATACTTTTGAAAATCCACTAAAAAACTACAAAGAGTGGCAAAATTACGTTCAGAATTCAAATCAAACAACAGATAGAAATACAGATAAAACTTGGAATTCTCTAGGGCCAAGTGAAATTCCTAATTCGCAAGCAAGTTTTTATGCTGGTTTAGGAAGATTGAATGTAGTTACTTTTGATCCAAATGATGTAAATGTACTTTGGGTTGGTTCTCCAGGAGGAGGAATCTGGAAGTCAGAAGACCAAGGAACAACTTGGGCGCCAAAAGGAGATGAGGTACCAAATCTTGGTGTTTCAGATATTTGTGTAGATCCAAATAATTCAAATATTATTTATGTTGCAACAGGAGATTTTGATGGTTTACAAAATAGATCTATTGGGGTAATAAAATCTACAGATGGAGGAGAAACTTGGAGTCTTACAGGATTAAATTTTGATGTAACACAAAGTTTCTTTATTGCTCATGTTATCATTGATCCAACAGATTCGAATGTTCTTTTTGCAACAACAAATACTGCAATTTACAAATCAACAGACGCTGGAGTTACATGGACTTCAAAACAAACTTCGAGTGGAGGGTTTAATGATATTTTATATAAAGAAGGAGATAATTCTGTGATGTATGCAACGAGTAATATCGGAGATTTTTATACTTCAGTAGATTCAGGAGAAACTTGGGATAAATCAACGCAAGACTTTGGCGCAGGAAGATTAGATATTGCTTTAACTGCTGATGATCCAAACTTTATCTTTGGAATTACTTCTAATGATTTCTTCAAATCTGAAAATGGAGGACAAACTTGGACTGTAGTAAGTACACCTCCAAGTTATAATACTCAAGGGAATTATAATCAAACACTAACGATAGCTCCAGATAATAAAGATTTAATTTTAGTTGGAGGAATAAATGGTCACAGGACTTTAAATTGTGGTGTGACTTGGGAAAAATATCTAGATGGTTATTGGCGAAATGGGGATCCGTTTTTTTATGTTCATTCAGACCATCATGATTTAAAATTTTTACCAGGAAGTAACACAATTGTTTTTTCTGCAAATGATGGAGGGTTAAATAAAGGAAATGTAACACTTTCAGATCCTTGGGTAGATTTATCAAGCGGATTGGCGATTACACAATATTATAAACTCGCGGTAACGCCACAAAATGAAAATTATATAATTGGAGGAGCGCAAGATAATGATGTAACACAATATAATGGTACAGATTGGATTAATAGAAATTTTGGTACAGATGGAGTAGAAGCAGTTTGGAATTATTCCAACTCAAATATTGCTTGGACTTGTAGCCAATTTGGATATGTGGAAAGAACAACAAATTTTTGGGCAACAGCTCCACAAGTTTTAAGTACACCACCAGGAAATAGTTTTGTTTGGCCATTAGAAATTCATCCTACAATGCCTACGATTCTTTTTGGAGGTTTTTCAAATATTTATAAATCTTCAAATAGTGGAACAACTTGGTCTAATTTATCATCTCCTTCTTTTGGCATTAAGGTTATAACAATTTCTCCTTCTGATCCAAATACAATTTATATAGGTAGTGGATTTAATTTATACAAATCTAAAAACGGAGGAAGTACATGGACTTCGATAAGTCACCCTTCTATAAACCCAGTCACAAGTATTGCTGTTAGCGACACAAATCCAGATGAGATTTACATTACTTATGGTAGATATTCGGATGGAGCTAAAGTGTATAAATCTTTAAACTGTGGAGATACTTGGCAGAATATTTCAGGAGATTTACCAAATATTCCAATGAATAAAGTTATTTATAAAACTGGAAGTCAGGGTGAAATTTTTGTTGGAAGTGATTTAAAGGTTTTTTATTTAAATCAAAATGATGATTCTCCAACATGGCAAGTTTTCGGAGTTGGACTGCCAAATGTAATTGTAAATGATATGGAAATGTATTATGGAGAACAAAACAGATTGCGTGTTGCAACTTTTGGAAGAGGAATTTGGGATATTGAAGTAGAAGAACCTTTAAGCTCTCCAGAATATCAAGAGGATTTATTTTCTCTTTATCCAAATCCAAATAAAGGGGTTTTTCAAATAGATTTCCCAGAAAAGTATAATGGGAATAAAGAGGTGATTATTTACAATCAAATTGGTGGAGTTGTGTACCATCAAAAAGTAGATAGAAACAGTTTAAATATTGATTTGAAAAATATTGTAACTGGAGTTTATATCGTGAAGATTAAATCTGAAAATGCTCAGAAAATTCAAAAAATAGTGATTCAATAAAAAAACAAAAATGAAGAATTGTTGGTTATTAATTTTTATTGTATTTTTTTACAGTTGTAGCAGTTTTAAAATAGAACTAGCTGAATATCAGAATGTTTTTCCGGGAGTGGAATCTGTAGAACCTTATGAGAGAATTGAGATAGATATAGATTCTAAGAGTGAAATAATGCTTGATAGTGTGTTAATTAATATAAAAGGATTGTGTGGGAAAATGCATTTTGAAATAGTCCAAAATGGAAATACAGTACAACAAGATTCATTAATCTCTGGTAAATTTCAGATTATAAGTGGAAAATTAGAAAATAATGTAATCGATAAAGATATTGTTTCGTGTGTTTTAAAAGAGGGAACAGCAAAAATCTACTATAAAGTAAAAGGTGTTTCTAAAATTAAGTCTGTTCCTTCTTTTTCAAATGTAAGAAAGTATCAAAGGTAAAATATTGTAATTAGGATAAGTAGTAAATCAAAAGAGACTAAATCGAAATGAAATAGTCTCTTTTTTTCTAAAATGAAATGAATATGAACCTAATTAAAATTTTTAATCTGTGAATCTTTTTAAACCATATTTTTCAACCAATTCTTGGTTTTTCTCACCATTTAAATCAGCTATGAAAATGATTGAATTTTTAGTTTCTTCTTCTGAAAGATAACCTCCATTTGGATCAATAGGAATTCCTAAACGATACTCAAAAGGTTGATTTGGATATGCAGTTCTTTGATCTTCTCCTACATCATGAAAAACTAATCTTGCGATATAATAAGAGTTATTAGTGTTTTCAATTTTTACTTCAACATAATCTTGTTGTGGATGTCCGAAAGGAGATCTACTATTCCAGAATGAGTGAGAAAGTGGAGATCCTGAAGGAGCTTTTACAATTAAAAACCCAGAATCAATATGTAAGTTTTCGTTAGATCTATTTGTGAATTTTAAAACACGATGTGCAAACCAATCTGATTGTTTTCTATCTTCTACTTCTAATGTTAAAGGTACGTTTGACATATAAACACCTGCAGGTGTTTCTGATAAAATAGGATTTGGAGTGTTTAAAGTGAAATCTTGAGCTGGTGAACTTAATCCTCCTGCGATATAATTTTCACTCCATGCTGTTTGATTGAAAGAATTTGGACCATTCTCTACTAAATTTCCATTATCTCCAGGAATTGGATCTGTATCTGGATCATCTGGATTTCCGTTATCAGGATCTTCTCCGTTATCTGGGTCTTCACCATTTCCAGGATCTTCACCGTTGTCTGGATCCTCTCCATTATTTGGATCTTCACCATTATCTGGGTTATCTGGATTTTCTACTACTGGTTCTCCTGTTGTGTCGTCGTCTGAACATGCTTGGAATCCTAAGGTTAAACCAACGATTCCTAACGTTACTAAAAGTTTACTTGAAATTTTTACCATAATGTTTTTGAAATTAGTTTTTAGTTTCGAGGACATAAAAGGAAAGAACTGTTCCAAAAATTAATGAGAAAAAGTTAAAAAAATCTTAATAGGAAATTAATATTTTTATGTCAAAATATATCTTAAAAAATTAGAAATAATGATTTGTTTAAATGTTTAATTCTTAAAAAAATAGAAAAAAATAACAGGTCTAGAAAGTGTTAAAATTTAGATTTTAAAAATTCGACTTTTAATTTGAGAAAATCATAGATGAAGACGATATGAAAAATGACACGAAACTGTAAAATTCATTTTGATTCTTTTCAAAATATTAAGTTTTAAACCAAAAAAGAGATTGAAGATTCAAGGTAAAATACCTTATAAAGGTTTATACTTCTATTAAATCTTCAAAAAAAGTCTTATTTTCGCAGTATCAAAAAATAAAACCACAAAATAATATAAAAAATGAAGGATGTAGTTATAGTATCAGCTGCGAGAACTCCACTTGGAAAGTTTTTAGGAGGATTATCTTCAGTATCAGCGCCAAAGTTAGGAGCAACAGCTATTAAAGGTGCTTTAGATAAAATCAATTTAGATGCAAAACATGTTGATGAAGTAATTTTCGGAAACGTATTACAAGCAAATGTAGGACAAGCACCAGCTCGTCAAGCTGCTATTTTTGCTGGAATTTCTCAAGATGTACCTTGTACAACAGTAAATAAAGTATGTTCTTCAGGGATGAAATCAATCATGCAAGCTGCTCAAGCTATTAAAGCTGGAGATGCTGAGGTTGTAGTAGCTGGAGGAATGGAAAATATGTCTATGGTTCCTCATTATATTGATGGAAGAAACGGACATAAATTTGGAAACTTCAATGCTGTTGATGGATTAATCAAAGATGGATTAACAGATGTTTATTCTCAAAGCTTAATGGGAGTTTGTGCAGATTCTTGTGCAACTAAATATGAAATTTCAAGAGAAGAGCAAGATGCTTTCGCTGTAGAGTCTTATAACAGATCTGCTGCTGCGTGGGAAGCTGGGAAATTTGATAATGAAGTTGTGCCAGTTGAGGTTCCTCAAAGAAGAGGAGAGCCTGTAGTTGTTTCTAAAGATGAGGAGTATACAAACGTGAAAATGGAAAAAATTCCTGCATTACGTCCTGCATTCTCAAAAGAAGGAACAGTAACTGCTGCAAATGCTTCTACATTAAATGATGGTGCTGCTGCTGTAATCTTAATGAGTGCTGATAAAGCTGCTGAATTAGGATTAACTCCAATTGCAAAAGTAACTGGATATGCTGATGCTGCACAAGAGCCAGAGTGGTTTACAACTGCACCTGCTAAGGCAATGCCAAAAGCATTAGAGAAAGCTGGAATTTCTCAAGATGATGTAGATTATTTCGAGTTCAACGAAGCATTTAGTGTTGTTGGATTAGCAAATATGAAAATTTTAGGATTAGACGCTGCTAAAGTAAATGTAAACGGAGGAGCTGTTTCTTTAGGACACCCACTAGGATGTTCAGGAGCAAGAATCGTTGTTACTTTATTAAGTGTACTTGAGCAAAATGATGCGAAAATTGGTGCTGCCGGAATTTGTAACGGTGGTGGTGGTGCTAGTGCTATCGTATTAGAAAGAATTTAATTTATATTAAAAAAAATCAATCCAAAGAATATATATGCAATACGCTATTAGTAATTTGAGTATTATCCCAATGAGAGACAAGCCTGATGATAAGAGTGAAATGGTGTCTCAAATACTTTTTGGTGAACATTTTAAGGTTATAGAACAACGTAAAAAATGGAGTAAAGTTCGTACTGCGTATGATAATTATGAAGGTTGGATTGATAATAAACAATATGAAATAATTTCGAAAGAAACTTATAATACATTAGAAAAATCGCCAATTCACACTTCGGGTGAATTGGTCGATTTTATTTTTGATAAAGATCAAAACTTAACTACAATTCCATTGGGAGCAACTCTTCCAAACTTTGAAAATAATCAGTTATCTATTAATGATACTACTTATATTTTTGAAGGAAAGGTGAGAAGTGGTTCAGAAGTTTTGAGAGAAAATATCATTAAAACTGCATTTTTATATTTGAATAGTCCATATTTATGGGGAGGAAAAACACCTTTCGGAATTGATTGTTCAGGTTTTACGCAAATGGTTTACAAGCTTTGTGGCTCTAAATTACTAAGAGATGCTTCGCAACAAGCTACACAAGGAGAAGCGTTGAGTTTTATTGAAGAAAGTGATCCAGGAGATTTAGCATTTTTTGATAATAAAGATGGAAAAATAACGCATGTGGGAATTATTATGAAAGATAATTATATCATTCACGCACATGGAAAAGTGCGAATTGATAGATTGGATCATAGTGGGATTTATAATGTAGACCTTAGAAAACATACACATAAACTTCGTGTGATTAAGAAGATTTTATAAATTTACCCATTATTAAAAAATAAATTACATTAATTAAAATTGCTTATAATCTTCTTAAATACGAATTGTTTTATAATAACTAGATAGTTGTTTTATAAAACAACTCTTATAGAATTATAAATTTAGTATTTCCACTTATAATAAAAAAGTATAGTATAATTTATAGTGTTTGTCAACTTTTTATAAAAATTTGAAAGGCATGGTTTTTATAAAATAAGACACCTTTATTTAATAATCTTCTATTTAAATAAAAAGAATCTACTGTTAATATATATCTTTATCTTATTCTTAAGAACTTATAGATATTAACTTTAAACATGCTTTTATATGAAAAATAAATACTTTTTTAGTGTTGTACTTATATTATTTACAACTATATTATTTTCTCAAAATATTACTTTTGCTGAAAGTGCAGTAAAAGATGCTTTAACAACTCAAAATTGTATAGACACAAACGGAGATGGAGTTTTTGATTCCGATGCAGATACAGATAATGATGGTGAAATTTCAGAAGCAGAAGCTTTGGCTGTAATTCATTTAGAAATTCAAGGATATTTTTCTGAATTTGATGAAATTAGTTATTTTGAAAATATAGAAACTTTAAATATTATATCATATTCTTTAGAATCTATAGATGTTTCTAATTTATTGCAATTAAAAAAAATGACTATAACAGGTGGTCCGATTTCAGAAATAGATTTATCAAATAATATTTTATTAGAAGAACTTGATCTTACAGGTATGTCTGATTTAGATCTTTCAGCAAATGTAAACTTAGAAAGTTTGACATTGATTATCGATTCTATAGATTTTATAGATCTCTCAAATTTAGTAGTATTAAAAAAAATAGACCTTGTTGAAACAAGTATGTCAGAAATAGATTTATCTAATAATATTTTACTAGAAGAGCTTAGTATTGGTTCCTATGAAAATACATTAGAGTTAGACCTTTCAGCAAATATAAATTTAGAAAAACTTAATTTAGAAGGAGCTAACTACAGTAATATCTATTTAAATAATGGAAATCAAGTAGATACTTTTTTAGTAAATAATGCTACCATAGATTATTTGTGTGTAGATGCTGAAAATCTGACTTATTATCAAGGAATTATAGATTTAAATCCAGATAATAATATTTTGATAAACTGGTTTTGCTCTTATGAAGCTTTTGATTCGATGTATGCTGTTACTGGAAGTCTTCAATTTGATTCTGAAAATGATGGCTGTGATGCTGATGATACTATTTTAGCTTCTGTAAAATTTGAAGTTTCGGATGGAGCTAATTCCTTTTATATAATTTCTCATTTGGAAGAATTTTATGAAATCCCACTTATAGATGGTGATTGGACGATTACACCTATAATAGAAAATCCAGATTTATTTACAATTAGCCCAAGTGATTTTCAGATTACTTTCCCCACAGCAGAAAATGAGATGCAAGTAGTTCAAGATTTTTGTATTACAGCAAATTCGAATAACATCATTGCAGATACAGATTTAATAATTACGGGAGAAACTCCTATACCTGGTTTTGATAGTGTTTATAAGGTCTATTATGCGAATACTGGAAATGTTTCTTTGTCTGGTCAGTTGAAATTTTACTTTGATGCAGAAACAGCGGAATTTATTTCTGCAAACCCATTACAAGCTTCAAATGTAGACGGTGTATTAACTTGGAATTTTGAAGATTTAGACCCTTTAGAGTTTAAAGAATTACAAATAGAATTAAAAATGAACACACCACAAGATTCACCTCCTTTAAATTCAGGAGATTTATTAACTTTTAAGACAGAAATGATCTATGAAAATGAGAATGACGAAGTTGTTACAAAAGAACATGAAATTGAACAAACAGTTGTAAATTCTTATGACCCGAATGATAAAACATGTATGGAAGGAAATATTATGAAAACGGAAAACGTTGGAGATTATTTGACTTATAGAATTCGTTTTGAAAATGAAGGAACTTCTCCTGCAGTGAATATCAGAATTGAAGATGAAATTGATATAACAAAATTTGATATTTCTTCTGTTAAAATGATTGATTCTAGTCATGAATGTATAATGAAAAATGAAGAGAATATGCTAGAATTTGTTTTCGAAGACATCATGCTACCTTTTGAAGGAGAGGAAAGAAACGGTTATGTTTTATTTCAGATAAAAACTTTAGATTCATTAGTAGAAGGAGATATCGTTGAAAATACGGCAGATATTTATTTTGATTTCAACGATGCAGTTGTTACAAATACTGCCGAGACAGAAGTGAAAACTTTAAGTGTAGAATCTTATAATACGGATAAATCTATCACAATGTATCCAAATCCTGCTTCTTCGGAATTACATATTTCAGGAAATAATACTATTGAAAAAGTTGAATTGTTTTCTGTGTTAGGAGAAGTAGTTTTATCACAAGATTTTTCAATAAAAAATACAAGACAAGTAATCGATTTAAATTCTTTAGCTAAAGGAATTTATATCGTAAAAATAAATTCTGAAAGAGGTTTGTTTTCTCAAGAATTGATTATTGAATAGTTCAGGTTTTTAAATTTAATTAAATTTTGAAGGCGTTTTCTGGATCAGAAAGCGTCTTTTTTTTGTTAAAAAGCTATATTTTTGGCCAAATTATTAAACAGATACGTTATGAAAATGAAACAATTTTTAGAAGAAATTTTATTTGATAAATTTCTAACCTATTTTATTCCAGGTCTTATTATTTTCTTTTTTCTGAGTAGTTATGTTAATTTTAATCGATTTGAGAGTTTAGGGAATTTTGTTATCCTACTGTTTTTTTCTTTTTGTTTAGGAGTCTTTTTTGAAGCATTTTTATTTAGTAAAACATTTTTTGGAAAACTGAATGGAGAAATAAAATCTTTACCTATGAAAATACTTTTTTTGTTTAAGAAAGTAGGGATTTGCCTTATTCTTATGGCACTTTTTGCTTTTATTATTGATGAAATTGGAAGTGCTTCTAGGAACCAAAGTGATTTTGTTGTAAGAGAAATTACAAATAAATTTAGAAATCAAGCTTCTTTAGTATCATTTACCATTAAATATATTGTGACTGCTTTTGTTGGTTTTATTTTATTTATGTTGTCTTTTTTTAAACAAGACAAGTTTGAATAAATAGTATCACGATTTATTTTATATAATTATTTATTGATAATCAAATCCCTTTTTTTAGAGAAGCTAGAGATATGATTTAGATTAAACAAATTTTCTTATTAGATTTCGAATATGATATAGTTTGAAAAAAACTATTTAACTAAAAATAAAATCAAAATGAAAAAATTACTATTATTTGCTGTATCAATTTTGTCAGCGCAATTTTTATTTGCTCAAAATTATCAAGAAGAATTTTCTAAATATTTTAAAGAAAAAGATACTGTTAATCAGTTGAAAGTTCTGCAAAATTGGGAAAAAGAAAATCCGAAAGATCCGGAGCTTTACACACATTATTTTAATTATTATTTATTCAAAAAAAGACAAGAAGTTCTTTCGCTAGAATCAGGAGGTAATGGAAAAGAAGGACTTGCTATAGTTGATTCTTTAAAAAATCAGGTAGGTTTTATAGGAAGTAGAGTTTTGTATGATTCTTCAGATTTTGATAAAGCAATACATAAAATTAATGAAGGAATTAAATTGTATCCGAATAGATTGGATATGACTTTTGGTAAAATTCACTCTTTGAGTGAAGTAGAAAACTGGAGAGATTTTACAGATGAAATTATCAAGATTGTGAAATATTCATCTAAAAATAATAATGAATGGACTTGGACAAATAATGAAAAAGTAGAAAATGGAAAAGATATGCTTTTATCTTCCATACAGTCTTATCAAAATATGTTGTTCAATACAGAAAGAGATGATTTATTGCTGAATATGAGAGAAATTTCTGAAGAGATTTTAAAATATTATCCAAATCATATAGAGAGTTTATCAAATATAGCAGTTTCGTACATGTTTGCTGGAAAATTTGATGAAGGATTGCCTTATTTGTTTAAAGCAGAGAAAATCAATCCTGATGATATTGTTATTTTGAACAATATTGCACATATCTATAAGAATATAAATGACAAAAAAAATGCGATAAAATATTATGAAAAAGCATTTTCAAAAGCAAACACAGAAGATGATAAAGTTTATTTCAAAGAACAGATAGACTTATTAAAGAAATAAAATAAAAAAATGCAGATTAAACTTAGTAAAAGCACGAAACGACATATAGTTTTTAGAAATAAATATATTTATCTAACAATTTTTATACTATTATTTTCTATTTATAAAACGTTTGTAGCTTATCAAGATGTAGATTTTAAAGCAGGATATTATTTAGATGAAAATTCAAAAAGAACAAAGGCAGAAGTTTTAGAAACTTATCTAACCGATAATATCTTTTTTCTACAAAGTGATTATACAAAATATGAATATTATTATAATGTAAATGGAAAAGACTATGTCTGGACTTCGTTTACGACAATGTTTAGACGACAAAAAAAAGGAGATGAAATTTTGATTGAATATAATTCAGATTATCCTGAAATTTCTAGAATTGTTGGGATGACCAATTCTCCTTCAAAAGTTGTTTTTGTTGGTTTTATCTTCATGATTTTTTTGTCTATTCTTCTTTTCTATTATCAGATAAAAGATGGTATTGCAGATTATCATAAATATAAAAAATGGCATATTACAAAGGCAACACTAGTAAAATATAAAAAAGAAAAGATATTATCTTCAGAGGAGAATGAAAAATTATATGAATATTATGAAATGACTTTTAGTTTTAAAATTGAAGATGAAAAATATATTATAGAAATGATGAAATATTTTGCAGGAAATTATTTGAGTGATTTGAATCAATATGTAATATATAATCCAGAAAATCATAAAGAACATATGATGTTAGATGATATAGGTAGGGTGCTTTCATTTCATATAAAGGAAGATAATGGTTTAGAAATGTATTAATTAGGTGTTTAAGTTTAATGATAAAAAAATATGAAATTAAAAATTGCTTTTTTACTGTTTTATTGTTCTTTGAGTTTGTTTGCTCAAAGTGAAGATGAATATGTGAATTCATCAGAAGATAAATATTTTACATTAGCTGATCCAGTTATTCCTGATGTAAATGATTTTAAAAAGGATACTACAGAAAAAGCTTTTGATTGGTATTTTTTCAGTGATCAAAATAGATGTTTTGAAGATGTTGAGCAGAGATTAATTAGTTATGCTAAAAAAGAAGATATAAATGAATGGATGTATAATATGAATTTAAATCTTCCAGATTCGGTATTTATAAAGTTAACACCAAAAGAATATTTTGTATTTGCAACTCAGTTCCCAGAAAATCATTATTCTAGACAGTCTTGTTTTGTGAATAAAAGTGATGATAAAAAAGTATTTAAGGTTAATAAAACTAAAATTCTACCATATTTAGAACATTCTGATGATGTTTTTTTAATAAGTGAAAGACAGTCTGAAATGCTCAATAAGTATAGAGATAATACTGTTTTTTATTTAAAAGAATGTTTAGAAAATAAAAAAAATATTAGTAATGAGTTTCGTAGACTTATTCTTAAAATAGAATGTTTTGAGATAATACCAAAACTGATAGAAATATTAAAAAAGCAAAAAAAGCCAAATGTTGATCAAGATATTTTAACGCTTTTTTGTCTTTTGATGAAAGATGACTACAAACCTTTTAAAGAATCTCAGATTTACAAAGATTTGTATGTTATAGACGATTCAGTAGAATTCAATAAAAGAACTTTAAGAGATAGAACAATTCCTTTTACTTGGAAAAATTATAATCAGATTGTGAAATTTGCAGAAGATTATTATCAGTTTAAAACTTCAAATTAAAAATTAAGATATGAAATTAAAAATTGCTTTTTTACTGTTTTATTGTTCTTTGGGTTTGTTTGCTCAAAGTGTAGATGAATATGTAAATAATTATTATAAAGAGACTAATAAAATTATTACTGAATCAGTATCAACTTATAAAAGTTGCTATCCTGAAATTGAAGAGAAAATCAAAAATTCTGAACGAGATACAATAGGATGGTACCTTATTGAAGAAGGAATACATTTAAGTGAAAAAGCTTTTCATAATTTAACTCCAAAAGAACATTTTGTTTATGCTCTTTTTATACCTGAATCTTTTAATCAATCCTGCTATATAAGTTTTTATCCTGAGAATAGATTTCAAAAAATAGTACCTTTTTTAAAGTCTATAAATTTTTCTTTTGTTACAAGTACACGACAATTAGAAAAGTTAAAAAAACATAAGGAGATTTCTATTGAATTGATATAAGAATGCTTTTTAAATAAAAATATATCTACAGAAAATCTAAAACATTTGATTGTAGATTTGGATGCATTTGAGTTAATACCAGATTTACTGAAAATTTCTGAAAATCAAAAAGAAAGGAAAGATCCTAATATAATGACTGTTTTATGTTTGCTAATGAAAAATGATTATAAACCTTTTAAAGAATCTCAGATTTACAAAGATTTATATGTTATAGATGATTCCGTAGAATTCAATAATAGAACTTTAAGAGATAGAACAATTCCTTTTACTTGGAAGAATTATAATCAGATTGTGAAATTTGCAGAAGATTATTATCAATATAAAATAAAATCTCCATCAAAATTTGTCAGAGTAGAAGGTGGGGAATATGAAATTGGAGAAAAAAATCATTCTCAAAATCCAGCTCGAAAAGTAAAGTTAGAACCTTTTGAAATAAGTAAATATGAAATTACCAATCGCGAATTTGGAATTTTTGTAGAAGAAACAGGATATGTGACTTTAGCAGAAAAGAGAGAAGATGCGATGGTTTTTAGAGTTGGTTTAAACGAGTTCGAATGGGTGAAAGATTCTACAGCATATTGGCGTTTTCCAAATGGAAAATCTCAAGGAGGGATTGAAGATAAAATGTCGCATCCTGTAACATGTATAAGTTATGTAGATGCAAAAATGTATTGTCAGTGGAGAGGAGTAGAGCTTCCAACGATAGAACAATGGGAAGTTGCATCGAGAGGAGGTTCAAAATTTCAATTCCAATATTTTGGAGAAAAAGGAGAAGAAATTTTCGAACATGGAAATATTTGGCGTGGTAAAAATCATCTTTTTGTAGATGAAAAAGAAGATGCTATTACAACTTCACCAGTTGGAAGTTATAAACCAAATCCAATCGGATTATATGATGTTTATGGAAATGTTTTTGAGTTTTGTTTAGATAAAGATGAATTCTTTTTTTCAAAAGAAATTATAAATACTAGAGGAGGTTCTTGGTGGTGTTCTATTTATGCTTGTGGTTTTTTTAATTCTATAGATTTGGGAACAGTCCATCGTGAAGCTTCTTTCTCTAATAATGGTTTTCGTGTAGTACGATGAAAATTATTGTTAGAAAATTTGATATAAATTATATTTTTGTAGAACATTAAAAAAATAAATTATGAAAAAGTACTTTTTAGTTTTACTTGTGTTAATTAGTAATAGTATTTATGCACAATTAGTTTATAAACGAAGTATCAATTGTTTAGAAGATTCTTTTAGAGTAAATAAAATGATTGGTTTAACATGTGGAAAATATAAAGATTATCATAAGGCTATAGAGTTTAAAAATGAGGAAGTTAAAAGAGATGATAATATTTCTGTTATGTCTATAAGTTTGTTTGAACATATGGTTAACGGAAAGAAAAAGTCTTATGAGTTCTTAGTTAAAAAATTAAATGAAAATAAAATTACTCAAAAAGAAGCTTTAGAAATAAAATATTGGATTGCGCTTGTAACAAAAGATGAGTTTTATTTTCGTAAATATAAAAAAGAGTATTTAGCCAAGTATCCAGAATCTTTATTCAATATAAAAATAGGAGCAAAAAGACACCTCGTAGAGATTGTTCCTTTTGGTTTTAAGAATTACGATACGATGAAAAAAGATTTAGAAAATGTAAAAGTACAAGTAGATTCGGTTTTGAAAATTAAAAAAATGAATCGGGAAGAAACTTTATATTTTAAATTACTGAAATTAGATTTGAAGAAT
This sequence comes from Aureivirga sp. CE67, assembly GCF_015767245.1. Classification (GTDB taxonomy): domain Bacteria; phylum Bacteroidota; class Bacteroidia; order Flavobacteriales; family Flavobacteriaceae; genus Aureivirga. The sequence continues at coordinate 48,849 of NZ_JADOTV010000023.1, forward strand.
GGACTTCTTTCTATGAAGATCTCTAAGAAAAATAAAAAAGCTTTAAAAAAAATAAATAAAAAATATTCTGATTTAATTTATAATTCTTATTATGATGTATTAATAAATGATTTATCAATTTCTAAAACATTTTTAGGAGTAAAACCTTTCTCATATGGGCCAAGTTTAGAAGATAAAGAAGATTGGAAAATATTTAAATCTTTTTTGGATGAAAACCCTTTATATAATGAGTTAGGTTCGAATGGATTGACAATTATAGATTATCCACAAACGGATACAGACGAAAAAAAAGATTATTTAGAAGCTGTTGAGGCTTTTAATTTTTTAATAAAAAAGTATCCAGAGATAAAATCCTTTAAAGAACATAAGTTTCATATTATAAGTGTTTTTGGGGATATTGAAGGAAAAGGAGAGCAAGTACATTGTTATAAAACTATAAGTTCATTTATAGATTTAGCTGAGGTAGATGCGAGTCATTCAATGGTTTATTCTGGTGGAGAGTTTGAATTTGAAAGTGATTATTATTTTCAAGATAGAATAAAAGAGCTTTCAGCTGTTCAAATTAAAGAATTATTGAAAAAGACTAATGAAAGTTTGAAAAGAGAGCCAGAACATCCTAATCTTATAAAATTAAGAGAGTTGCTTTTAAATTATAAAGAATAGATGATAGGTTTAAAATTTAGTAGCTAATTACAATCAAACTTTAACAAGAATAAGATTTTATAAAAAATGTATTAAATCTTATTCTTGTTACTTTGATATTTAATAAATTAAATCAGGTTCAATAAAAGAAGTTTTCGCCAAATCATTTTTGAAAACATCAAAACTATAATGATTATTAATTAAGTTTTTGAAATCAGTATTTAATTCAGGGTTTTGATTTATGAAGTTTTTGAAATCAAGATTTTCTTTATTTTCAATTAGTTTATGAATAATCCTCATAGCTATAATAGTAACAGTATGATTATATTTTGAGGTTGCTCCAAGAAAAACAGTTAAGTTTTTAAGTTGAAATGTGTATTTGTTTTTAGCTTCTTCTAAACCATATTTTTTAATATAAATCCAAGCTAAACGAATATGAGCTTCATGACTAAATATTTTTGGATCTATAGTGCAGTTTGAGAATTGATTTTCAAACTCTTGATCTGATAATTGATAATGTGAATTCATGTTTTAAATTTCAAATAATAAACACAAAATTAAATTAGAAAATTAAAGAGTTCATTTACATTTGTTGATAAATTCTTTTCGAATCCTACTAAGCTGAGTTGGTGTAATACCTAAGTATTGTGCAATATAATAATGAGGAATTCGATTTAATAAACCTGGATAATCATCTAAAAAATGTTTGTATTTGTCTAGTGCATTCAAATTTAAAAGAGATACTAATCTTGTCTGAAGTTGATTGTTTAACTTTTGAAATTCATTAGTGATTATTTTTGTTATTTCTCTATTTTTATTTACCTGTGACATGACTTCTGAATAATTTGCAACAGAAATTTCACAATCACTCAAAGCCTCGATAGACATAGAAATATTTACATTAGGAATATAACTTCCTACAATCATATCTCCTTCTTGATAAAAATGAGTTGTAATTTCTTCTCCATCATTGTTATAAACGAATCCTCTTAGAATTCCTTTCATCACTTTTCCAATTTTAATACAAGGTTCTCCTTGTTTTAAGAAAAATTCATTTTGTTTTAAAACATTAGTTTTATGTAAAGAATCATTTAATGTTTTGATTGGATAGCTTTTCATAATGAAAGGAATTTTTAGGAAACTAATTTTAAATTACTTTATCTCTAAGATACTTTAAAATTGATTAACAGCTTCCAATTTTTTTCCTGCTAAATAATAGCTAACAATAAATAAAATCATTGTAATTGATAATTTTACCACGAAAATGATACCTAAAGGATTTCCATTGATAAATGATATTAAATTAATAATTACAAGACCTAATAAAACTGGAACAGCAGTTAATAATCCAATAATTCTTCTTTCATATGGATTTTTTAAAGCCCAAATTAAAAGAAATGTCCAACTGAAAATGAATAAACCTCCAACAGAAGTATTTAGTTTTCCTTGTAAATCTAAAACAACTCCTTGACCAATTGTACTACTGTAAAGTGAAGGAATTAAAATTATAAATCCGATAATAGCATCTAATACAATTCCGATCCAATATGGTAGTTTAATTAATGTTTCTTTTTTCATTCTATATATGTTTTTAATTTGAGACAAAATTAGAATGAGAAAACTTCATTTTCGTTTACATTTGTTGATAAAGAGAAAATGAATGAAAAAATATGTATTTAAAAAAACAGCCCCCTGAATAGGAAGCTGTTTTAAAAATATATAATGTAAATAGATGTTATCTAATTTCAATTGCATTCCATCCTGAATCTGGATCATTTCCTGCACAGTCTACACCAGCATAAAATTCCCACTCGTGTCTTGCATGTACACCACGGTATGTTAAAGGAACATTGTGAGGAATCGGGCAATCATATTCGAAAGTATATTCTGTATTTGCTTCTAAAGTTTGCATTCCTGTTACTTCGTATGAATTTTTATAAGTTTCCGTAGATTTTCTGATAGTTTCTACATCTCTTTCTAATTCTCCATCTTCCATTTCGTACTCTACTTTTGAAACATCTACATATTCACTAGCACGAACTTTTAGATATAAGTGATTCATATTGATTTCACTATCTTTTACACGAACTTTGATTACTAAAGGTAAGCTTCCGTTGATTTTTGTATCTACATCCGGATTTAAATATATTCTTACATCAGCACTATTTCCTGTGATGAAATTCGCTGCTTTTTTGATTGAGTCAAATAATCCCATTTTTTTGTGTATTTTGTTAAATTTTCACACAAATATAGAGAAATATTAAATTTAAATCAAAATTATAAATATTTAATTATCAATATGTTTAATTTTTGTAAACGTTTTTTATAATTTCTTCAACAGGCTTATTATTAACAATCCAAGTAGTTTTGTTTTCATCTGGAATAGAACCAAAATACCATTCCCAGAAAAAACCGCCATGCATCCAATCTTCTTCCCAAAAAGTATTATAAAAGCCTATATAACCATTATTTTGTGCTTCAAAATTTACATTGTCAGAAAATTCTGGAAGTTCCCAATGTTTCCATGCAGCATAATCAATACTACGAAAACCATATTCTGTAAACAAAACAGGTTTTTGGTACGTACAGCTAAATTCTTGTAATTTTTCCTTTACCGGTGCATAACCTTTTTCTACATCTTCCACAGAAGGTGTTTTTTTATTAATCAACGGAAAATAAGAATTCACTCCAATGTAATCTAAATCTCCCCAAAATTCTACGTGAGAAAACTCATCCCAGTTAGAGCTATAAGTAAGTTTTAAATTCGGAAAATCCGTTTTAATTCGTTTTGCCAATCTAGAAAAAAAAGCAGGTCTTCTTCTAGAAAATTCTTTTAATTCATTTCCAATAGATAAAAGTTTAAATTCTGGATAAATAACAGAAAGCTCAGCAAAACCATAATAAAATTCTTCATATGCAGCTTCTATTTCTTCCCATTCTTCTTCTGATTTTACATGAAAATCGACCCAATAATGACCTCCATCAACAGACCAAAAAGCTGTCAATGGTTTGATCATAATATTTTCAATTCCGTTTAGTCGAACATTTTTGATAATTTCATGCATTTTATAAACTTCATCATGTGTCGGAAATTTATAAGGTTTTGAAGGTGTATTTTCTCCCGATTTATTTATGCTGATAAGTGGAGTAAGTGCAATCCAATTTGCGTTTGTTTTTTCTTTCAGTTGTAAATTATAAAATGCATCTGCTAGTTGCCAAGTTTGTAAAATAGAACCACCTTTGATTTTTTCTTCAACTATTTCAACACTATTTTCACAAGGATCCGGAAGAGTAGGAATTTCTTTTTCACAAGAAAAAATAAAAAACAAAGGGATAATGAGTAAAAGTTTTTTCATAGCGAGATTAAATTTTACCCAAAAATAATAAAAAAAGGTTATCTCAATGAAGAAATAACCTTTTGTAAAATATGTTTCTAAAAGCTTAGAAAGTATTTAATAGACCAAAAAGAATAATGACGAATCCAAGGATTTTCATCAATTTTCCATTTTGTTGATACCATTCTTCCTCTAACTTTTTATTGTTTCTTTTTTTAAATGGATTAATTACTTTGAAAGCAACTAAAAGGATAATTCCACCTAAAATGATATTTACAATTCCTAAAAGACTAAGCATATTTATTATTTCCAGTTTTATGAATTGTCATAATAATAGTTTTCGAAGTAGGAGTATTACTAATATCCGCTTTACTTCTAATCGGTACTAAAACATTCGTTTCAGGGAAATATGTTGCAGTACATCTTCTTGGAATCGAACAAGGAATTACTAAGAATTTATGTGCTTCACGAACTTCTCCGTGGAAGTGACTTTTTAAATCTACTTCGTCTAATTTCTTTAATCCCATTTCTTGCATGTCTTCCATATTCATGAAAACCACACGTCTTTCATGTAAAACTCCACGATAACGATCATCTAAACCATAAATTGTCGTATTGTATTGATCATGTGTTCTGATAGTCATCATCAAGAATTGATCTTTTTCTAAAACAATTTCAGATGGTTTATTGATTGTGAAGTTCGCTTTTCCAGTATGTGTTGGTTTGAAGTCTTTTGCTCTCGCATTATTTGGTAAATAGAATCCACCTTTGATACGAACTCTTTCATTATAATTTTCAAAACCAGGAATTGTTGCTTCAATTTTATTACGAATTAAATCATAATTAGAAACTAATTTGCTCCATTCTACTTTTGAATCTTTAAGTGTAGCTTCCGCCAATCCAGCAACAATTGCAGGTTCACTTAATAATTGATCTGAAAGAGGTTTTAAATCTCCATGCGATTGGTGTACAACTCCCATAGAATTTTCAACAGAAACAAATTGCGATCCACTTTCTTGCATGTCTTTTTCAGTTCTTCCAATACAAGGTAAAATCAATGCTTCTTTTCCATGAATTAGGTGCGAACGATTTAATTTTGTAGAAACATGTACTGTTAAATTACATTTTCTTAAAGCATCTCCGGTAAACTCTGTATCTGGAGTTGCAGAAATAAAGTTTCCACCCATTCCGAAGAAAACTTTTGCTTTATTTTCATGCATAGCTTCAATTGCCTCTACAACATCATAACCATGCTTTCTTGGCGCAGTGAAACCAAATTCTTTATCTAAATTCGCTAAGAAACCTTCTTTTGGTTTTTCCCAAATTCCCATCGTTCTGTCTCCCTGAACATTTGAGTGACCACGAACAGGGCAGGTTCCAGCTCCTTTTTTTCCAATACTTCCTTTTAATAAAAGTAAATTCACAACCTCACGAATATTATCTACTCCGTTTTTATGTTGTGTTAATCCCATTGCCCAACAAATGATGATGTTTTTATTTTCTAAAACCATTTGTGCAGCCTCACGGATTTTTGCTTCTTCAATTCCAGTTTGTGGAACTAATTCTTCGAAAGAATATTTCTTTAAATCTGAAATGAAATCTTCATACCCTTTTGTGTGTTCTTCAATGAATTTATGATCGAAAACAGTTCCAGGGTTTTTTTCTTCTTCCTCTAAAAGTAAAAGCATGATTGCTTTCAATAAAGCAACATCTCCATTAATTTTTACTTGTAAATATAAATCTGTCAAATGTGTTCCATCTCCAAACCAGTTTAATGGATTTTGAGGATCTGTAAAGTTGATTAATCCAACTTCCTCTAAAGGATTCACAGACATGATTTTTCCACCATTTTTCTTAGTTTCTTTTAAAGCACTAAGCATTCTTGGGTGATTTGTTCCAGGATTTTGCCCCATAACAATCACTAAATCTGCATGGTTAAAATCATCTAAAGTAACCGAACCTTTCCCTATTCCTAAAGTTTCAGAAAGTCCAGCTCCACTAGATTCATGACACATATTAGAACAATCAGGAAGATTGTTTGTCCCAAATTGACGAACGAATAATTGATAAAGAAAAGCCGCTTCGTTACTAGTTCTTCCAGAAGTATAGAAAATTGCCTCATCTGGAGAATTTAAACTGTTTAATTCTTTTCCGATTAATTGGAAAGCATCCTTCCAAGAAATTTCTTCATAGTTTGAAGCCCCTTCTTTTAAATACATCGGATGTGTAATTCTTCCTTTTTTTCCTAATTCATAATCTGATAATTCAGAAAGAGATTCTACAGTATGTGTAGCGAAAAACATTGGAGTTACACGTTCTTTTGTAGCTTCTTCCGCAACAGCTTTTGCTCCATTCTCACAATATTCTGCTAAGAAAGCTCTCTTTTCATCTGGATCAGGCCAAGCACATCCTGGGCAATCAAAACCATCTTTTTGGTTTAATTTTGCTAAAAGTTCAATTCCTTTTACAACACCAACTTCATCTTTGATATGAGTTAATGCTGATTTTACTGCTTTTACTCCAGCAGCAGTTTTAGGAACTTTTGTGAATTCTATACCTGTATATTCCTCAGGTGGTTGTGCATGTGGTTTATTTTTGTCGCTCATCTTTGGGTTAAAATTTTATATGGTTTGGAGTTGCATAAATAGTTAGTTTTTCGTCTCTTGTAAATCCAATCAGACAAATTCCGAATTCTTTTGCATAATCAACAGCAAGAGAAGAACAAGCAGAAACTGCTATAATTACAGGAATTTTAGCTATAAAAGCTTTGGAAATAATTTCATAAGAAACTCGACCACTAACTAAAAGGTAGTTTGCTTCTTTCAAGTTTTGATTTTCAATTAAAGAACCAACTGCTTTATCAACAGCATTGTGTCTACCAATATCCTCGCGAATCGTGATTAGTTCTTTATTTTTATTAAAAATCGAAGCAGCATGACTTCCACCAGTGTTTTTAAATAATAGTTGTTTTTCTCCCATTTCATCAAACATCTCCTTGATTTTAGACGCATTCAGAGTTTGTTTAATGTTTAGAGAATTTCCTTTTAAAGTTATATCGTCAAGTTTTTGTTTTCCACAAATTCCACAAGAAGAAACTGATAGTAAAGTTCTTTTATTTAAATACCCTTTTCCAAGTTTTTCTTTAGGGACAATGACGTCATAAACCGAAAATCCGTTGTCTTCTTCAGAAACCAAACGAATCTCCAATTTTTCTTTCTTTTTATAAATATCTTCAGCATACAGCAATCCTCGTATCAAATCTTCATCATGATCTGGTGTTCGCATTACAACAGTATAAGGTTCTCCGTTAATATTAATTTGAAGTGCAGCCTCGATGACTAAGTTGTCTTGAACAAGTTTATTGCTAGTTGCTGTTACCTTTATTCCTTCGTAAGTTGAAGTTTGCATGTAAACTTATTTTAGCACGTAAATTTAAGAAAAATCTTATTATCAAATGTTAACTAAAAAATGATTTGTAAAAGGACGAAATAAATACGTAATTATTACGTCTATTGCTAATAATTAACAGTTTTTATAGGGAGTTTTAACTTCTAGTTTTAATAATTAAAAGTTAACGGAAAATATAACAGTTTATTAGGTTAATCTTTTCCAAAACTGAAAGTTCATTACTTATTAAAGTTATAATTTAGTAGTCCAATACATAAAAATACCGAGAGGTATAAGTAGACGACCCCATAACGTTTTACTTGATAAGCTAGAGAATTTATCTCTAGCTTATTTTTTTACATACTAAAATACAAGGTTTTTCATTTAGGTCTGTAGTGAAAAATAAATAGGTATTTCCACCATCTTTGATTCCTGTTTTTTTACGTATTTGTGCTACCGTTTCTGGGAAATTTCTTGTCGTGATGTTTGCTTTTTTTTCTGGTAAAAGTTTTTTCAATACCTTTTTTTGATAAGGAATAATTTGCTCAATCTCAAAAGTTCTACCAGGAAAATCAATCAGCTTATCAGATGTGTAAAGATGACTGTTTTGGTGTAATTTATCTAAAGAAAGTTGCTCACTGATTTGTTTAAATCCACCAGATTTTAGGATAGCCGTATTTGGTTCGTATAAATATTTTTTAGGTAAATCATAAATTGCAAAAGCTTCTTTTTCCCAATTAAAATCAAAATATTCATTTCCTTTTTTAGTTAGGTTTATTGTTTTTATTTCTAAAGAAGTTTCTTTTTTCTCCAAAATAAAAAGTAATTCTTTTACTTCATTTTCTAAAGCTACAATATGAATTTCGGTAACATATTGAAGTTCATTTATTGCACTTTGTAAATCTAAAATAGGAGAAGTTTTGATTAAAATTTTATCCGAATGTTCGAAAAGTAAATCTAAATTTTCTGGAACATTTGGAAGACAATCGGCTAATAAGAAAACTTTTCCTTTAGCATCATTTCTACGAGATGGGTCGATGTAAATCCAATCGAATTTTAGAGCGGTTTTTAAATATTCTAAACTATCCTGATTTATTGTTTGAATATTGCTTGCTTTTAAAACTTTAAAATTATGTGTTACAATTTCTGAAAGTTCTGAATTCAATTCGCAATGAAAAACATTTTTACATTTTTTTGAAAAATAATAACAATCAATTCCAAAACCACCAGTTAAGTCAATAATTGAATCACCTGAAACCAGGTTTGCTTTGTATTCTGCTGTTTTTTCAGAAGAACTTTGTTCTAGATTCAATTTGTTTGGAAAAATGATATTTTCAGTTTCAAACCAAATAGGGATTTTTGTTTTTGCTTTTTTCTTACAAATAATTTGATTTACAATTTCTTGCATCGTCACGTTTTCAAACGGACTTTTCTTGAAAATCAGTTTTTTTGTGTCTTGGTTTAAATTGTCTTGAATAAACTTCTGAATATCAGTTTGTAAAAATGTTGTTTTCAATATTTATATTTAAAAAGTTTTCTACTGCAAAAATACAGTTAAATTATTAAGTTAAATAGAAATTGCTTTTAAAAAAGAAACTCCCCTGAAAATTGGAGAGTTTCTTTTGATGTGTTTTCGGCTTAGGGATTGGAGCGGCATCCTTTTTTGCTTTTCTTCATTCTGCTGCTTTAGCAAAAAAGATATAGCGGAAAGCCCGACCTGTTCTTTGGAACAGGGAAGCTCCAAAATTTAAATATCTTTTGTTAGTTTTTTTACGATTTTGTTTTCGGATAAAAATTCTTTTAAAATTACTTTGATTGCTGTGTAAGTTGGTACTGCAACGACCATTCCTACAACTCCGAAAAGAATTCCTCCGATGATGATGATTAGGAAAATTTCCAATGGATGTGAGCGTACACTGTTAGAGAAAATCAGTGGTTGGCTTAGGAAATTATCGATTAATTGTGCAAATAAATAACCTGTAAGAACGTAAAGTGTTTTTGGTAAAATTACAGTGTTGAAATCTAAACCGATAAAACTACTCATCGTTAAGAAAATCATTAAAATTCCTCCGATAAGCGGACCGATGTAAGGTACAAGGTTAAGAATTGCACAAAGAACGGCGATAACAAAGGCATTTTCGACTCCAAAAATTAGTAGTGTTGTGGTGTAAATCACAAAAAGTATGGAGATCTGAAAAACTAACCCTATGAAATATCTCGAAAGTAAATTTTTAATGGTATTTAATGATTTCTGTAGTTTTAATTTGCTTTTATCATTGACTAATACAAAAATAGATTCGGTCATGATGGAACTGTCTTTCATAAAGAAAAATGCAATGAAAATAACAGAGAAAAGTCCGATACTAAAGTTTCCAATCGTTCCAATGATAGAGTTTATTAGGCTTGGAATGAATTTTATATTATTTACAACATCTACATTATTGTGGATTTCATCTAAAAGATTGATATTGATAGATTTGAAATATTCATTGATTTGACTTAATAGTCCTTCGATGTTTTTTTCAAACTGATTTATATCGAGGAGCGATAAATTTTGTCCCTGTTTGACAACTAATGGAATAAATAGGCTGATCAGTCCTGAAATTATGATGACAAAAATCAAAATTGTACAAATTACTGCTAGAGTATTTGGGAATTTTAATCTTCGTTTTAAAAATCTAATAATTGGGTAACCTATTAAGGATAAGACTGCTGCGATTGCAATATAAATGATGACGCTTTGGATTCGATATAAAAAGTATAAAAAAACGGCACTTCCAATAATAATTCCAAGCGATCTTAGAATTCCATTTGAGATGATTTTTGAATTCATTAAACTAAATTTTCGTTTTGATATTGTGAAATTAGTGTTTTTTCGATAAAGATTGTTAAAAATAGATAGAAAATACTATTAATTTCTTTCTTAAAGAGATGTTAAATTAATATCAATTATAGAGATTATTGTATCAGTTTTATTTTAACAGTTCTTTAATAGTTATAAAATAAGTTAAAAAAGATAAAAAGACTTCATGAATCTAATTGATTTATATAAATTTTAATAATCTATTACTCAGATTATCAGGCTTTTAATATATTTGATGTAGAAAGAATAAAATTTGTTTTAATAAAAAATTAAAAGTCCTTACGTATGAAAAGAAAATTACTTTTTCTCTTTTTCTTTTATGTTTTTGTTGCCTATTCCCAACAAAAAAAAGATGGAGATATTACTATTAACCAAGAAAATGTCTGTTTGAATCGATATACAAGAGTTGTATCTGATGTTTCAGCAGGAAGTAATCAAGTTACTGTAGAAGACATTTCACAATTAAATGATGATTATCACAGTTTTTTATCAGATGATGACCCTTTAACTACAGGGGTTGATGAAACAAGAAGATTTCAGGAAAACACTTTTAACTCTAATAATCTTGAATCAGGAGATTTAGTTTTATTATATCAAGCTCAAGGAGCTCTAATTAATACTACTGATACTTGGGATTATGGAAAAGTGACAGATTATAACAATTCAGGTACTTATGAATTTGCATATGTACTTGAAGTAAATGGAAACACAATAACTTTAAGTTGTGAACTTGAAAACTCATTTTTTGCTGCAAATTATACACAGTTAATACGTGTTCCACAATATAATAATATGATTGTGAATGTAGGAGCTTCTGTAGCAGCAAATCAATGGGGAAGTCCTAATTTTGGAGGTTCAGGTCCTTCAGCTGTAGAAAGAAGAAAAGGAGGAATCGTAGTCTTTCTTGCAGATAATTTAGAGAATAATGGAAGAATTCATGCTGATTTTTCTGGATTTAGAGGAGGAAGTATAGAAGATGATAATTATTCATATTTCAATTCAGGTTCATTTTTTACAACGTTTAGGCAAAAAGATTTAACATCAGCCAATGAAGGAAAGAAAACTGGAGCTGAGAAAGGAGAAAGTATTGCAGGTTATAGAAATGATTACGATGATTTAGAAGGAAGGTATGGACGTGGAGCACCAGCAAATGGTGGAGGTGGAGGAAACTCTCATAACGCCGGAGGAGGTGGAGGAGCCAATGGAGGTATTCCTGCCGATTGGTTTCGAGGTTCAGGTGTAATGAATGATTTTTCTGGAGATTCTGGTACCTGTGGAAATCCAGGTGCTTGGGCTTTAGATCCAGAATATATAGCATATGGAGGTTTAACAAATTCTTCAGGTGGAGGAAGAGGAGGATATTCTTACTCTACAGATTTAGATGGGCCTTGTTTTAACGGACCTTCTTATCCTAAAGATTATATAAGTCCTGGAAATCCGCCAAATAATTTTTTCTCTTCTTGGTCAGGAGATAGAAGAAAAGCAGTAGGAGGTCTTGGAGGGCATCCTGTAGTTACACAAAGTTATGATTATCAAATCTTCTTTGGAGGAGGAGGAGGAGCCGGTGATGGAAATAATAATGCCAATAGTGATGGAGGTGATGGAGGAGGAATTGTACTTCTTACAATTAAAAATGTAATCACTGGAAATGGAGAAATTTCTGCAACAGGACAAGATGGATATAGAACTAATGTTGGTTCTAATGGAAATGATGCTCCTGGAGGTGGAGGAGGTGGAGGAACCATCTTGATTCAAGCTCAAAATATTTCTAATTCTACATTTATAAATGCTTCTGGAGGAAAAGGAGGTAACCAATATATTAATCACAGTTCAGAGGCAGAAGGTCCTGGAGGTGGAGGAGGTGGAGGAGTGATCTCCATTTCAGCTAGTTCAGATCTTTCTACGAAATCAGTTTCAGGTGGTCAAAATGGTATTTCAGATTCTAATGCTGTTAAAGATGAATTTAGAGCAAATGGAGCTACAAGTGGAAATTTAGGAACTATCACAACGGTATCTATCAATTTTGATCAATTAGTTTGTACACTAGATATTGATACGCAAAAATCATATAATGTAATTGATTTTGATGGAAATGGCTTGGATGTTGGAGATATGTTAGAATACACCATTACAATAACAAATAATAGTGATGTTGTAATTAACGATATTAAACTTAAAGACTTGTTTCTTGATAATAATGGAAATCCTTTATTATTTTATTATAGCCCAGGGGATACATATTCTTCAGATTATTCAAATGCAGAAGTAACTGATGATATTGTTGATATAGCAAGTATAGCTATTGATGAGGTTATAACTTTTAATATGTATTATGAAATAACTCAAAGTGATATTGATGCAGGAGGTATTCAAAATAAAATAACTGTTGAAGGAGAGAGTTCAGGAGGTTATGATGTTTCTGATGATAGTGATGATACAGATGATACGGATGGAAATTCTGTAGACGATCCAACAGAAACAACTTTTAATCAAAACCCATCAATAGAATCTGAAAAAACATATACAATAACAGATAATGGAGATGGTGTAATTGGAGTTAATGATGTTATTAATTATTCAGTTGTTATTGTAAATACTGGAGATGTAACATTAACAAATGTTGATTTAACAGATACCCTAACGGATTTTGAAAATACTCATATTCCATTAAGTTTAACTTATAATACTTCCACTATGGGAAGTTCTGAAGGAGAACTTAAAGTTGGAGAGATGGCAACATATAACGCTACTCATACTATTACTCAAGCAGATTTTGATAGTGGAAGTTTAAATAATAGTGTTTTTGTAACAGGAACTTCACCGAAAAATGTAACTGTTGAAGATACAAGTGATGATGGAGATGATTTAGATGGGAATACAGTAGACGACCCTACAGAAACAATTTTTAGTCAAAATCCATCAATAGAAGCAGTAAAAACATATACAATAACAGATGATGGAGATGGTTTAATTGGAGTCAATGATGTTATAAATTATACTGTTGTTGTAGAAAATACTGGAGATGTAACATTAACAAATATTGATTTAACGGATACGTTAACAGATTTTGAAAATGTGAATACAACTTTAAGTTTAACTTATGTTTCTTCAACCATGGGAAGTTCTGAAGGAGAACTGAAAGTCGGAGAAGAAGCTACTTACAATGTTTCTTATACTATTGCCCAAGCAAGTTTTGATAGTGGAGGATTAAATAATAGTGTTTTTGTAACAGGAACATCACCAAAAAATGTAACTGTTGAGGATACAAGTGATGATGGAGATGATTTAGATGGAAATACAGAAGATGATCCAACATTAGTAGTTATGAATCAAGTTCCTTTTGATTGTCCACAAGCATTTTTTCAAGTTATAGTAGATCAGTTATTTCAATTAGATCCTGTTACTGGACAATATAATCCTGTTGGGCCTGCCGTAAGTTTTAGATATAATGCAATGGCTTATAATGAAGCAGATGATTTTTTATATGCCGTTGTAAGAGAGGCAGATCCTACAGATAAAGATTCTTATAATACTTTAGTAAAAAATAATGATATTGTTAGAATTGATAAAAATGGAAAAGCAAAACTTTATAATTCAATTACCAGTTCAAGTTTTAATTATTTAAATGCTGCAGATATTGCAAATAATATTTTATATGCACGTTCAGGAACGAATAATAATGTATATAAACTAGATTTAAGTAGTCCTACTGCTACTCCTATACAAATTGCAAATAACTTTGGAGGTGCTGATCTATCGATTATAAATAATGTAGCTTATGGTATGGGAGGTAATAGTCTATATAAACTGGAGAACTTATCAAGTTTAGATGGATCAAGTATTATATCAACAACTCAAACGCCAATTAGTCAATGTGATGGAAATGCAATTCCATCTGTTAAAGGTTATGGGGCTAGTTTTGTTGAAAATACAGATAAATTATATTTCTCATATAATGGAGAACTTGGAGGAAATGGAGAGTTGTTTTATATTGTTGATTATGATACTTCAAGCCCATGTGCTTTAAAATTAATTAATACAGAACAAACTTCACAAAATGATGGTGCAAGTTGTCCTTCAGCGATTGTTTTTCAATCAGATTTTGGAGATGCACCTGATTTAGCTCAAGGTACTGCAACGGGAGATTATAAAACACATTCTACAGATAATGGAGCAGAACATGTGCAATTTAATACTGGATTATATCTTGGTAGTACTGTAGATTATGAGTTAGAGGCTAGTCCGAATAATTCAGCAACTGGAGATAGTGATGATGCAGTTACAATTGGTTCAGTAGCGCTTCAAGATTATTTATTATTTAAAGGGAATACTTATAATTTAGATATACCTGTTAATAAAGACGCTTCTATAGAAAAAGCTTTTCTTTCAATTTGGATTGATTTTAATAGAAATGGAAATTTTGAGGATTCAAATGAGAAAGTTCAAGATGCTGTAGAGATTACTGCTGATGGACTTACGAATTTGAGTTTACCTTTAGATATACCGAATACAGCATTAAAAGGTGAAACTTTTATAAGAGTTAGGCTTTCTTCTTCTGAAAGTATGGAATCTATAAATGTTGCTCTAGATGGTGAGGTAGAGGATTATAGAGTGAATATTATTGAACCTTCTATTGAAATTACAAAAACAGTTCAAATTTCGGGAACTAAATTAGGAGATGTAATTGTTTATGATTTAACGATTGAAAATACTGGAAATATAGATTTAACTGATGTTGAGGTTCAGGATCCAAATGCAGATTCAGGTACTTTAATAATTCCAAGTTCTTTGGATTCAGATAATGATTTAGATATTGATGTTCTAAATGCAGGTCAAATTGTTACAGTATCAATTTCTCAAACAATAACTCAAGAACATTTAGATGCAGGAGAGATTTTAAATCAAGCGACTATAATTGGAGAAGATACAAATGGAGAAAATGTTAGTGATGTTTCGGATGACGGAGATGATACGGATGGAAACACGGAAGATGATCCAACAATTACTAAGTTAATTCAAGACCCTTCAATTGAAGTTATAAAAACAGTAACGAGTGATGTTTCGAACCTTGCCGTTGGAGATGTTGTAACCTATACAGTTTTAGTAAGCAATACTGGAAATGTTACTTTAGATAATGTTTCGATTGTCGATACTTTAACCGAATTAGATGGAACTTCAAATCCACAAACTTTAGCAAGTATTTTTGATTCTTCTTCTATGGGAAGTTTAGAAGGAATCTTGCAAGTAGGAGAAGTTACTACTTATACCGTTTCTTATACCGTAACGCAATCAGATATTGACAATGGAGGATTTGCGAATAGTGTTTTTGCAAGTGGAGATTCACCAGAAGATACAAAAGTGAATGACACTTCTGATGATAATGATGATGCGGATGGAAATACGGAAGATGATCCAACCGAAGTTACGATTTCAGAAGATCCTTCGATAGAAGTTATAAAAACGGTAACAAGTGATGTTTCAAATTTAGCAGTAGGAAATATTGTTACTTATACTGTTTTAGTAACTAATACCGGAAATGTTACTTTAGATAATGTTTCGATAGTGGATACTTTAACGGAATTAGATGGAGTAACGAATCCACAAACTTTAGCAAGTATTTTTGATTCTTCTTCTATGGGAAGTTTAGAAGGAATCTTGCAAGTAGGAGAAGTTGCTACTTATACCGTTTCTTATACCGTAACTCAATCAGATATTGACAATGGAGGATTTGCGAATAGTGTTTTTGCAAGTGGAGATTCTCCAGAAGATACTACGGTTGAAGATGTTTCGGATGATAATGATGATGCGGATGGAAATACGGAAGACGATCCAACCGAAGTTACGATTTCAGAAGACCCTTCGATAGAAGTTATAAAAACGGTAACGAATGATGTTTCAAACCTAGCAGTAGGAAGTGAAGTTACTTATACCGTTTTAGTAAGCAATACTGGAAATGTTACTTTAGATGATGTTTCGATTGTCGATACTTTAACTGAATTAGATGGAGTAACGAATCCACAAACTTTAGCAAGTATTTTCGATTCTTCTTCAATGGGAAGTTTAGAAGGGATCTTGCAAGTAGGAGAAGTTGCTACCTATACCGTTTCTTATACTGTAACCCAATCAGATATTGACAATGGAGGATTTGCGAATAGCGTTTTTGCAAGTGGAGATTCTCCAGAAGATACTACGGTTGAAGATGTTTCGGATGATAATGATGATACGGATGGAAACACGGAAGACGATCCAACTGAAGTTATAATTTCAGAAGATCCTTCGATAGAAGTTATAAAAACAGTAACGAGTGATGTTTCCAAC
>NZ_JADOTV010000024.1 GCF_015767245.1 Aureivirga sp. CE67
AGTCGTGATATCAAAACAGTGTGTCACATTATTTTCTAAACGTACCCAAACTGTGAAATTATCTGGTGTTGCATTGTTAATATAAGGGGATGCGATTGCATTCAATCCATCAAATGCGTCTGCCTCTGTATGGTGATAAGTCACAATAAATCCTGGTGTAGATGCATTATAATAAGCATCTGCATCTGTTAAATAAACGGTCGTGATTCCGTCGTTGATATCATCCTCACAAACCTCTAAAGTCTGTAGTTCGTCTGGGAATTCTGGCTGTGGTAAGACTTCAATATTAAAAGGTGTTACCGTTCCACATCCTGTAACATCATTTTTCAGTACTGCATAAATTGTCTGAACTGGTGTTACTGTATTTTCAAAATTATCTGGTGTAGCGATATAAGCAAATGATCCTACGTTTCCATTTGCTTCATCGATTACTGCTTGGTTTGCTTCGTTTAAATCTGTGAAGTAAGTGATGCTAATTCCATTTTGACCATTTAAAATCTCCTCTGTTGTCTGCGTATTTGTTAAGTCAAAAGCAACAGAACCATCTCCATCATCACACATTTCAATATTATTCACCTCATTGATTAATGGTTTTGGATGCACAATTACATAAAAACTTGTATATGCTGCACATTCACTAACATCATAAGACACTTTCACCCATACTTGGTGAACATTTTGTGTCGCATTTTGATAGTTCACAATATTTGGTGCTACAATTTGATTTACACCTGCTAAAGCATCGTCTTGTGTATTATAATACTCTACAATTGCTGTTGCTGGATTTGCTGCTGGAGCTAAAATCTCTGCCTCTTTTGTAGATAAGTTAAATAAAGTGTACCCATCATAATCATCATCACATAATTCATAATGTGTGATATCTAAATTCACAACTGGAATTTCTCCAACGACTAAATTAATTTCTGTTGTTGTCCAACATCCACTTGAAACATCGTAAACATATCCGAAAATTGTATTCGTTCCCGAAACATAATCTGAAGGATTTGTAATAGCAGGACTTGTTGGTAAATCTGCTCCTGGGGCAAAATCTAATACTTCATAATAAGAAACTGCTGTATTAAAATTCGAACCGATAATTTGTGCATCTAAAGATGTTAAATCAAATGAACGAATTCCATCTGCAACCAAATCATCACAAAGCTCATATTGATATGAAGGCTCAACTACAGGTTGTGCTCCTAATTCTAAATTAAATAATCCAGAATTCTGACATCCTGTTACATTATCTTCTAATTGATAAAAAACTGATGCATCTCCTGAAACATATGTATTTAAATTTGTAATTTCTGTTGTCAATGCAGCATCAGAATAATAAGTAACTGTGTAAGCTCCTGCATTATCTAAAATTGTTGTTTGTAAAGAAATATCCCAAGTGATTAACCCATCTTGATCTAAATCACAATCAGATATTGAATAAGTAGGTGTTACAACTGGAAGTGGGTTTAAAATTAACTCGAAAGTTACAGAATCTTCACAAGTTGTAGTATCATTTGTAACAGTTGCTGTAATTACTTCATTATTGGCTCCTGTATAAGCATCTGCAGTAGTAATTTCATCTCCTGCTGCATTATAGTATGTAATAGTAACTCCTGTTTCTGTTGTTACTAATCCATCTTGCGATGTTAAATCAAAAGTTGTATTATCTGCACACTGAACCATATTAGCTGGTACAGTAACTACAGGTAAATCATTAATCCAAATTTGGAAAGTAGTTTCAGCTTCACAGTTAGTCGTATTATCTACAACTTTAGCGGTAATTGTATCTCCATTTGCTCCAATATAACTAGCTGGTGAAACAATTTCTACTCCTGCATTATCAAAATAAGTAATTGTTACATTTCCTGAGTTATTGATTACATCATTTTGTACTGTTAAATCATGTACTAAAATATTTTCACATACAAATAAATCATTTGGGGTATT
This sequence comes from Aureivirga sp. CE67, assembly GCF_015767245.1. Taxonomy (GTDB): domain Bacteria; phylum Bacteroidota; class Bacteroidia; order Flavobacteriales; family Flavobacteriaceae; genus Aureivirga. Next base: position 1,945 of record NZ_JADOTV010000024.1, read on the forward strand.
TACTGTAACTTCAGGATGTTCGTTTAATTCAAAACTTGTTGTTGAAAAACAATCTGTAGAATTTACATTTTCAACACGAACCCAAATTGTTCCTGTTGTAGTTGTTGTATAGTTTCCTGTAATTGGATTTTCATTATTGTTTGCATCATCTTCAGTTGTATGATATGAAACTGAAAATAATGTTGCATCTAAACCAGTTAAAACTTCTGCATCCAACATTGTTGGAAAATCAAAAGTTTCATCTCCTAATTCACATGCTAAAATATCATCTATATCAGCTGTTATTTCAGCTACCTCGTGGAAAGTAATAACTCCATCTTCAAAAATAACATCACCTAAAACAGTATCTGTTATATTAACTCCATAAGTTCCAGATGTCGTGATTGAAATAGTTGCTTCATCTTCACCTACAATATCTTCATGAAGCCCTGTAGCTTCATTTAATAAAGTCCATTGGTACGATAATTCATTACCTAGAGGGTTATTAATTGGGGTTGCGTCTAATTCTAATGTTTCTCCTTCACATAATTCATGATCTGTAATAGGAGCTAAAATTTCACAATTTGTTGATCCCCCTCCTTTAGTTTGTTCAACTGTAATATAACCTGCCGAACCATTATAATTTGTAATTGCTATTAGATAGAACTCCCCAACAATAGCATTAGGAATAACACATTCCTCTACTGGCGCAGCTGAATAACTACAATCTATTTCATTTGGAGTATTTAAATCAGCATCTGTAACACTAGCAGTATCTGTAAAAGGTCCCCAACAAATAAAATCAACATCTAGACCTGCTCCTGAACCATCTGCTTCTGTATTTTGAGAAATTGTTAATTCAATTAAACCTGATGTACTAATTTGTAAATAATACCATGCTACATTTGGCTGAGACCCTAAACAAGAGTAGTTTGGACCTGATTCCGCTGTACTTCCATCATGTACGTTTGGAAATAATAATCCTTCATCCGCACAGAATGGTTTTGCTTCATCGTACGTAGAATTATCACTTTGAGAATAATTACTATTATATATAAAAAATAGTAAAAATGTAATATAAAAAGTTAATTTGTTTATTTTCATTTTTAGTCAGAAATTTTTACAATTATCACCATAGATATATTAATAACGTAGGATAATTAAAAAAAATTATAATAATATATATAATATTAAAATTCGTTAACATTTATGAATTTCAATATTATTTGTTAAATTATTTTTTTTGTGTTTTTTTCACACTTGTTTTTCAAAATAATTAATAATTATCATATTTTTTCTGAGTAAGTGTATGAAATAAGAGTATTTATTTTCCATAAAATAATTGTTTAAACAAGATTTGGAGCGCAATATAAAAAAATATACCCTTATAAAAAATAAGAAGTAAAAAAAAAAGCCAACTCAAATTGAGTTGGCTTTGTGATAGTAGCGGGAACAGGACTCGAACCTGTGACCTTCGGGTTATGAGCCCGACGAGCTGCCTACTGCTCTATCCCGCGATATTTATGGTGCAAATATATATACTTTTTTCAAGCCTCACAAGGGCTAAAACAAAAAAAGAGGATTTTTACAAATCCTCTTTCATTTTATAATTTATTTTGAAGTTTTATAAAAATCTTCATAAAGTTGTAATAAATTTAATATCGCTGATGTTAAATCTTTTGTTTCTAACAAAATACTAAAATATAAAGTTGTGTTCTTAGGACTTGTTTCATCCGTACGAATACGATCAACCTGCTTTTGAATTAATTTAGAAACATTTTCAATTAAATCTCTCTTTTCATTTAAAACAACTGTAATATCTCCAAAAGATCTATTTTCAAAGATTTCTTTGATATCCATCAACATCTCATTTAATTCATTGTTGATATTCTTAAGATCTTTAATCTGTCCTTTCTTAAGGTCTTTATGATTATTATAAACGTGTTTGAAACTAATTCTAGAAATATAATCAATTGCTTGTGCAATATCTTGTAAGTAACCTAAAACAAGAATATAAAATCTACTTGCCTCTACTGAAGATTCATTCAGTGATTTAATAAAGTAGAATACATCTCCTTTTAATTCATCTATTTCATTATTTAGTTTTCTTACGTGTTTTTCAGTTTTCTTTAATTTATTTAAATCTTGAAGAGCTAAGTCATCTACTACATTTGTATAAAGCTTCCCAACACGTTGAACAACTTCAGCAATATGAGCAGAACTCTCATCAATTACTCCTTGAATTGAGTTAATCTCTTCTTTCTTGATCATTTTCTTCTCTTTCTCTTGTTGCTCTTTCTTCTTATGCTTAACATAATTTCTTCCTAAAAGAGTAAATACTAAAATTAAAAGAACAGAAACAGAAACAATTCCTCCTAATTGGATAAAGTATAAAACGATTGCTGCTGTAATGAATGCCATCATTGCAGTTACAAACCATCCTCCAATTACATTTAATACTCCTGCAACACGATATACAGCACTTTCTCTCCCCCAAGCTCTATCTGCTAAAGAAGTACCCATTGCTACCATAAATGTTACGTAAGTTGTAGATAATGGTAATTTTAAAGAAGTACCAATTGAAATCAAGATTGCCGCTACTACTAAGTTTACAGATGCACGAACTAAATCGAATGCTGGCATCTCATAAGTCTTATCTTTTGGCAAGTTAATTACTGGTTTTTCAAATTTTGAATCCATCCACTCTCTTGTTGGTTTAGGAAGAATGAATACAATTCCTTTATTGATATTTACAGCAGCTCTTACTAAGAAACGTGCTGGTGTATTTGGTTGGAATTTCTCATGTCCATCTCCTTGTCTAGAAAGATTAATCCCTGTCTCAATCACCGCTTTTGCTTTTTTAGAGAACCATAATGTTACTACCATCACAGTACCAGCTATAAGTAATAAAATTGTTGGAGTTTCTACTTTTCCTGCTAAGCTTCCCATTGCAAATTCTGATGCTGGTAATCCTGATTCTAACCATAAATCATAAGAACCTAATGCTGCAATCGGAACTCCAATAAAGTTTACTAAATCATTTCCTGCGAATGCCATCGCTAATGAGAATGTTCCGATTCCAATAATTACTTTTAGAATATTTACTTTAAATAAACTAATTAATAATTGAGAAATTACAGTCCATAAAATAAATCCTCCTAGAAGAATTAATAATAAATTCCCATCAATAATTCCTTTAAAATCACTGTAAAATTCAGTTCCTTTTAATCCTTTAATGATGATAAAATATGTAATTGCAGTAATTGCAATTCCTCCAAATATTGCATTTACATAATTTTTTTTCTTGTCATAATTGAAAGAATAAATCAACCTAGAAACTAACTGAACTATGGCTCCAATAGAAAATGCAACTACCACAGATAGTAAAATACCCATAATAATCTCCAAAGCTTTTCCTGAATTGATATACTTTCCTAAATGTGAAACTGTTTCTTCGTTATTTCCTAGGATTTTTATCAAAGCCATTGCTACAGAAGCTCCTAATAACTCAAATACGATAGAAACCGTGGTCGAAGTTGGCATTCCCAAGCTGTTAAACACATCGAGCAGAATAACATCGGTTATCATTACTGCCATAAAGATGAACATAATTTCATCGAAGAAAAATTCACTTGGTACAAAGATTCCTTTTCGAGCTACTTCCATAAGTCCACTCGACGTTAATGCTCCCATTGCAATACCAATACTTGCAATTATCATGATTGTTTTAATCGGGATAGCTTTAGATCCAATAGCTGAATTTAAAAAATTCACCGCATCATTACTAACACCAACTACTAAATCAACTAAAGCTAAAACTCCTAAAGCTATAAGCATTAAAATATAAATATCTCCCATTGAGCTACTAAAAATTTATATTAATTGAGGTGCAAAATTAGTAAACCGCAAAGCAATTTATGTTATTAAAATGTTACTAACACATATTTTTTTGTGGCAATTTTACACAAATTCACATTCTTATTTTTAATTAATTTGTATCTGAATCAGATTACAAATATTTTTTTGATAAAATATTACCTATTAAACACAAAAAAGATTCAAGATAAATCTTAAATCCTTAACTTATTATTAGTTGCGTTAAATTTTAAAACTTTACAATGTCTCAAAAAAAACACTCTAATTTATTGGCTTCTGAAACAAGCCCTTATCTTCTACAACATGCAGAAAATCCCGTTTTTTGGAAACCGTGGCAAGATACACATCTTCAAGCAGCTGACAAAGAAAATAAATTAATTATTATCTCTATCGGTTATGCAGCCTGTCATTGGTGTCATGTGATGGAAAAAGAATGTTTCGAAAATAAGGAAGTTGCTGAAATCATGAATAGAAATTTCATCAATATTAAAGTAGATCGTGAAGAACGTCCAGATGTAGATCAAATTTACATGCAAGCACTTCAGTTTATGACAGGAAAAGGTGGTTGGCCTCTTAATATTGTAGCACTTCCAGATGGTCGACCAATTTGGGGAGCAACTTTTGTTTCTAAAGAAAATTGGATAGAGTCTTTGCAACAATTAATTGAAGTTTATAAAAATTCTCCAGAAAGAGTTTATGAATACGCAGAACAACTTACAGAAGGGATTCAAGAAGCAAATTTAATTGACATCAAAGAATCAAGTCCTGAATTTTCTAGGAAAACACTTAAAAAAACTGTAGAAAATTGGAAAAAGCACATGGATTTTAATTTAGGAGGAAAAAAATCTGCTCCAAAATTTCCACTTCCAAATAATTATCAATTTTTAATGCGCTATGCTTTTCAGACAGAAGACAAAGAATTGATGAATTATATAGAAACTTCATTAAATCATATAGCTTTTGGTGGAATTTTCGATCAAATTGGTGGTGGATTCTCCAGATATTCTGTAGATACAAAATGGCATGTTCCTCATTTTGAAAAAATGCTTTATGATAACGGACAATTGGTAAGTTTATACAGTGAAGCCTTTTCTTTAACCAAAAACAGTTTATACAAAGAAGTTATTTATGAAACTACAAAATTCATCGAAAGAGAATTAATGAATGACGAAGGAGCATTTTATTCTTCTTTGGATGCAGATAGTTTAAATGATGAAAATATTCTGGAAGAAGGAGCTTTTTATGTTTGGAAAAAAGAGGAATTAAAAGTTCTTTTAGGGGAAGAATCTACTCTTTTTGAAGATTACTATAATGTTAATAATTATGGTTTATGGGAAAAAGAACATTTTGTTTTAATCCGAAAAGAGAGTGATGAAAGTTTTTCAAAAAAGCATTCTATTCCTATTTCTGATTTAAAAATGAAAGTACAAAATTGGAAATCTATGTTATTTCATGAGAGAGAAAAAAGAAATAAACCTAGATTAGATGATAAAACTTTGACTTCTTGGAATGCTTTAATGTTGAAAGGATATGTGGATGCTCATAAAGTTTTTCAGGATGAACATTTTCTAGAAATTGCGAAAAAGAATGCGAATTTCATTTTAAACAAACAATTGGATGAAAATGCTAAACTATTTCATAATTATAAAAATGGAAAAAGTAGCATTAACGGATATTTGGAAGATTATGCAACTGTAATTGATGCTTTTATTTCTCTTTATGAAGCTACATTTGAAGAAAAATGGCTTCTTGAAGCAAAAAAACTAACCGATTATACTTTTGATCATTTTTATAATTCAAAAAATAAAATGTTTTATTTCACTTCTGATTTAGACAAAGATTTAATCAGCAAAAAAATCGAAATTGAAGATAATGTCATTCCTTCCTCAAATTCTATGATGGCTAATAATCTCTTCAAACTTGGATTATTTTTTTCAAATGCACATTATTCAGAAGTTTCAAAGCAAATGCTGCATAATATTCAAGATCAAATAGAAACTTATGGTTCCGGTTTTTCTAACTGGTTGATTTTAATGTGTAATTTTATTGGAGAATTTTATGAAATTGCGATATCTGGAAAAGATATTACAGAAATTTCAACTAAATTCAGAAAAAAATATATTCCGAATATAATTTTAGCAGGAAATACAAAAAGTAGTGAGATTCCTCTATTAAAATCGAGAGAAAGTATTGATACTAAAGTATATATTTGCAAAAATAAGAATTGTAATCTACCCCAAACGGATTTTTTAAAAAGTATAAATGATATAAATTTTAAACTTTAATAAACAAATGGATAATTTTTTTAAAAAACTTACGGAATTTAATCAGATCATTAGGGAAGCAATCCCTAAAGTTGCTTACGCAGTAATTATTTTTATTGTCGGTATTATTTTAATTAAAATAATTCGAAATGTTTTCAAAAAAATAATGCATCGTACTAAAACTTCTGAAACGCTTCAAAAATTCTTAGGTGATCTTCTGAACTGGACTTTAAAAGCTTTATTATTCATCATGGTTGTAGAAAAACTTGGAGTTCCTACTTCATCTTTCTTAGCTATTTTAGGTACTGCTGGTCTTGCTATTGGTTTAGCTTTAAAAGGTTCGCTTTCGAACTTTGCTGGAGGTGTAATGTTGATGATTTTTAAACCATTTAAAGTTGGAGAAGTTATCGAAGCACAAGGTTATACTGGAAAAGTAAAAGAAATCGATATTTTCGTTACAAAACTTCTTACTCCAGATAACAAATTAGTAATTATTCCTAATGGAGCTTTATCTAATGGAAATATTGTGAATTATAGTGCTGAAGGAACTCGTAGAATTGATTTTACTTTCGGAATCAGCTATGATGCGGATATTAAACAAGCAAAAGACATTTTATTAAATATTGTAAATTCTAACGATAAAGTTCTAAAAGATCATGCAACAGAAGCTTTAGTTAATGAATTAGCTGATAATAGCGTTAATATTTTCGTGAGATGTTGGGTGAATGGAGCAGATTATTTCGACGTATATTTTGATACGATGGAAAAAGCAAAATATGCACTTGACAAAGCAGAAATCGGAATTCCTTATCCACAAAGAGATTTACACATATACAATCATAATGCATAAAACAAAAAAGCTGAATCTTCCCGATTCAGCTTTTCTTTTATATTTTCTTTTTTGAAGGAGTTACCACAAAATCTTTTAAATAAAAAGGTTCAAAGTAAGCCACATCTTCAAATTCTTCATTTTTAAACTTCGTTTCAGCTAGTTTCCCCATTTCTTTTGCTGATGGGAATTTACTTTCATAGAAAATAGCATTTTCATGCTTGATCACTTCCTCACATTTTTCTACTGCATCTCCTACAAAATGAACTTTTTCTTTTTCTAAAACTTCTGAAAAAGAATTTTCGTCAATTATTTCAGCTTTAATAGCTCTTGTTTGTTCTTTTTTAGAATTGAAAATCGCTGAATAAACTTCCATTCTTCGAGCATCTAACATTGGAACGATAGAACCTTCATCTATAGAAATACTATTTGCTAAAACTTCTAAAGTAGGAACTGAAATAAGAGGAATATCAAGAGAATATGCAAATCCTTTTGCTGCCGAAACTCCAATTCTTAAACCAGTATAAGAACCTGGACCTTTACTTACAGCAACTGCATCTAAATCTGAAAAAGTTAAATCAGCTTCTGAAATAATTTCTTTGATAAATGGATGCAACATCTCCGCATGCGAATAGTTTCCATTGTTCAATTCTTTCATCACCAATATTTCTCCATCTTTAGAAATACTAACAGAACAGTTTTTAGTTGCTGTTTCAATATTTAAAATTAATCCCAAAATTTATTCTTTTGTTGTTATTAATTAAAAGCAAAGATACTTCATTTCAAAAAAAAAAGCATTCTAACTTTCGAGAAAGTTAAAATGCTTTTCAGAGAAATAAAACCGTAAACTATTTACTCTGCTGTCACATTCATTCCTTTATAGAATTCTAATACTTTTACTTTGAATACAAAATCATATTTACTTCTTACCAAAGTTGATTGTGCTTCAATTAATTCTTGCTTCACTTTATCAAAATCAAATGAGGTCATGCTTCCTAAATTGTATTTTATTTGTGCATTTTCAAAAGATTTTTGTTGTGCTACCAATGATAATTGTGAAACTTCATATGTTTTTAAAGCTGCTCTAGCATCTAAAAATGCAGATTGAATTGTTTGTTCTAAAGCCAATTTTTGACTTGATAACTCCAACTCTGCTAATTCTGAATTTAATTTTGCTTTGGCAACATTTGTTTTTACCATTAACTTGTTAAAAATAGGAATCGTAAGTGAAAACTGAAAAGATTTATTCAAGTTATTACTTACTTGTTCCTTAAATCTATTATCGATGTATGTTCTACTCATCGGATTGAAGATAATTTCATTTGCACCTTGTTGGTGTATATAAAATGAAGTCAATCCTGCTGAAAAAGATAAACTCGGATAATAATCTGCTTTTGCAATTTGTGTACCTAACTTTGCATTATCAAGACCAATTTCTGCTTTTTTAATTTCTGGTCTAAAAGATAAAGCTGTTTTATAGATATCATCTGCGGATTCTAGTAAAACTTCACTTGTAGGAATTCCTACTTCTACTTCCTGAATCTCAAAATTGTGATAATCTATTTGAAGTAATTGTGCTAAACTTAATTTTGATAATTGAAGTTTATTTTCTTGTTCTACTACTTTTTGTTGGTCTTTTGCCAAAGAAGCTTGTACATCATAAAGATCCACTCTTGGTTTACTTCCTGCATCTACCAATTCTTTTGTTCTGCGTAATTGTTCTTCCGTAATTTCTAATTTTGCAACTGCGATATTTAAATTTTCTTTATCAAAAAGAATTGTCAAATATCCATTTACAATATTTAAGGTAATATCATTTTCTGAAGAAGCCACATCGAAAAGTGTAGACTCATACGAGATTTTAGATTGCTTATATGAGTTTCTTAACTTGAAACCATTGAAAAGCGTCACGGAAGTATTTAATCCAAAACTTGATTGTAAAACATCACTAGAAACCCTCTCATTTAACTGGTTAATACTCGAACCAAAAGAGAAAGATTGTGATGCAGAAGCTCCCAAGCTTGGTAACATCTGACCTGCTGCAGCTATTCTATCTTGATCAGAAGATTCTGCAGTCACTTGCATTTGTTTTATAGTAATATTATTATCGATTGCATAGTTTACGCAATCTTCTAAGCTCCATTTCTTCTCTTGAGAAAAGGAAAAAGCTGATATAAACAGTGCACTTAGAATAGCAATTTTAGCTTTCATTCGTTATTATTTTCTATTTCTAACGATTAAATATAAAATTTGTAACACAAAAATATGCAAATAATTATGTTAATTTTTTTGATTCTTTCTATATCTGTAAAAAGCATACAACAATCCTCCCACTAAAATGTATGGAAAAACCATCAACCACATAATCCCTGTATTCAAACTTTCAGCTGCTTTTTCATTCCCACTGTTTTCTACAACTGCTTTACACATGGCACATTGTCCATAAAAAGTTATAGAAAACAATGAAAATAAAATAAAACTAATCTTTTTCTTCATCTCTATTAATGAATATAATATGGTTTAATCATGATATAAACAACCACTCCTGTAACCGCAACATAAAACCACATTGGAAAAGTAATTTTTGCGATTTTTCTATGTAATTCTACATTATTTGTAATTCCTCTAACGTAAGTTATCAATACAAATGGAATGATAATAATTGATAAAAGAATATGAGATAATAAAAGAAATAAATAGAAATATTTAATAAATCCTTCGCCTCCAAATTTTGTAGACTCCGATGTCATGTGATAAGCAACATACATTCCTAAAAAGGCAACTGAACAAGCAATTGCAACTTTGATTAAGTTCTCATGAAGTTTAATTTTCCCTTTCTTTACTGCCATTACTGCAAAAACTAATAAGAAAGCTGTAATTCCATTAATAGTTGCATAAATAGGTGGTAAAAATGAAAGAGGTTTTACATTTGGTATTTTTACTCCAAATAAAATTGCTACAACAACTGGAATCACAACTGATAAAATTATAATCCATTTATTGTATTTCTTCATATCTTTTGGTTGCCTAGTTGTTGCTTCCATCTTTATTTTCTTTTAGTAGTATTTCAATATCTTCTTTTAACATCTGAATGTGTTTTTTATCCAATCCATCGTAGAATTTAATTGGATTTTCAAAACCACCTTCTTCTATTTTTCTAGAACGAATATTTCCGTTTTTATCAATTAAAGCAAATAAACCTGAATGCTCAAATCCTCCTTCAGCTTCCGGATTTTCATTTGCATATAATTTAAAACCTGTATTTGATAACTCGTAAACCTTATCTTTTGGTCCAGTTAGCAAATGCCAGTTTTTATGCTCGATTTTATGATCTTCTGCATATTTCTTTAATATTTCTGGAGTATCATGTTCTGGATTAATACTAATAGAAGCAATTCCAAAATCTTTGTTTCCATAATATTGTTCTTGTACCAACATCATGTTGTCATTCATAATCGGACAAATCGTTGGACAAGTAGTGAAGAAAAACTCTAAAACATAAACTTTTCCATCAAAATCTTTGTTTGTAATTGTTTTTCCTTCTTGATTTGTAAAAGAAAAATCTGGAACTTTTTCAAAAGTTACCAATGTTTCACTTTCTTCTTTATTTTCTGTTTTGTAAGTTTTAGAAAATTGATTCTTGAAATTAAATGCTACATAAATTCCAAAAATCAAGATGATAAATGAAATTCCTATATATGAGTTTTTTTTCATGATTTATCGTTTTCTTTCTTTTTTTTCATTGTGATTTTACTCCACTTATAAAATAAAATATTGATATCATCAATCATTTTATCTTTTAACTCTGCAACAGATGTCATATCATAACCATAAAGTCTTTGATCATAATAATCTTCATCATCTGTTCTTCCTCTAAGTTTTCCTTTTTGACCAATGATGAAAGCATATTTCGTAAAATAATTTTCATCCAAACTATAAGGACTATCTAAACTTGTGAAAAGTTCGTCAATTTCATTAGAACTTGCAGGGATAAAGTACCAACGTTCTGTATTGGAAAAAGTTCCTAATTCTTTTTTTACTTTCTCCACCACAGCTTCATTTCCTTTCGGATACACAGCAACAACCTGAAATAAGTATTTTCCTCCACTCATTTTTTGGTTATATCGCTTATAGATTGTTTGGTTTAAATTGAAAACAGAAGCCTGAATTTGAGCATAATCTGTTCCTAAAAAAGTTAAAACAGTAAATTTTCTTCGATAAGAGACACCTTCTGTGTTCCCTTTCAATTCTTCGATATTTTTTACATTTTTTGTTAAAACAGGTAAAGATGAAGATTGATAATCTCCAGTTGAAAGAAAAATGTAAAACATTAACGGAAGTACAAAAATCCCGAATAAGACTGCAAATTTTTTCATTTCCTTAGGGTTATTAGCAAAAAAAGGTGGTTTTAACAACCACCCTCTTTTTTTTTATTCAAATATTATTAGTAATCCCACTTAACTAATGGGCTTAAAACATCGTGTAAATAAGAACCTTCAATTAATAATAATGTTACTAAGTAAATTATTAAGAAAACTGTTGGCCATACAACTGCTCTTCTAAAACTAGCTTTTTCATCTGCCATGTGCATGAAGTACCATGTAATAGCGTAAGCTTTCATAAGAGTTAAGATAATGAATATCCAGTTCAAAGGACTTGTTCCTAAAATTTGTCCTAAATATAATGCATCTGGTTTTACGATTCCTAAAATTACTTCTACTGCAGTAATTAAAGATAAGATTCCGAATACTTTCCAGATAAATGCTTTATGTGATTCTGCGTGTGCCATTTTAATTTTTTATTTTTTAAATTAAACTAAATAGAAGAATGTAAATACGAATACCCATACTAAATCTACGAAGTGCCAGTATAAACCAACTTTCTCAACCATTTCGTAGTGTCCTCTTCTTTCATAAGTTCCTAAAAGAACATTGAAGAAGATGATGATATTTAATACAATACCAGAAATAACGTGGAATCCGTGGAATCCTGTAATGAAGAAGAAGAAATCTCCAAATAACGTATTTCCATACTCATTCTCTTTTAAATTAGCACCTTTTACTACTGTTTTAGCTTCATTTAAGAATCCAAAAGCTTCAGCATGAGGAACGATTTGTTTCTCTCTTGTCTCATGATTTAACTTTTCTGTAACGATGCTTAACTCTGGGTGAGCTTTGAAACCTGCAATTACTTGCTCTACAGTATATTCTTTATAATTATTATCTTCAACAAACCATAAACCTTTATCTCTCGTGTGTTCCTCTCTAACTCCATAAGGTGTTGCAGCTACAAAATCTTCTAAAGCTACTTTGTGTCCATTTGAATCAACGAATTGGATGATTTTCCCGTCGTTTAATTTTACTGCACCATAAGATCCTTTAATAAAAGTATTCCACTCCCAAGCTTGAGAACCTACGAAGATAATACCTCCTAAAATTGTTAAGAACATGTAAAAAGCAACAGTTGCTTTCTTCATTTGTTTTCCTGCATCAACAGCTAATACCATTGTTACAGAAGAGAAGATTAATACGAATGACATGAATGCCACATAGTACATTGGGTAATCTCCGTGAATAAAAGGAATGTGAGTAAATACTTCATCTGCGATTGGCCAAGTATCGATAAATTTAAATCGCATTAAGCCATAAGCAGCTAAAAAACCAGAAAATGTAAGAGCATCCGACATGATGAAGAACCACATCATCATTTTACCATAGCTTGCTCCTAAAGGCTTGGCACTTCCTCCATCCCAAGTTTTTCCTTCATTGTTTGTAGCAGCATAATTTGCTTCCATAAAAAGTATATTTATTTTTTAGTTATAGTTTATAGTTTCGCCAAAAGTACAATATTTTATTATCCTTTCAAATAGAAAAATAAAAACAGTGCAATCCATAGGATATCCAAAAAGTGCCAGAAGATACTACCAAGCTCTATTCCAAGTACTTCACTCGAGTTATATTTGAATCTAAAATGGTTAAAAATAACCACAGAAACAACGATAACACCAGCAATAATGTGTAATAAATGTGCAAAAGAAATCACATAAAATAGAGAAGATGATATTCTACTTTTCTCACCTGTTAAATATAATCCTGAATCAATTAATTGGTTATATCCAATAAACTGAAATACAACAAAAGCAATTCCCAGTGCTAAAGTTGCTAATAACATTACTGTTGTTAATTGTCTATTATCTTGTTTAATAAACTTTTTCGCCATAAAAAAGCTTGTACTACTTAACAAGATTAATGCTGTACTGATATAAAAAGCCGTTGGCATCTCGAAACTTACCCAGTCCTCGCGCGAACTACTTACAATATAAGCACTTGTTAATCCTGCAAACATCATCACCATACTTACGATAGCGATCCACAGCATTGGCTTTGCTGTTTTACGTTTGGCTTGTTTTAATTCTTTATCTAATGTAATATCCATGTTTTATAAATAATTAGTGTAGAAATTTATCTACCACAAAAATAATCTGAATCAAAGTAATGTAGATCAAGCTCGAAAACATTAATTGTCTCGCCACTTTATCTGTTTTTTCTCTATAAAGTTTTACAGCATAGAAAAGCATCATTAGTCCTAAAAGGAAAACTAAAACTCCTGAAACCGTTGAAAGATGTAATCTTCCTGTAACTCCAAAAGCAGGCATTACAGAAAAAACAATCATACAAATTGTATAAAGAATAATCTGTATCACAGCTCTTTCATCTTTTTTTCCCATAGGAAGCATGTTGTATCCTACTTTCTTGTACTCATCATGTGCTAACCAACCAATAGCCCAAAAGTGTGGAAATTGCCAAAAGAACTGAATTAAGAATAATGTTCCTGGCTCTATTGAGAATTCATTTGTTGCAGCAACCCATCCTAACATAAAAGGAATTGCTCCTGGAATTGCTCCTACCCAAACTGTTAATGGTGTAATTGCTTTCAACGGTGTATATACACTTACATATATAAAAATAGAGATTGCTCCAAAAAGTGCTGTTCTTGGATTGATAGTGTAAAGAATATAAATTCCAAGAATTGTACAGATGATTCCAATAACCAAGGCTGTATTCACAGTCATTCTTCCTGCTGGAAGTGGTCTGTTCTTCGTACGTTTCATTTGTGCATCTACATCCTTTTCTATAATCTGATTAAAAGTATTAGATGCTCCAACCGCCAAATAACCACCAATTGCTAAAAGAATCAAAACAGAAATTTGAATATTTTCTGCTCCCAATAAATATCCGATGATGGAAGAGAACACTACACTAACTGATAAGCGCATTTTTGTGATCTCCTTAAAATCATTTATAATTCTTACTAAACTCACTTTCTTTTCTATGGTACTAGATGTAGTTTGCATAAAACTCGATTAAAATCTGTGCAAAGATATTTTTTATTTATTTAATAACAACCTTTATTATAGTTCTTTTCAAACTTTTTTTTATTTTTTTTCATTTTTTTCTTGGTAGTTAAAAAAATTGTTTTACATTTGCATCCGCAATCAAGCAACAAAGTTCTTTAAAATACGGAATCACAAAAAGAGATCAAAATTTAACATTTTGAAATTCTTTTTTAGAACATAAAAATATATGCTCGGGTGGTGGAATTGGTAGACACGCTGGACTTAAAATCCAGTGACCATTAGGTCGTATGGGTTCAAGTCCCATCCCGAGTACTCATTAAAAAACTTTTTTTATTTTTTTTAAAAAAAGTTTGGCAAATAAAAAATAAGTTTTATATTTGCACCCGCATTGACAAAGCAATGCAAGTTCTAAGAAATTAAAACTCAAGAGCTAAAAAAACAAAATGCTCGGGTGGTGGAATTGGTAGACACGCTGGACTTAAAATCCAGTGGACATTAGTCCGTATGGGTTCAAGTCCCATCCCGAGTACGAAAAAATCCTGATAATCTTATCAGGATTTTTTTTTTGCAATTATTTATCTGTAATAGAAAAGTCACATAGACATTCCGTTTATGTGACTTTTTTTATTCTAAATATTGTAAATCTTAATTTTTCTAATTAGAAGGATGTGCTATTACAGGACAATTTATAATTGCATTACTAGCATTTAATCCAAAAACATATGGATTCTCTGGTCCAGCATCAGGTGTAAAACTTACTACCCAACCTGCATCTATCAATGATTTTAAATCTTCAAAACTTGTAATTCTTCTTCTTTTATTTTGATCAATTGCTTCTTGTGTCCATTTACTGATATGTGCATCCCAAAGTGGACTATAATTATTTCCATTTTCTAAATTATTATTAGGCTCAATCGGGAAAACATTAATTGGGTCTTTTGGCGCTAAAGCTCCAGAACCATTTTGATCACTCAAAATTGCAGAACTTAAACCTTGTCTTTGCGGATCATCAATTCCATCAATTCCATTTCCAACTGGTGAAAATCCTAACAAAGCAGATTCATCTCCTATACTTGAAAAACCAAACTTTGGAACATTTGCTAATCTTGGAGCATGAATTCCTAACTCAATTGTAGCAGGAACTTCATTTACAGCATCTGTTACTAAATGATAATAATAAGGTGTTCCTCCTTGAAAACCATCTAAAATTTGTAAAGTAACTTTAAATTCATCTTCATCAATAGAATTTTCTCCATCTGGAAGTCTATCATGAACTCCAGTTTCATTTTTCACAGGACTTAAGTTTAAAACTAAATTACTTGGAAGAACAACTACTGGCGAATAATCTGAATCTCCAACTGCTCCTGGTTGTGCAATCCTTGGAGGAAATGCAAAATCTCCTTCTCCTGGTTCAATATATCTTACTGGTGAAAAATCTACGTGTCCTTTAAAAACAGCTCTTCCATCAGAATCAACTGTTATTTTTTGTTCACCTCCAGAGTTTCTTGCAAATTTCAATTTTGGACTATAATTAATTCCCATTCTTCTTGCAATACTATAATCTGAAGCTTCTGTAATAATATAATAAACAGTTCCACCTAAAGGTCCAACTCCTTTAAAAATAGGTAAAGTTACAGTTGGTGCACTATGATCTAAATTTATCGAAAGTGCATTTTGCATAAATACATTTTGTGCTGGAGTAAAATTACTTGGCGCATCCGGATTGAATAAATCTCTTCCTGAATCTTGTTTGTAAGTAGCCAAAAGCGCATTGATTTCTTGATTTGCCAAAGGAACATTTAAATCTGGATCTTCAACAATTGGTTCTACAGGAGTTTGTCCACCATCATCATCATCTGAACAACTAGCTATAAGCGAAAAAATTGTAAGAAATACTACAAATAGGTATCTATTTTTCATCATTTTAAAACTTTTTAATTCGTATCCTTAAGTTACTCAATCATTTCGTTAAATAAATCTCAAAAAACATTTCAAACTATAATTTTCACATATAATTAATTCTAAATCAAATATTTAGAATCAAAACAAAAAATTTCTTAAATTTAAAAGTAAACCATTAATTTTCAGATGATTAACAAAAAGTACATTATCGCAATTGACCAAGGAACGAATAGTTCGAGAGCTGCTCTTCTTGACAAAAAAGGAAGAATTGTTTCTTTAGTTCAAAGAAAATGTACTTCTTATTACCCTAAAAAAAATTGGGTAGAGCAAAATCCATTTGAACTTCTTTCTTCTGTTTTAGAATGCATTTCGGAAATTGTAGAAAACAAAAAAGTTTTAGCAAAAGAAATTATAAGTATAGGAATTACAAATCAACGAGAAACAATTGTTGTTTGGGATAAAGAAACTGGAATTCCTGTTTACAATGCTATCGGATGGCAAGATAAAAGAGGAACTTCTATTTGTAACAAATTAAAAAGAAAAAAGCTGCAATCTTTTGTGCATGCTAAAACTGGTTTGATTATCGATCCTTATTTTTCTGCAAGTAAAATTCAGTGGATTATTGAAAATGTACCAGAAGCAAAAAAGAAAATAAAAGAAAATAAACTTTTGGCAGGAACTATTGATTCGTGGTTATTATGGAATTTGACAGAACAAAAAGTTCATGCTACTGATATTTCGAATGCTTCCAGAACAATGTTGTATTCATTTCAACATCTCGATTGGGATGATGATCTTCTGGAATTATTTCAAATTCCCAAAAATATTCTACCTAAAATAAAAGCTTCAGATGCACATTTTGGATATTTTAAAGCGAATAACATCAAAATTCCAATCAAAGGAATTTTAGGAGATCAGCAAGCTGCTTTGTTCGGACAGATGTGTTTTGAAAAAGGAAAATTAAAAAACACTTACGGAACAGGTTGCTTTCTTTTGATGAATATCGGTGAAAAGGTTACTTATTCTGAAAGTGGTTTAATTACAACTGTAGCTTGGAAAATAAAAGGAAAAACAACATATGCTTTAGAGGGAAATGTTTTCGTTGCTGGAAGTGCTATCGAGTGGTTGATTTCAAATTTACAATTAGTTCAAAATGTTTCTGAGTTGGAAAAAGAAATCACCTCTTCCAAAGAAAGTTCTGCTGTTTTTATTCCAAGTTTTTCTGGACTTGGTTCTCCTTTTTGGAATATGAAAGTAAACGGAGCGATGTTCAATCTGAATTTCAACACTACAAAAGAAGATATTATTAAAGCAACTTTAGAATCGATTGCGTATAGAACTAAAGATATAATTGAAGTAATGGAATCCGACACAAAACAAATAATTTCTGAAATCAGTGTGGATGGTGGGGTTTCTAAAAGTGATTATTTGATGCAATTTCAATCGAACATTTTAAACAAAAAAATAAAAAGAAATGCAAATACAGAGTCAACCATTATGGGAGCTGCTTATCTTTCCGGAATTGCTTCAGGTCTTTGGACTCTTGAGTCTTTGAAAAATATTAAAAACAATAAAACTATTTTTTCACCTAAAATTTCTATTCAAAAAAGAGAAAAACTTTCAGAAAAATGGACAAAAGCTGTAAATAGTTTAATTCAGTTTAAAAAATGAGAAATACTTTTTCCTTTAAAGATAGAAAAGAAATCCTTCAAAATTTAGAAAATGAAACTTACGATGTTTTAATTATTGGTGGAGGAATCACCGGAGCTGGAATTGCCTTAGATGCAGTTTCTAGAGGGATGAAAACTGCTTTGATTGAAAAAGGAGATTTTGCTTCTGGTACAAGTAGTAAATCCACAAAATTAATTCATGGTGGACTTCGATATTTAAAACATTTTGATTTCTGGTTGGTTTATGAAGTTGGATCTGAAAGAGCAATTGTTCACAAATTAGCACCTCATTTAGTAGTTCCAAAGAAAATGATTCTTCCGATAATAGAAGGAGGAACTTATGGAACTTGGCTAACTTCTGTTGGTTTAAAAATTTATGATTTATTAGCGCATGTTTCTGAAGAAGATAAAAGAAAAATGCTTACTAAAAATGAAACTTTAGAACTAGAACCACTTCTTTTAAGCGATGCATTAAAAGGTGCAGGATATTATGCCGAATATAGAACAGATGATGCTAGACTGACTTTGGAAGTCATAAAAACAGCTGCGTATTTTGGTGCTTCTATCTTAAATTATTCTGAGGTAAAAGAATTTATTTATGAAAATAATAAAGTAAATGGTGTTCGGGTTTTTGATACTATTTCTGAAAAAACAATCGAAATTAAAGCAAAATACATTGTAAATGCTGCTGGTCCTTGGGTAGATTCACTTCGAGAAAAAGATGATATTTCCACCGAAAAACAATTACAACTTACTAAAGGAATTCACATTGTTGTAGACCATGAAAAATTGCCTTTAAAAAACGCTATTTATTTTGACGCTCCAGACGGAAGAATGCTATTTGCAATCCCAAGAGAGAACAAAACTTATATCGGAACTACGGATACAAAATATGATGAATCTTTAGAAAATATCAAAGTTTCGATGCCTGATGTCTTGTATTTACTGCATTCTGCAAATCATATGTTTTATAATATTCAATTAAGCTTAAATGATATTGAAGCAACTTGGGCAGGTTTACGACCACTGATTTTACAACAAGGAAAGTCTGCTTCAGAGATTTCTAGAAAAGATGAAATTTTTGTTTCCAAATCTGGATTGATTTCTATTGCTGGAGGAAAATTAACAGGATATAGAAAAATGGCCGAAAGAGTTGTGGATTTACTCTCAGACAATTTTAGAAAACAACATCGACAAAAATTCAAATCAATTCAAACACATAAAATTCCTTTAACCAAAAATAAATTCAAGAATAATGAAGAAGTAGAAAAATACATTGATACTATTTTTTTCAAACTAAAATATTTGGAAAATGGACTTTTGGAAGCTAAAAGATTGGTACATACCTTCGGAAAACAAACAGATGAAATCTTAAAAATTGCTTGTATTAATAACGAAGAATTAACGATTGAAGAGATTTTAAAAGCAGAAATTCAATATTCGATAGAAAATGAAATGGTAATAAAACCTGAAGATTTTGTTGGAAGAAGAACTAGCTTACTTCTCTTTAATATCGAAAAACTTAAGGAACAAAAAGAGTTAATTTTAAATGAGTTTTCAAATTACTTTTCTTGGAATGAAGAACAATTTGAAGAAGAAAAAAAGAAATTAGATCAGTTAATTTACGACACTTCTAATTTTTACTAAAAACAAGTTTATCAACAAGTTATCAACAACTAACTTTTCCCACATCCACAGTCGGAAGAACAATTGGAACCTTTGTTTTTCTTCTTCGACTTTAAAATATATTTTTTAACCAAATAAAAAATAGCCAAAGCTAGAGCGATATATACAAGTATCTTTTGCATGAAACAAAATTACAAAAAAAGCAACAACCTAAACAGATTGTTGCTTTTCTATATGTGTTAAAATTAAATATTACTCGTGTAATTTTTTAATTCCCATGTTATAAAGTGTGAATGCATAAATATCTGCATACTGCTCGATCGTTTTAGAAACTGGTGTTCCAGCTCCGTGACCAGCATTTGTTTCAATACGAATTAAAACAGGGTTTGATCCAGTTTGTTTCGCTTGTAACTCCGCAGCAAATTTGAATGAATGCGCAGGTACTACTCTATCATCATGATCTCCAGTTGTAACCATTGTTGCAGGATATTCAACACCTTTCTTCACATTATGAACAGGAGAATAACCTTTTAAGTAGTTAAACATTTCTTGAGATTGCTCAGAAGTTCCGTAATCATAAGCCCATCCAGCTCCAGCTGTAAATGTGTGGTAACGTAACATATCTAAAACTCCTACAGCAGGAAGTGCTACTTTCATTAAGTCAGGACGCTGTGTCATTGTAGCTCCAACTAATAAACCTCCATTTGATCCTCCTCTGATTGCTAAATAATCTGGAGTAGCATATTGATGCTCGTTTAAGTAGTTTGCAGCAGCGATGAAATCATCAAACACATTTTGTTTTTTCATTTGTGTTCCTTCATCATGCCATTTTTTACCATATTCTCCACCACCTCTTAAGTTAGCTACAGCGTAAACACCACCGTACTCTAACCAAACAGCGTTTGCGATACTGAAAGAAGGAGTTAAACTAATGTTGAATCCTCCATATCCGTATAAGATTGTTGGATTTTTACCATCTAATTTTATTCCTTTTTTATAAGTAATAATCATAGGAACTTTTGTTCCATCTTTTGAAGTATAGAAAATTTGCTTAGACTCATAGTTATCACTATTGAAATCGATAGCAGACTTTCTGTATAACTCAGATTTTCCAGTTTTTGGATCAAATTTATAAGTTGTTCCAGGAGTTACATAATTTGTAAAAGAATAATATAATTCTTTAGCATCTTTTTTTCCTTTGAAACCACTTACAGTTCCAATTCCTGGTAATTCGATTTCACGAACTAATTTTCCGTTATAATCATATTGTTTTACTTGAGAAACAGCATGAACCATATATTCAGCGAAGAAATATCCTGCTCCTTTTGTTGGCTCTAATACATTTTCAGTTTCAGCGATAAAATCTTTCCAGTTTGCAGGTGCTGGATTTTTAGCATCTACAGTTACAATTCTCTTGTTTGGAGCATCTAAATTTGTAACGATATAAAGTTTATCTCCTTTATTGTCGATTACATAACTGTCCGAATCAAAATTTGTAACAACTGGTACAATTTTAGAATTTGGCTTCGAAATATCTTGAATATATAACTCATTTCCTGAAGTAGAAGTTGCAGCTGTGATTACTAAGAATTTATTATCTCCAGTAACCGAACCTCCAACATATCTTCTCTTTTGATCTAAACCAAAAATAACTTTATCATCACTCTGAGGTGTTCCAAGTTTGTGGTAGTATAATTTGTGCTGGTCTGTTTTTGCAGAAAGTTCACTTCCTTTTGGCTTGTCATAACTAGAATAATAGAATCCTTCATCAGCTTTCCAAGAAATTCCTGTGAATTTTACATCTACTAAAGTATCACCAATAACTTTTTTATCTTCAACATTCATGATGATGATTTTTCTCCAATCAGAACCACCTTCAGAAATTGAATATGCTACGATTTTTCCACTTTCAGAAAAAGAAACTTGTCCTAAAGAAGTTGTTCCATCAGCAGCAAATTTATTTGGATCTAAGAAAACCTCAGCTTCTCCTTCTCCTTTTTGTCTATATAAAACAGATTGGTTTTGTAAACCATTATTTTTGTAGAAATAAGAATAATCTCCTTCTACAAATGGAGCTCCAACTTTCTCGTAATTCCAGATTTTTTCTAATCTTTCTTTGATTTCATTTTTATATGGAATCTTGTTTAAATAATCGAAAGTAAGCTTGTTTTCTTCTTTTACCCAAGCTTCTGTTGCTGGAGAACGGTCATCTTCTAACCAACGATAAGGATCTTTTACTTGTGTTCCGAAATAAGTATCTACTGTATCTACTTGTTTTGTAACTGGATACTTAAGACCTTGAGCAGTGTCTTTTTTCTCCTCTTTATCTGGTGAAGAACATGATATTCCCATAGCTCCAATGATTGTTGCTATAACAATGTTTCTCATTTTGTTATTGAATTTATAATTTGATTTTTAACAAATGTAACTAAAATAAACGAATGTTATTTAGAGTAAATATTAATAATCCGAAGCCTAATTTAGTTTTATTTTTTATTTAAAATTTTAATTTTTTGGCGTAATTATTGATAAGAAATTTTCGTTTTTAATCAAAACATTTAACAAAATCATAAAAATTTAATTAATATAATTTATTTCTTGTCTTTATTATAAAATATAACTTACTTTGCATTTCAAAGTACTTTAATCATGAACACAGAAAATTACTTAAAAGACATCTCTGAAATCAAATCTATCATGAATAAATCTACTAAGTTTTTATCGCTTAGCGGATTGTCTGGTATCTTAGTAGGAATTTATGCTTTAATTGGCGCATATGTAGCTTATGAAATGATTAGTGAATATTCAGCAGAGATAGGAAAAACAAGATTTAATTATGTTTCTATTTTGAGAATTAAATTAATCCTTGTTGCTTTTTGTGTTCTGGCTGTAAGTATTGCTACAGGTTTTGTTCTGACTTATAGAAAGGCGAAAACAAATAACGAATCTATCTGGAATGGTTTGACCAGAAAACTGCTTGTTGATTTTTGTGTTCCTTTATTTACTGGTGGATTAGTTTGTTTGATTTTAATGTCTAAAGGATATTATGGAGTAATTGCTCCTGCAACCTTAATTTTTTATGGTCTTTCTCTTTATAGTGCTAGTAAATATACTGTTGGTTCTATTAAATATTTAGGTCTTGCTGAAATCATTCTTGGACTTATTTCTTTTAATTATATCGGATACGGAATCACTTTTTGGGCTATAGGATTTGGAATTTTTCATATTATTTATGGAATCATCTTTTATTATAAACACGATAGAAATTAACCAAAAATGAAACTTCACAGAGTAGCATATTTATCTGCCATTGCATCTTTTATTATCGGAACAATATTCATGGTATTATTCTTTACCACTTGTTCTATTAAAATAGCATTAGCAGCTTATTACTATACTTTAATTGCTGGAGTTGTCAATTTTGCACTATTCATTTTATTATTACTTGCATCGCTTTCCAATAATAAATTGAAGAAAAAATACTTTAAAGGTTCCATTGCTTTATTTTCAAATATCCCAGTGGTTCTTATATATATTTATTTTATAAATATTTTATCGGATACAATTCGAGTAGAATTCGTCAATGTTTCGGATCAAGTAGTGGAAAACTTAAAAATCTCTGGTTGTGAAAATATGTTGATTTCAAAAATTGATCAAAAGGAATCGGATACACGATGGATCATGGTGAAAAAAACATGTCATATCAAAATTGATTATGAATTGGACGGAATTCAATATTCTGAAAATATTTTAGAAAACGTAAGCCCAAGAATGGGACGAAAACTATCCTATGCTGTAGGTTTACCAAAAAAAGATTAATAACTTTAATTTTAAATATTTACTAAAAATCATGATAAAAAACGATACTCTTATTACATTTGCACCCTGCTAAACTAAATCTGAAATGAAAGATATTCTTTTACATATTAATAAAACATTTGATCACAGGATTCGACTGGGTATTATGAGTGCCTTAGTTGTAAACGAATCTGTAGATTTCAAATCGTTGAAAGAATTATTGGGAGTTACAGACGGAAATTTGGCAAGTCATTTAAAAGCTCTTGAAAAAGAAGCTTTTATTTTGGTTCAAAAACAATTTATTGGACGAAAACCAAACACAAAATATTCTGCAACTCTTAAAGGTAAAGACGCGTTTAAGAAACATATTGATGCTTTAGAACAAATCATCAAATCAAGTCAACTATAATTTTTTTTGTTATTTTACTTTGTATTTCAAAGTTCTTTTAAAATATTTCAAACTATGAAAAATAACCTTATTATTACCTACAATATTGTTTTAGCAATATTATTTACAATCCTTTTTTTGAATAAAAATATTGGGTTAAACCTTGCAATTTTTGGAATTGTGTTTACACCTTTTTTATTATTAAGCCATTTGAAAAACAGTCGAAATCCGAAAACTATATTCTCAGGAATCTTATTTTTAGGACTTTCTATAGTTCCGTTTTTTCATCAATCTTTTTATGTCTTTTTAGCTTATTTTATTTCACTATTTCTGTTTATAGGAACTTTAATTAATACTCAGAATAGTTTTATTACCAAAATAGCTAATGGTTTCTACAATACTATTTCACTTTTAAACCTAAAAAAGAAAAGTAAAAACCATAAAATGAATTTAGGAAAACTTGGCTTTTATTTTATTCTTGTTGGAGTTTCAGCAGTTGTAGGAATTATTTTTATTCTTCTTTATAGTAGTTCCAATGAAAAGTTCGCTTCTTTATTTGAAAACATCACAATTCGTTTTGATTGGATTCTTACAACAGCTGCTGCTTTTACAGTCATTTATAAATTATCTTTTTCGGATACATTAAAATCGATTACAATTTTGGATTTAAATTCTCCAATCCAGCTTTTGAAAATTAAAGAAAACTTAAAAGAACAAAAAAGAAAAATCTATGAAACACAAATTGGAAATAGTCTTCTTATTACTTTGAATATTATCTTGATTTTTAATTTGATTACCTTTCTTATGGAACCAATAATCATGAAAGAATCTACACTTTCGGATGCTGTACACAAAGGAGTCAATACGCTAATTATTTCCATCATTTTTGCGATAGTGATTATTCTTTATTTTTTCAGAGGAAATATCAATTTTTATGAGAAAAACAAAAGTCTAAAGATTTTAAGTTTTATCTGGATAGTTCTAAATATTTGTCTTGTTTTTACAATTATTTATAGAACTACGCAGTATATACAATATAGTGGATTTACTTATAAACGTTTCGGAGTAATTCTATTTTTAAGTGCTACATTTGTTGGTCTTTGTACCACTTTTCTAAAAATTCAGAAAAAGAAAACAATTTGGTATTTAGTAAGAACCAATTTTCAGGTAATCGGTATTTTCTTGTTATTAGTTTCATTTTTTAATTGGAATAAAATCTTTACGAAATACAATTTATAACATACAGAAGTGCAAGACATCGAATATATTTTTAGAATCCATTACGATATACAAATTTTAAAAAAATATAGCGATTCACATTCTATTCCAGAAAATATTAAATCTGTCATCGATTATGAATATGATTATCATAAGTTAAAAAATGAAAACCAATCATGGCAAGAATTTACATACAATCATTTTGCAGAAAAATAAAGGGGAGAAATTAAATTGAAAAAGAAAAACTAAAAAGGATTATGATATTTTTTATCATAATCCTTTTTAATTTGCAAGTTTTAAACCTACAATCCCAATAATAATAAGGGAAGCGGAAAGTAAGCGTAAAATATTTGAAGAATCTCCAAAAAATATAATTCCAATTATTAAAGTTCCTACAGCTCCAATTCCTGTCCAAACTGCATATGCTGTTCCTATTGGAATTTCTTTTTGAGCCATCCATAAAAAATAACCACTTAAAATCATTGCAAGTACTGAAAGTGAAATTCCGTAGATTTTAAAATTTGCTTTTGTTTGAGAAAGCTTTAATCCAAGAGGCCAACCAATCTCAAATAATCCTGCTATTATTAAATAAATCCAACTCATCATATTATCAATTTAGTATATAATAAAATAATACAATTATCTGTTATTTATAACAATATGTGTGATTTTTTTCAAACGTTTGCTTACATTTGAAAAATAACACAAAAAAAAACTTTAACATTTAAATTGTTAAAGTTTTTTATGTAATATTGCGTTAAAATTTAGTTTTGTTGCCCCATGAAATATTTTTATAGTTTTCTTTTAGTATTAATTCTACCAATCGTAGCGAGTGCACAGGTTGTACCACCACCAACACCACCAGATGATTATCCTTCACCAATTGTGAATCCTCCACACCTTCCTATTGATTCTAATATTATTATGTTAGTTATCGCTGCTGTAGGTTTAGGAGTTTATACCATTTATAAAAAGAAATTAAAGCTTCAATAAGCGAGCGACATATTTCCCAACAACATCAAATTCAAGATTAATTCTTGTACCGACTTTGAAGGTATGGAAGTTTGTATGTTCATAAGTATATGGAATAATTGCAACACTAAATTCATTATCTTTTGAATTTACGACAGTTAAACTTGTTCCATTTATGGTGATCGAACCTTTTTCTATAGTTACATTATTTTTGTTTGGATTATAAGAAAAAGTAAAAATCCAGCTTCCATCCTCTTCCTTTATATTAAGACATTCTCCTGTCTGGTCTACATGTCCTTGTACGATGTGACCATCTAAGCGATCTCCAAGTTTCATGGCTCTTTCTAAATTTACAATAGCATCAATTTCCAAATCTTCTAGATTTGTTTTTTCTAATGTTTCTTGAATTGCTGTAACTGTATATTCATTATTATTAATAGCAACTACTGTCAGACAAACCCCGTTGTGTGCAACACTTTGGTCGATTTTTAATTCTGATGTTATAGTACTTTCTATTGTATAATGAACGTTTGTTCCTTCTTTTTCTATGTTTTTAACTCTTCCTAGAGTTTCAATAATTCCCGTAAACATGATAATTAATTTTATTGTTTATTTTTGGTACTTCAAAAATAATAATAATCATTGTACTATAGGTAGGTTATTGTTGGATTATGTTTTGGTTTAAGTTTTTAATGCATTAGGGATTGCAGCGGCATCCTTTTTTTGCCTTTTTTCATACTGTTGGTTTGGCAAAAAAGATATAGCGGAAAGCCCGACCCGAGATTCCTGAGCGAAGTGTAACAAAGTCGAAGGATGAGGGGAATGTCCAAATAAAAATTTTTATCGCAAGTTTTACCAATGAAAATGAATACCTTTACTTATCTAGTATTAGTATAATAAATAATCTCGTTGATGGAGAAAGAGAAAAAAATAAAAGTTGGAATCTCTATTGGAGATTTAAATGGAATAGGCTCTGAAATTATTTTAAAAACATTTGCGGATAAGCGTATGTTAGATTTTTGCACACCTGTTTTGTTTGCTTCTTCCAAAGTTGTGTCCTTCTATAAAAAAACTTTGAAATTAAATATTCAGACGCAAGGGGTTACCGAAATGAGTAAAGTAATCGATGGAAGATTTAACGTTTGCAATATTTGGAAAGATGAAATTACTATTTCCTATGGAAAACCTTCTAAAGACGCAGGAAAATATGCATTTCTATCTTTAGAGAAAGCCACGGAAGCTTTGAAAAATAAAGAAATTGATGTGTTGGTAACGGCTCCTATTAATAAGGATAATATTCAGTCGGAAGAATTTAACTTCCCAGGACATACGGAATATTTGGAATCTAAATTGGAAGGAGAGTCTTTAATGATATTAATGACAGATGAGTTACGAGTAGGATTAATTACAGGGCATATTCCTATTTCTAAAGTGGCGGAAACGATTACGCCAGAACTTATTCAGAAGAAAGTAGATATTATGTATCAATCTTTGGTGAAAGATTTTGGAATAAATAAACCAAAGATTGCTATTTTAGGTTTAAATCCTCATTGTGGTGACCATGGTGTTATTGGAAATGAGGATGATGAAATTGTACGACCAACTATTGAAAAATATTTGGATGAAGGAAAGCAAATTTATGGACCTTATGCTGCTGATAGTTTCTTTGGTTCTGGTACTTATAAAGAGTTTGATGCTGTATTAGCAATGTATCATGATCAAGGTTTGGCTCCTTTCAAAACAATTGCTTTTGGAAATGGCGTGAATTATACTGCTGGTTTAAGTGAAATAAGAACTTCTCCAGATCATGGAACTGCTTATAATATTTCAGGAAAAGGAATGGGAGATGAAAGTTCATTTAAAGAGGCATTATTTCAAGCTTTAACGATTCATAAGAAGCGAGAAGAATATAAAGCCTTGACAAAAAATGTATTAAAAGTTAAAAAAACTTCGTAGCAACGATATTTTTTTAATTCCATACTAGGAATTAATGATAATTTTATATCTTTGCACGCTCAAATTGATGTTTAAGATGAAAGAATTGAAAACATTTAATATTCCGTTTGTCGGATTAAAAGAAACAAAACACCAATTTGAATATCAAATTGATAAGGCGTTCTTTGAGCATTTTAATTTTGATGAAGACTTTGAAAATGTGGATCTAAAAGTAGATTTAGAATTCAACAAAAAAAGCACTATGTTTGAGCTTTTATTTAAAGTTTCAGGTGTTATCAGATTAAATTGTGACTTGACAAACGAATTATTTGATTTAGAAATTACTGGGGAATTACCATTGATAGTAAAGTTCGGAGAAGAATACAATGACGAGAATGAAGAAATCTTAGTCCTTCCGAGAACAGAATTTCAATTAAATGTTTCGCAGTTTATTTATGAATTGATCGTATTATCTATTCCGCAAAAAAGGATTCATCCTGGAGTAGAAGATGGAACTTTAGAGTCGGATGCTTTAGAAAGATTAGAAGCATTTGCTCCAAAAGAAGTAGAAGAAGAATCAACAGACGAAGAAGAGTATGTTGATCCAAGATGGGAAAAATTAAGAAAGTTAAAATAATATAATTAATAAATATAGCAATGGCACATCCTAAGAGAAAAATATCAAAACAAAGAAGAAATAAGAGAAGAACTCATTATAAAGCTTCTGTTCCTCAAATCGCTGTAGATCCAACAACAGGAGAGGCTCACTTATACCACAGAGCTCACTGGCACGAAGGAAAATTATACTACAGAGGACAAGTAGTTATTGATTCAGAAGAAAGTGTTGAAGCTTAATACAACATATTAGGAAAACATTATTGGAAAAACCCTCATTATTGAGGGTTTTTCCTTTTTTTTTGCCCAAAAAGAACGAAAATTTCAATTTTAGGGCTATTTTTTGAATAAAATTTTATTACTTTGGCTTTCATTTTCAGATGAAATAAGATTGTAAATTATGAGCAAAATAACTGCAGCAATTACTGCCGTTGGAAAATATGTACCAGAATACGTGTTAACTAACAAAGAGTTAGAAACAATGGTAGATACAAACGACGAATGGATTGTTACTAGAACCGGAATAAAAGAAAGAAGAATCCTGAAGAAAGAAGGTGCAGGAACTTCATATATGGCGATAAAAGCCGCAGAACAATTAATAGAAAAGAAAAATTTAGACCCTACCGAGATAGATTTAGTAATTGTTGCTACTGCAACTCCAGATATGTTTGCAGCTTCTACAGCAGCTTACGTTGCGAGTAAAATTGGTGCAACAAATGCTTTTGCTTTTGATATCGAATCTGCATGTTCAAGTTTTTTATATGGAATGTCTTTAGTTTCAAGTTATATTGAATCTGGAAGATATAAAAAAGTATTATTAATAGGTGGAGATAAAATGTCTTCAATTATTGATTATACAGATAGAGCAACTTGTATCATCTTTGGAGATGGAGCTGGAGCTGTATTATTTGAACCAAACGAAGAAGGGTTAGGTTTGCAAGATGAATACTTACGTACGGATGGTGCTGGAAGAGAATTTTTACATGTTGAAGCTGGAGGATCTGTAATGCCTGCAACAGAAGAAACTGTAAAAAACAAAAAACATTTTGTGCATCAAGAAGGAAAAACAGTATTTAAACACGCTGTTTCAAACATGGCAGATGTAAGTGAGAAAATGTTAACTAGAAACAATCTTACAAATGATGACATCCAATGGTTAGCTCCACATCAAGCTAACATGAGAATCATCGAAGCTACTGCAAAAAGAGTAAAATTAGACATGTCTAAAGTAATGGTAAACATCCATAATTATGGAAATACTACTTCAGGTACTTTACCGTTATTAATTGCAGACTACGAAACTAAATTAAAAAAAGGAGATAATATTATATTCGCTGCATTTGGAGGTGGATTCTCTTGGGGATCTATTCTTTTAAAATGGGCTTATGATTCAGAATAATTAAATCAAAACTAAACGAATATGGATATAAAAGAAATTCAAAATCTGATTAAATTTGTAGCAAAATCAGGGGCAAGTGAAGTAAAACTTGAAATGGAAGATGTAAAACTTACGATTAAAACTGGTCCGGAAAAAACGGAAACTACAATCGTACAACAAGCTACTCCAATGGCGATGCCACAACAAATGGCAATGCCAGCTGCTGCACCTGCGGCTACTCCAGCTGCTGCTGCGCCTGTTGCTACTCCAGCTGCAGAAGAAGCTAAACCAGCAGAAGACGACTCTAAATATATAACAATTACTTCTCCAATCATTGGAACTTTCTATAGAAAACCATCTCCAGACAAGCCTGTATTTGCAGAAGTTGGTGATGAAGTAAAACCTGATTCAATTGTATGTATCATTGAAGCAATGAAATTATTCAATGAAATCGAATCAGAAGTTTCT
The DNA here is from genome assembly GCF_015767245.1 of Aureivirga sp. CE67. Lineage (GTDB taxonomy): Bacteria > Bacteroidota > Bacteroidia > Flavobacteriales > Flavobacteriaceae > Aureivirga. The sequence goes on from NZ_JADOTV010000024.1 coordinate 32,220, forward strand.
GGAAAAATCGTAAAAGTATTAGTTGAAGACTCTTCTCCAGTAGAGTTCGGACAACCATTATTCTTAGTAGATCCATCTTAATAAACTTCAACATTTTGTTGAATTAATCTGAAGTAATTATGTTTAAAAAAATATTAATTGCCAATAGAGGTGAAATCGCTTTACGTGTAATTAGAACATGTAAAGAGATGGGAATCAAAACTGTTGCAGTATATTCTACAGCCGACGCTGAAAGTTTACATGTTAAATTTGCTGATGAAGCTGTATGTATCGGACCTGCACCAAGTAGTGAGTCTTACCTAAAAATGTCAAATATTATTGCTGCAGCAGAAATCACAAATGCTGACGCAATCCACCCAGGATACGGTTTCTTATCAGAAAACGCTAAATTTTCAAAAATCTGTGATGAGCACGATATCAAATTTATCGGTGCTGCACCAGAAATGATTGATAAAATGGGTGATAAAGCTTCTGCAAAAGCTACTATGAAAGCTGCAGGAGTACCAACAATTCCAGGATCAGAAGGTTTATTAGAAAGTTTCGAAGAAACTGAAAAATTAGCTGACGAGATGGGATATCCAGTAATGCTTAAAGCTACTGCCGGAGGTGGTGGTAAAGGAATGAGAGCTGTTTGGGAAAAAGAAAACCTAAGAGATGCTTGGGATTCTGCTCGTCAAGAAGCTGGAGCTGCATTCGGAAATGACGGAATGTACATGGAAAAATTAATCGAAGAGCCTCGTCACGTTGAAATTCAAATCGTTGGAGATTCTTACGGTAAAGCATGTCACTTATCTGAAAGAGATTGTTCTGTTCAGAGACGTCACCAAAAATTAACAGAAGAAACACCTTCTCCATTCATGACTGAAGAATTACGTCACAAAATGGGAGAAGCTTCAATCAAAGCTGCAGAGTATATCAAGTACGAAGGAGCTGGAACAGTGGAGTACTTAGTAGACAAACACGGAAACTTCTACTTCATGGAGATGAATACTCGTATTCAGGTAGAACACCCTATTACAGAGCAAGTTATTGATTTTGACTTGATCCGTGAGCAAATCTTAGTTGCTGCTGGTGTGCCAATTTCTGGAAAAAACTACCTTCCAAAACTTCATTCAATCGAATGTCGTATCAATGCTGAAGATCCTTATCATGATTTCAGACCTTCTCCAGGGAAAATTACTACTTTCCATGCGCCAGGAGGACACGGAGTACGTTTAGATACGCACGTGTATGCTAATTACGTAATTCCACCAAACTACGATTCAATGATCGCTAAGTTAATTGTTACTGCTCAAACAAGAGAAGAAGCTATTAACAAAATGAAAAGAGCATTAGATGAATTCGTAATTGAAGGTATTAAAACTACAATTCCTTTCCATAGACAATTAATGGATCACCCGGATTATGTTGCGGGGAACTATACTACAAAGTTCATGGAAGATTTTGAAATGAAGTAAAATATATTTCAAAACATACATAAAATGTAAAATATTAAGAAAAGGATGCAAATTTCTGCATCCTTTTTTTTATTTTCTTGAATAATTCAAAAAAATACCTTACATTTCGGATTAATAATCTGTAAATCAACTAATAAATGACTACAAAAAACTATACTTTGGATGGTATTGATAAAACCATTCTTAAGTATTTGATGGATGATGCTAGAATTCCTATTTTAAAAATCGCTAGAGAAATCGGTATCTCAGGAGCGGCAATTCATCAAAGGTTAAGAAAAATTGAATCTGCAGGGTATATTTTGGGATCAAAATATATCATTGATCCGAAAAACTTTGGGTATAATACGATGGCGTTCATCGGTATTTATTTAGATTCAGGAAATCATCATGCTTCTGTATTGAAGAGTTTAGACAAAATTCAAGAAGTATTGGAAAGCCACTACACAACTGGAAATTATTCTATTTTCATTAAAGTAATGTGTAGAGACAATGAACATTTGTTGGAACTTTTAACTAATGAAATTCAGAAAATTAAAGGTGTTGCTAGAACAGAAACTATTCTTTCATTAGACCAGCAAATCAACAGACAAATTGATATCTAATCAATTTAAAAGTACATGGTAAAAATTAAAATATGAATTACTAATTTATAGCATTATTGTTGTAGATATATATTTTTAGATTATTTCTAAAAATTGATGAAAAATGAAGAAGTAAAAGTTATCTAATAATTCCTAAATAAAATGTTTATCATGTACTTGTTTTTTCTTTAAAAAACAAAATCATTAAAATTTAAACAATTATCTTTTTTAAAGAAACAACCCCTATTTTCTTTTTGAAGAATAGAATTTTCCACAATTAAATAAGCAGTACTCAACATATTTCGAAGTTCACACAAAGGAATATTGATTTTTGTTGTTTTATACATTTGCTCCACCTCCATAAATAATTTCTCAATTTTCTTTTTAACTAAAAAAAGATCTTTATTAGTTCTTTCAACTCCAACATTTTGAAGCATTAATTTTTGCAAATAGTAAGTTAAATCCTCTACCCTCTGAAAATCTATCGCATCTGTTTTATGTAAATAATTCCACTCAGGTAATTGAATCTTTGGTCTTTCTAATTTTTCTTCTTTCAAATATTCAAAAATATTATGCGCATAAACCAAAGCTTCTAACAAAGAGTTTGAAGCCAATCTATTTGCACCATGCAAACCAGTTTTAGAACATTCTCCACAAGCAAAAAGGTTTGTAATAGAAGTTTTCCCTTGTTTATCAACTTCAATTCCGCCACAAGAATAATGTGAAGCAGGAACTACAGGAATCCAATCTTTTTCAATATTTACTCCAATACTTAAACATTTCTCATAAATTGTAGGAAAATGATTTTTAAATGCATCCATCTCTAAATGTGTACAATCCAAATAAACACATTCTCCTTTAGTAAGTTTTATCTCTTTTTCAATACTTTGCGAAACAATATCTCTAGATGCCAATTCCAATCGAGCATCATATTTCTTCATGAATCGCTCTCCTTTTTTATTTCTCAAAAAAGCTCCAAAACCACGAACAGCTTCCGAGATTAAAAATGCATTTCCATCCTTTTTCTCATAAAGAGCTGTCGGATGAAATTGAACAAATTCCATATCAGAAATAGATGCTTTTGCTCTGTAAGCCATCCCTATTCCATCTCCAGTAGCAACACTCGGATTTGTGGTATGACCGAAAACTTTACCTATTCCTCCAGAAGCTAAAATAGTTGCATTTGCATGAATCGAAATAATTTCTTCACTTTTTTTATCTAAAATATAAGCTCCGAAACATCGAATTTTCTCATAAAGATCTCCCAATAATTGATGTTCTGTAATCAAATCAACTGCAAAATGATGGGAAAGTATTTTTACATTCTCTAAAGATTCTAGTTTCCATAGCAATTTTTTTTCTATCTCGAATCCTGTTTGATCTTTATGGTGTAATACTCTATATTCAGAATGCCCTCCTTCTCTACCTAGATCGATGTTTCCTTGTTTATTTTTATCAAAAGCTACATTCCAAGCTAATAAATCTTTTAACCGATCAATTCCTTCTTCTACAACCATTTTCACCACTTCTCTATCTGAAGCATAATCTCCAGCAATCATGGTATCTTCTATATGTTTTTCTAAGGAATCTTTTTCAAAATTTTGTACGATTGCAATTCCTCCTTGTGCATATTTAGTATTCGATTCTTCTTTGGTTGATTTTGTAACAATCACCACTTTTTTTTCAGGCGAATTTTCTGCCATTTTTATAGCAAAACTCAAACCTGCAATTCCTGAACCTATTACTAAAACATCACAATTCATCCTACATTATTTTGAAAGTTCTAACATTCTCTCGATTGGTAATAAAGCTTTTTCTGCTATTTTTTCATCCACATTTACCTCTGGACTTTCTTCTGCAATACACTTATATAATTTCTCAAGCGTATTCATTTTCATATATCCACATTCGCTACAAGCACAAGTATTATCTTCTTTTGCTGGCGCAGGAATCAAAGTAACTTCTGGAACTCTTTTCTGCATTTCATGAAGAATTCCAACTTCTGTGGCAACAATATATTTCTTCTCTGGATTTTCCTTTACATAATTTAGCATTCCAGCCGTAGAACCAACATATGAAGCAGTTTTCAAAATATGTGCTTCAGATTCTGGATGTGCGATAATGGTAGCATCAGGATGTTTTTTGTGCAATTCAATTAATTTATCAATTGAAAAAGCTTCGTGTACCAAACAACTTCCATCCCACAGTACCATATCTCTTCCAGTTTCTTTCATGATATATGCTCCTAAATTTCTATCTGGAGCAAAAATTATCGGTTGATCTTCTGGAATAGAATCAATAATTTTCAATGCATTTGAAGAAGTACAAACGATATCTGTCATCGCTTTTACTTCTGCACTACAATTTACATAAGTAACTACTTTATGATCTGGATGTTTATCTAAAAACTTCTGAAAAGCCTCAGGTGGGCAAGAATCTGCAAGCGAACAACCTGCATTTAAATCTGGTAAGACAACTTTTTTGGAAGGGTTTAATATTTTAGCGGTTTCTGCCATAAAATGAACTCCTGCAAACACAATAATATCTGCATCTGTTTCGGCTGCTTTTTGAGAAAGCCCTAAACTATCTCCTACATAATCCGCTATTTCTTGAATCTCTGGAAATTGGTAATAATGAGCTAATATCACTGCATTTTTTTCCTTCTTCAATCTTAATATCTCTTCTTTAAAATCCATTATTCGTCCAATCTAAATTAGAGCACAAATTTAGATGGAACGAAACATTTTTTTTATGATATTAATCATAAGAGATTAAATTATCTTTTAATTAAATCTAATACATCGTCATTTGAAGATTTTTCTTTTCTAAAACATTTGCAATCAACAATAAAATATCTCCTTGTTGAATCAGAAAATCTTTTGGATTTTTATATACATGTTTATTTCTACTAACACCAATTAGTACACAATTAGACTCTTTTTTCATGGCTACAAAAGCTTCATAATAATCTTTTCCAATCCATTTATTTTTTTCTTCAATCTTGATTTGGACAATATCTGTTTGATCTTCATTTGTTGAAGTTGCGATTAAATCTTCTGTATAAAGTGCTACATATGGCTCGAAAATATAACTTGCTACGAACTTAGAAACCAAATCATCTTTTGAAACAATAAAGTCAAATCCTAAATATTTAAAAGATTCTTTAAGCTCCACATTATTAAGAACAATAACACCTTTTACATCTGGATAATTTTTCTTTAAATTGATTGCAAAAACAAGCGTATCTGTATCGTTTTCAAATTCTAGATAAACTCTTTTCGCTTTGTCGATATTTGCTTTTGTATAGGATTTAAAATCATTTAATTCGGTATAAAGTACAAAGCAGTTTTTCGTGTCATAACTTGTTTTAATCAGATCAACATCTTCTTTTTTGTTTGTAATGATGACCACTTTTTTATCTGCATTGATGATTTGTTCTACAATTTTATTTGTAAACTGACTCCAACCAATAATAATATAATGTCCTTCCATTTTTGTTCCGAAATAACCTTGTTTTTTTAAATCCATATATCTTCTAATATTATCTGTAAGTTTACTAATGATAAAACTCAATACTCCTAAACTTCCTACAACAAACAAAATCCCGATGGCTCTTCCTCCAAAAGTTACAGGGAAAAAATCTCCATAACCAACCGTTGTTAAAGTTACAATAGAATACCAAAAAGCATCTCTAAAATTTTGAATATTGGAAGTTTCTACACTTGCTTCAAAGCTTGTTAGCATTTGCAACAAAATATAATACACCACTACTGTGACTAAAATCCAAATGTTTTTCTTTGAAAAAATATACTTCATTGCTTTTGATTTTTAATTGCTTGAATTCAATTTAGCTTAATTCATATGTTTAACACACCCTTAAGAGGGTAAATTAAAATTACATACATAATTTAGTATAAATCCCAATTTCCTTTATTATAATATCTATGAACTACAGGGTTGTGTACTTTATTTATCTCTACACTATCTTGTTTTGAAATGAAAAAATTCTTTCCAAAAGATGTGATTAATTGCATTGCTTCTTGGTTGATCCAACGAGTTTCTATATTATCAAATGTAATATTTTGTAAAGCTTTTTTTACAGAAATATCTTGATCTGTTTTTACTCCAAGAATCCATCCCCATTCTCCCATTGTCAAAACTTGATTATGCATTGGAGCTACTTTAAAGTTAGCAGCTTTCATTGTTTTTTCAATACTCAAAAAAGATTTTGTTGCATAATACGGACTTCCTGCTTGGGTAATTATCACGCCGTTTGGTCTAAGTTTTCGATAACAATTTGAATAAAACTCAAAAGAATACATCCTTCCTAAATCTACCGAACGAGGATCTGGAAGGTCAATAATTATTACATCATAAAACTTATCCTTATTTTTTTCTATATAAAGATACGCATCTGTATTTTGAACATTTACTTTTTCGTGATGAAAAGAATTTTGATTGATTTTTGTCAAAATTGGATGATTTTTCGCCAATTCAGTCATTTTTGGATCTAAATCGACCAAATCTATCGTTTCTACAGAATCGTATTTTAGAAGCTCTCTTGCTGCACAACCATCTCCACCTCCAAGTACTAAAACATTTTTAGGATTTGGATGTAATTGCATTGCTGGATGCACTAAAGGTTCATGATACATCGGCTCATCTTGAGAAGAAAACTGAAGATTATTATTCAAGTATAACCAATAAAAATCTTGCCATTGCGTCATCACAATTTTCTGATATTTTGTTTGTTCAGAATAAACAATTTTGTCCGCATATTTTTCTTGTTCTCCCCATTGAATAATTGGCGAAGCGGTATAGGCTCCAATACTTAAAAAAGCAAAAACTCCAAGAAACAAAACTTGAATCATTCGCTTTTTTTCTAAATTATTTTTTAAAGAAAAGAAAAGTAAAAGTGCTACGGCGAAGTTTACAAATCCAAGAATATAAGGAGTGTAGGTTAAACCTAAAATTGGTAATCCTACAAAACCAAAGAAAACTCCACCTAAAAGACTTCCGTAATAATCTTTTTCTAAAACAGAAGAAATATTAGATTTTAATTCTTCATATTCTTCGTTGATTCGAACTACAATTGGAATCTCAATTCCGATCAGTAATCCGACTAAAATACATAGAAGATATATGACGATTCCGTAATATTCTGTGAAAGCTGCCATGGTATAAACCAAAACAGAAGAAATGGAAACTAGTATAGACAAAATAAGTTCCAAATAAAGGAACTTATTGATTAGATTTCCGTTAATTTTTTTACTAACTCTACTTCCTATTCCCATGAAGAAAAGCATCAAGGAAACAATCATGGTAAACTGAAATACGGAGTTTCCTAGAAAATACGAAGCTAGAGTGGATAAAGTATATTCTGCGACAATTCCTGCAAATCCAGTTGCGAAAATTGCCATTTTTAGTAAAGTTGACTTCTTTTTTAAAGAATTTAAATACACCATAAAATTAATATTGCACCACCGATATAAGAGAACGCTTCTACTAAAGCAGCTCCATTATTTGCCTTCTCTTGATGAACTATTTCATAAGTTAAACTACTTCCAGGTAAAAGAATTTTATCTGCAAAAAATCTTAAAATTGGTAATAAGATTAGTCCGATTACAAATTGAATTGTAACATCAAAAACCATTGTTGTCCAATCATAAAAATCACCTAAAAGTGCATTCATAATAATGATACCGATTGCGATAAGAGAACCACTATATCCGATTCCTACTGCTACATTATCTTTTTCAATATGCTCATGAATATCATAAGAAAGCATCATGTTATAAACTTTTGAAGTAATAAAAAGAAGAATTAAACCAACTACCCAATAAATAATTGCTGTTTGAAATCCGAATAAATATCCACCACTTTCCCCAGAAATTGCTCCAAAAAGAACTAAACCAACAGAAATAGAAATCGCAGCTTCTATGATTCCTGTTCCTTCATTTCTGTCTTCAATGATTTCTTTTTTGATATCGAATTTTGTCAGTGTAATTTTATTATTTAACCAAATGGAAATATTCAATAAAATCATCCCCAAAAGACTATAAACGATCATATCTAAAAGATCTAAACGCAATCCATTTGATTCTCCTACTATTGAAGCACCAATTATTAATAACAATCCAATAAAATAACCCACATAAGAAAAACTAAATGCAAAATTATCTTCTTCTACCAATTCATGATTGACACGAATAGATTTATGAGATAATTGATATATAAATTTTCCTACAAGGAATAAGATTAGTGCTACGCCAATGTATGCAAATGAAGCGTAATAACTTTCTAAAGATTCAAGTATTGACATTTCCATTTTTAGTTTAAGTTTTATAAAATATTATTTTCCAAATCCTCCTCCTCTACTTCTAGAAGAACTACTCGATCTGTATCTTGAGCTACTTCTAGTGTTTTTTGAGCTTGATTTTGAATATCTAGAATTTGAATTATAAGATCTTGAAGAAGATGCTGCTGCACTTCTTTTTACTTGGCTTCTTACTTTATCTTTGAATGTTTTTGGTTTTGAGTTCCAAGTTGATTTTGTATTTCTAGAAGATTTTGTTCCATAACTAGAACTTCCAGACCCGTAATAAGAGCGTCTTCCTCTATAATTTCTATCATAATCATACCAAGAAGTTCTGTAAACTGGGTAAGAATTAAACCCTAAAATATCTCTTAGTAAAGCATATTTCCCGTAGAATGACCAGAAAGATTCTCCTGAAGAATTCGTTTTCCATTCACCATATTTTGGATTTCCAACATAGTTATTAAATCCAGCTGGAGAAGCTACTTTATCTAACTTTCCATCTGTTTTGGTAACCAATGCCATTCCAAGATTATTTACATTATTCTCGAAATTAGTCGGACTTACTTTTTCCCAATCAGTTGCCACAGATTCGATATCTACAGAATCTTTTACACCTGTAACAGGTTTTTCTAAAATTACTTTATACTTATGGAAATATTCATCATTTTTCGCATCCATATCCGCAAGAATAATAGAATACGTTGGAACATCCATGTACTTTACAATTAATTTGTCTACTGGAGTTTTTTCCCAGTTAGAAGCTCTATTACTAGAGCTTGACCTATTCGAATCTCCACCACAACTTACTACGCTTGTAAGCAACATTAGGCATAGAGCAAATAGAAATGTATTTTTTAAAAGTTTCATTTTCTTAATCTTCACTTGGTAAAATATTCGTTATTTCTCTTAGATTCACATAATGACCAAATGAAGCTTCAAAATCATGTTCTCCCCACTGTTCTACAGTTAAAACATATTCTTCTGAATCATCCTCATAAGACCACTCTCTAAATTCTGACCAATTTTCATTTTCTACATTTCTGAAGTATCCTGGACTAATTTCGTCTAGGAAAAAGTTTTTCCCTTCATAAAATAATTGTCTTGGTGCAGTATCGTGTCTTTGAATAAAATCTGGTAAATCATTTTGGATTTTACGCACAGGAACTTTTTTAGAAAAAGTAATTAAAAGTTCATCATCCATTTCAATTCCAAGATAACCTGTTTCATCATGAGATGAAATTTTGAATTCTCTTGTGAAAAAATTATTTCCCCAATCGTACTCATAAACTTCGACTACTTCCCATGATTTCATATTAAAATCGAAAATAAATCCTTTATCTAAATCTTCTACTTTGATGTTTAAAGCATCATAATGACGTTCGTTCTCTTTCTTCTTAAAAAAATCAAATAATCCCATTTCTTAGCTTATTTTTAAATATTTTTAATACTAATTGTTTTTACTATTAGTAACATTTTTTAATAGAATGTTACAGTTGGTTTTGGTTTCCTAATTTAGACATTTTTTAACAAAAAATACGCACTATTTTAAGATAGGTAAGTGCTTTTTGATTGTTTCCAAATCTCCTCTTCTTATTTCTTTTTTCTCAAAAAAACTTGCTTGTAAAACTTCTTTCAGATAAGAAATTCCTTCCTCATAGTTATACGTCTGATTACAAGTAAAAAAATCAATAGCAACATAACCGTGCTCTGGCCAAGTATGTACTGCAATGTGACTTTCGGCAATTACAATCACACCGCTAACTCCTATTGGAGAAAATTTATGAATTGTTGTATTTACTACTGTTAAGTTTAAAATTTCAGCAGTTTTCAATAAAATTTCTTCAATAAAATCTCGATTATCAATCAACTCGGAATCACATCCGTAAAACTCTATGGCAGTTTCAAACCCTAAATATTTGTGCATATTTTTTTAATAAAATTCAAATATACTAATTCTAAAAAACTTTGTTAATTTTTATAGATAATCCCTTTAAATTTTTACAGTATTCTATTAAAAAAGCTTCTTTTTTAAAGGATGTTTTAACTTTCGGTTAACTTCATTTACTATTTTTTGTAACTATTTTTAAAAGTAAACTTAGAATGAAATATTGATGAAAAAAATTATCTGTTTTATTTTATTTTTCATGATAAATTTAGCTTCCTCTGCACAAGTCAGCGACTCTACCTCCATAAGTATAAAACCTACAAAAGCTTGGGATAATAAAGGAAGTTTCAAATTTATTTTAAACCAATCTTCCTATTCCAATTGGGTAGCAGGAGGAGATAATAATATTGGAGGAAATGTAATGTTGAATTATAATATGAATTACAAACGTGGTCCTTGGACTTGGAATTCTAGAATCATGGCTGCCTTCGGACTTTCGAAAACTGCTGATAAAAATGTAAAAAAAACAGATGATAAAATTGAAATAAATAGTGTTCTTGGTTACAAAGCTGGAGGAAGATGGAGTTATTCTTTTTTTACAAATATCAAAACCCAATTCACAAAAGGATATAAAGATTATAATGCAGATCCATTGGTTAAAATTTCCGATTTCCTTTCTCCTGGATATTTTTATTTTGGTCCTGGAATGCTTTGGAAAGAATCCGATGATTTTTATTTAAATCTATCTCCAGCAACTTCTCGTGTAACGGTTGTAAAGCCTGAACAATCTGGAAATTTTAGCGTAGAAGAGGGAAAAACCTTAAATTATGAATTTGGTTTTAATGCAACTTTGTATTATAAATTTGAAATCATCGATAATATTTACTTTGAAAATATTCTAACTCTTTATGCGGATTATTTAAAAGAATTCAACAATGCGCTTATAGATTATCAATTGAATGTCACGATGAAAGTCAACAAATATATTTCTACAAATCTTAATATTGAAATTGTCTCTGATAGCAATGCTTCTTCCAAAATTCAAACAAAACAATTATTCGGTTTAGGTTTAAATATTGGTTTATAATACAGCTAAAATTATTTCTATTTATTTTTGAATTCTACTGTTTATTTGGGTAATTTTATTTTTATGAAAAAAACACTTTTTACGCTTTTATTTTTAATACCATTTTTAGGTTTTTCTCAAGTAGATTTGGACTCCATCGACCATAAATATCGAGAAGATCAAATCTATTTAAATGCCACATACAATTTATTATTAAATAAACCTACGGATGTATTTCAAAGAGGATTATCTTTTGGAATTGGGTTTGGTTTTATTCGTGATTTCCCTATAAATAAAAGAAGAAATAAAGCAATTGGAATTGGACTTGGATATGTTTTCAATAATTACATTCAAAATCTTTATTTAGAAGACAATGATTCTTTCGAACCAATTACTTCTTTTAGTACCAATAGATACTCTACAAGCGGATTTGAAATTCCAATCGAATATCGTTGGAGAACTTCTACTGCTACTAAATTAAAATTTTGGAGAATTTATACCGGATTTAAAGCTTCTTATTTAATTTCAAGAAAATTTGTTCACGATTCTGAAAACAATAATTTTAAAATAAAAAACAGGGATATTTTTGAAAAATTCTTGTATGGTTTTTATATCACAGCTGGTTATAGTTCGTTTAATCTTCATGTATATTATGAATTACAACCATTGTTTAAAAATGCATTAGTAGACGGAAAATCTGATGCTGTAAAAGATTTAAGAATTGGTCTTTCTTTCTATTTATTTTAAATTTTAAAGAAAATAAAAATAATAAGCAGCAACAGCAATTTGCGTTAAAAATCCAACTAAGATACCTAGATAAACTTCTTTTTGTGTATGCGCTTCTAGCTTTAATCTATTAGAAGCAGAAAGTCCTGTAAGGATAGAAAACACAGCAATTAAGATTAAAAGGTTCTTAGAAAAAATATAACTTATACCTATAAAAAAACCAAGTAAGCTACTGATTCCTGCAGTATGAAGACTTAGTTTTATTTTCATTAAAACCATCATATAAGCTATAAAAAAAGTAATAGAAGACCCAAAAAAGAAAATCGATAAAAAGTAAGTCATTCCCGACTGATAAATCAATCTTCCAACAAAAAGTGTAATTAAAAAACTTAAAAATAGTGGGAATCTTCGCTCATTTATATCTTCTATTTGATAAGAACTGATGAGTTTCAGTTTTCTCATTAAATATAAAAGCAAAATCGGAATAATATAAGTTGCTACAAAAACAATAGAAATCAGAATATATTCTTGTCTTGTTTCTAAATAAAATGGAGAAATCAGTAAATAAAACAATGTTGCAATCAGCGGAAACAAAATAGGATGTAACACATAAGATATTATCTTATCAACTTTATTTGAATTTTCAATCATCACATTGTTTTAAAAATTATAATATCTTTTTTCTAAGTCTTGCAACCGGAATATCTAGCTGTTCTCTATATTTTGCAATCGTTCTTCTTGCAATCGGATACCCTTTTTCTTTTAAAATTTTTGCCAATTTTTCATCTGTAAATGGAGAGTTTTTATCCTCATCTTCGATTACATTTGAAAGTATTGTCTTAATCTCTTTTGTAGAAACATCTTCTCCTTGTGTATTTTTCATCGATTCTGAGAAGAATTCTTTAATCAATTTCGTTCCATATGGCGTAGTAACATATTTGCTATTTGCCACACGAGAAACAGTCGAAATATCCATGTTGATTTTATCTGCAATATCTTTAAGAATCATCGGTTTTAACTTTCGCTCGTCTCCAGTTAAAAAATATTCTCTTTGATATTCCATAATCGCATTCATATTCAACAGAAGCGTTTGCTGTCTTTGTATGATTGCATCTATAAACCACTTTGCTGCATCCAATTTTTGTTTAATAAAAAGAACTGCATCTTTCTGTGATTTTGTTTTTACTTTAGATTCTTTATATCCTTTTAAAAGATTCGTGTATTCGTTAGAAATCTTTAACTCTGGAGCATTTCTACCATTCAGACTTAATTCTAACTCACCATCTACAATTCGTATCGTAAAATCAGGGATAATCTGCTCTGCAATCTTATTATCTTGCGCATAAGCTCCTCCTGGTTTTGGATTTAATTTTTCTATTTCAAGAATTGCATCTTTTAATTCTTCTTCGTTGATATTGAATTTTTGTAATAATTTCTGATAATGTTTCTTTACAAAAGCATCAAAAGATTTTTCTAAAATTTCAATTGCTAGCTCTTTACTTTCTGTTGTTTTTTTACGTTTTAATTGTAAAATCAAACATTCTCTCAAATCTCTTGCTCCAACTCCTGCTGGGTCAAAATTCTGAATGATTCGAAGTAATTTTTCTACATCTTCTTCTGTTGTAAAAATGTTTTGTGTAAAGGCTAAATCATCAATAATATCAATCAATTCTCTTCGGATATACCCGCTTTCGTCGATACTTCCAACTAAAAATTCTGCAATTTTATAATCTTGCTCTGAAAGTGTAACGGTTTGCAACTGGCTTTCCAAAAACTGATGAAAACTTGTTCCTGAAGCATAAGGCGTATATTTTTCTTCCTCATCCGAAGAATAATTGTTTGAAGACAGTTTATAACTCGGAATTTCATCATCACTCAAATAAGCATCGATATCAATATCTTCTGCTTCAATTTTTTCATTTCCTGAATCATCATATTCATCTTGATAAGAATCATAATCTTCCTCATGTTCTTTACCAACTTCCAATGCAGGGTTTTCCTCCAACTCTTGTTTCAGTTTTTGTTCAAATGCCAAAGTAGGCAACTGAATCAATTTCATCAACTGAATCTGTTGCGGAGATAATTTTTGTAATAATTTTTGATGTAATCCTTGTTTTAACATACCTCAAAGATAAGAAAAGATAAATATTTAATGTTTTAAAATTAGGAAGATTCCTTATCCAGTTTTCTTTTAAATAATCTACTTTTTCAGTGTTTAGAATATTTTCAAATGAAAAGTTGCTTTAACTGCTAGATTATCACTCCATTCAGGATTTGAATATGGCCCGTATCTGTAAAACGCACTTATTCCAAAGCCTTTTAAAAGATTGTTAAATTCGATTCCGCTTTCATAGTATCCTTTTCTCATCGATTTAAAACTTACACCTTTCTGCATTAACGGGAATTCTATATCTCCAATTGCTGCTCTGGTGATCAAAGAAATCTGTGGTTGAAACTTTCCTATTATTTCAATCGGTTCAAACTTATGAAATAATTGTACCATCATGTACTTATCTGACAAAAATTCGTTGTAAAGCATCGTTTCAAATGCGTTTTTCCCTGCAAATGTGATTCTTCGGTACCAAGGATTTTTATGTGTATAGTTTGGTGTGGCATTATAAAGATGCGAAATTGGCACTTCTCCGAAAACAATTCCACCTTGAAGAAGCACAGAAGTTTGTCCTTTAAAAGTATGTCGAATATCTTGAATTATTCTAAAATTAAATCTTGTAAAACCAAAATCACTATCTGCAACATTTTCGAAACTTTGTGTAAGTTGGAAAGTCATTTTTGGATATCCATTCTTAATTCGAAGTTTTCCAATCGGAGATTGCATATATTCATTGGAAGGATTATAGTTTACAGCTAAAGTGGCTAATGATAAATTATATTCGTGTAAAAGCCTAGTCGGAGAAATAAAAGTATAATTAAACAAAGATTTATATTCTCCTGCACTCAACTCTAGTTTTGCTTCTAAGTTTGGATGAAAATCATGCGTTAGATGTGCTGAAAGTGTTTTGTAATTATAAAACTTACTAATGTTTAAATTCCTTGGATTAATTGGTGAAAAAGATTTATTTTCAATATTAAAATCCAATGCAGCAGCTTCGCTAAGATCATCTGTATGTCCTATTCCAATCCAAGTATTTGTAGATTTTTCGAGAGGAAATTCAATTCCGTAATGATATTTAAACTTACCATCTTTTGTACCATAAGCAAAATAGGAGTTCAACCTAAACTTTTCACTTAAAGCATCTGTAGTTTTTCCTCCTAGTCCAATTCGAAAACCTTCATAGTTATTCAAATTGATAATTTTCCCTAGATTTAAATCTAAATATTTCGTTGGAAAAATTCCTTTTAAAATATTTCTTCCATAATAAATCTTAGTTTCCACATGTCTTTTATTAAAAACACTATCAATTACTTTATAAGTATTTTCATCTCTTTCAGATAATTTTTCTGTTCTGTATTCTTCTAAAAGTTTAGCATTTTCTTTAGGCGTATTTTTTTCATAAACAACTTCTGCAATATTGTGAAAATTACTAATCGGCTTATTCACTTTCAAATTAGTAACATTTGATCTTGAATAAATATATAAAGTATTTTCAGGTTTTTCTTCTGCTGTAGAATAACTACGAGGCATTTTATCTTTTTTCAAAATCTTAATCGATTGTCCAAAAACTTCAATCCCTCCATGATTTGCTCCTTTTTTAATAAAAGTAACTTTCCCATTTGGAAACCATAAATCATAATCTTTCAAAAGCTTATAATTTTGTACAATTTTCAAATCAATCAATCCCGTGATTTCCGCTTGAATTTTAGTAATTGCAAAAGAAGTAGCATCAATATATAAGTATCCAATTATTCTTGTTTTACGTTTAAAATCTTTTGGTTTAAACTCAACAATGTATTGTTTTCTATTATTTAAAACTGTCGAATCTAATAATTGATAATCATAATGTTTATAAGCTTTATCTGCTATTGGATTTGTGTATTTTGTTCCAGCAATAATGTAATGTTTGTCATAAGGAGAGTAATTTTGCAGCTGATAAGCTAACACTTCATAAATTGGTGTTTTTAATCCTGCCATTTTAGAAGCTTCTATAAATTCTCTTTCTTTTTCCCCTTTTTTAAATTTAAAATCTGACAGTTTTTCAATCAAATAAATATCATTATTCTCCAGATCTTTCTTCAACTTATAATTTGTTGAATCTAATTTTTTGAATATTTTTTTCTTTCCTCTTCTTTTAAAAATCGTATCTATAACAAAATCTAAAGAATCTGTATGTGCAGAAATAATTGTCTTCGAATAACTTTCGTATTCAAAACTTCTTAGTTGTTCTTTATAATTATTTCTCTCCTTATTTTTTACAGCATTTTGAATAATATTTTCTACAATGGGAGTGTTGTATTCTTGCGTTTTAGAAGTATCTTTTTTTAAATATATTTTTTGAAAACCATCTTTAGTGAATTCCACCTCTTTTTCAAAGTACCCTTTTCGATAAAATGTGAAAACTTTAACATTTAAAGAATCAGGAATCCAAAATTCTCCGTCCAAATCTGAGACTGTGACTACTTTTTTACCAACTTTTACAGAAACAAATGGAATTACATTTTCGGAATCCTCCAAAAGCACAACCCCCTCATAATCTTGAGAATAAGTACAACTAAAGACAAATAAAATAATAAAAAGTAAATGTTTGCGCATTATATCTACTGTTTGATTATAAGTAAATATAATAAAAAAGCACTCTGAATTAGAGTGCTTTCAATATCTTGTATATCTATGACTTAATTATACAGTCATGATTTCTTTATCTTTTTCAGAATATAACGCATCTACTTTCTTGATATAAGCGTTAGTTAATTCCTGAACATCTAATTCTGCATTTTTCTTTTCATCATCAGAAGCATCTACTTTTTTGATTTCGTTGTTTGCTTCTTTTCTTGCATTACGAATACTTACTTTATCATGTTCAGCAGCTGATTTTGCTTGCTTAGATAAATCACGTCTTCTTTCTTCAGTTAATGGTGGTACGTTGATAATGATAACATCACCATTGTTCATAGGATTGAATCCTAAGTTTGCAATCATGATCGCTTTTTCAATCTCTTGTAACATGTTTTTCTCCCATGGTTGAACAGAAATTGTTCTCGCATCTGGAGTATTTACATTTGCTACTTGACTTAAAGGTGTTTGTGAACCATAGTAATCAACCATCACACTACCAAGCATTGCAGGAGTAGCTTTTCCAGCTCTAATGTTTCTGAATTCCTTTTCTAAATGTGCAATTGCACCTTCCATTTGCTCTTTCGCAGTGTCTATAATGAAACTAATCTCTTCGTTCATTTTTAAATATTTTATCTGTTAGACGGATATTAATTTTCAACAACTGTTCCGATATTTTCACCTGAAAGAACTTTCATTAAGTTTCCTTCCGTATTCATATCAAAAACAACAATTGGTAAATCATTTTCTTGACTTAAAGTAAATGCTGTAAGATCCATTACTTTTAATCCTTTACTCAACACTTCTTTAAACGTAATCGTGTCAAATTTTGTTGCATTTTCATCTTTTTCTGGGTCAGAAGAATAGATTCCATCTACTCTCGTTCCTTTGAAGATTGCTTCTGCTCCAATTTCAATTGCTCTTAATACAGCAGCAGTATCTGTTGTAAAATATGGATTTCCTGTTCCAGAACCAAAAATCACAACTCTTCCTTTTTCAAGGTGACGAACTGCTCTTCTTTTAATAAATGGTTCTGCTACTTGCTCCATTTTAATGGCAGTTAATAATCTAGTCTTAACTCCAGTTTCTTCAATTGCACTTTGTAAAGCTAATCCGTTGATTACAGTGGCTAACATCCCCATATAATCTCCTTGTACTCTATCGATACCATTACTAGCTCCGGCAACTCCTCTAAAGATATTTCCACCACCAATTACAATTGCGATTTCAACACCTTTATCAACAGCCTCTTTAATCTCTGCAGCATATTCCGCAAGTCTCTTTGGATCAATTCCATATTGACGGTCTCCCATCAACGCTTCTCCACTTAGTTTTAAAAGAATTCTTTTGTATTGCATAATCTGAATGAAAGTTTTGCAAATATAATTATTTTCAAGGTCATACAAAGTCTAAGTCCTGAAATTGTTTTTATTCCCAAAAACTTTACAAGTTCTTTAATAGATCATTTTTATATAATTTATAAATATTTCAGTTTTAATTTCAATACAAAAATTATTTTCAGAATGTGAATTTAATAAAAAATAAACATTACACTTGTTCGTTAGCGTATTATCAATTAAAATTTTGAGAATTGAAGCAAAAATATAATTTAGGCAAAATTTTTGCTAAGAAATTCCCGAACCTAATAAACCAAAAATGAAGAAATATTCTATTCTATTATTTACAGCGCTCTTAGTTTTAAATTCATGTTCTTCTTCAAGACAGCAAATTCCAATGCAAAGTAGCTTGACTAGTAATTCTAATTCAACTTCTACAAAAAAACAGACGAAAGAAACAGAAGAAAATATTTTCGGAAAAGTAGTTTCTATTCACGATGGAAAAGATGGTTATGTTGCAATAATTGAAACAAAGAATAACAAATCTTATAAAGCTTTAATCAGTATTCCAAACCTTGGAAGACACGGTGGTTATACAGATTTAAAAGTTGGGAATAATGTAGCAGTATTTGGATCTGTTTGGGAGATGGATAATCATCGAAGAATTACGGTTAAGAAAATTCTTAGTGAAAACACAAATCATTTTAAATTAAAAGGAATCGTAGAAGAAATCAAAAACGAAAAAGATGGATATACAGCAAAAATCCGTTCGAATGATTTATTTTATTATGCTACGATTAGCATTCCAAATCTTGGAGAAAATCATGCTAATTTTCGAATGTTAGAAAAAGGAGAAAAAGTACATATCTACGGGGAACTTTGGTTTATGAATGATAAAAAACAAATCACTGTTAGAGATATTTTAAAATAATCAAAACCAACTTCCTGATTTATTTTATAGTATTTTTGTCTAATATTTTTTTTAGAATGAAGACCAATTTACCAAAACATATTTTAGTTATTCGTCTTTCTGCTATGGGAGATGTTGCAATGACAGTTCCTGTACTTAGAGAAGTATCTAAAAACTATCCAGAGATAAAAATTACAGTGTTATCTAGAGCATTTCTAAAACCTCTTTTTGATGATATTCAAAATGTGTCTTTTTACGCTGCTGATGTAAACGGAAAGCACAAAGGAGCTTCTGGATTATTTACTTTATACAAAGAATTAAAACAATTAAACATCGATGCTGTTGCAGATTTACATGATGTTTTACGTTCAAAAATTCTAAGAACTTATTTTAAAATAGGTGGAATTAAAACTTTTAATATTGATAAAGGGCGAAAGGAAAAGAAAGCTTTAACCAAACATGAAAATAAGGTTTTCAAACAGCTTAAAACAACGCACGAAAGATATGCAAATGTATTTAGATCTTTTGGATTTAAAATTGATTTAAGCAACCCTATTTTTCCATCTAAGCAAAGTTTACCAACGATTATTTCAGAAGAGATTCATTTTGATGAAAAAGATATTTTAATTGGAATTGCTCCTTTTGCACAACATCAACCAAAAATGTATCCATTAGACCAAATGGAAATTGTTATTTCTAAACTAGAAAAAGAAAAAAATGTAAAGGTTCTTTTATTTGGTGGTGGAAAAAAAGAAGTAGAGCTTTTAAACAAGGTTTCAGATAAATTTGACAATGTTTATAATGTTGCAGGAAAAATTAAATTAAAAGATGAATTAGCTTTAATTTCAAATCTAAATTGTATGCTAAGTATGGACTCTGGGAATGGACATTTTTCCGCTATGCTAGGAATTCCAACAATTACAATTTGGGGAGCAACACATCCTTATGCAGGTTTTATTCCTTTTGCTCAAAATGAAGAAAATTGGTTACTTCCAGATTTAGAAAAATATCCAAAAATTCCAACTTCTATTTATGGTAATAAGCAAGTAGAAGGATATGAAGATGTAATGCTTTCTATTTCTCCCGAAGCAATTGTAAATAAGATTAAAAAATATATTTAAACTTTTTATTACGTTTAAAAAATAAAAAAGCCGATGAAATTAATTCATCGGCTTTTTATATGTTTTTCAAATTCAAAAATTACTACTCAACATTGTTAAAAACTTCTCCTTTACTAGTTGAATAACTAATTTTAAGAGCGTTGATTTCACGTAATTCTGTTTTGATATCTGTAATTGTACCAACACTTGACTTTTTATCAGCTTTGATTGATGTAGTCATGAAGGCAACTTCGTCTTCACTGTGCTTAGCTCTCTCTGAATAGATAAAACTTCTTACATCACTCACTCTAGCGATTTTGTCATTTAATTGGATTAAATCACCTTTTATTTTTCCATCTTTTGATTTTCCTACATAAATAGTACTAACCAAACTTTTATGTTCTAACTTTTTTACTTCTGTAGCGCTAGGTAATTTTGGTGTTTGGATTTTTAAATCCGTTTCACGCATTACCGTACTAACCATGAAAAAGAATAACAGCATGAAAACAATATCAGGTAATGAAGCCGTAGAAATTGCTGGCAATCCTTTTTTCTTCTTTTTAAACTTTGACATTTCTTACTGTTTTAAATTATTTTGTTGGTTCTGCTTCAGAAATAACTTGTGGATATGCTTTCTTTAAAAACGAAATTTTAGCTTTTAATTCTTCATTTCCTTTGTTATTACTTAAATCTTTCACTAAATCAGTATAAGATCTATTGTATTTTTTCAACCCTAAACGGTTTCTTAATTCTGTATATGCTGCTCCTAACTCATTTTGAACTGAAACGAACATTCCATAATCTGTACCTCTATCACTCTGAATAGAAATTACCGCTTTATTTGGGTGATCTGATGAAGTTGGAGACTTTGCACCATTACAGTAATCACAAGGTTCTCCTTCTTTACCATCAACTTTTTTACCGTTTCCTCCACCATTATCGATAAAATCAATAGCTGCTTGTCTAAGGTCTTCAATTTTCATTGCGTCACCTTCAACTAACAAATCATTATTTCTATTGATATTCACCTCGAAAATATTCTTTTCTTTTAAAACTGGTGGTTTTATATCAGTATCAGGCTGTTTTTCTGGTAATTTTCTAGAAATTCCAGAGTCCACATCCATTGTAGTTGTAACAAGGAAAAATATTAAAAGCAAGAATGCGATGTCAGCCATCGATCCAGCGTTAATTTCAGGATTTTCTCTTCTTGCCATACTATTTTAGTTTTTAATTAATGATTTAATGAAATCAAATAATATAAATATTAAACCAATAGCTCCTAAAATGAAACTATATGTGATCAATGTACTAACCCATTTAGAAGTTGATGATCCAGCTTCAGATAATACTTCAATGTTAGCAGCATCCATTACTTGCTCAGATCCAGCTGTTGAATAAGCTATAATAAGAACTACTGCAAGAGCTCCAACCGAGATAAGTGATTTTTTCAACACCTCTGGTTGTTTTAGCAAATTAACTAATGAAAACAAAACAGTAATAACTGCTGTAATCACAAGCATTGCTATCGAGAATGAAACAAATGGAGATACAATACTAGCTTGTGCTTCTAAATCTGTCTTTAATGTCTCATCACCTGTTAGGATGATACGAATTAAGAAAAAGAAAGCAACAATACCAATAAGTGCAGCAACACCTGTTAATATTTTTGATAATTTATTCATGTTTGTGTCTTATTTTTTGTTTTTCACAAGTAAGTCAATTAATTCGATAGAAGCATCTTCCATTGTATTTACAATTCCATCAACTTTAGAAATGATGTAGTTGTAAAAAATTTGAAGAATAATCGCTACTACAAGACCAAATACAGTTGTTAATAAGGCAACTTTAATACCTCCTGCTACTACTGTTGGAGAAATATCTCCTGCTGCTTGAATCGAGTCGAATGCATCAATCATACCAATAACTGTTCCCATGAATCCTAACATTGGAGCTAAGGCAATAAATAAAGATAACCATGAAATATTTTTCTCTAATAATCCCATTTGTACTCCACCGTATCCAACAACAGCTTTTTCTGCAGCATCAACACCTTCGTCCATTCTGTCTAATCCTTGATAGAAGATAGAAGCGATAGGTCCTTTTGTATTTCTACAAACTTCTTTTGCAGCTTCAACACCTCCAGATTTTAAAGCGTCTTCAACTTTTCCAACTAATTTTTTCTTGTTAGTTGTAGCCATGTTTAAGTAGATAATTCTTTCAATAGCGATTGCTAATCCTAAAATTAATGCTACTAATACGATTCCCATGAAGAAAGGTCCTCCTTCAATAAAACGTTGCTTTAATTCTTGGTGAAAAGTTGGTTCACCTGCAGCTTCTTGTGCATAAGCAGCTCCTGTTGTTCCTAAAAACAATAATCCCATTGTTAGGATAGAAAGTACTCTTTTCATTGTGTAATAATTAATTTATTAAATAGTTTACGGGTTAAATATAAAATTATTCTTATTTAAAAAATAAATTTTCAGTTGAGCTCAAAATAGAGTTCATTTAGAATCTCAACCAACATGTAAGTCAATTTCCGTTTAATTTTCTTACATATTTCTAAAAAATCCATTTTTAGAGGGTGCAAATAACGAAAAAATGTTGAGTTGTAAAAATTTTATGTTTCATTTCTCCAAATTTAACACACAAATAATATACATTTTTAACACTTATTCCTTGTTCTTATATGGTTGCTTCCATATGTTTAAGAGCAAACAACTCTTATTTACTCGAAATAAAAACAATTTTACTCAAATTCTTTATCAAATAGTATGCCGATTTTTTAATAACATTTTTTATAAAGCATACATTCTCTTCTATTTAGTGTGGTAATTTATTTTTAAACAAACCGTAGGTGAAAGCTCCAAGCAATGCTCCTAATATAACCACTACTATTGCCCAAACTCCTTGACCTAAAATTGCAAACATTGGTCCAGGACAAGCTCCTACTAAAGCCCAACCTAATCCAAAAAATACTCCTCCAAAAAAAGTTCGCTTAAATCCTGGTTTCTTAGGTGAAATCACAATTTTATTACCATTCATGTCTTTTAAGATTCCTTTTTTAAATAATTGAGCAATAATGATTCCTAAAACCACTGCTACTCCAATTACTCCATACATATGAAAAGATTGAAATTTAAACATCTCAAAAATTCGATACCAAGAAATCACTTCTGCTTTTGTCAAGATAATTCCAAACAGAATTCCTAGAACTAAAAATTTAATATTTTTCATAACCTAAAAAAGTAACGGGAAGATACCCCAAATCATAATTAAACCTCCTACAAAAAAACCAATAACAGCATACAGAGAAAGAATATCTAAATTACTCAATCCTGTAATCGCATGCCCTGAAGTACATCCTCCAGCATATCTTGCTCCAAATCCTACAAGAAAACCTCCTAAAAGCAATAAAATAAATCCTTTTGGAGAAAGCATCGCTTCCAGACTGAATAATTCACTTGGTAAATAAGTAGCTCCAGCATTTTGAAAATTTAATTCTTGTAGATCTTGAACTGTTTGTGGGTTCAAAGAAATTGATTTGTCTGGAGTCATGTAATGATAAGCTATAAAACCTCCAATAATTACTCCCAAAACAAAAATCAAACTCCATTGTTGCGATTTTACATCTGTTTTAAAATGATCTGAAAATTTCGATGCTCCCGCAATCGTACACATCGTTTCTAAATTGGAAGAAATACCAAATCTCTTTCCCAAATAGAAAAGTAAAAACATGACGAGGGCTATCATGAAGCCAGCAAAATACCATGGCCAGGGTTGTAATAAAAATTCCATTATTTGATTATTTAGTTGATAATTTTCGATCTAGATAAGTCAAAATAGCTTTTGTTGCTCCCAGATTTTCCTTTACATAAACATCTGATAACGCTCCTGTTTTTCTCAAAAATTCAGAATCTGAATATAATTTCCCAAAAAATTCATCCAATTCTGCCTGTGTTTTATAAGTCAAACAAGCTTTTCTATTCACTAATTCTTTTACTTCATTGAATTTTTTAAAATTAGGACCAATCACAATAGGCAAACCATATGTAGCAGCTTCTAATGTATTATGTACTCCCGATTTTGTAAATCCTCCACCCACATAGGCAACTGTAGCATAACTGTAAATCTTTGTCAGAATACCAATCGTATCAATGATAAAAACCTGGTATTCTTCCAACTTCTTATTCTCTTTATCAGAAAATAAAACAACCCTTTTTTCAATTCCTTTTTCTAGTTCTTTTATAGCTTTTTTGTCCATGTTGTGAGGCGCAATAATCATTTTCACGTCCTCTGGCATTTTATTATTGATATAAGAAACCAAATGTTCCTCATCATCTTTCCAACTACTTCCAGCAACAATTGTAAACTTTTCATCTTTGAATTTCTCAATAAAATCAAGCGTATTATCTTGCTGTGTAATCTCAAAAACCCGATCAAACCTTGTATCACCACATCGAGTTACATTTTCAAATTCAATAGAATTCAATAATTCTTTCGAATTTTCATCCTGAACAAAAAAATGAGAAAAAGCTCCCAAAGCTTTTCGCATCCATGTTCCTTGTGGTTTAAAAAACACCTGATCTTTTCTAAATATTCCCGATACTAAAATAGTAGGAATATTCATTTTCTTAAGTTGAAATAAATAATTTGGCCAAAATTCGTATTTCACAAAAATCGCAACCTTCGGATTCACCAAAGACAGAAATTTTTTCGCATTTTTTTTCGAATCCAATGGTAGATAACAAATAATATCCGCCATTTCATAGTTTTTTCGAACCTCATATCCTGATGGTGAAAAAAAAGTCAAAATAATCTTATAATTCGGATAATTTGCTTTGATTTTTTCAATAACAGGTCTTCCTTGCTCAAATTCTCCCAAAGAAGCACAATGTATCCAAACATAATTTTCTTCCTTGTCAATTGAAGCTTCCAAGTTTTGAAAAACATCTTTTCTTCCCTCCACAAAAAGTTTCATTTTTGGCTGAAATAGAGCAACAGTTTTCAAAACTCCACCTGTCAAATAAACACCAATATTATATAAATTCGAAATCATTTTGCAAATATATGAAAAGATGTTCATTTAATTTTACAGTATCATTTCTCACAAAAAACACAAAAACTTACAATCTAAAATTTAAATTTCCTCCAACTATAGAATATTAGTATCTTTGCTGCCTTTAATTGGAAAATAAATGGATAAAGTATATATCGTCTTAGTAAATTATATCAACTGGAAAGATTCTGTAGAATGTTTGGAAAGCATTTTCAAGCAAACTTATCAGAATTTTCAGGTAATTTTAGTTGACAATTCACCGACTGACGATACTATTTTTCATTTAGAAAATTGGCTAACTGGAGAAAATAAGAAATTAAAATCTGATTTTGAATACTTAGTATTTCCAATCACTGAAAAACCTGTTTCCTACAAACTTCTTTTCGAAGAAGAGGGCTTAGAAGGACAACATAATGAAAAAGTTCTTCTTATAAAAGCAAAAGAAAATAAAGGTTTTGCTGCTGGAAATAATATTGCTTTGAACTATATTCAGAAAACGGAAACCAATAAAAATGCAAAAATTTGGTTGTTAAATACCGATACAGTTATTCCAAAAGATTGTATCGAAAAACAAGTTTCTTTTTTCCAGAAAAATCCAAAAACAGGAATTTTAGGAATTCCTCTAATGGAATATGACCAACCTGAAACAATTCAAGCACTTGGTGGTACTTATAACTTCAACACCGGAAAAATCAGCTTAATTGGTGCAAATCATCCTAAAGAAACAATTACAAATATTTCCACGACAGAAATTCAATATCCAATTGGTGCTTCCATGTTTCTTTCCTTAGATTATCTAGAAAAAGTTGGCCTAATGGAAGAAAAATACTTTCTTTATTTTGAAGAATTCGACTGGGTTTTAAGAGGTGAAGAAAAAGGATTTCAAACACAACTTTCAAAAGATACTTTTATCTATCATAAAGGTGGAGGAAGTTCTGGTGGTGGAGCAAGCAAATTGGCCGAATTTTACGGAATTCGTAGTAAGATTCTTTTCACTAAAAAATTCAAAAAATCAACACTTCCATTTTTATATTTATCGTTTGGAGGATTTATCATAAATCGAATTCGCAGAAATCAATTCAATCGAATTCCAATGCTCTTTAAGCTAATTTCGAATCCAAACTTACATTACAAAGACATATTCAACTAAAATATTTCTTCACATTATTATTTGGAGCTTCCCTTATCAAAACAAGGTTGGGCTCGTATCTTTACATTTAAGTAAAAATAGTTTGGATGGTCAGGAAGTGTATTCGGGCTAGACATGTGTATTCACAATGTTGTCGAAAAAGGCTATCCCCATCCATTAATTTCTTTTAGACCAGGAATAGTACCTAAGAACAAGCATTGACTTGATTCTGTATTCACGAGCAATTGTAAAAGAAAGATAAAAAAAACACTATAATTATGACAATTTTAATTAAGTATGCATGTGGAGTTGATATGGCTTCCAAAAAATTTGATGTTTGTTTAACCAGTTTAGATATAGAGTTAAATACGAAGATAAAAGGAACTAAAAAGTTCGACAATACAGCTTCAGGAATTAAGGCTTTTTATGAATGGTTACAGAAAAAATGTAAAAGTACAGGCACTCCTGTCTATATTTTAGTAGAAGCAACTGGAGTTTATCATGAAGAATTAGCATATAGTTTATCAGCTAAAGGAGCAAATATTAGTGTTGTTTTACCAAATAAAGCGCAAAAACATTTACAATCCTTAGGATTAAAATCAAAAAACGATAAGATTGATGCCTATGGTTTAAGTTTGATGTGTGCACAACAAAAACATGAAGAATTCAAACCATTAGATCCTTTTTATTATGAATTAAAAACAATTACAAGGTTTTATCAAACAACACAAGAAAATATTACTGCATATAAAAATCAACTTCATGCCTTAGAATATGGTGTTTATTCTAGTAATAAAATCAAAAGTGAAATGAAAAAATTAATTAGTGCTAATGAGAAGTTAAAAGATTGTTTGGTAAAAGAGATGAAAAAATTAGTGAATGATCGACCAGATATAAAAAAGAAAATTGAAAATATTTTAGGTGTAAAAGGTATTGGTTTCATCACTGTATGTACTATTGTAGCAGAAACAGCTGAGTTTGAAAATTTCAAAAACATACCAGGATTGGTTAGTTCTGCAGGTTTTGATGTTGTTGAAAACACTTTAGGAAAACATGTTGGTAAAACTAAAATATCAAAAAGAGGAAATAGTAGAATCAGAAGAGCTTTACACTTACCATCCTTTGTTGTTGTTAAATATGAAAAAAGGTTTAAGGTGTTTTACGATAGAATATTTGAAAGAAGTCTTAAACCTTTAAAAGCTTATGTTGCTGTTCAAAAAAAGATGTTAGTATTAATATATACTTTATGGAAAAATAATCAAGAATATAATTCTAATATTTATTTTCAAAATTTAGAAAAAAAAGTAGCACAGAACTAGCTGTGCTACACAAGGTAGAGTATAATAAAAAATACGCTCCTCAGAGATGTAAAAATATAAAATAAATTTGGATTTTAAGATAGTACCTATCCGCTATATCTTTTTTGCTAAAGCAGCAAAATGAAGAAAAGCAAAAAAGGATGCCGCTACAATCTTTTAGATTTGTATAATATGATTGAATGAATTAGTTTCTTAAAATAATAAGGTTTTCACAAAATATTTATTTCTAAGGAAGTAAGGTATATCTTAATATAAGAATTAAAAAAAGAGCGAAGTAAACTAGCTGCAATCTAGTACTTAGGTACTATTTAGGGTATTAGTCTTCACTTTTTCTATACCGTTACCGAGGACCAGATAGAATACTATGATTTAGTCATAATAAAAGTGTTAGTCAAGGTAACATATTTACAAACTTAAAGATACAATAATTATGGAAATTAAAGAAATAGGAGGAATCGATATCGCTAAAAAAGATTTTGTAATCCACCTTTATAAGACAAATGATCAGCATCTATTTAAAAATACACCCAAAGGTTTTATTAAGATGTATAATTGGTGCTTATCTAAAGATGTTTCTATGGATAATTTTTGGTTTGTACTTGAAAATACTGGATTATATTCACATTTGATTTCTTTTTTTTTAACAGAAAAAAAATGTAATTTCTCAGTAGTTTCAGGATTAGAAATTAAAAAATCAATGGGTGTTGTTCGTGGTAAAACAGATGCTATTGATGCATATCGAATATCTTTATATGGCTATAGATGTCGAGAAGAATTAAAACAAACTGTCCTTTCAGGGGCTAATCTATTTAAGATAAAAACCTTGTACAGTATGAGATCTAAGTTAGTAAATCAAAAAAAAGGACATATTGTACGTCATAAAGAACAGAAAGGTGTTTTTGAAGCAAAAGAGTTTAAAGTGTTTTTTAAAATGCAAAAAGATTTTATAGCTTATTATGATAAGCAAATAGTTCTTTTAGAAAAACAAATTAAAAGTCTTATTGCTGAAGATGAAAGTTTAAAGAAGAATATTAAATTAGTTAAAAGTGTAAAAGGAATAGGAAATCAAACAGCTATCGCATTACTTATTTACACTAACAATTTTACGAAATTTAAGAATGCTCGAAAATTTGCTTCTTTTTGTGGTATTGCACCTTTTCATAATCAATCAGGTACGAGTATTAGAGGAAAAACAAAAGTTTCTAGCTTAGCCAATAAGAAAGTAAAATCCCTTTTAGATATGTGTGCTAAAAGTGTAATACAATGCGATGTAGAATTACAAGATTATTATCAGAGAAAGTTAGCAGAAAACAAGCCTAAAATGCTAGCATTAAATGCTGTAAAAAATAAATTAGTTGCAAGAGCATTTGCTGTAGTTAAAAGATAAACACCATATGTTAATACTTGTAGATTTGCATCTTAAATAATCTATTTAAAGAAGTAAGTTTTTTTAAAAAAAATGATTAAAATCAAACTATTAAAAAAGTGTATTTTTAGTGGAAAGAGATTGTTATGACTCATTTTTCCATTATTTGTTCGAATCAAAAATAATAAAGATAAAAACCTAATTATTTTCTTTTTGGAAGACGATTATACACTAAAAGAATCTGTTTAAAAATATATATTTAAGAATCAATTGAATAAAAAAAGCTGTAAAAGATTATATTGTTGGCTCTGACACAAACAAAAATCAATTACAGCATGGAAACAAAATTACCAAAAAAAATCATCACCAAACATATTCAACCAAAGATTAATTTTCCTTCATTAGGTAGAAATTTAAAAGTTCCTTTTTGGAGAATTTTAAACTTAATTCTTTATCGTTTAAAGACAGGTTGTCAATG
>NZ_JADOTV010000025.1 GCF_015767245.1 Aureivirga sp. CE67
CAAAGAGAAAATTCGAATAAAATACTTTGAAAAAAGAGAGAAAATTATGAAAATTGCTGTCGGAATACATAATTTCAGAGTTACACTCAGAAGTCCCTTACAAAATCAATCGTGATAATGTTTGTTATTTAAAATTTTTATTGCTGAATTCTTTTTCATTTTAATTCGGTCTTAATATAATTCTTGATAGTCCTTTTCTTTACTCGAATATTTCTGACTGACAAATAGCAGCAGGATAAGGATTATCTGTTTCATATGTTAGGTGAAAATTCAGAAATTAACCTACAATCATCGCACTTAAATGCATAAAGATTTTTATAAGTTCCTCCCTCCAACAGCCAATCATTTCCACAACTAGGACATTTTCTATTTTTATCTTTTTTTTGCCCCCAAGCTCTATTATTAAAGAGAAAATAATAAGTAGGTATTTGAGTTACTTCTTCTATTCTTTTACAACATTTAATTCCTTGCTTGCTAAGCTCACTATCATGTTTTTGTAATTGGTTTTGCGCCCATCTTTCACCAACAGCTCCATTAAACCACAATCCAATTATCCTTTCATAATTGTTTTCCCAGAAATTAATATCATTATAGCATTCTCCATCATGATAAGTAAAAGGAATCTTATATAATGGTATTTGATCAAGTGATTTTCCTTCTATTAATGGTGAAAAACGTGCCGTCTTAAGTATTAGGAAGTTTTGCTTTTTGGGAATGTTAGTTTTTCCAAACTCGGGTTCTAAACCAATATACTTAAACTTAAATATACAATGTAATTCCTCTTCAATTTTCTTTTTCCATCTATTAGCATAAATCGTTGAATTTTTCTCCGTATATGAATCTTTCTCTGGACAAATAAGATTAATACTTACTCCATCATCTATTGGTTCATATTGACATTCTTCATTTATTATTTGTTTACTTCTATATAGGGATCTAAAATAGTTATCTACAAATTCAAAGAATTCTTCCGAACCTACTTGTTCCCCAATTATGTTTAACTTTACTACATGCATTTTAAAATTTTTAGGTTTTCTTATTCAAACATCTTTTTAAAACATTCTATTTCAGATTTCTTTGCTAATTCACCTCCAATTGTCCAAATCTCTTTTTCCCATATCTTCCAACTTTCCGAATTAGGATTATTAAGAGAAAATCTTAATTCTGTATTTCGTGCAAAAACAAAATATTCATATGCTACACCATCTAAAGTTATTCCTGGGTTAGCATCAAACAAATCATAATATTTTAGATTTCTAACTTTATCTTCAAAGTTGTCAGTTTTTGTTATTTTATAAAATTCATCAATTTCACCTTGTTTGTCTATAGTGAAAAGTCCTTGAATTAATTTTTCTGGATTTTGAAATTCTCTAAATTCTGTTTTGTTGAATTTGACAGAAAAAATCCAGCACTCGTTTAATGATAGTGTAATTTTAACTAACCAACTATAATCAATATACATTTCATTAGTTCTCCAGTTTTTTTCATTTCGAATTGTAAGATGTCCAGCTCTTAAATCAGGAATATCTAATTTAGAACATAAACTAGTAATAACTTTATTCATACTGTTATTAGTTTTAATTTTATCCTGCATCTGATTTGATGTTCGAGAAATCTTTTTGTTTTAGTTTTTCTTTTTCAATAAATAACATAAGAAAATCTCCATCATGCCAACACCAGTTTAGTGCGCTATCCGAAGAGAGAGTAAGTAAGGATGTCCAATCTTTACTTGGTCTAGGATCATATGCCAGAGTTGAATAATATGGATATCCTAGTAAATAATTTAGATTTTTATCTACATTTTCCATTACATCATAAATCAAATCTTCTGTTTGTTCTTCATCTAAAGGATTATTTTCAAGCAATTCTTCTCTTGACGGAATATCCACAGTAGTTTCTAATTTAATAGCAGTACTTAGAGGATTTGGAAAATTTGAATTTGAGAAAGGTTTTAATTCGTTTTCAGACTCAAAGAAAAAAACTTTCGCATAACCATCATCTCCCCAAAAATAATTAGTATCCTCATCATCTGCAATGAAAATGCTTAAAAGACCATGTTGCGGAAAATTTGGAATAGGTTCAGAAAGTTCTGTAAGGTTAAATTGTGCTACAAATCTATAATCTCCATACTCGTGTTTTGGCCATTTAAATTCAATTGGAACATCAGGAATTCCACCTAATTTACTCGAAGCAATTTTGATTTCAGATTTTATTTTAATTATTTCTATAGAAGGTTTGATTAAAGATTTAATATAATCCTCATGCATTGAAAAAGAAGATTCCTTGATACCTTCTTCTAATTTTTTGATGTTCATTTGGTTTATTTTTTTAAACAAAAACTCCTGCTATTTCTAATATATCTGTAACTATAATATTTTTGTAAAAGTTGATAATTCATAGCAGCAGATGCCCAAATATATACGAATCTAATATTTTGGACAAGTTTAGAAAAATATTCAATTAACTCAAAAATTGATCCTATTGGTTTTAACCCAAATCCATTTTATGCTTCATTTTTACAAAATACCAATTATTGTCATAAGATTTTAATAATTCATCCTGCCCTATATCATTTTCAACATCATAAGAATGAATCAGATAGTATTGAGTTGAAAAATAAACTTTAATGAATGATTTATCTTTTGACCCAAAATAGTTAAAGACGCCATAGTTTTTAAGACGCATATTTAGTTCATTAAAATAATCTACAGGATTTCTTTTAAAAGAATGAATTTGTAAAGCTGTTGAATCATTATTCAGATTTACAAATAATGAATCTTGTTTCAGAGTATATCTTCCCTTATAAATCTTTAAAGGTATTTTGTTAAATGACTCTTCTAATTCACAACTATCCGAAAAGCAAATCAGTTCAATTTCATTTCTTCTTTGGTAAATTCGATATCTATTAGAAGAATCTTGACTATTTGTAAATTGTGCTCTAGGATTATAACTATACCTTAAAAGCTCAGAATCTTTAATGAATTTATCAGCATGTTTCTCTACAAATTGGTTGGCTCTTTGTTGTGAATAATCTAAGAGTTGCTTTTCTTCATTACAAGAAATTAGTAGCACAATTAAGAAGAAATATTTTACAAATGCTTTCATGTTTTAATTTTCCTGAAGATTTATAGTAAGTTTTTTATTTTCGTTTCTAAGCTTTTCTAGTATATCTTTTTCAGGATATCTATACCATTTCCCTGAATAAGAGAAAACTTCATCAAAAGTTAAAAAAATTAGAGTCGAATCATTTGTAATTATTTTAATTTCACTATTGCAAGCTCCTTTCCATAATTCATCCAAAGAACTATTGTTAATGTTTTTAATAAATTTCTCGATAAGTTTTTTATCAGTTATTTCAAAAGGCTCAAAATAGCTGCATTGAGTTTCAATTCTTCCTGAAAAAATTACCTTTTCAATATCCTCAAAACGTAACTCTTCATTCTTATTCTTAAATGTTTGTTTACAGGAAGCAAATAGAAAAAGTATTGAAATGATAACTAATATTTTTTTCATATTTAAGTATTATAATTGAACCAAAAAATGTGATTGTTTCTAATATGCTTGAAGAAGTTTTTAAAACGTATTTTTCTTCTCAATTTCAGGGATATTTTCATCTATCCTTTTAGCCAATTCAGGTAATTTGATTGTAGGAACAGCAGGAAATAAATGATGTTCTAAATGATAAAACATACTGAAAGTTATTTTATTTTTTAACCATCCTCTTTGCGTTCTTGCCAACTCAGGATTTTCCGAAGTATCATGATGAACAGTCCAGACAGCAAAAAAAGCCATTAAAAACTCGCCAATAATCATAACTAAAATATGATATTGAAGCCATTCAATATTAAAATAGAAAATTATGGATGTAACCAATAAAATTGAAGCAACTTCTAAAGCCATATTTTGTTTATATTTTTTATTCCCCAACTTCCAAGTAATTTGATGAATCTTAAACATATGAATCGGCCCATATAAAATAGCTCCATACCAACTCATATGCGCTGCTTTTCCTTCTTGATCTTTTTCCGTTAAACAATACTTGTGATGTCTTAAATGATTAAATTTTACAGCATGAATAGAAGTCATCATCAAAATACTATTACTAAATAAGGTAAACCAAGTTAAAAACTTATTTGTTCCTAATGAATTATGAAATCCATTATGTACTTGCCTTAGACCAGCTAAAAAGAAAAAACCCGAAAATGGCAAAGCAATTAGATACAAACCTTTGTAAGCTAAAATCATGGAAATTATAAACCATGGAATTGTTAAGTTGTTTTCAATCAACAGTTCTTTAATTGATAAAGTTTTTAAATCTTTCCATTCAACTTTTTTTATAATTTCTTGATGTGTCATTTTAAATCAATTTTTTAAATTTTTCATTATATCTACAACTTAAAATATTTGTTTATAAAATGGTTTTCATAGCAGCAGACGTCCAAATATAGAAGAATCTAATATTTTTATCAAGTAAAGGATTAAATATTTAAATCAAAAAATAAAAGCTTATGAATTCTAGCTTTAAAAGAGTTTAAAATAAAAAACATATCAAAATATTATTTTGATATGCATGGAAAAATTACATAATATAAGATTGTTAATGTTTATTTTTTCAGTTTTACTATATTTTGTATTGAGACATAACTTCCACATCCTTTCTGATTTGGTTTTACGATTAAATATTCAAGTTGTTTGACTTTTTCATGATTGTTAATATCAATTGTATAAACTTTATTAGCGATAAAAAAGCGTTTAGCAAATATTTCATAATCGTCTTCAGATTTTTCCATTTCACTATATTCAGCAACCGAAAGAAGTTTATTAATACGAGTTATTTTCCCTAATATCATTATTGAACCATTATTTAACATCCGAGCTTCAAATGAACCCGACTCAATCTTCATCTTATTAGTTTTTATGCCTAATTCAAATCTTTTAGTTGAGTCAATTATCGGAAATTGATAAAAATCTCCAACCTTTTCTCCTTGAATTTTGATTCCATCTACAATAATCCAAATATCTAGTACACGAAGACTTTTTTGTTTATTGTTCTTAAAGAACTTAATAGAATGTTTAGAGTATTCAGTTTGACCAAAAGTCAGATTAGTTGAAATTAAAAATAATAGTATAAGTAAAATGTTTTTCATAATAAATAGATCTATAATAGAAACCTAATTGTGATTTCCGCAATTTTCGTTAAAACTACCATTTTAATACAAATAAATCAAGCTTAAAGAGGGATTCTATTCTTTGATTTTATAATTTATTTTTTAGATTTTCTCTTCCTTTAAACACATTACTTATTTCAAAATAATAAACCTTATCCTCACCATTTTCGTAATATTTTTTTTTTACGATTTTTAATTTCTTACTTAGACAATATTCAAGACACTGATTTTTTTTTCGATCTTATAAATTTTACTACATTTATTAAGGCCCAAATAATAGCTATGGTTTGCAAACCATTACCTAAAAGATACCCGATTATATAGATGTAATCTGTTTCATTTTCCCAAAAATAAAGAGATGGTCTACTAATCCAATAAATACCAGTTAGTATTCTAATTACATAACCTAACACAAATAATATTAGAATAATTATTGTATTTCTTATAAGTTTCTTCATAAATAGTTCAATGTTTGTAGTGGTTTTATTATAAGATTGTTTCTGATTTAGTCGAATCTGTCATATTCTCAATCATACTTTGTTGTGCAATGTTTATTTCTTTTTCAATTCGATTTGTTTCTGATTTAACCAATGGTTTTAATTTAAGTAATCTAATCTCTTTAATATATTCAGTCGCTTTTTCATAATCCTTTCTATAAAATTCAACAATTGCTAAATTCAATAACACAATTGATTTATCATTTTTAATTCTTAAACCTAGATTAAGAGCTTGAGTTAAGTCAGAATGACTTTTGTGAAAATCATTTTTATTTAAAGCAATGATTCCAGTCGTAAAATAATAATAGCTTTTATGTCCTTTAGTCAGTTTGTCTGGATTTTTAATTTTAGAAATCAGTTCTTCTGCTTTTTTAAAATTGTCATTTTTAACATACTGAAAAGCAGCATAAACTGTCCCGTATTTAAAATATCCATAAATGATTAATCCACATGATATAAACATCATTGACATATTATTATAATCCTCTATTGAGTAAAAATACATAGCAGCTAATAGGGAGAATATAATAAGTAAAACTCTTATGATTGGTGTAAACATATATTTTCAGAATTGTTGTGCGTCGTTTTATATTTGTTTTAAAGGTTTGTTTTTTATATCGAATCCGAATTCTTTATCTTTTATTTTTCTTGAAATAATTGAAGTCGCTCTTAATATTTTCTCATAATAGTAAGCATCAAATTTTTCCTCCAAAATTATACAATTCAGTTTCTTAGAAATTTCATTATAATTTCCTTCTTTATATTCATCGTACCAATTTGGATTTGTCTTCAACTCATTCGAATAAACATACCTAGCTTTTAAAACTTTATTTATATTGTTATAATTAATTTTTGTTTCTGAATCTACAATTGTACAATATTGATTTAAAAAAGTCTTATTTCCGGAAATTTTAAAAACTGTTGGTGAATCGTTTTTAGTTATATCAAACCAGTTTATTGTATCAGAATCATATCGTTTCCAATAATATTTTTTATTCTCTAATAGTAACATTATTTCTACAATTAGTTCATTTTTGGAATTGTATATTTTTTTATAATAATTTCCGTCTTTAAATAACATTACCATCTTCGATCCAGTTGATAATTTTAAACTTTCAATAGTAGTTCTATCTGTTTGAAGTTTATAATCTATATCATAATGTATTTCACCTTCAAAATAGTCTTCTTTTAAAGTTGAAGAAATTAAAGCAACTCCTATTAAAATTAACAATCCTAATTGTAATATTTTTCTCATCTTCTTATAACTAAATTAATTTTTAATTTTCTAGTATTATATTAATATGCAATTTCTTCATTCAGTCTTAATTTAAATTCGTTTAAAACCTTTAAATAGTTTTCTCTACGAAATTTCATTTTATTGACATTCTCAAACCAATTTACATTCTCAGCAATTTCTTCAGGATTTGTGGTATCCGAATCTTCTAATCCAAACCTATTCCAATAAATATAATTTTCATCTGTTTCTACTTCAACAATAATTAAAGTACACCAAAAATCTATATCTTCTGAACACATTAAAATTGGTAATTTTTCTTTTTCTCCAATTTTTGGTAAAACTCTTTTCCAAACAACTTTTCTTTCAGACTCATCACTCAACCAATTCAATAATGTTGGAACTAATCCTTTTTTAATTTCTGGATTTTGTTCATTTATAAAATCTTCAAGTAATTTTCCATCCACTTCTAATTCATAATAATATTCCTTGCTGAATTGATTAAATTCTTTTCTTTTTGAAATTTTATTTAATTCCATCATTCTCTTTAATTTTGATAAGTTTCGTAAGTCATAAACTCGTATTGTGACTTTTGTTTGTTTTGTGATTTACACTCTTTTGTTTGTTCCTTTATTTTATTTTAAAATAATAGTAATCTTTATCATATTCTCCAGATGGTAGTAAATAAAAATAACTCAAATCATCTTTGATAATGATTTCCTTTGAAACAAAATCATTGTCAATAAGCGGGGAATTTTCAAAAAATATGGTATCTGAATTCATTTTATAATTTCCGACAAATCTTTCATCTCCAAAAAACCTATCTGAAACAAGAATATACTTGCCATTTTCGAATAATTTTAATCGTATACTACTTCTATCATCTATAAATTCGGCTGATATCAATGTTTTACCCCAAAAACCTCCATTAAAACTTATTTGCACGAATATGTATGTGAATAATAAAAGTCCAACAGTTATAAGTTTTATTTTACTAGGAAACACCTTTTCTATATCAGAGATAATTATTGCAGTCAGTAATAATCCAATGATTAAAAAACTTCCAAGTAACCAAATAAGTGTAATAAAAATTTCAAATCCAAACACATCTTTTATATCAATTATATAAAATATACAGACAATTGGAATAAGAATAAGGAGGATATTCCATGTAATTTTAGGATTATTTTTCATTTAGTTTAAGTAATATTTATTCATAGTTTTTTTACAATATCTGTAACTATAAATTATTGTAAAATAAAGTTTTCATAGCAGCAGATTTTCAAATGTAAACGAACTATTATTAATAAACAAAAAAGCATATCAAAATGTTATTTTAATATGCTTGAATAAATATTGTATAAGTATATAATTTTCAATCATTATGACTGATTTTTAGCACAACTCTTTATTGAACCAAGTTTTTCTATGTTACTTTATGTCAATAATGATGCTTACCATTTATATGTTCGTTATTTTCAAATAATACTTTTTCCTTTTTCTGTTATAAAAATATTGTCTTGAATTCTAGTTAGACATTCAATTTCAATCAATTTTGTTATTGTTGATTCTATTTCTGAAAGAGATAATATTTCTCTATATCTTTTAAATATTTCCGAAATATTGGTATCTCCTTTATTTACAAAATGAATAAAACGAAGAATTGAATCATCTCTATGAGTAAAGCCATTCTTCATAAATATCCTATATTCAAAACCTTTCTCAAGTGCTTCTTGAGCTTGATTAAAGGAGTAAATTAGATTGCATGTTTCATTAAAAAAACCTTTGAATTGATACTCAATTGATTTATAATTAATACTTCTAATTGTATTAAGCTTAGAAAGTCTTTTCTCCTTTATGGGTTTTTCATAGTTTTTTAGTTTATCATCTATTTTATTTTCTAGTTCTTGTTTTAAATTTTTAATTTCATTTTTATCTAATGATAAAATACTAATTGAACTATTTAATTCTTCATTGGATATTTTATGTTTTATAAACGATGAAATTGTAAAACTTTCAAATTTAGAAACATAACCTACTCTTTTATATTCTCCATTTTTATAAAAACACATGGATACTCCATCATCATATGGTATAGCATTTTTAATTCGATTGTTTTGTTCTCTTGTTAAATGACAAGGATAACATACCTCTTTAGGAGTATGTTCGCTATCAGTTTGAATAATTGGCGTTCTACAATCTTCACATTTAAAAGCAGCTTTCGAATTCCACCAATCAGGACAATCTCTTGACCATTCATCTGGCGAAGGAAAATAAAATTCAGCGTTATACTTTTCAGCTAAGACTTTTCCTATTCTTTTAGCTTCTTCACTAAGTTCTTTCTGACTTTCAAAGTCCTTATAGTTTAGAGTAGCAACATTTTCCTTTTCATATCCTTGCCTAGTTTTAAATACTAATTCAACATCCAATGCTATATAATCAACATCCGAATACCATAAACATTGTACTGCTTTAGGCTCTTTTTTACCCTTCTCGATTGTTTTCTGAATTATTTTTTTTAACATTTTGGTTTTAATGTTACTCAACATTTAACTAAAGTACTTCTTAATGAGATTTAGGTTTTGTTGATGATAGTTATTTATATTTTTCAATTTGTTTAAATAATGTTATTTTATAGTCATCAGTGAATTTTAAACGACCTAAAAAACCTTTTTTAATCTTCATGTTTCTCAACCTTAAATCATACCAATCTGAGAAAAAGTCAGCATACCCTCCTATAGATATTTCATTGTCCCCCATAGCTACCATCGAAGGATATTCACTAACAAATTGTTCCTTTGATTTAATCCTTTTGTTAATACTTAATAGATAAAATTGAATATCATATGCCAAATATGACAATGGATCATCATGAAGTGCAAAATACCCTTTTTCTTTGGTTAACTCTTCAAATAAATTTCTTAGTACTTTGTCAAAGTTTATTGTCTTATCTGCTTTAAAATATTTTTGAAGAATATTCGAAAAACGTCCATTTTTAAATATTTCTAATGTCTCATATAATTCTTCTTCAGAATTATCAAATTCACTTTCATTGACTAGACCAACAATAAATTCACTAAAATTATTCGCTAAAAAAGTTTTCTTATAATCAAGTTCTTGATCAACATGAACTACCTCAGGCTCACCTTCAGCTCCACATTTCGAGTAATCAAGAAGAATCATATCATGTCCAGCACTAGGGCATGTACAAATGTATATTCCGTCATTAGGATATTCCCATTCGTCAATCATAAATTGACTTCCTAAGCTACCACAAATAGAATATTTCTTTTCAAATCCTATCCCCATTATGGCACTAATAGCAACATGATCTTCTGCCCATGAGGTACTTTCATTAGTTGGAAAACAAGTATTTTCAGGAATACCTCCATTTTGAATTTTCATCAGATTAATGTAATCCACAGGTAGTTTATAACCTAAAGTAGATTCAACTTTATTAATTAATTCCTCTGATAAAGATTCTTCTAGATATCCCTTATTGGCATATTCTGATGACTTCCAAAAGTCTTTTAAATTATTCATATCTATTTTATTATTGTAAACATTACTATAACAAGAATTCCTGTTATCTCAATTACATCTGTAACTATAAATTATTGTAAAATAAAGTTTTCATAGCAGCAGATTTTCAAATGTAAACGAACTATTATTAATAAACAAAAAAGCATATCAAAATGTTATTTTAATATGCTTCGAAATATATTCTATAATTAGTTATTGTGAAATATTTTTAATTCGGATTATATTGAATGTTGAAATACTTTAAATAATCCTCTATTGTACCCATTCCCATTTCCTTTCTTCTTTTGTTCACAGTTTCAGGATTTTCTAATTTATACAATTTGCCATTTTTTATCTGTGAACCATATATTTGAGGTTTACCTTCATCCATCAGAATTCTATCTTTCATTAAAGCATATTGTTGTTTAGACAAGTCTCCATTTCCCACTGCTTTTTCTATTTTCGGAAAATACTTTTTTCTAGTTTTTGCATCAGTGTGTTGCAGACCCAACCAGATTGCATCCATTTGCTTTTGAGTCACCTCTTTTAATGTTGGCATTCCACACTTTTCAATAATACTAATCACTAATTCCTGATTTCTATGATCTTCTTTAGCATATTTGAATAATTCATTTGTTTTTCTAATCTTTTGATCACTTTCATAAACTTCACTCAAGATTTGATGTTTTTTACTACAATCAACTTCAATAATATCTACCGAACCTACATAAACAAATTTATCCTTATTCATATAAAGGAATGTTGACACTAATAAAACAAGAGCAGCTAATATGCTGAAGAATATTGTTTTCTTTTTCATTTCTATTTTTGGATTATATTATTCACAACAGGAGTCTGTGTATAAACTCTTCAATTTTCGTCAAAACTAGTCTTTTAATATAAACAAATCAAGTTTAGGAGTATTTTAATTTTGAAAAGATAAAATAATTTGAAGTGAAAATTTAAATAAAGCGTCACAATTATAAGTTTATAATTTCACTATTCTTTACATTAAAACTATTATTCTTTATTAAAGGAAAAAAAATGTAAACAAAAAAGCATATCAAACATTATTCGAATACATTTAAACTAAAAATTCAAATTTATTTTACTTGAAGGTTCTTATATTTTTATTTTAAAATAGGATAAAACACTTTTTCTTCTTTAATTTTTAAATCTGTTCTAGAAACTAATTCATTAATATTTCCGCTTAAAGAAGTGATATAAATATTTTCTCCACTTGATAAAATCATTTTAATAAATTTAAATTCCTTAAAAGGGTCTTTATGGAGCTTCATTCTATCAACAAAAATAATATCCTTCACATCTTTTTCAAGATTCAATTCTCTTACACTTTTCTTCTTTATTATTGTTATTTTAGAACCTCTTATTATTATATTTTTTTGGTAATCTTTAATATAATATTGAATTAAAAGAATGATGTGAAATATCCAAAAATAACTAAAACATAATACAGGGATTAATATATCTCCAATATTTCGAAATGGGTGTAAAATATACAAACCAACAATAGTTAATATTAATCCAATAAAAACCATCATTGAATGATTCAATATCAATTTCGATTTAACTGTAAAATATAATTCTTTCTTCAATTTTTTAATACTATTTACATAAAATACACTTCATTAAATCCTTTTTATTTTTTAATCTATCTTAGTTCAATATATTTATTAAACACAGGATTACCATCATGCAATTCTAAAGTTTTCTTCTTTTCATTCTAAACAAAACTTGATGGAGTTCTTATTTCAATCTTATTACATTCATTTTCTTTAGAATTACATTTTTTCAAAATATATCTAACACATCCTAAACTATTATATGTTATTTCAAGATTGTTTTCATCTTTATTTTTATTCAACATTAAATCAATCTCAATATATTATTTATCATTTAATTTGTTGAGCTTTCCAAAATCAATTATGTTATCAGAAAATTGAATTTTTAATCTCTTTAATTTTTTATAATTTAAAACCAATACTCCATCTTCCATTAATTTATAATCTACTTCTTTATCATTATTATAAATTTTAAGATTTACCAATTCAATTTTTCTTTTGGTTTCTTTTTCTACACAATTTAGCAGCATGTAAATTTTTTCTTTAGAATAAATCTTTTGACAAATAAGTACCAAAAATAAAAGTAATACGTTTCTCATTTTAATTATTTTAGGATATTTATAAATAAAATATTTTTAACGCTAATTCTATTTTATTCTTTTTTAAATATCATCACTTCTCCTTGGTCAGGATCTCCAAATGTAAAAACCAAATCATAAGGATCTTTTTTATTCATTAAACCTGCTCCTTTTAATTCCTTTCGCATTTCAATAAAGTGAATTCCCCAATGCTCTAGATTCTCTTTTTCTCCAACATCAATTGCTCCTAAAACATCTTTTTGCCATTTTCCTTTTTCACTAATTAAACCACTATATTTTGGTGGAAATCCTTTGAAATAAGGAATATTTTTAATTTCAAATTCGTTATTAGATTTAATGATTATTGTTGGTTTAACAACTTCTCCATTCTCATTTTCAAAATACTCTATTGAACTATCTATTGATTGCGACTTAAAAGTGTATTTACCAATTAATTCACTTTCTTTTGGTTCATTAGTTATTAGTTTATGTGTATTTGGCTGTTCTTGACAACTCGTAAAAGTTATCAATAACAATATTCCTAAAATTGGATTCCATTTTTTCATTTTCATAATTTTAGTACGGTAGTTTTAAATCGCTCTTTTTTCTTGTATAATTTTTTTATTTATTCTTGAATATAGAATTATCAATTCTTGTTGTTTTTCCTATTTTCAAGCCAATCAACTTAGTTATTTGTTTACTAATTTTATATTGATCTTTTTCATTTACATTTATATATTTTGAATTATATATTCTCAAAATGCTTTTACTCCCATTTTTAGTATTTGCCTCAATATTATAAGCAATTATCAAATAATTTTCATCATCTACTTCTAAACTTTCATATTCTCTTTTTAGCTCAATTGTTTTAATATCAGATATAATTTCATCTTTTTTAAAAATGTATTTTTTCGAAATAATTTTGAGCTCTGAATCTATATAAATCGTCGAAAAACACCTGTTTAATGTTTTAAATAAACTTTTAAAAAGATAAATTAAAGCAATTAATAGGATAATATATAGCACAACAGCAAATATGACTTGAATATTACTAATTTGTGAAAGATAAAAAAGAACTACACAAACTATAACTATCAACAAATCTTTAAATATTAATATAAAATCTTTTATCTGTAGGCGGTATATAATTAAAGTTTCGTTTTCATTTTCTTCAATTTTAAAATTATTCAATTTCATATTACTTTAATTCTTTTTCAATGCTATACTACGTTTTCAACTTTATGGCTTTGTATAAAAATTGAAGCTATATTGTATTGCCAAAGCTTTATGATTTTTATAGCTTTTCATTCACAGTTTCCAATTATAAATAACTCCTAAATATAGATTTCAATTCTTTAAATTCAACATTTTCTTTTCTATCTAACACTCTATATTTTTCAGGATTATCTTTATTTGATTTCTCAATTTCAATATAAAAACAACCTTTTTCTTTTTCCCAGGTTGAAACATAAATTAATATTTCTTCATTTAAATCTGAAAATCCAATAGCACATAAATCTCCTTCCCAGAAATCTTTCAGAAGATATTTATTTTCATCAAATTCTTTATTTATTTCAGCTATTAATTCAAGTATAGTCTCATCCTTTTCCATTTATTTCTTTTTAAACTTATCTACATTTTCACTTTTTGTATTACATCAACGACAAGAAGTGAAATTCGTAGTTTATTCTAAAGTATAATTTCTAATTGTATCTTTAATTAATTCTAATCCATCAGTTTCTATACCATAATCTCCTTGAAAATCTTGATGCAACTCAACATCGACTTCTTCTTTTAATATTTCAAAATATTCTTTTCCTTCAAATTCCAATGCCATACCAATATATTCAATTATATTTTCTTTGGTAATTTCAATTGAATTCATATACATCATTCCGATAAAGTGATCTAAATTATCTCCTACATCATAAGGCATTTCTTCTTCATCAAAATCTTCAACTTTATTTAAATCCATAATAAGTTTCGGATCTTTATTAGATATTAAATTTGAAATTATTTTAAAAACATTTTTTAAATCTTCAAAAGTTTCAATTATATAAGTATTTTGTTCCTCTGAAAAAGTAAAAGTATTTTCTGGAATTAAATTTTCACAAATTACTTTAGCTATAAAAGCATTATTCTCTAATGAGTTGAATTTAAAAATTGAATTCAAGATTATTGTTCTTTCAACTATACCTTCTACTTCAGGACAAAAAACCACATTCAGTTCAAAAACTTCATTTTCAATTTCATGAATTTCAATTTCAATAGATGTTTCATTTTTATTATCCCACCAGTCAATTCTTACTGAGTCAAATTCATAAATAAATGAATTTAAATTTTCAATCCCGATGCTTT
This sequence comes from Aureivirga sp. CE67, assembly GCF_015767245.1. Lineage (GTDB taxonomy): Bacteria > Bacteroidota > Bacteroidia > Flavobacteriales > Flavobacteriaceae > Aureivirga. The sequence continues at coordinate 14,941 of NZ_JADOTV010000025.1, forward strand.
GTAATATTTCTTTCATTTTATATTTTTTTTGATTTCACACAATGTATTTTTTAAAAGCTAAAGTACTATTGAAACTGTTCAAGCTTTTGTTTTATTTTCTATTTAATTCATTAAGAATTTCTATCGCCAGAAAACCATAAGTTTTTCCTATTCCCTTTTTATGTTCATTAATCTCAAATTGATCTGAAATATCTATAAATAAATACAATTCAATTAATTCCGTCTTTTCAGAATTTAAATCTGCTTCAAACTTGTAAAAAACTTTCTCAGACGTTAAAATCAATCCTTCATCAGTACATATTCCTGGAAAATCTTGTTCATAATTCAATAGTATAGACTGATCGATTTCTATACCTTTTTCTGAAAAAATTTTCTCCAAAGGTTTAGGTATTCGATTTTCTCGCCAATATTTAGCCTCTTTTAGAATTGAATCTTTTTTTAATTCGATTTGTTGTTGAACATTTAATCTTCTTTTATTTTTCAATTTTAATTAGATTATTTAATTTTTTGTTTTCAACTATTATTTTTCCGTATTCATTTAATATAAATTGTTTTTCGTTTTCAAAATCAATCCACCAAATCCAATCAACAATATCCACTTTTCCACAAATTTTCAAATACTGATTTTCAGAATATTTTAAAATTAAATCTGAGTCTTTATTTATTTCTATTTCTTGTATAGGTTCTCTAGCTAGATTAAACAAGACTAAAGCTTTAATTGATTCTTTATAATCTATATTTTTAGTTAAATCAAATGGACCATTTTTAAGTAGCTCAATCCATTCATTCTCATTATTAACTTCAATTTCATGTGCATGAATCCAAATATTATCAATTTTCTCAATTTTATATTTATCATCTTCATAATGTCTTTTGAATTCTAAATGCCAAAAATCAATTGTATAATTTATTTTCGAAATTGATAAATTCTTAAAAACTCGATTTAGTTCTTTATTTAACTTTTCCACCATTCTTTAAATTTCTTTTTCACTTGCTAATAGAATAAATTTCACCTCCAACAAGAAATAAAATTTAAATTACAAGCTATTCTTATAATTTTCCAACTCTTCTTTGATGTCTTCAATAGGTTTTGAAAATAACACACTTGGAAAAATTACTGGACTTCCAAATTTTCCAATGTTTGTTTTCATTAAAGCTCTTGAAAATGCACTAACACTCTTTAAATATTCATCATTTTCTTTTAGATTTAACACTAGAAATTTATTTTTATGATTTGAATTAATCGAAAAATCATTGATGTGTTTCCATTCAACAATTCCCATATTATTCAGATTACTCTTTATCCCTTTTTTATTCACAATAAGACTTGGAGTTTTTTTAAAGTTTTTTATTATGATATAAACTCCAAAAAGAAAAAACAATGTATACACTACTAGTAAAATCATATCGTTTTTCAATACACTATAAAAAATACAAGCTATTGAAATAATTAATATAAAAACATACAATTTTCTTTCTTTTTTCAACTGCGATTCCCCTTTAAAATACGCTACTTCATTCATTTTGTCTTTGTCTTTGTCCTAAATTTATTATTAGTTATGGCGGTTTTTGTAAGTTTTATTTTTCGAGTTTATTTTTTAATTATATAGAAAACATGGTGTAAAATGCGGTTTTACACCATGTTTTCATAATATTTCTATTTTTTTCTACGCTTGATAATTTTCTATGATGGCCTTATTTTCAGTTGCTCAAATTTCACAATTTCTAAAAAATATCTTCTTCCTTTTCTCTTTTTGTTAATGTTTGATTTTTAGAGTTATCTTTCTTTAAATCTTCTTTTTTTACATCAGAACTTGCTGATCTTGCTCTTGTTGATGCCCAATCTCTTAATCCATCAATTTTATTTTTCATTGTGATTGCAAGAGGAACAATTGCTTCGGCTGATTCAATTAGATGTGATAATTTAATTGCTGGTTCTTCATTGTTTTCAATATATGCCTTAAACATAGCTTCTTTTACAGTTTCTTCAATTTCAGCTCCATTGAAATATTTAGTTCCTTCAATTATTGAATTAAAATCAGTTATATTTAATTGATTATTTTTCTTGAGATGAATTTCAAATATATTTTTCCTTTCTTTTTTTGTTGGTAAGTCAATAAAAAATATTTCATCAAAACGACCTTTTCTTAAAAGTTCAGGAGGAAGATTACTAATATTATTAGCAGTTGCAACAACAAAAACTGGTTTCGTTTTTTCTTGCATCCAAGTTAAAATGGTAGAAAATACTCTCGAATTTGTACCTCCATCTTTTTCACCACCTCCAGAACTTAATCCTTTTTCAATTTCATCTATCCACAAAACACAAGGCGCGATGGCTTCTGCAGTCATTATCGCATTTCTTATGTTGTTTTCACTACTACCAACTTCTGATTGAAATACTTTACCTATATCTAGCTTTAATAAAGGTTGATTCCATTCTGTAGCAATTGCTTTTGCTGTTAAACTTTTTCCAGTTCCAGGAACACCTAAAAGCAACATTCCCTTTGGTTCTTTTAAACCAAATACTTTAGCCTTTCTTTCAAATGCTTTGCTTCTTTGTTTCAACCAAACTTTTAAATTATCTAAACCACCAACACTTGAATCTAAATTTTCTGTAGTATGATGATAATCTAGAATTCCACTTTTCTTTATTATCTGTTCTTTTTCGCTTGCTATTATTCTAATTGAATCTTTACTATTTAAGCCTACTTTTTCTTTTGCTAGGCGAAAAGCTAAATCAGCTTCAACATCTGTAAGTCCTGCACCAGCGTCTAAAATTAGGTTTTTTAAATCCTCGTTTAAAGATTCACCTTTCATTATTACTTTTAATCGCTTTTCTAAATCGCTTTTATCAGGTAAAGGCATATTCAAAATTGTAACATACTTTTCTAGCTCTATTGGCAACTTAAAAAATGGAGATAACAAAAGTAAGTGTTTGTTTAATACTTTAAAATACTGTGTTAATTTTCTTAATTGAACGACAAACTTTTCATCACGAAATTGTTTATGAGAATCTTCAATTATAAAAATTTCTTTAGTGTCTTGATTTTCTACATTTCCTTTTAGTAAAAATTCAAGAAAAGCATCAGGGTTTTTAGTTTCCCCATTATTTGGATGTTTTTCAACTTTATCTAATTTATTTGAATTTTCAAGTTTTCTATGGATTTGTAAACCATCAACAATATCCCAAGTGCTAAATATATATCCTTTTCTAAATGCTGTGCTTCTAACTTTTTGAATTATACGCCCATATTCAGGTGATGCTAGATAAATTAGTGGATAATTAGCATCTAGCATATATTTTAAATCTTCAAATGATTTTTCCATTGTTTTAATTTTTTGCTATGATTTTATTTGAAGCACTACAGTATGACTTGTTTTTATACTTTACTGGTATTTCTTTTCTTTTTATTTCTATTCCTTCTCTTCTAGTATTTCCAAATGACTTTTCAATTCCTTCCATCGCTTTATCAGCTAATTCGTGAATATCATATGGAATATAGTTTGAATCTGAAATTATAGTACCATCTTTTAGAATTGAAAATTCTATTTCTGTTCTTTTTTCATCTTCATTTTCTAGTTTCGAATAACCAACCATAAAAAACTTCTCTCTAACTTCTTCATTCGGTTCAAAGTCGTAGTCTTTTTTTAGGGAAAAACCAACACTTTCAAATTCAGAAAGAATAGTCTTTTTGGCATATTCGACATTTAAAACAAAAAATTCACTCTGCAATTCTTTAATTAGTTCTTTGCTATTTTTTAGATAGTAACTGTTATAAGTTACTGTTCCATTTTTAATTTTTATTGCAAATTCTCCGTAAAGATTTGTATTTGGAATTTTAGTAACAACAACTTCATTATTACTTTTTATTTCATAATCCCAATTAAAAATTTTAATTGCTTCGATAAAAACCTCTATTTTAAAAACTTGAGGATTTTTCAGGAAAGTGGATGTTTCAAAACAAGACATATTATAGTTTTTTTCTATTTTTAGTTCTTCTTTTTTTACTGAGAGAAAGTAAAGAGGTTAATTCAGTAATTGTTTTAGCTGGAATCTCTAACATTTCAGCTTTAATTTGTAAGCCTTTATCATTAGTTAAAAGAATAGGATTTCTTTTTTTGTATTGCAATGCAACAGATAAGATCATATTATCAGGTGATTTTTTATCTAAATCATCAGGCAGGTTATTTACTTTGCTTGAATTAAAACTTATATTTCCCTTTTTTTGATGTTTACGGATTTCTCTAATTGCATCTTGTGCTTTTACTTTTGTTTCACTTTTATTTTTTAAACTATCTAGCTCATCAATAACTTTAGCAGAAAATATAATATTTTGAAGCGAACCAATTCTGTCTATTATTTTTGGTTCTTCTATTAATATATTTGTATCAATAATTATTGATTTCCTCTTTTTTATTAATTCAAATTCTTTTTCTTTAAGTAAAAACTTCTTTTCTACTTCTAAAAATAAACTTGTTTCTTGTTCTTCAAATTTTTCTTTCTCTTTACTTATTTTTGATTTTAAAGTTTTAAATTTCCTTTCATCAGACAAGTCTAAACCTTGAATTTCTTCAAACACCGAATCAATAAAAGTTTCTATTTTCTTTTTTCTAGCTTTTTTGACGGCATTGAGCAATGTTGTCTTATTCTCTTTAATTTCATTTAATATTAAATCGTGTTCAGATAGATTGTAAAATGGTCTTATTTTAAAATCAATATTTTCAATTTCTTTAGTACTATAATTAGATAAGTCATCACTATTGACTTTTTCTAAAATTAGAGAATCTGTTTCTTTGCTAATATTTTCCAAGTACTCATTAGCAAAATCTCGTCTAAAAGTTTCAATATGCCCTTTAACATCTACATTTAAATATTTTTTAACGAATTGATATTTGATTGATTTACCACTTATTTTTAGAGGGAAACTATCTTTTTTGTATATAGATGTTTTATTCGTTTTTTGGCTTATAACATTGAACTCGTCTATGTTTCCAATTATTAAATATGAGTTTAAAGATTCGGAAACTTTACTTTTAAACCCCTCTAATTCAACTTCTAACCCATCATTAACAGGGAGATATATAAAAAGATATTTATCATTAATATTTTTAATTACTTTAGATAAAGTTTCAATTAATAATTTTGACACCTTATCAAACATTAGCCAAACTTCATTTTCTGAATTTTTGATAATTGTATCTAATCTATCAATAAACATAAAAGGCTCAATAAATTTTAGTTGATTGACGTTTTTAGAGATTTCTTCTGAAATATTTTTATCTTCAACTATTATCCTTTCAATATCTTTTTGAGATTTAATTAATTCTTCTCTATATAAAAAATCATCAGAAATTGGATTTTGAAATAAACTATATTTTTGTAAAACTTGAGAAAATAAATCACCTACCTTTTCTCTATTGTTCCTTAAATATGTAGAAAAATAGTCATTGATTGTTTTTGAAAATTCTTCGTAAACAAGAGTTCTGTATTTCCCAGAAATTACGTCAACTAAAAAAACAGCATATAATGTAGTTGATTTATGTTCTTTTTCGATTAGAATAGAATCCTTAAAAGAATTCATTCTTTCAACATTATAAATTTCAGGGATTTGATTTTCTGAAAATGATTTTAATAGTTGTTCATCTTCATAATCAATCCTAGAATTAAATAAATTTTCCTCTGTATTAACACTTTTCAAAAACTCAAAATTGTCTCTTGCTGTTGAATGTTCATTATTTGTATTATCAAAATATAACTCAAATCTTTTATTTGTATGAACTTTAAATTTTTTACCTTTTTGGAAGTATTCTTTTCCTATATCTGTCAATTGACAATAAGAATAAGAATTATCTCCAGTAGTTATCATTTCAAATTCTTCTAAACTTTGTAAAGCATCTCTCAAGATTTCATATTCAGCATAATCTTTATATTTTTTTTGAGAAGGATTGTCTATTACATTAAAACCTAAAATTTCGCCTATATCTTCAAAACTTAACGAGCTTTCAATATTTAGTAAACCACAAATAGTTTTGTCAAACAATGTGAATTCAACCGCTTCAGTACAAGTTGCAGAATATTTTGCTGTTGTAAAAAACCAGTCAAAAGGTTGATAGCCAAGATATATTTCTGTTAGTTTTTTATCTTGTTCTATAGCTTTAAATATGTTGTAATCTATATTATTCATTATTACCAAATTCTTTTTTTAAGGTTTTGAAATCAACAACAATCCCTTCATTGTTTATAGTGTCAATTACATTTTTATATATTTGGTTCCCATTTTTGTCTTTAAATCTGTAAAACATATTTTTATTGCCTACGACTATTAATAATCGTTTGGCTCTTGATAGTGCTACATTTAATCGTTTAGGTGATTTAGCAAAACCAATATCTTTATTTGTTTTTATTATTCCGTTTTCTATTTTTTTATCACTTCTTACTGTGGAAACAATAATGATATTTCTTTCCATACCTTGAAATTTATCGACAGTATTTAATCGAACTGGTATATTATATTTGCTTCTTGCTTTTAAGGCAACTTCTTTTAATTTTGATACTTGATGTCCGTAAAAACTTATTAAACTGATTTCTTTTTCTTCTTGAATTTTATTTTGGTCATTACTGTTCTCCCAATGCTTCATATAATCTTCAAATCCATTTGATTTTTTAAGAAGTTTTATGACTAGCTCAACAGCTTCAATTTCATAATTATTTATTCTTGATGTTCCGCTTAATTCTTCTGGTTCATCCACATTAACCCATATAGTATGAATATCTGGATTAATAAATTTATTAAGTAAAAATCCGTGATGTCTAGAAAATGGGTTATTTAGGTTGGTGTCATTTGCATTTTTCATTATAGGTTCTCCAGGTTCTAGACCACCTTCATCCAAGTAAAATTGTTTAATTACATTGTTAATTTTTGGATGCATTCTATATTGTTCATTAAATGTAGATTTAATTGTAGGAGAAACTTTAGGATGCATTATTAATCTTTCAAACTGAGAAGTTTCTACAAAGTTCTTATCAATTTCAGATGCTAGTTCTTTAGCTTCTGTTGTTTCAAGTGATTCTAATGTTTCTTTAAATGTTTTATCGTGAAGCATTGGTGGTAATTGTCTATGGTCACCAATTATAATATTTTTGCGTCCAAAACACATTGGAAGTAATAATTCTGGTGGTGTCGCTTTACTTGCCTCATCTGTTATTACTGTATCAAATTCAATAGGCTTTAAAGAAGTTGTATTTCTATTATTAATCATTGAACCATATCTAAAGTAGGAATTAGCAAGTTTCTCCGCACTTTTAATATCCTTTCCACTTCGAAGAAGAACTCTAATTATTTTTTCTTTTGAAACCTCTCCACTAATTGATTTGATTATACTTTCGTTGGTAACAGATGTACGATACCTTTTGTATTGTTGTCCAATATCAATATTATCAGTTTGATTTTCAATATTGAAAATTCGTTGATAATCTGCTCCGAAATTTGGGCTTCCAGCTGAACTACTTGTACTACCAACAACATTCGCATATTTAAAGTATTTATCTTTAAATATGGTTTTCATTTCCTTATCAGGTTGAGCCATCTCAAAAGCCCAATCTTTCATAATCTCACTATATTTTGGATTAGATTGTTGAGAATTGTTCGCAATTCTTCGCATCCATAATTGTACAGAATTATTGTAAAAATCTTCTTCAACTATTTCAACATCTTCTTCCTCTAAAACCTCATTTTCATAATTGTCATCAGATTCAAATTTTTCATCAATCCACTTCATTATACGCTCAAATGCATATTTTTTTCCTTCTTCCTCAAATTTACTAGCTCTTCCAAAACGTATTGGCTTAACTAGTGTGTGATTTTTGTTGAGTAATTTTTCTAATGCGTTATCTACAGCAAGGTTAGTCTCGGAAGTTAAAAGAATTTTTTGTTCTTGATTAACTCTTACCATTTGCCAAATCATTTCTGCTATTACTGTTGTTTTACCTGTTCCTGGTGGACCTTGAAGTAATGCTAAATCAGTACAGTTTAAAGCAGATAAAACAGCTTTTCTTTGAGAATCGTTTAATATCAGTAATTCGTGTCTTTTTAATTCATTCCATTCTTCCTCGTCTTTAGAGAGGTTTTTATATATTTCTTCTGCTTTTGAGCTATCAAAAATAAAATCTTTTATTTTTTCATTTACTGGTTTTAAATCTAATCCTTCTTTTGGATTAGTAATCTTGCTCATCGCTTCATTTAGCCAAGATATTTTGGCTTGGTCGCCTCTTAAATTTGGTGTAACAAATTTTATTTTAGGTTCTTCTTCAATGAACTTGAAGAATTTATCTGTTTGACGTTTATCGTTTGGCCATTTGTAAGGTAAATTAAAAACGTAATGATTATAGTCTGACTTTCTACCATTTAGATTACCAATTACAATCTGTCTTTTTTTGTATTCAAATTTATCTCCTTTATCAATGTAGAATTCAGAACTCGCTATTTGTCTTGTTTTATCTAAAAATTCTTCTCTTTTAGATTTCTTAGCAATGATATCAATTTTTACTTTGAATTTAAAATCGTCATTTAATGGTGTGAGTATAATATTAAACCGATTTAAAGATTTAATTTTCTCGTGCTTTAATTTTAAATCTGAAAAGTCAACGAAATCAAAAGCTACTGTTTGTTGAGATTCACTAACATTTATATCAAAATCAAATGAATAAAATTCTCTTTTAATTTCAGTCCAAAAAGTGTTATTAAACGTGGAATTTTCGAATTTTACTTGTTCGTTAACTCTAGATTGTTCAAATTGTAAATACACTTTTGACCTAACTTTATCAACTCCGAAAATTGTAACTAATTCTTGATACATTTTTTTAAGACTATCAATATTATTATGTTTTTTTGAAAAAACGTTATGTCTTAATCGTCTCAATAAATGGTCACTAATATTTAAGTCTTTATCTAATTTTATATTGCAATGCCAATCAATTTCGAATTCTGCTCCGTAACTTTTGAAGTAAAATTGTTCTAAAAACATTTTATCTACAACCTCTTGTTTTTGAGATAAATTATTTATATAAATATTTATTGTATCGCTATTATTTGAAACTATAAAACGATTGTTAAATGTTTTACTAATTTTATTTGATATAGAAAAAGGTGTGATTTTAAGAACACAAGCAATTTGTTTATTTCTTTCGAGTATGGTTGTAAAATCTTTTTGTATAACTCTATCTAAAACATCGCTAATATCTTTAAACCTCAAAAACAGACTTCCATCAGAATTTATTCGTTCGTTTAAATTGAAAGGTTCTTCTGAAATAATCTTTTCAATATTCTTAAATTCGGAATTTTCTTCTTGCTTTAACTTAACTCGAAATTGATAGAGTGATTCGTGAATGCTAATCGGTTGGTCGTATTTGACTATTTCTAATGGTTGAGAATTTTTATTAAGAATGAGTTGTTGTGCTTCAATCCATTTATCCCAAATCTCTTGTTGGTTTTCAATTTCTGATTTTGGAGAGATTTCAAGTTTACATATTCTTACAAATAATTTATTTAGTTCTCTATTTGGAAAATTAGATTGTTTGAAACCTATTAATTTTATAAAACAATCTTCGACTATAGTGTATTCATCTGAATTGAGTTGTTGAATTTCAGATATTACATTTTTTGATTTTTGATTTATTATTATTTTATAGTCAAAAGTTTGTTCTTGCCATTTTAAAGTAAATTCAATTTGCTTATTTTCAATTTGAAAAACTACTTTATGTTCATCTTCATTTTTCTTTTGAAAGAAGCATTTTATTGATTTGTTTTCAATCCATCTTTTTAATTCTTCAAAGCTTCCTTTATTTTGTTTATTAAGAGTAGTTATTGCTTTATTTTCAAATCTGATTGCTAATTCTATAGGTTCATCATCAAAAATATCCTCATTATTATAGTATACCATTCTTTCTCTTTTTATCAATTTTGTTTAGCATTGGCTAAAAACAGCTCTTTATTTTTTTGGCTTCGACATTTCACGTTGGTAAAAAATAAATGTGTTGTTTTTACTTTGTTTTTTTAGTTCAAATGTTCAATTTTAAGACGATTTCCGTATTACTTACAACGGGAGTATACACTTAAGGTTTGAAATTTTCGTTAAAACTAGTATTTTAACATAAAATAATCAAATTTTCTAATATTTTAATTTTATAAATAAAAATAATTTGATGAATAAAATAGATTGCATCAGGTATTTGAAAATAGATTAAAACAAAAAAGCTTATTAAAATAATATTTTAATAAGCTTGGTTTAAGATTGTTTAAAATTAAGATCGTTTTACTTGATTTTCAACTCAGTTCTTTGTTGTATTCAAGTTTATATTCCATAATAAGAATTCATTCCTTCTATAAATTCTTTAGGTGATCTAATTTCATATTGTTCATACTCTTCAATACAGCCTACTATATCATAATTTTCATGTTTGTTTATACGAAAATAATTTTTCACTTTTTCTTTATCTTTTCCAAAAATTAATTCAATATCTAATCCACAACGTGAATCAAAACTTGTATCCATTTTAGCTTCAAATAATAGAGGTATATCTTCTATTTTTCCGATTAAATATAACATAAAAGTTAATTGTCGTAATGTTTCAGTTAACATTGTTTCTTCTCGACATTATTCAATTTCAGCTTTAAGTAAATAATTTATAAACTCTCTTTTATTATTTCTTTCTGAATCAAATATAAGCTCCACTATTTTTTCTCTAAATTTTGATTTTAAATCATCACTCTCGCTCCAATCTTCTTTTCCATTATGAATAAAATCAACTTTTTCTAATATTTTCTTCGGCGGTAAATTTGGACTATATTTTTCAATAATCTCTATAAATTCTTTTGCTTTCATATTTTTTTCACTTGTATGCAACATAACTACAACAAGATTTTTTATTATTTCTAATATCCCTTACGTAAAAGTTTTCTTATTTCAATCCAATTAAAGATATTAATCCATCAGAAAGTGTTCCTCGCCAATTCACAAAGTTATGACTTCCTTTAAACTCATAATAATCCACATTATAACCTTTTATTTTCAAAATATCTCGAAATTGTCTGTTCATTCCAAGCATAGAAGCTCCTGCATCATAAAGCCCAATATCCATATAAAATTTTATAGGTAGTCGTTCGCTTTTCATATACTCATTTATCAGTTTACCATTACTTTCAGGATAAATCCAATGATTTTCATTTTCTGTTCCTTTAATCCAGTATGAACCAGATTGAGATAGAACATTCCCTATAACATCTGAATGATTTAATGCAATAAAACTTGCAGCAAAACCACCTCGACTAGAACCTGCCAAAATAACCTTATCAGACTTAGAATGGATATTGTATTCTGTACGAACCCAAGGTATAAGTTCGGAAGCAATAAAATCTCCAAAATTTTCACTAATCAAATCTTTACTACGTTTTCTCATTGACCAAACTAAAACCGTAACAGTTGGAGGGATTTTTTTATCACTCATAAGATTATCCATAATAGTTGGAGTTGGAATTCTTGATTTACGATTTAATCTTGCTCCATATGTTTCTCCATCAAAAACTATCAATAAATTATGTTTTACTTGAGGATTATAATTTGCAGGTGTATGTATGGTGATTTTTCTTTCTTCATTTAAATATTTACTTTTTATAGAAGTAAGTATTAAAGAACCTTTTTCTACATTTTCCCTTTCAGTTATGTATAATTGTTTAGGAGCATTTGGCATTTCTACAACTCCATCGTAAGCATGTTGAACATTTCTATATTCAATCTCATTGTTTGGCCCTGCTTTATCTAAATTAAAATAATTAAACCCATAATTGAATCGTGCGTCTTTAGGAACTCTTTGTGTTACAAAATGAAGTTTTGAGTTTGGTAAGCGCTGAAAACGTAATCCTAAAAAATCAGGACCTCCACTTAACATTACATATTCCGTATTTTCATTTGGCACACAAAAATATGTAACCAACATATTTTTATGATCACCTTCTATAGATTCTATTATGTGCCTTTCAGATTGATTGGAAATAAAAGTATCAATAACACTTTTATCAGTTAGAGATGATTCCCATAAATTATATAATGTTTTCGTTGGAAGTTCTCTTTTAGTAATTCGTTTAGTATTTTCTAGTAAACTTAAAATTTGATTTACTTTTAAGGTATAATTACCATTTTTAGAATCTTTTTCTAAAGAATGAATTACAAATTTGTATTTACCAGTTTGATTGGCAGTAATATCAAATGCCTCATCTCCATCCGTTCCATTAGGACTGTCAATCTGTTTTAAAAACTTCCCATCAGGTTTATAAACATCAATTACAAGATCAAATCCTTTCTGAATAACTTTTCCTATTACTGCCATACCATTTTTTAATTCAATCGTATAAATATGATTTTCTTCAGCAGAAATAGTTTTATTAATAACTTCATTAGCAATTAATTCTTTTCCGTTATTAGTTTGGGCTAATATTGAATTACTAAAATTTATTGTAAAAAATATCAGGGTAAGTATTGAAAATTTATTAAAATGATTCATTTAGTATTTTTTTTCTTTTGTTTCTTTGATTTCTATTATATCTGTACTATAAAATATTTGTAAAAATTAAGTTTTCATAGCAGCAGATATCCAAATGTTTATGAACTTTTTTATTTTTAACTCAGTTCTTTGCTGTGGTTCGTTTTTATTTTTTGATCTTTATATTTTATCACAAACTCTTTTGCTTCATGCAGATTTTTGGGATATGCAACGTAATTATCAGCCTCTGTTTTAAAACAATCTGATTTACCATTTTTATAAATGTGTTGAAAAGGAAATCCATTAAAAATTAAAAACTTCACAAGCTCCCACTTTTTCTTTTCTGTTTTTTTTGGTGGTCTAAATTTATGATTTAAAAAAATCATTTGATTTGAACATATTGGGCATTTATTAATTTTCATTTTTGTAAAATCAACTCCAATGTTTTCCACTCTATAACATTTTAAACATACACTTTTATGTCCCATATATTTTATTTTTAAACACTTTAGTCAGTATTTATACTCTTTAAAACTTTCAACTATTTTTTAAAATTTTTCTTTTAAAATCATTTTACTTGATTTTAAGCTTAACTCTTTATTGAAGTACATTTTTATTTATCCATTCCATTCATACCAGTAATGTCTTCCAAGTCCTAAATCATTAAACAGAAGTAAATAAATTATTAGAAGTACTAAAAACAAAAAAATTGCAATCCATTTATGCAACTTCGACTCATTTTTTGCCCTAAATATTCCTACAACCAATATTACAAAAGCAGGTATAAGTCCTAAAACAAGCATAAGATTTGCAACTCCAAGTCCTTGATGATCATGCCTTCCTCCTGAATATAATTTTATACCAACATCATGAATCATTATTAATCCTGCAAGTATAATACTTTTCCAAATAGGACTTAATTTATCATTTAAAATTCCTACCAAAATTGAAATAATAATTATTACAATTGGTGTAAACAAAATTCCATTAGGAGCAAAAAAATGACCAATTAAATCATTCGTAATTACAACACCTAATGATATTAATATGGTTATTATATTTTTCATTACAATTCTTACTTAATATATTTTTCAATAGATTTCTTTTTATTTAATTTCTTCCTTATTTCTATTTTAGCTTCTTTTTCAGTTTTTTGCATTATTTGAATTTCATTTTTCTTTAATTATTACTAACAGTTTGTATAAGTTTCACATTTTTCGTTTTCTTTTGATTATCCAAATAACAAAAATGATAAATAACACGAACCCTCCAAATGCTATAAACAGAACTGTCATAGTATTTTGTTTTACAAATCCAATTGTTGCTTCAGTTCGTTCTGCTTTTTTAGCTAGTGATTTGAATTCAGAAATTCTATCATTCATTAGCTCTGATTCAAATCCATACTCTCTAGCCGCTTCGTAACTTTCCAAAGCCGCTTCAACATCTCTTATTTGAGCTAAAATATTTCCTAAGTCAAAATAAAGATTACCAACAATTATATTTCTAGGTTTAACAAAAGCAGTTCTTTCCCTCAATTGATGCCAAATATGATCTTTTAACTTCTCTAGATCATAATTATTTAGATTGGTTGGTATTTTACTATTTCCAAAATCTAACCCTAGAATTGAAGTTTTTATATTAGCTGATTTCGAAAGTTTGTATTCCAAAATTTTGATATGAATCCATTCAGAGCCTTTATGTGATTCTGGATTTAACTCTATTGATTTTTTAATCCAAGTTAATGCAGCGTCAGGTTTACCCATCAGTTCATAAATAGTCCCAAGATTAGAAGCAGTAGTATACAGATTCGGCTTTATCTGCTCAATTTCTTCATAGATTTTTTTTGCTTTTTGATATTCTCCTAAATATGTCAGTGTAGCTGCATAATCAGAATAGTACTCTAAAGAATCAGAACGTTTATACGCAGCCAATAATTCTTCAGACTTATTAATCAATTTTAAAGTATCAATTTCTCTATTCCACACTTTTCCGCTTGAAGGATCCGTGTATACGACTTCTCCTGTTAAAAGTGTTCTATACTCATTTATGCAAGCGAAAGAACTTCCGATTGAAAGTATTAAAGTGATGATTAAAAGTTTTTTTTTCGTCATTTTCAATAATTGTTTTACTTGATTTTTAAAAAAATCCTTTATTATACAATGTTTTTATTCACTTTTTAATTAAAATCTATAACCTAAATGCACTCCAAATCTCGTAACAAAACTTTATTAAAATATTTAACAATGATTAGTATAAAAAGTATTTAAACATACCAGATATTGGTTTATTTATTTCTCCCAAATCTTCCTTACTAATTTCAATAGTTTTGGCTTTTCATTTTTATTCTTTTGAGTCATCTTTTTGACATCTTCCATTGTCATTTTAACTACATTGGCTTTTTCCCATTCTTCATATGTTGGCTGTTTTAATTCTGCGCCACCTTTGTGCGGAGTTTGGTTAAAACCTTTAGGAGGCAATGGTAATCTGTCTTCACACTCTTTTGAGCATAGATTTGTAAGTAAAGGCACATTATCCGTATCTATTCTTAATGTAATCCATAGTTGATTTGTCTCATTATAAGACATGCTTTTATCACAAACACTACACTTGACTCTTTCTCCTTCATATCTCACCGGATTATGATCCAACTTAGGAAACGGTTTTCTATTTTTGTAATTACCAAAAAGAGCTCTTGCACTTATTCTTCTGTCCTTTAAATTCTTACATTTAGTAAGTTCATACGGAAACCATTTTAAATCATATGAAGTATATGGATCAAAATATTCTAATGATTCCATTTGACCAATTTCAGGAGGAATTCTTTTAAGATTACTTCCATAAAGCCAAACTTTCTTAACTTTTTTTAGTTTCTTGATAGATTCTGGCAAAGTATATATCTGAGCAAACAATTCATCTCTCAAATAATCCCTTGGAGAAAATACATCATCGCCTTTCTCAGCAACAATATCGACATATTCACAAAACTTCTTCCAAGCTTCAGAATTCCTATCCTGAACGTTATTTTTGATTTTCGATATAATATTATTACTCATTTTCTCTAAAAATGTAACGGTTTGTGTAAGTTTAATTTCTTGTATTGCGCCCCTAGAGCAATAAGTGAAATTTGTACATTGTTATTAGCTTTTATATTCCTCTATATTAAAATTTGAATTCATATAATCCAAAAAACCTTCATTATTTAATTCCTTCATTTTCAATTCAATTTTCTCTTCTATATATTTTAATACAATGTCAAAAGAATATTTTTCAATTATTTCAATATGATTTAATTCTTCTGAATATTTCTGATTTTCAAATCCAAGTTTATCACATAAAAAGAAATAAAAAGTTTCTACTCCTTCTTCGTTCAATTTCTTAAAATCAATTTCTACTGATATAAAAAAGTTTTCTTTAGGTGAAAAATTTTTCAAATCTGGACAATCTGAACTTCCATAGCTAAAAATTTTATAATCGTTCATTTATTTTCTTACTTAAACTAAAAATTTAAAATACACTTAGTTGCACAAACAACCATATAACTTGCAATGCACTTTTTATTATTTTAAAACATTATACCACAATCATATTCTAATAAAACAGTTTTTTCATACTGTCTAAGTTTATGAGGCCATTGTTGTGTTATACTGAATTTTCTTTCAATGAACCCTTCCCAAGGTCCTAGCGTAACAATTCTAACACTCACGGAATCATTATTATGTACTACTATTTTGGGTTCTGGGTCAATTGATAAGGCCTGTAACTTTTCATTATTCGAAAACTTATAATAAAAGTCATTTTTTAATTCTGTAAACTCTTTAATTCTCTGTTTCGAAGTAATCAGGTCTGTGTGGCCATAATTTGAATGCCCAAATTTACAATAGTTGTCACCAAATAGTGAGAAAACCAAAAATTGAAAATATCCAAAATCCGATTTTATTTGAATAGGTGTTAAGTATTCAACCGAATCTTGATAATCAAATAATTTTTCGGATAGTTTCCAATCTGCAAACTCTCCATCAAACTCCTTAACAGATTTCGATAGTTTGTCCTTAATTTTCATTCCGAGCGAGTCGTTCCTTTCAAATGCTAATATTAATGGTCTACCAGCATCACCGAAGTGTCTATAATGAGACTCAAGCGACCAATTCGAATCAATTTTAAGCTGATCAAAGTAAGTGAGGTAACTCTCGAAATCTAAGTCGCAATAATATGTGCTGTCTTTTTTATCAAATTTTATGTCAGCAAGATTTTGTAATTCAACTAAACCATCAACAAACTTTTCATAACTGTTATCAGGTGGTCGGTTTTCTTTTTGAGAACACGACAAACCACATAAAATAATGACTAAAATGGATATAGTTTTAAGTTTTTTCATTATTATGCATAACTTAATTGTAATAAGAATCTTCGTTATTTCAATTATACCTGTAACCATAAAATTTCTGTAAATTTTAAATTTTCATAGCAGCAGATGTCCAAATATAGAAGAATCCAATTTTTTTAACAAATAAAGAAAATAAATATTTAAATCAACTATCAAAAACTTATAAACACTATATTTTAAAAGAGTTGGTTTAAAAAAAGCATATCAAAATAAATTTTAATATGCTTAGATAAATATCTTATAAGATTAAGATTGTTTTACTTAGTTTTTTAGCTCAGTTATTTATTGTAACTAATTTTTATTTTTTCATTTTAATTACTCCTGCAAATGTCGCAGCCCAAATGATTCCGTTTTTGTCCTTAGCTAACTTCATAACATGAATGCTTGGAACTTCGGAATTTTCGGGTGTATAAATTTCCCATTTGTCACTTTCTAAATCATAACGAATAAGTCCTACGCTATTTAATGCAATCCATAAAACTCCATTCTCTTCATCAAGCAGAAAATCATTTATATCGTTCTTAGAGAAAAGCTTGGAATTCTTTGGTCTTATGGAAGTCCATTCTCCATTTGGTTTCAAAAGCCACATACCTGCTTTTGTCTTGTCTTTACTGTAAAGATCGAACCAAAAATTACCCTTGCTATCTTCAAATACTTGTGAGATAGAACCTTCTTTTAGTGGCGAGTCAGATTCGTTAAACTCAATGGTTTTGTCTTTGTCAATCCTAATATTACCCTCATATGTTCCAATCCACAAACGATCTTGACTATCAACATAAACCCCTGATACATTACTAGAAGGTAGCTTTGAATTAGAGGTATCAATTACATTCCAATTGTCCCCATCATACTTGGCTAAACCTTGCGATGAAGTTAGATAAACATTATTAAAATTATCAGAGTAGATTTTCCTTGGCCAAGCAACAGGTGAATTGATTGAATCGTAAACAGTCCAATTGCTACCGTCAAATTTATATGCTTCCCAACCTGCTGCCAACCAAATATTCCCTTTAGCATCTAATGCACCATGTCTTATTGAAGTTGCTCTATTTTTATTGTATTTAACTGGTTTTAAAGCGGAATTTGTAACTCCAAAAACTTCCATTTGATCATCAGTCATTTTTACAAGTCCATTATCTGTACCAATCCATATATTTTCATTAGTAGACAAAACAGTTCTGGTCATATCCCATGGAAGTTTTGAATTTGATTGTGTTAATACAGTCCATTGAACTGAAAGATCTTTTTCGTCTGAACCCTTGATATCAGGTGTTCCAACGGATTTTAAATTAGTATTATTTTTAAAGTCAAATTGAAGTCTTCTAATTCCTAATTTTCCATTCTGAAAAACGAGTTCAAGAGAAACGGAGACACTTTGAGCTTTTTTGTCTTTCATAGAAGGAGTCCATTTAGACATTGAATAAATAGCGTTTTGCAAGCCCAGTTTTTTAGAGCTAACATTTGTCCTGTTCTCTGAACTTAAAAGACACGCACTTCCTAAAGTGTCAACTAAAATTTGAACTCTTATCGAACCATTGATCTTCTTAAGCTTCTTTTGATTCAAACTGTTTAATATACTCTCTGCAGCATCTTCAGGTAATTCGGCTTTTGGTTCTCCGCAATCAAGACAGAATCGGCTCAATTTGCAATCTTCATATTTTTCAGAATAGAGAAATTGTCCAAAGGACGATTGAGTTATTAGGAATAAAATTCCAATCAAAAGTAATTGTTTTATGTATTTCATTTTTCTTTTAATGTGCTCAACAATTTGACTAAAATATCGTGCAATGGTTAGGTTGGTTAGGCATGCATTTTAGTTTTTATTGGCTAGTTCTTTTTTTAATATTCATTTTCTAATTCCTTAAACATACACTGAAACAAATTCAATGTCTCAAGTTTCTCCATTAAGATAGAATCCGTTTTAATCAGAATGTGAATCATATCTGATTTTTCTTCTGCATCATAAGCAAATTGAAAATCCATCGTGAAGCTCTCTCCTTCAAATCGATAATTTGACCATTGATTCATTTCATCATTTGTTCCAATCAATTTGTATTTTATACTCTCAATTTCGATTTCGTCCAAATCATATTTTGATAATTCTGCGAGCATGGTTAAAATCCCAGTCAGCTTATGACTCCAAAACCAAAATCCATATTCAATCTTTTCTTTCATTTTAATATTTCCCTAATGTTTTATGTAAAATGTGTTGTAATGCATTTTCATATATTGTTTGTGGTTTGTTTTTAATACTCTGAAAACCATTCAAAACTCTCAATTTCTAAATATTCTTTTGGAACTTCTTTTAATACCTTACCCTGTTTATCTGTTGGTCTATATTCTCTTTTTATTGTTTTAATAAATTGTCCTTTTTGAGAAACATCTGGATAAATAAACTCTAAAGTATCAATTTCAAGTCCATTCCACTTATATTTATAAAGTCCAACTTCACCTGGGTGTCCATACCCTACTCCTCTAATTACTTTTTCACTCGCTGAAAAGGTTGGATTTATAAACCTATAGTCGGATGTAAACTTTCCATCTGGTTGATTCAAATATACATTATACACATTTCTTCTACAGCAACCTGATGATGGATACCAATGAACAAGAAAGTCATTTAATTTATCTCCATTTACATCAAATACTGTGTCTCGAATATATGTCATTTCACCTTGTTCTCTTGTAATTAATTCTTCTGTTTTTTCTCCTTTTATCTTATAAATATTTATGTAGGTTGCCCAAGGTACATGTCTACGCAGAAGAAAGTATTTACTTCCATTTTTGAAAACATCGCTAATTTCAATTTCTATATAGATTGAAAATGAATTATCGTAAGATTGAATTTCATATTCCTTTATAAAGTTGTCATTTTGGAATTCTTTTTTCGCAATTTTAAACGCATCTTTTAAAGCAAAATCAAGGCTTAAACTATCAATGTTTTCTTCTTCCTCAATTTGTTTTTTTCTCTCTTCTTTAGTTAGTTTTTTCTCTGATTCAATTCTTTGTGGAGTCGATTTCTTAGTATCAATTAAAGAATTATCAACATCATTTTTTACTTTGATATTAGTGTCCGATTCTTTAACTGTTTGTCCACAACTATAAAGCAGACCGACTACAATTGATATTAGTATGATATTTATTATTTTCATTTCATTTCCGTTAATGACTTGTGTAATTTTGCACTTTTGCGTTGTGTATAAAGAAAAAGTAAATCTTATACTTTGTTATGAGTTATTATTTTCTTTATATAATTTAAGAAATCGATTTTCCATTCTTCACTTATATCAAACCCTTCATATTTAATTAAATAAAAATCAAATATTTGCTCAGGATTAAGTTTCCCAATTGAATTTAAGTATTTAACCTCTTCGATAAATACCTCTCTTTCTCTTTCACGCATTTTACCTTTTTCAGTTGCCTCAAAGTTATTATCAATAATTAATTCTCTTTCTTTTAAAGATAAATCCATTGTTAAATAACTTGTATCTACTGCAACTTTATTTATTTGATTCGATTTCACCTTTCCTTGCCCATCACAATAAGCACATTTTCCAGGTAACCAGCTTAATTCCTTTTTTAATCTTTTAATATCATTCCAATCAACATTTCCTTTCCCTAAACATCTTGGGCATTCTGCTTTTGGTTTATTTAATATATTTGATACTATTTTCATTTATTCAATTGATTTTATATTCTTTTAGAATCCAATAAATTATCTATTTGGATTTTTCTTTTTTTATATTATTGTTTTTTAAAATTAACTACAACGGTTTGTGTAAGTTTCTTCTTCCGTGTTGCGCCTGTGGCAGAAAGTGAAATTTACACTTTGTCAGGCTGCGTTTTTATTCTTTTTTAAATTCATCACACCATATTGCTCTTTCATATCTCAACCATTTCCAAATCTTATTTGACCAAAAACTCCCCATAGTCAAAGTAATTTTATATTCTGGATCATGAGTTATAATTGTCCATTGATTTGCTGAATTAATAATCGATGATTTTAAATACACTTTTATTTTATTATCAAATGTTGCGAAATGAATTTCTTTATTTTCTAAAAGTATCCAATTCTCTATTGAGAATAATTCAAAGTCTGGTTGTAATGTTTTAAAACCATTGTGAAATCTATAAAATTCTTTTGTTTTATCTGGTATAGTAAGTTTCAACCGTTCTTCAACTTCCTTAAAAATTAAATCATCAGCACCTTCTGAAAGAGAAAAAACAAAACTTTCGTTACCATTTTTAATTTTCTCAAGATTTCGCTTAAAGTCTATCAAGTTCATTTATTAACCTTTATAGTTTTTTCAACTTATTTTTCATCTTAATTCTAGGTATTTTATAAGATGTAGCCTAATGGTTTGTGTAAGTTTCGCTTTTTGTGTCGCATCTGTGGCAGGAGGTGAAATTCATACTTTTTTGTACAGCGTTTCATTCAACTTTTCAATTATTTCTTTTCCTTTTGAATCAACTCTTATTAAGGTGTAAATATCTTCATTTTTTTCTCCATTTGTAAACTTGATAACTACATTATTTCCTTCAGTTGTAATTTCTTTAATTTTATCTTTAGGAATTTAGATCCAATTTCTGATTTTAAATAATCGTATAATTTATAACCTCCTGCAATTGTAATAATTATTAGAGTTATTGAAGTTTTTCCATTAAGTATATTTTTAATCATTAAAAAACTTAATATTCCTATTACAATAATTATGAATCCTAACAAACTTGAACTCCTTCTATTATTTTTTTTGAAACTTTTCTAGTTTTCTCTTCTAGGTTTTTCGTTTCACTCCAATTTCCACTTCCTGTTAAATAAATATTCTCAGAATCAATATTTACATATCCTAATTCATATTTAAACCACTCTTTCATTTTAAATTTTGATCAATTGATTATAATATTTTCTTTAATTTAATTCGATACTGTACAACGATTTTTGTAAGTCATGAAGCTTGTGTTGCACCTGCGGAAAGCTTTATGATTTACATTTTGTTGCAAGTAGTTTTTTATTCTCTTTTACTTTCATTTATTCCTGAAATACAATCAATCGCAATAAACACTTGATCTTGTTCTGATTCTTTTTTCCAACCTCTTTCAGATAACTCAGCTCTTATTGTCTCTAAATCTTTATCTTGTTCTAAACAGTAACATACAAAAGTTATTACATCTTCTGGAATTTTTTCAATTTGATAATTCATTAAAATGTTTAATGTTTTTACTTGAGCTATATAAATAGGTAAAACAAGTTGAATTCCCCAACTAACTAATAATCCAATCCAACCAAGATTTAATTCTTTTATTTTTAATCCATTATTAATTTTTAAAGAGATAAATTCAAAAAAACTAATTGAAAAATCATTATTTGAAAGAATAATGAGATATTGTGAATATTGACTTGAAATAAAAGAAATTATTGAAAATCCAATTAATAACAGACGAATCCTATCAAAATCTAAATAGTTCTTCTTTTTCAGAGAAACTCCAAATAAATATCCAATCGAAATTCCTATTCCAAATTCAAACAAGCCTATAATATATCCGAGATTTAACGAAAGAAAACCTATTACAAATCCAATAATTATTGAACTAATTAAACCTACTCCGATGGAAGATTCAATTCTTGATTTTGGAAATTCGTTAGGAGGAGTTAATTCGTTAGGTACTTCATAATCTTCCCAACCATATTTAGAATTATATTCTTTTTCTAATTCTTCTAATTTACCAGAATTACTATATTCTTTTTCTAATCGCTTAAATAAAGCTATAAACAAACCTGTTCTTTTTGAATTACTCCCAAAATCTGTTAGGTTTGAATTTAAGGATTTACTAGATATCTCTAAACTTCCAGAAGTTTTTTTAACAACAGTTATTTTTTCATTTTGTTTATTATAATCTCCGTTATGCTTAGCTTCTACTGAATTTCCATCTGTAAAAACTATCTCCCATTCTAATTCATTGAAAACTTCAATAATTAATGGGATTACATAATTTTCTTTTATTGTTGGTCTATAAGTTTCTTTAAATTCAGGCTTATATTTAAAACTAATTTTTCTTTTAATTGTTGATTCTAATTCTTCTAATTCTATTTTCATTTTTTATTTTTCTAATTACTTGCAACATAACTATAACAAGAATTCCTGCTATTTCTATCATACCTGTAACCATAAAATAATTTCTGTAAAATTTAAATTTTCATAGCAGCAGATGTCCAAATATAGAAGAATCCAATATTATTAACAAGTAAAGAAAATAAATATTTAAATCAACTATCAAACATGTATTAACAGAGGTTTTCAAAAGAATTGAATTAAAAAAAGCATATCAAATAAATTTTAATATGCTTTAGTAAATATTGTATAAAATTAAGTTTTTTTACATGGTTCTAACCCAGTTCTTTGCTATGTGTAGTTTTTATTTTTAATCTAAAATAGATATTCATTATTAAAATTATTTTTCATCCACATTCTGGATTTTTAAAATTAAATGTAAGTTGAAAATCGGCTAAATTAGTAACTCCATGTTTTTCAAAAAGAGATTCCAATTCGTTTTCATCTTGATAGACTAAAATATAAAACTCTCTTTCTTCGCTTTTAAAGTAATTCCTTTCAGGCACTTTTTTTAGTGATTTCACAGCATTTAAAATATTATCATAGTTCTCAATAACTACTTGTGGATTTTTAAATTTAATTCCAATTTGCTTTCCTATTTCTGAATTATCTGAAATATTAATCGTATTACCGAGTCCTTTTTGAAAACCCTTATCTTTATAATTTGTACAAGAAAATACTCTAAAGGAATAACCTCCTATCTCAGATATTAAAACCTTATCTGGATAGTTGTTTGCATCAGAACTTAAATCAATTAGCTTAATTTCTCCTTTACCTTCAATTTTTATTTTTGCACCAATATTTTCAAGGGTAATATCATTAAGTCCCCAAATATCAACTACTGAAACTCCTTCAATTTTATTAAGGTCAGATTCTATTTGATTCATTTCGTATTCATAAAAAAAAGTTTTGTGCATCCAAAGTCCAAATATTGGAATCAGTATGAATAAAGCAAAACCTATTAAGAATAACTTATCCCGTTTCATAAATAATTATTTTTTATATATGCATCGATATTATATAATTTCCCCAATCAGAGCAATCGTTTATATTTTCAGTTCGATTTTTTCTTACACATTCTATTATTTCAATAATATCAATTTCTTTTAACTTTGCTTTTGAATCAATCTGATAAACTTCAACTTCAGGTGCTAAACCTAATTTTATTTTTAATTTAATCTGTTCATCTTTTTTAATTTCAAATTCTAAAGTAAAATTATCATACCCGTATGACTCTACTTTAATACGATACTTCCCTCTTTCAAATTTAAATTTTGTTTTCCCATCAAAATCAGAATATATTTCCGTTTCAATTCCTTTTTCAATATTAATCACTTTTATTATTGAAGAATTCACCTTTCTATTTTGATTATCAAATAATTCAATAAGTGAATTTTGATCTTTAAAATTTTTAAACAATTGATAAGAGCAAGTATTTTTTAAGTTTTCAAATTGGAACCAATACTCATAAGGATACTTTTCATTTTCATCAACTTTATTTAAATGCCATTTTTGTCCAAAACAATTTAACGAAGAAAATATTGTTAATATTATAATTATTTGTTTCATTTTCTAATACACTACAACACCTAGTACTTTATGTTTTTTATCTAATATTGGCAAATGGTTTTCTTTTCATATTATTTTCAAACTTTAAGATAATGTCTTGAAATTTTGATATTAATTTTTCTGTATCAATTTCTAATTTTGGTCTATTCCATAATTCAAATTTTTCTTTATCATTAAATCTTGGCCAAAAAATAAAATCATAATAATAATCCCAAGTTTTTTGTATTAATTCGTTATCAATATCTACCTGAAGATATTGATTCCTTTGGTCTTGATTTATATAATCATCGAATAAACTTATAAAATGTGAAAAACCTTCAATTGTTTTTACATCTGAAAAATTCTCTTTCAAATCATTAATTAAAGAAATCAAGTCATAAGTCGTAGATTCAACCATTTCCATTCCTTTAGTATTTTCCAACCATTGATTTACATTTTCAGACTTATTCAGCTCATTTTTTTCAATTTGAATTTCCCTCCTTAATTCAGTCAAAGATTCGGAAATAAAAATTTCTCCGTTTTTATAAGACAAAATGTGTTCAGTTTTGTTTTCACTATTGTCTCTGTACCAAATTATAAATATTGATTTATGGAAACGTTCTGAACGATATTTAATTATCCAAGTCGAATATTTTTCGCACAAATCTTCAAATTTTCTTGTATTTTCGATGTATGTCATAGCTTTATTAATAATGTTTTGTTTTCTATGTTTCACCTACGTCAAAAGTAAAATTTACTTTTTATTAGTGACTTTTATTTATTCCAATAATAAATCGATTATTCTTTTATTCAAATTTATAATTGGCAAAATAGATTCTTCTTTATTTTCGAATGCTAAACTATATCTCGTTGTTAATTCAAATCTATTTTTAGTTCCCTTTCCTTTTATTAAAGGTTCAAATGTAGATTCATTAGCAATCTCTGTAAGTTTAGATTCCTCAAGTAGTTTCAAGATTTTTCCTTTTAAAACCGGATTAGAATTTTTTATTTTCCATGGTGATTTATTTTGCACAAACAATCTTTTAAAATGACTACGAGTTGAAATTTCAAAATCCTCTTTTGGTTGTTTTAATTCTATTTCAGTAATTATTTCAGCAATATTTTGACTTCCAAATTCATAACTCAAATTGATAAATGAATCTTTATATTCAATTTCTAAATAATGATCTGTTACTGGTAAATTACTTCCAGATAACACATTATTATATTTCGTATTTTCTTGTCTATAATTACAATTTAACTCTTCTGATATTTCAATAAATTTTTCTTCAATCATTATTATATATTTTATTTTTTTTCAATTATTTATGTCGGCTTGTATATTTTTTGTTTTTTATATTTAACCTACCTCAAAAATTCAAATTTTATTTGACAACATTTTTTCAATTTGAATTAACCCAGCTTGAAATAAATTTTTTGTCTGAACTAATTTTCCCAATAACTCTATACTTAGATTGAATTATAAATTTTGAATTAGATAATTTTTCTTTCACAACTTGCCATGGATAATATCCCGAAGAGTGTATAAAAAAATCCCCTTTTTCATTAGAAAGAATAAACCCTGTATGATTATCCAAACCAACTATATACAGTCCATCTCCTATTTTATTTAGTTCTCTTTCAAATTCATTAATATTCAAATATGAAAATCGATAAATATTCTCTTTACTAACTAAGGTTTTAATCATTTTTTCTGAAGCAGCTTGAGCCATTTTGACACGCTTGATTGGAACTCCCATATCTCTCAATGTTGTTGTTACAAAATATCCACAAGCAATAGATCCTTTATTTGGAGTTTCTGTTATTCCGTTATAATCCCAATGAGTTCCATACCAATAAGGAAATATTTGCTTATCGATTAAGTCAATAAATTTATTTCCAAACTCCTCAGTATTAAATTTTGACTTCCTCAATTCATCCTTTTGATTTTTAACCACTTCCAATGAATTCGGATAATCTTTATGATTTAAAATTGGTTCTGAATTCAAACTTGATCTGAAATTCCATAAGAGTATAGGAATCGCAATTAATATTATGATAATTATGTTTTTTTTCATTAAAACTCTTTTTCTTTTTTATTTTCCACCTCTAAATTCATCAATTTTATATACAGTATCAATTTTTCTTAAAAATAAAGCTCCACCTGTTGCACCAACTATTTCATCTGATTCCCCTAGGGATAAAATTATGATTGAATCCAAATCATTAGTATGAAAAATCCCATCTCCACCATTTTTTAAATCGTCGGAAAGATCATGTAAAAATTTAGTATTCCTCAAAGAATCTGACCAATCCATTATTGAATTGAATCCTTTTTTGGTTGTAATCTTTTCTAATTCTGCTGAATTAATTTCTGCTAATACATCCGAAAAATTAGTCAAAGTTTTATCGAATTCGGAATTTGAATCTGAACAACCAACATTTAGTATTAATGTTAAAAGGATTGCAATTTTTATTTTTCTCATTATTCTTTCTATTTATATGCAATTTATTAGTATACCTAGCGAATGAAGTTTGATATATTGTTAGTTTTAGTTGTTTTCAAAAAAATCAAATGATAAAAAAACACTTATAAATTAATTTAATTTTAGCATAATCTATATGTGTTTTTATTCCATTTTAGTTTCTTTAATTTCAATTTCTTTTGGAGGTGGCGGAGGTGGTGTGAAATCTTCTTTTTTATACTCAGCCATTTCGATTGGATACAATTCAGTCATTATTTTTTGATAACGCTCCATATTAAATTCACGATTTCCAAGTCCAGATGT
The DNA here is from genome assembly GCF_015767245.1 of Aureivirga sp. CE67. Classification (GTDB taxonomy): domain Bacteria; phylum Bacteroidota; class Bacteroidia; order Flavobacteriales; family Flavobacteriaceae; genus Aureivirga. The sequence goes on from NZ_JADOTV010000025.1 coordinate 42,307, forward strand.
TCTCAGTAAAATATTGCCTCTTTCTGTTGGGTTAATTATTATAAAAAAAGGACTGCTTTTCTTTTCTTGATAATTAACATCAAAATCGGTCATCATTTTTTTCAAATTCAGAGTGTCATCTTTCAAATCATAAAAGACTTTATTAAACCGAATGGATTCATCATCCATCACTCTTTTTTCAATTAGTTGAAGAAATATACTATCATTTGACTTTGTGATTTGTAATTGGTCATATTCCCTCCACATACACATTGATAAATTCACTCCAATATTTAGAGTGTCATTATTTTTCATTTTAGTTGTGAATTCAGAATAATGTTGAGCGACTTTAAATTCAGATATTTCTGGTTTAATATTTTGTTTACAACCATAAATCAAAATTCCAAAAACTAAAATCAATATGTATAACTTTTTATTTCTCATATATTTGCTTACGATTTAAGAAGTCATGAAGCTGTATTACGCACATGACAGCTTTATGATTTACACTTTATTGTAGGACATTTTTTAATTTATAAATTACATCTTCTAATTCATCTTGTTCAAATCCAAACTCTCCTATTTCCCTTTCAATTCTATAATTTGAAATATTAAAACCTTCTTCAGTATCATTATACCAAATAACTTTATCTCTAAATTTTCCAACAACCCAAAACTCCTCTCCTTCTTTTATATACGAATATCCAATCCATTTCTCAGGTTTAATTGAGATTTCATTCCAAATCTTTAAAAGTTCTTTATTCATTTTTAAAACTCCTTCTTCAATTAAATGATTGAGCTCTTCTAGTGTTATTCTGGTAAAATCTGACATTATAAATATATTTTCAATTCCTTCTTTAAAATTCAATGACTCTTTCTCCCTTAAATTGTTCCAATTTAATATTTCATTTTTCAATGCTTGCCATAACGGTTTTTGTAAGTTTTATTTTCTGAGTTGTACAAATGGCAATCAATGAAATTTATACTTTGTTGTAAAACGATTTTTCATAATTCATTCAAATCATTAAATGATTTTTTTTCCATTATTAATTTCACAACTGAAAACCCAAGCACTGCACCTAAAGGAAATCCATAAATCGCCAAAATAATCACTCCTAAAAAACCTGATGAGTCATTTAATAATTCCATCGTTAAATATGCTACTCCACCAAGAAAAACCACTCCTAAAAGACTTCCAATAACGCTTCCTAATATTTGAGTTCTTATTTGGGTTCCTTTTTTTAAATTAATTTTTCTTTCATTAGGAATTGTATTCCACAATATCAAATAAATAAATATTGAGATGTTAATAAAAAATAAAGAAACTACAAAAGCTACTCTTAAAAGTATTGGTTCAATCTTATATCTTTCACCAATAGATTGACAAACACCTCCAATAATCCTATTATTTCCTCGAACTAATTTTACTTTTTTCATTTTTTTCTAGTGTTTTACATTGCGTCTTCGACAAGAAGTGAAATTTACAATTTGTTTTATGCTGTTTTTTTTATTCTGTATTTTATTTTTGATATTTCCAATGAATTTAAATCCTCTTCTTCATATTCTATTATTTTTTCAATCAAATTCATGTCTATTAATTTTATTTAAATCTGATGTTTCTAAATTTTCGAATGAAGTTTTCATTGTTTCATTCATTTTAAAGTTTTAATTTCAATTCATACTCTTCAGCAATTATTTGAAAAACATCATCATATGTATGAAAAATATAATGATTATGTGTCTCTTTTAATTTGTCACTTATCTCTTTATAACTATTGATTAAATCAGAATTAATTACTTTTTCAAAACTTGACGTGTATTCAGAATCTATATACAAATCAAGCTCAGTCATTTTAAACTCAAGAATTCCTTTAAAAATAATTTCATAAGGGATCCATTCTTTCTTTTGAGGAATTTCACATAATGAACCATTTATTTCACCAATTAATTTAATCAGATATGTTCCTTCAAATTCAATTTTATCTAAATAAATAGCATCTCTACCCCAAATTTTTCCTAGCTCTTTAATAATTATTGGTTCTTTCATATTTTTTTTCAATAACATACAACGTTTTGACTAAGCTGCGTTTTAATCCAGTTCAGCTTTTGTTAGCAACTTTTTATTTCGTTATCAATCAGTTTTTCTATCTTACTTACAATTACCATACGATTTTCATAAAATGTTTTAGGGAAATCTAATTCAGGATCTCCATTTAATCTTTTATCTTCTTTAAAGTACACATACAAATCTTTTAGATTTTCAAATGTTCTAGCATATAAAAATCTTTTACCCACTGATATTGAGTAATAATAGTCTTTTGGAGTAAATTGATGGTCCTTATTCAATCCACAAGAACCACAAATAACCTTTCCATTAATGTCTGGTACAACCATTGTCCATCTTATAACGCTTGCAGAAAAAAAGGCAGCTTTCTTTAAACATTTAGGGCATATTATTTCAATGTCTGGTTTCATCTATTTTTTAATAATGTTAGAGCTAAAAAAATTATAATACTTTTTTAGCTTTTGTTATTAAAAGTTTTTTTCAACCAACTTCTTGTCTCCAAAAGTCAACGATTTTGTCATTTTTTATTTTGAATCCATAAACAACCATTGATTCTGTACACCAATCAGGTTCTACCAAAAAGGTGTTGTAAATTTTCAGTCTAAACGAGCAATTCTCCGCATCAAAACGCACAGCAATTTTATCCTTACAAATCTGAGGGTCTGTGTATTCCTTTGGAGCAATATTAAAATGATACTCTTTTTCGAACTGTTTATTCGCAGTTAATGAGTCTAAGCTAATATCAGCGAGAAACTCAATCAAATATTCTGGTGTCAAGTCGACCATTATTGAAGTATCTTGATCATTGTTAAGGTATTGCACCTTTCTTATTGAATCAAGTTTTGAAAAAAAATCTTCTTGAAGTTCTTTATCTTTTAGGTTCAAAAAATCTTCAATTTTTCCCAAACAAGTGGTAGAAGAAATTGGATCTAAATCTTTTTCAATTGACTTCTCATATTCTTCTCTCAGGTCTTTATCAGGTTCAGGAACAAGTTCCATTCTAACAGATGTAGCAGTATTTTCTTTTTTCTCTGCATTATCGCATCCAAAAAATGTCAAGACAGTCAATATGTAAATTATATTTTTCATTTTCCTAATGTGTACCTAACGGTCTTGTGTATGAAACGTAGCGTGCAAAAAAACACTGACTTTTCGGATTAACACAAAGCCGAATTTTATATTTTGTTTTAATTTTTCTCTTTTTAGAAACCAAATTTAAAAATTTGGTGAACTTTCTAAATATAAACAAACTTTACAGTTAAAGAATATTAGCTATGTTTTATACACCATATTAAAACTAAATTATATTCCTTCATATTTTGTTGCAACAAATTTTAGATTCTTTATTCCTTCATCCAAACAGTCTGCTAAATTTGTCTTCCATATTTTTAATTCAATAAATGAGTTATTTTTTTCTACAATTCTATAGGTTCCAATACGAAAGTGTATTTTAAATCTTAAAAAAAAGTTTTTTAGTCTTGATTTTTCTTCTATTATCTTTTCTCCATTAATAAATTCCATAAAATCAAATCGATCTATATTTTCTCCAACTATCTTTTGGATATTATTTTTGTCTAAATAATAGATATTTTTGGTCGTCAACAGTATTTTTCGTCTTCTGTTAAATTTTATTAGAGCGACTTCTAATTCATTACTTTCAAGATTATACTTCTCTTTTAGTATATTATTTGAATCATCGAAAAATGTTATTCCTCTAGAATTTCGATAATATTTAATTTTCAACAGTATCTGTTTTCGTATGTATTCTTTATTCTTTCTGATTTTCATAGGATTTTTTTAGTTTGGATACTTATTGCAAATATTTAGTATATGAACATAGCATCCCGCAAGGAGCTATGATTTCATATACAATGTTAGCTGTTTTTCTTTTTATAAATTTCCTGACTCCCAATTTTTCCAACTATTGTTTGCTTTTTGAGTTGGTTTCCAATTTGAAGAATCTCTCGTTGTCAAGATCTTTGCAATTAGCTTATAGGTTTCTTGTTGACTTGGTGGATTTATTTTCTCGTACGCACTAACAAAATGAAACTCATCAATTGTCATAAGTTTTGGAATGTCTTTTGGGATATGTTCACGTATTTCATTTTCTGTCGCACATAATAACGAAGGATTTGTTTCGTGTAAATATCTTATGAAGTCTCCAAAGCCAATCAGTTTTTTCGGGTTGTCATAATCAAAGATTTCAATCCCTACTTTTTCATAGTTTAAGTAGTTGTTGTCAAAAGGAACATATTTATCACGGATTTTAATTTCTTTAATGTCCTGTCCGATTAGTTCAAATGTTTCCATTTCATCACCCTCCTTATTCTCAATCCTCTCAAATTCAGTTGGGTCGATTAGAAATACACGACTTGAATTAGTAATGTAGTTTCTTTTAGGATATTTATCAATCGGATAGTCAATACAATTTCCTACATAGTTCAATTCTATTTCGGCAGAAGTTACGCGATTTTGGTACCCACTTTTCTCAAATACAATAGCCCACCTTGTTGAATCAGCAAATAAGTGAATTTTACTACCAGCAGTTTCAAAATAACCGTGTTCCAAGTCAAGGAAAAAATTGTATTTGATGTCTACAGGTCGTCCTTGTGGATAGTATTCACTTGGTGTTTGATTGAAAGCTAAATCTAATTGCTTAAGTATTTCTATTTCATTAAATGGCATTCCTTTATTGTTGTTTGAGTTGTCTACAAAAATTCCAGAACACGAGAATAGAACCAAGTGTAAAATTATTATTGTGATATTTTTCATAACTCTATATAATACTTTAAAAATCAATGGTTAGCAATTCTGATTTACAGATGTCTTTTTTCTCTTTTTCTTTCGTATAATCTTTGCTTAAAAAGATTATTTTTTTTTCCCGAAATGAAGGGAATTACGGCTATCGGTTTATGTAAGTTGGCATTTCTATCCAATTTTTAATTTCTAATACTATTTTTTCAATATTTTCATTTACTTCTTTACCAGTATATCTTAAAACATTATACCCTAATTCTTGAAGTTTTCTATCAATCCTCTTATCTCTTTGCGCTTGTTCTTCTGTTCTTTCGTGATAAGTATGACCATCCGTATAAACACATAATTTCACACCTCTTTTTTCAATATAAAAATCAGCAATTGTAAGAACATCTTTATAGTTATTCTTTGGATTATCATATGACTTCCCTTCTATTGAAATATAATCTCCATACCAATTCATTGGGTACTGAACTTGAAACTTCACAAATTCGTTATTTAAGGCAAGAAATAGTTTTCTTTCTAAAGGACTTTGTAATTCAAACACACATGTAACACAGTTATGAGTTAATTTGTATTTACAATTTTTACACAATTCATCTTCTTTGAAATACTTGTCTAAAATATTTCCTTTTTCTGAAGTAATATTTAATTTTTCAGATGTTGTAGTTGAATCGACAATTTTTGAAATTTCATCTCTTAATTTAGTTAATTCTTTTAAATTACATCGAAATGTTTTATCCCAATTATATCCTTTCTCTCTTACAGAAACAATAAATTCTGTTATTTCTTTTCCATTATCATCATCTACACCAAACCCTCTTTCAAATCTCTTAATCTTCTCTACTTCAATCGGAATTTTAGCCATATTATTCTGTTAATTTTTCAGTTTACTTACAACAGTTAATACAAAATGCGTTTTAATGCATTTTACAAAGTATTAGTAGTTCGTTTATATTCTTAATACTCAAAATCTTGAGCATTGTCATTCCAATTTATATTTTCCACACCATTTTGGATTATATTTTCAACTATCTTCCCGTTGGGTAAATCGCCAAACCAAATTACAACCAATTCAGAACCATGAAACTCTGGGTTAATTGGCTCATTCGAATGCAACCAAACAATGTAATAGGTTGGTTTTAATCCGTTTTTGAAATCATTTTTGTCTGGTTGGATTTTCAAAAGTTTTCTTGAACCCCAGTTAGAAGGATAAGTAGTCCTATCGAAAATGCTTTTATTCATTCTTTCATTTGGTGAACCCTCTAATAACCCTCCATATGTATATCCGAATTGGAATCCGTCAACTTTAACTTCTCTTCCACAATTCAATTTGATTCTAATCATATTTATGTTTTTATGTCTGCCAACATACCCATAACAGGAATTCCTGTTATTTCTATTATACCTTTACTATAAAATTTCTGTAAATTTTAAATTTCCATAGCAGCAGATGTTCAAATGTAAATGAACTTTTAGAAATAAACAAAAAAGCATATCAAAATACTATTTTAATATGCTTGGATAAATATTGTATGAACTTTAAGACTGTTTTACTTGGTTTTTAACTCTGTTCTTTCTTATGAGCTTTTATATTTTAATTCTAACTGAATTTTTAAATTTAAACCAATCTGAAGTTTCTTTTCTAATCTCAATCTTTAATTTCTCTTTAACCTCTTTTATGAGTCTATCAGCTTTCTTTCCATAAACAAATTTTGAATTATATTCTTTTTCTACAGATCTAATATAGCTTGAAAAATATTTCCTTTCTTTTTCATTTTTTGGTTTTTCAAATAAATATTTAATTCCTTTATTTTCTTCCCAATTAATATCTGTTGTTTCTATATAAATTTCAGCTTCTATAACCTTAAACTCTTCTGAATTATAAATATATTTTTGAATCCTAGCTCCATAAGGTCTTATTGGTGAATCTCCTTTTCTACACCAAAAAGTGTAAAATGTAAGTGTGTCATTATTAATTTCATATTTTGATAATTGTAAAGATTCGCTACTACAATCCCACCTTTTGAATTTTATTCTTTTTTTGAATATAATTTTATTATTACTATTAATTATTTTTAGTTCCGTTATTTCCTCTTGAGGATTATGAATATTACTTTTTTCGATATCAAACTTTAAATCATTTATACTTTCATTTGTATTTTGAGCAACTGAATTATAAATCGAAAATATTAATATGATGTAGAATTTTAGTTGATTCATTTTATTTTAAATTTAGAATAAGGATTAAAGTTTTCATATTTTATTATTGTCATGTCACTTAAACCGCTATTACTTATACAGTGTATTACAGCCAGTTTTTATTTGTTAATTCAACTGTAAAGCAACATCCCATAAATCAAAATCACTACTGTAATATTGAAGTGAATTACCACAATGAACAATTACTGTTTCTTTCTTAGGTATAATGTAAATATTTTGCCCAAGATTTCCATTTGCATAAAAATGAAAAGAACCGTCTTCATTTACATGCCCCCACCATTGATAGCTATAGTAAATTCTTTTCTCACCTCTTCCAAACCATTTTGGGTATATATCCCTAGAAATTAATTTGTTTTCTCTGGTTGATTCAAGAACCCAATCTTTTGATATAATCTGATTGCCATTCCAATTTCCTTCTTTTAGCATTAACTGACCGAAACGAGCATAATCAATAGCTCGGGCAATCAAACGACTTGGCATATATTCAAAATTTGATTCTTGGCTATCTATAGAAAAAAGTGCATCATACTCCATTATTTTTGACCATAATTTCTTCTCTAGATAATTTGATACAGTTAATTTAGTAGCCCTTTCAAGAATCAATCCCAAATAGCTTGTATTGTAATTTGAATATTGAAAACTTTTTCCTGGTTCAGAAGCAATCCCTACATTCTCAAGTAGCAGCCTTCGAACATTAGGGTGGTAATAGCCAACTGCTTCATCATGCCAAGGAGAATGAATATTAGTAAAGGGTATATGACTGGTATTATACTCAAGTCCAGAACGCATTTCTAATAAATCTTTGATGGTTATTTTTTGGAAGCTTGAATCTCGCTCTAAAAGTTCAGGAATATAATTTGTTATTGGGTCATCTATACTTTTAATTAGACCATCATCAATAGCAGCTCCTATTAAAAATGAAATAAAGGACTTTGCTACAGATTGAGAATGAAAGTAAGAATCTCTACTAAAACCATTAAAATATTTTTCATAAACGATTGTATCTCGTTGTATAACAATAAGTGCAGTAGTTTGAGATTCAATAGCCCACTCTTGAAAGCTATTAAATCCAGTTTTAGTTACCAGTTCCCCAAATAGTGATTCAATATATTTCTCTTTAGGCTTAAAAATGAATGTATTGGTACTTTCCGCTCCCTGAATCTTATGGTTTTCAAAATTTTTATAATCATAAACATCCGCTATATTCATCGTGATGAGTCGATAAACGTAAATAGGTGTATATTGAATAGAAAGAAGTGTTAAAAGCAACAGAACAAATGACATTATAGTAAGAAATGTAATTTTTAGTTTTTTTCTCATTTAATTTTTTTGACTATTTGCAGAATGTTTAGGATAATTGGCTGTAACGTTTTGTATAAAAAGTAGCGCAGCGACCCGAAGGGTGCTTTTTGTACTTTGTTGTAGAACGTTATATTTTCATTTATTTTTTCAACACCATTCTATTTCTTTTTTAATAAAATCAATTGGTATTGGACCACCTGTACATCCTCCTATTTCTTCAGCATTTTCATCTGATTTACTCTCTCCTATAATCCATACTCCTGACTTGTGTTTTAATATAATTCCTTGGGTTAAAATTAAAGCTCCAGTTAAATTTGTTTCTGAGTTTTTCAATACTTTTATTTTATTTCCCTCAATTATTACATCACAAGAAACATTGTTCATTCTTCCTCCCCATTCAGATAAAAATAATTCATATTTAAATTTACCCTGTGGAATTTCATCTTGTAAAAACTCCAAATTATTTACATTATAATTTTGACAATAAAAATTAAGAGAATTACTCAAAATTAATATTATAATCACTAATAATTTTCTCATTTATGATTTTTTAAAATGTGCTACAACGGGAATCTGCGCACAAACCCCACAATTTTCGTTAAAACTAATCTTTTAACATAAATAAATCAAATTTAAGAGAGTTTTAATTTTGAGTAAATTAAACAATATTGAAATGCTTTGAAGAATAAAAAGATTTAAAAAAGCTAAAAACAAGTATTATTTACTCCAAACAAATAGGAATATAGGTTTTTTAATTAAAAATCGGAAGAATGAAATGGCGGTCTGCCTTCTTTTGCTAAAATATCCTGGAAACCTAATTCTTCGAGTGGAAGAATCTCCACAAATAAACCGACGATTTGAGCCCAAGAATCGGAGCAAACCATAGAATTTAAATCAAACATCTGTATTTGATGCCTGTCGATACCTTTTTGAAAATGCCTAAAAAAAGAGAAGTTTTTGCTTCTCTAAATTTACGATTTTTTAAAATTTTATGCTAGTAAAACTGTTAGTTTTTGCGCAGTCTGACGGTCTGTGTAAGTCACGAAACATGTGTTGCGCCTGCGGCATGTTTTGTGATTTACGCTTGTTGGCAACAGTTTTATAAATGTTTTTTTCTTGGTAATTTATTGTCTATTTTAAATATATTTTCGTCTAATTCTATTTCTTCAATTTTTTCAGCTTTATATGTCATTATAATTTCATCAAAAATTAATTTAAGTTTTAAATAAGGAGATTTAGTTGTTTTATAAATAATATTTGCAAATCCATCATTTAAATTCTGATAAAGTTTATAATTAATCTTTTGGTTCTTGGAATAATGATATTCGGAAATAAATTCTTTACCATCAAATTTGCTTTTCAACTTTAACTCTATTTTTTTACACTTTTGGTTTAATATTGGTTCTGATTCATCTTCAATTGTTTGTAATAATTCATTGTCTTGTGTCAATCCACTATAATAATAAAGAGTATCTACCCCTTTATATTTCACATAAAATGTATTTTCTTTTTGAATATATAATGAATAATCTAAACCTGCTTGATTACCAAAAGTTTTTCTCAATAAATTTCCATTTTCACCCCAATAAAATTTCATTGAAGTTCCATACCTTTCTTTTAAATAATCAGAATAAGAACTTTCTTTTAAAATAATTGTTTCAACATTATAAGTTATAACTCCTTCAAAGTATTTTTTCTTAGTTAAAGAAGTTAATGTTATAATTAAAATTATCAATATAAATATTTTTCTTAGTTTCATTTTTTTTCAATTGCTGCTAACGGGAGTTTGCGCACAAACTCCATAATTTTCGTTAAAACTAGTCTTTTAACACAAATAAATCAAGTTTAAGAGAGTTTTAATTTTGAATAAATTAAACAATATTGAAATGCTTTGAAGAATAAAAAGATTTAAAAAAAGCTAAAAACAAGTATTATTTGCTCCAAAAAAATAGGAATATAGGTTTTTTAATTAAAAATCTGAAGAATGAAATGGCGGTCTGCCTTCTTTTGCTAAAATATCCTGGAAACCTAATTCTTCGAGTGGAAGAATCTCCACGAATAAACCGACGATCTGAGCCCAAGAATCTGAGTAAACCATAGAATTTAAATCAAACATCTGTAATTGATGCCTGTCGATACCTTTTTGAAAATCCATAAAAAAAGAGAAGTTTTTGCTCCTCTAAATTTACGATTTTTTAAAATTTTATGCTAGTAAAACTGTTAGTTTTTGCGCAGTCTGACGGTTTGTGTAAGTCACGAAACATGTGTTGCGCCTGCGGCATGTTTTGTGATTTACGCTTTGTTAGCGGTTTTTTCTATTTTATTATATTCATTTTCAATCAATAAAACTCCTATAGGATATACTATAATCGACAATATTAATTTCCAATTAATTAGTTTCTTTCTAACTTTTAATAATTTACTCCATATCATGATATTTATAATCATCGAAATTATAAATGTGACAATTGTTATTAATGCAATTCCTTGATATAAATGAGCCATTATAATTCTTATAAAAAACGATGTAGATAAAAATGCAATAATCAATACAGGAATAACTACTAATAAAGACATTGATTTATTAAAATTCGATAAAATATTTTCTTTATTACTCAATTTTAATTCAAAAGTTATTTTATTCGTTTGCATTGAGTTCCATAACCAATTAATTATAACATTTATTATTATCCAGTCAGTTACATTTATTCTCAAAAGAATCATGCTCAACAAAAACATTAAACCGAATATTAATCTCAATATTTCAATTTTCAAAATCTTCCATTTTTTATTTTTTTCAATTACCGCTAACGGGAGTCTGCGCACAAACTCCATAATTTTCGTTAAAACTAGTCTTTTAACACAAATAAATCAAATTTAAGAATGTTTTAATTTTGAATAATTTAAACAATAGTAAAATACCTAGAAGAATAAAATAGCTTACATCAGATATTAAGAATTGATTTTTATAATCACTATTCCTTATGATGAGAGCTATGTTTCTGTGTTGAAATAGAAATTGGAAAATAGATTGAAAATAAAAAAAGTATATCAAAATAGTATTCTGATATGCTTAGATAAATATTGTATAAACTTTAAGATTGTTTTACTTGATTTTTAACTCAGTTCTTTGTTGTGGTGCGTTAAATTCTTTTCAATTTTTCTATTCTATTTTTTCTTTCAATAAATTCGAATGATATTCTTCTGGTTTGTTCTTCAAATATTTCAATTAATTCAGTCGCTTTCAATAAATATTTTTCGGCTTCAACTTTATTCGTTTTCAAATTTAAAACTCCTACTTCTTCAAAATATTTAGACAATATTTCAATATTCTCAAGGTTTATTTTTTTCTCTTTTAAATATTCTTTTAGTTTCTGTTTATTTAATTCTAATATTTCAGAAATATTTAAATCAAGTTCTTTTTTTAAATTTTCATTTGAAGTATTAATTGAAATTGAAGCATTACCTTTTTCTTTTAATTTCATGAAATTTGAAAAAATCTCACCTAAAACTTTACCTAATTGTTCAAATTCCTCTTTTAATAAATCTCTCTTTTCCATTTAATTTTCTTCTTTTAATTTCTTTTTTTTATTTTTCTGATATGCACCACAACGGGAGTCTGCGCACAAACTCCATAATTTTCGTTAAAACTAGTCTTTTAACATAAATAAATCAAATTTAAGAATATTTTAATTTTGAATAATTCAAACAATAGTAAAATACATTGAAGAATAATATATTTTAAAACGGCTTAAAACAAGTATTATTTGCTCTAAAAAGTAAGAAACAAGGTTTTTCAACCTATTTTTCAGATCTTCTATATCGAAAATTTGTTTTAAACGTAGCAGATTGTAGCAAACCATCATAAGATTCACTTCCGAAAGTACATTTTCTTTACCTCGCATCAGGGTAAAAGTAAAACCCCATTGCCGTTTTAAAGTTCCGAATTGATGTTCGGTTACTTGCTGTCGTTGCCGATAATACTCTGGATTCTGCTTAACTCTTTTTTCATTATTTTCTAAAGCTTCTTGATAAATCGAACGTTCAATATAACGTCCATTTTTTGCTGTGGTACATTTTTCACGAATCGGACATTCTTTGCAAGCTTGTCTATTTTTATAATGTTTTACTTTATGATTTCCTTTTTTATAAACAGTTCCATTTGTTTTTAAAATCTGATTATTCGGACAAGTGTAACAATCTTTTTCTGAATTATATTCAAAAATTTGCATGTCAAATAAACCATTTTTTGCGGAAGAATGTTCTTTAGGCGAACAAAAAGTTTGAATCTGATTTTCATCACAAATCGCAATATGTTTTCCTGTGGTATAACCTTTGTCCGCAATCACATTCATTTTTTTCACTTCCAATAATTTCTTAGCATCCAAAGCCATTGGCGAAAGCGCATGCGTATCGTTTACAGTTCCTGTCGAATTATTGACAAAAAGCTTGTATTCTGCATCACAACCAGCTTGCACACAATAACCAACATTGACAATATTTCGATGTAAAACCACCGAACGAGCATCTGAATCTATCAAACTAATTTGTGATTCACCAGATTTAATTAACTGCTTTTCTATTGCTTGGTATTTTTCTTTTCTCTTTTTTTGGATTTCAATTTTTGATGAGATCTCTTCTTTAATTAGCTCCGAATCTGCTTTATCTAAAGCTTCTTGATATTCGTTTATTTTCTGGTCAATATATTCAAAATGGCGTTTGATTTTCTTTTCATTAAAATTATTTTTCAAACTATTTTGTGCTCTGATTTTAAAGGAATCTATCGCAATAGTTTCTCCTTTGATCAAATCCCAATCTTTCAATAAACTCACGAAAAACCGAAATGTTTTCGCAAAAGCTTCCGCATTATTTTTTCTAAAATAAGCAATGGTTCTCGCACTTGGTCTGAGTCCATTCAAAAGCCACATCACTTCAATATTGATTTTACAGGCTTCTTCTAATTTTCTAGAAGAACGAATTCCTTTTTTATAACCGTAAATGTAGAGTTTTAATAAATCGGAAGAATGAAATGGTGGTCTGCCTTCTTTTGCTAAAATATCTTGAAAACCTAATTCTGATAGTGGAAGAATTTCCACGAATAAATCTACAATCCGAGCCCAAGAATCCGAGCAAACCATAGAATTTAAATCAAACATCTGTAATTGATGCCTGTCGATACCTTTTTGAAAATCCATAAAAAAAGAGAAGTTTTTGCTTCTCTAAATTTACGATTTTTTAAAATTTTATGCTAGTAAAACTCTGAGTTTTTGCGCAGTCTGACGGTTTGTGTAAGTCATGAATCTTGTGTTGCGCCCGCGGCAAGCTTTATGATTTACACTTTGTGTGTGCCCTGCATGAGCAGGTGCACACCAACCGCAAGGTTTGAATAAATTCCAAAAATGCAAATTCTTGAATAGAAAACCAAGTGTTAGGTGTGCAATTATTTTCCAGAAGGTGTAAGT
>NZ_JADOTV010000026.1 GCF_015767245.1 Aureivirga sp. CE67
AAACGCCGTTACCTTTGTTTGTTTTAGCGGATGCAAATGTACGTGAATTATTCGTTCCTGCAAGTGTTTTTATGAAGTTTTTGCATTTATTTTTGATTGTTTTTGGAGAGGGTTTGGTTTTCAGTGAGTTGGGTGTGAAAAAATTTAACCACCCCCTACCCCTCCTTTTAAAGGAGGGGAGTTTTTTGGTTTCGACTACGCTCAACCACCGTTTTGTTTTGAATTATGTACCTATTATATATAGTAGGTAATACTATTATAATGTATTTGTTTTTTGCGTTAGGGATTGGAGTGGTTAGCTTTTGTTTTTCAAAAATTAGAAGTTCTTGGGAAACGGAGGCGACCAACGGAAGCCAACGGATGACCTAGAAATTCTTTTTTTGAAAAACAAAACTAAAAACGGAAAGCCCGACCCGAAGTTTTGACGAAGGGGAACGCCCTAATTTTAATTATATATAATAAAGGTGTTATTGTGATTGAAATTTTGTGAGAATATTTTAATTATTTTGAAAACACATGCCTGACCTTATTTCGAAAAGGTAGAGTCATTAAATTCTGCTATTTTTATAAATTAGATGTTAGCTGGCGTGATTATATAAATCTTGACTACACAAAAATAATAGAACCAATGGGCACACTTTATAAAAGTGCGCCAGGCTATTATTATTTAAAGTATATGACACCCCTACTCTAGTGAAAGGAATTTGATAAGCTTTACACCTATTTTGTTTTCTAGCTAATGTTTGCCCAAAGTGTTTTTTTCTTCATAATTTCTGAAAGGGTTGCTACTAAGATTCGATTTTTTTCTTTTTGAAGATTGTAATCGTCTTGGAGAACTTCTTGAGCTGTTTGACGTGCAAGCATTAAAATTTGATTATCCTTTACAATATCTGCTATTTTTAGATTTAATACACCACTTTGTTGTTTTCCCATTAAATCTCCTGGTCCACGAAGTTTAAGATCTACCTCAGCAATTTCGAAACCATCATTTGTTTTAACCATCGTTTCCATACGAACTTTACCATCGCTAGAAAGTTTACTTCCTGTCATCAGGATACAATAACTTTGCTCTGCTCCTCGCCCAACACGCCCGCGAAGCTGGTGTAATTGTGAAAGACCGAAACGCTCGGCACTTTCTATAACCATCACAGATGCATTTGGTACATTTACTCCTACCTCGATTACGGTGGTTGCAACCATGATTTGTGTTTTCCCTTCTGAAAATTGTTGCATTTCGTAATCTTTGTCTTGTGGTTTCATTTTTCCATGAACAATACTCACACTGTATTTTGGTAGAGGAAATTCACGAACAATACTTTCGTAACCATCCATCAGGTCTTTGTAAGTCATGTTTTCTGATTCTTCGATCAGTGGATACACAACGTAAACTTGCCTTCCTTTTTCTATTTCTTCACGCATGAACTTAAAAACACTCAATCGGTGATTGTCATAACGATGCGCTGTAACAATTGCTTTACGCCCTGGAGGAAGTTCGTCAATAACTGAAACATCTAAATCTCCGTAAACACTCATTGCAAGTGTTCTTGGAATTGGTGTTGCTGTCATCACTAAAACATGTGGAGGAAGTTCGTTTTTCATCCACATTTTTGAACGTTGCTCTACTCCAAAACGGTGTTGTTCGTCGATAATAGCTAATCCTAGATTTTTGAATTTAACTTTATCTTCCAAAACAGCATGTGTTCCTATTAAAATATGTGTTTCTCCCGACTCGATTTCTTCATGAATTATTCGTCTGGCCTTGGTTTTAGTTGAACCAGTAAGTAAACGAACTTTAATATCTGTTTCTTTTAATAAATCTTGGATCGACTGAAAATGCTGTGTTGCTAAAATTTCTGTTGGAGCAATAAGGGAAGCTTGAAAATCATTATCCAAAGCAATTAGCATTGTTAAAAGTCCGACGATTGTTTTTCCAGAACCTACATCACCTTGCAACAAACGATTCATCTGGATTGGGTTTGACATATCTTTTCGAATTTCTTTCAAAACACGTTTTTGTGCTCCTGTTAATTCGAAAGGAAGATTATTATTGTAAAATCCTAAAAAATTATCTCCAATATTATCAAAAGAATATCCTTTATTTTTGGCTTTTCTTGTACTTTTCTTCAGCAATAATTGCATCTGGATATAAAAAAGTTCTTCAAACTTTAATCGGAATTGTGCTCTTGTAAGAAGATCGTAGTTCTTTGGGAAATGAACATTTAAATAAGCTTGTTTTTTTTCTAAAAGATTATTGTTCTTAATTACTTCTTCTGGTAAAGATTCTTGAATTTTATTACCAATATCAGAAAGTAATTGATGAATCCATTTCGAGATTACTTTATTTGAAATTCCTCTCGAAGAAAGTTTTTCTGTAGAAGGATAAATCGCTTGCATAGCCGAACCTAGTTTATTTTTATGTTCAGAAAGCAATTCCATTTCTGGATGTGGCATACTGAAAGTTCCTTTGAAGAAATTGATTCTTCCAAAAATCACATAAGGTGTATTTGTTTTGATACTATCTTTCAACCATTTTGCACCACGGAACCAAACTAAATCTAAATTTCCTGTTTCGTCTTGAAAAGTTGCTACCAGACGACTTCCTCTTTTTTGTTTTATTTCTTGTACACGAATAATTTTTCCTACCAGTTGGATTTCTGCAGTATTGGGTTGCAATTCGTTTACTTTAAAAAACTTTGTTCGATCGATATATCGATTTGGGAAAAAGTTTAATAAGTCTCCAAATGTAAATATTCTAAGTTCAGAATTTAGTAATTCTGCCTTTGCTGCTCCAATTCCTTTTAAATATCCAATAGATGTTTTTGCTGAATATGTATTCATTCTTTTCCTGGTAGTTTTTAACGCTACGAAGATACGGGTTTTTGTTGGTTTGCGCTAGTTTTGTGGATTGGAAGGGTTGTCGTTTTTTCTTTAATAGAAATTACCGTGTTTGAGATCTTATGAGAGAGTATTAATTATTTTATAACACACCCCTTACCCCTCTCAAGAGGGGAATTTGATAATCTGTAAATCTAAATACAAAATTAATCGTGATAATATATAAATTTTCAATTCGTCTTTTTGGAAATATTTTTATGCAAAAGGGATTGTAGTGGTTAGCTTTTGTTTTTTTGAAAATTAGAAATTCTTGAAAAACGGAGGCGACCTTAGAAGCCCACGGATTTTCTTAGAATTTCTTTTTCTAAAAAAACAAAACTAAAAACGGAAAGCCCGACCCGATAGGGTTTTGCCCAAATTATTAATAATTCATAAAATATTATCATGTTTGAATTCTGTTGTGTGGATTTAGTTTAGTCTAATGAACACACCCCTAACCCCTCTCGAGAGGGGAAATAATATTGAGTTCGAAGAAAATGAATCGATTAAAAATAAATTTCAATTCAATAATTATGTAGCAATCCTGTAAGCTGAGTAAGGAACTTTATCAAAAGAAATGTGATTATTTATTTTTTGATTCTTTAAGTATTCTTAAAATTTATTTGGAGACTAGAGTCTGAGGAAAATATTCCTTAACTTCAAGTATATTTAATTTAAAATGCTTTTTCGATGAGAACTCTAAAACATCAGATTATAATTAAAGGGAATATTGATATTGTTTACAATAAAATTACGACGATTGATGGTTTTAAATCTTGGTGGACAAGTGATGTTAGTTATTCTGTAAACAATCATGTTTTCACGCTTGGATTTAATAATCATTCAGTGATTTTTCTGCTAAAAATAATTGAAAAGGAAGAGCATACTATTGTGAAATTTCGATGTATTGGGGAGAATGCGGAATGGACAGATACGTATTTGTATTTTAAATTAAAAACTATTGAAGACGGAAAAACGTTGGTACGATTGGAACATACGAATTGGAAAGAAGACAGCCCAAGTGTTGCGAAATGCAACACAGATTGGGGACATCTTATGTATGTTTTAAAAGATTCTGTTGAGAATGATAAAACAGAACCTTTTATGTCTTAGAATCTGTTTAAATTTTTTTGATATAAATTTAAACAGATTCTAAATATTTTTTATTGAAACTTAATAGCTTTTACCGGATTTACTTTTGTAATAATATAGGATGGTAAAAGTAACATTATGAAACAAAGAACTAGTGTTCCGATATTTAAAAATACAACATGGTACCATTCTATAAATACTGGAGCCGATTTTACGTAATATGTTTTCGGATCTAATGTAATGATGTTGAATTTTTGTTGTAAAAATAAAACTCCTAACCCGATAAGGTTTCCCCAGAAAAGTCCGATTAGAATCAAATATGTCGCATTATATAAGAAGACTTTTCGGATACTTGTATTATTTGCTCCAAGTGATTTTAGAACTCCAATCATATTTGTTTTTTCTAAAATAAGAACTAATAAGGCTGTGATCATGTTGATTCCTGCAATAAGAATCATGATACAGATAATTACAATTGTGTTTTTCTCTATTAAAACTATCCAGTCAATTATATTTGCAAATTTATCTACAATACTTATCGCATTTAACTCTGAACTGATTTGATCATAAATCTCACTGTTCTTTTGTTGAATTTGATCAAAATCATCAATAAAAACTTCGAAACCACCAATTTGATCTGGTTTCCATTTATTCATTCTTTGGATATCTCGTAAATCTGTAATGATGATGTTTTTGTCTAATTCTTCTAGATTTGCTTCGTAAATTCCAACTACATTATATGCTCTAATATTTGGAGGCTTATTCAAGTTTTTCTTTACAAAAAATGTGCTGAATTTATCTCCTAAATTGATACCAAGTCTTTCTGATATTTTCTTTGAAATAAGCACTTCTTGGTTTAATCTTTTTGTAGAATAATCTGGTAATCTTCCTTCTACCAGAATATCTTTATAGAAATCCCAATTATATGTGCTATCCACACCTTTAGCTAAAATTCCTTCGAAATCTGTTTCTGTGCGAATCACTCCTGGTTTGGTAGCATACGGTTGAATTCTATTGATTCCTTCAACATTCTCAAATTCTGGAAAAAAGTTTTGATTTTTTGAAATAGGAACCAATGTAATATCCGAATTATTCGCATCGAAGTTAACAATCTGAATATGACCATTGAATCCAGAAAGCTTTTCGCGGATTTTATTTTGAAGACCAAGTGTAACTCCAATTGAGATTAGCATAATCACCATTCCTAGTATAATTGCAAGGATTGCAATTTTTATAATTGGTGTAGATACACTATTTTTATACTTTTTATCTTTTATTATTCGTTTTGCTAAAAATAACTCGTAATTCAATTTTTATAATGCTTAAATTTAGTTTCAAAAATACATATTTCTTGTTGGTTACAACACTATTTTTTTTACTGATTTCATGTAATGCCCAAAATAAAAAAAATAAAGAACCAGAATTAGTCATTGCAGCCAGTAATCTGGATGCGTATATGTCTAAAATTCGAGGGAAAAACATTGCTGTTGTCGCAAATC
This sequence comes from Aureivirga sp. CE67, assembly GCF_015767245.1. Taxonomy (GTDB): domain Bacteria; phylum Bacteroidota; class Bacteroidia; order Flavobacteriales; family Flavobacteriaceae; genus Aureivirga. The sequence continues at coordinate 5,466 of NZ_JADOTV010000026.1, forward strand.
AAACTTCGGTTGTAAAAAATCAAAATGGAGGTTACACTCATTTGGTCGATACGCTTTTGAGTTTACATATAAATGTGAAAAAAGTGTTTGCTCCAGAGCATGGATTTCGAGGAAAAGCAGATGCTGGAGAAAAAGTTTCGAATAGTATAGATACTAAAACCAACTTGCCTATTATTTCTCTTTACGGAAAAAACAAAAAACCTTCAGCGAAAGATTTAGAAGATATCGATATTTTACTTTTTGATATTCAAGATGTGGGAGTTCGTTTTTACACCTACATTTCTACACTACATTATGTAATGGAAGCTGCTTCAGATTTGCAAAAAGAAGTAATTGTATTAGATCGACCAAATCCGAACGGACATTATATTGATGGACCTGTTTTGAGAGAAGGGTTTTCATCTTTTGTAGGAATGCATCCAGTTCCTGTAGTTTATGGAATGACGATTGGAGAATATGCAAATATGATTAATGGTGAAGATTGGATGGATAGTGAATACAAATGTGATTTAACGGTGATTCCTTTACAAAACTATAATCGTGATTCTATTTATGAATTACCGATCAAACCTTCGCCAAACTTACCAAATGCAAAAGCTATTAATCTTTATCCTAGTTTATGTTTTTTTGAAGGAACTAATGTAAGTTGCGGACGAGGAACTAATGAGCAATTTCAGATTTATGGTTCTCCATTCTTACCAGCTGATAAATATCCTTTCTCTTTTGAACCAAGACCAAACGAAGGAGCAAAATATCCTAAACATAATGGAAAAGTTTGTTTTGGAAAAGATCTATCGGATCGAAAAATGCTTTCTAAAATAAACTTAAACTGGCTAACGGACGCTTATAATGAAACAGAAGATAAAGAGACATTTTTCTTAAAAAATAATTTCTTCAACAAATTAGCTGGTAATGATATCTTGATGCAACAAATAAAAGATCAAGATGCAGTTATTGACATTCGAGCTTCATGGATTGTAAAAACTAGACAGTTTAAAAAAATAAGGAAAAACTATTTACTATATCCTGAATTTTCCGAGAAATAACCCAAATTTAACTTTCAAAAAATATTTTTTTTCGGTAAATATTTTTACAAATAATTAAAACTGATAGTATTTTAACATAAATAACATGTTAAAATACTATCATGTATTAATATTTGATTACTTCAAAAGATTACAATATAAAACTAAAAACATTTTATTTTATTAGATAAATCAACCGAATATATAATTATATAAACATATCAAAACCTTTTCATAAACTTAGGTTAGATTAAAATATAATATATTAATACACAGATATTTACATTTTATTTTACCCGAAATTTTCTCCAAAAAAATTAATTATCTTAAAAAAAAATATTTACATTTACATCAAATTAAAGGATTGAGAAGATCTCTTAAAGTAAAAATGAAAACGTTACGGTAAATTATGTTTAAATAAATGGGTTCTTGGGATTTTACCTTATAAGCAATAATTTTCAAAAGTTGATCTTCTCTTTTTTGGTTAAAACTTACTTCTTCTATTACTTTCAGACTTCATTTTTCAAGATAAATTTTAAATTTGCACTTCTTTTGAAATCAAATTAAATGCAGAAAAATATCATCAATATTGGAATTTTCGCACATGTAGATGCCGGAAAAACCTCAACAACAGAAAATTTATTATTCAAAGCTGGGAAAATCAGAACTTTAGGAAATGTGGATCAAGGAACCACACATAACGATTTTTTGGCAATTGAAAAAGAACGAGGAATTTCCGTAAAATCATCTATTTCTACTTTGGAATGGAAAGATTATACTATCAACATTATCGATACTCCAGGACATACGGATTTTGCATTTGATGTAGAAAAATCGCTTTCTGTTATTGATGGAGCAATTTTGGTAGTTTCTGCTGTTGAAGGAATTCAAGGACACACAGAAACTATTTGGAACGCTTTAAAAAAATTAGATATTCCAACTTTTATTTTTATTAATAAAATTGACAGAATTGGAGCGGATATTGACGCTCTTTTACAACAAATAGAAAAAACATTTACTTCTAACTATATTAGTCTACAAAAAATAGAAAATGAAGGTTTGGATGCTGTTGCTATTTTTGATGAATTAGAAAATCCTTCTACAGAATTTTTAGAAAAAATTGTTTCTTTCAATGATGATTTGATGGAGCAATATTTTGATGGAAATACGATTTCAAAAGAAAATTTAGAAGAAGAATTAAAAACAAATACTAGAAATAAAAATTTACTTCCTATACTTCTTGGTTCGGCAAAATTACAAATGGGTATTGAAAATATTTTGGATGCAGTAATTCAATATTTACCTTTAAATAAAGAAAAAAATGAAGCACTTTCTGCTCAGATATTTAAAATTTCACACCATAAAGATTTAGGTAAAATTTGTTTTGCTAGAATTTTCTCTGGAAGTATTAAAAATAGATCTGTTCTCAAAAATATTTCGCAGAATATAGAAGAAAAAGTTGGGCAATTAAAAATTAATTCTGGAGCAAAATTTGAAAATTCTCAGGAAGCTTTCACAAATGAAATAGTAGCTATTTGTGGATTTGAGCAAGCAAAAATTGGAGATTATTTAGGTTCGAAACCTTTACATCATCAAGAAAACATTGAATTAAACAAACCGTTATTGACCGTACAAGTAAAACCCAAAGAAGAAAAAGATTTTCCAAAATTGGTTGCTGCTCTTACTAAACTTTCTTCCGAAGATACAACGCTTGATCTAGAATGGCTAAAAGAAGAAAAAGAGTTACACATTAAAATATTAGGGAAAATGCAGATCGAAATTCTACAAAATATTCTTGAAAAAGAATATTATGTGGAAGCCGTTTTTGAAGATCCTACTGTTATTTATAAAGAAACTCCTTCTAAAGCTGGGTTTAGTTTTGTTCGATATTGGATGCCAAAACCTTGTTGGGCAATTTTGAAATTTCATATAGAACCAGCAGAAACTGGAAGTGGTGTAACTTATGAAAGTAAAATTGGTGTGAATGATGTTTTACAAAAATATCAGAATGAAGTAGAAAAAACGATTCCTTTTGCTTTAAAACAAGGAATTAAAGGTTGGGAAGTTACGGATTTGAAAATAACTTTGGTAGAAGGAGAAGATCATAATGTGCATTCTAGAGCTGGAGATTTTACTATTGCTACACCAATGGGAATTATGGAAGGATTGAAAGAAATAGGAACAACATTTTTAGAACCTTATATTTCTTATAAAATCACTGCTCCTGAAGAATTTTTAGGCTCAATCACCAGTGAAATTGTTCAGATGCGAGGAACTTTGGAATCTCCTGAGATAGAAGGAGAAAAGTTTACATTAACCGGAACTTTACCCGTAGCAACTTCTTTAGATTTTCCAATCAAATTGAGTTCCTTATCCAAAGGGAAAGCTATTTTCTCAAGTCAATTCCACGGTTATCAAAAATGTGAAGATAAATTAGGAATCGAGCAAGAATATAGAGGAATAAGCCCATTAGATACTGCTAAATACATATTAAAAGCACGAAAAGCATTACAATAATTAATATATAATTATTTTTTTAACATAATATTTTATAAATTTGGTTCATTCCAAAAATTAAATATGAATCTCTAAAATTAACTATTATGAAAAAAATTACTTTAGCTATTGCTTCTATTTTTGCTTTATCAGGTAGCATGACTGCCCAAGAATTTGCTCCTGTTGGCGCTAATTGGTATTATTCCAATGCTGATTATCAAATTATCGATAATGGTGATGATTATGAAATTACAAAAGTTCATTATACAAAATTTGAAGTATCTGAAGAACTAGAATATCAAGGTCAAACTTGTAAGAAAATCATGGAAATTGATTCTGATGGAAATGAATCTTTATACAAGTATACTTATGAAGAAAATAATAAGCTTTATTATTATGAAGAAAGTACAAGTTCTTGGGAAATGGTGGTTGATTTCAGTCTAGAAGTTGATGATACTTTTAACATGGACTTTCCACTTGCTAACACAATGGAAGGAGAAGATATTGTTGTTATGAAAGTTCTTGAAAAAGAAACTATAACAATTGAAGGTGAAGAAAGAATTAAAATGAAAATTCAAGGAAAATGGTTAGATGTTGAAAATTACCCAGATGATGGCTATGGAATTTATTATACAGGTACTTATATTTCTGGTTTAGGAGCAACTATTGAGGAACCTCTTTTTCTTGATGAAGACAGTTCTGAAATAGCTGATGACTTTAATCCAATAATAAACAAGCCTATCCGTTGTTATTCTGATGCGAGTATAAACTATACCAATGCACATGACTATTATTTAGATTTCACATTCGATGGTTCTGATTGTGAAGCAAAAGTTTTAGATGTTGATGATTTTTCTGAAAATAGCTTTAATATTAATGCTTATCCGAATCCTGTAGAGAATTTTATTCAAATCAATACTACAGAAAAATTCTCTTATGAAATTTTCGATATCAAAGGGAAATCTATACTAAAAGGAAGTGCAAATCCTCAAGAAAATATCCATCTTGATAAAATAGAAAAAGGAATGTATTTCATGAATATTATTACTTCTAATAAATCTGGAACTATTAAGATTTTAAAGAAATAATTTTAACATAAAAATCGTTATATAAATCTGAATCTCAATCTATAGGTTCAGATTTTTTTTTAAATTATATTTATTATTCATGATGGAATGACTTTTGTTAATTAATTCTTAAAATTAATCTTAATAAAAAAACTTTTATGAAATTAAAAAAATTACTATTCATTTCTTTATTGTTTATTACCAATATAATTTTAGCACAACAAATAACTATTTCAGGAGTAGTCTCAGATGAAACAGGCTCTTTACCAGGAGCAACTGTATTAATTAAAGGTACTAATAAAGGTACCGAAACAGATTTCGATGGAAAATATACTATTCATGTCAATAGAGGACAAACTTTAGTATTTAGCTTTGTAGGATATGAAGACAAAGAAATTCTCGTAGAAAAACAAAGTATAATTAATGCTTTTCTAACAGAATCAAGTTCTTCTTTAGAAGAAGTAAATTTAGGTTATGTTAAGAAAAAAAGGACCTACTGTGCTGGAATTCCTACAGTTTCTGCAAAAGATATTCAAAAAAAAGTTAGAACTAACAATATCGCAAATATGCTTCAAGGAAAGGCATCTGGAATAGTTATAACTAATTCATCTCATAGCCCTCAAGAAACAGATGAAAATTACGCTTCGATCTCCGAAAATAGTTTCAAAAAAGTAACAACAAACCCACTTTCCACTTTTTCGGTAGATGTTGATGCTGCTTCTTATAGTAATGTACGTAGACATTTAAATGACAATCAACTACCTCCAAAAGATGCAGTTCGAATTGAAGAAATGATTAATTATTTTAATTATGATTATAAAAATCCTGAAGGAGAGCAACCTTTCAGTATCAATACAGAACTTTCAAAAGCACCTTGGAATGAAGAAAATCTTTTATTACACATTGGTTTACAAGGAAAAAAGATTGAAACAAAAGACTTAGCTCCTTCTAATATCGTATTTCTTTTAGATGTTTCTGGTTCTATGTCTGCTTCTAATAAATTACCCCTTTTAAAATCTTCTTTAAAACTATTATTACAAACTCTTCGTCCAGAAGATAGAGTAGCTATAGTAGTTTATGCTGGTTCTTCTGGTGTAGTACTTCCTTCTACTTCTTGTAAGAAAAAAGATAAAATATTAAAAGCTTTGGAAAGTCTTGATGCTAGTGGTTCGACAGCAGGTGGAGAAGGTTTACGTTTGGCTTATAAAATTGCAGAAGAAAATTTTATCAAAAAAGGAAATAATCGAATTATTCTTGCAACAGATGGAGATTTTAATGTTGGAGAAAGTAGTAATCATGCAATGGAAAAATTGATTGAAAAGGAAAGAGAAAAAGGAATTGCTATTTCTGTTCTTGGTTTTGGAATGGGAAATTACAAGGATGATAAAATGGAAATCATTGCAGATAAAGGAAATGGAAATTATGCATATATCGATAATATTTTAGAGGCTAAAAAAGTTTTAGTCAAAGAATTTGGAGGAACTTTTCATACGATTGCAAAAGATGTGAAATTTCAATTAGAATTCAATCCAATGTTTGTTTCAAAATATCGTTTGATTGGTTATGAAAATAGATTATTAAACGATGAAGATTTTGAAGATGATAAAAAAGATGCTGGAGAAATTGGTTCTGGACATACAGTAACTGCACTTTATGAAATTGTTCCAAATACAGAAAAAGAAATTAAATCCAATTTAAAATATCAAAAAGCAAATCTTACAGAAGAAGCTTTAAAAAGTAATGATTTGATTACTTTAAAACTTCGCTATAAAAAACCAAAAGAAGATAAAAGTATTTTAATTGAAACTACCGTAAAAAACAATCCTATTGCTAGTGAAAATACAAGCAATAATTTTAATTTCTCTGCAGCTGTTGCAGAAGTTGGAATGTTATTAAGAGATTCGGAATTTAAAAAGAATTCGACTTGGGAATCTGCTAAAAAACTTGCCAAAAAAGGAAAAGGTACAGATGAAGAAGGATATCGTAGTGAGTTTATAAAACTAATTGAAATTGGTGAAATTTTAAAAAATCAATAAAGTGAAAAAGCACATTTCAAATAAAATCTGAAATGTGCTTTATTAAAATTTTAAGCACTCTTGAATAAATAATCATGTATTTTACTAAAAAGCATTTTTTTAACCACTTAAAAATCAATACCATACAAACAACACACCCCTAACCCCTCTCAAGAGAGGAATAAAAAACACATATCAAATTCTGCAAGGCTATTTATTCTTTAATCAAATCTTCATAAATCTTAAAGTTTTCATCGTCATAACAAACGAAAATAACTTTTTGCACATATTTTAATTCTATATTTTTTATTGTTTCAACAGCAATTTCAGCTGCCAATTGTTTTGGGAAACGATAAATTCCTGTGCTAATATTTGGAAAAGCCAAAGTTTCTAACTGATTTTCTTCAGCAAGCTTCATCGAATTTACATAGCAATTTCGCAGTTTTATTTCTTCCTCCGATTTCCCTTGATTCCATCTAGGTCCAACCGTATGAATCACTTTCTTAGCTTTCAGTTTTCCTGCATTTGTAATTACTGCTTCTCCAACTTTACAACCTCCTTGCCTATTTCTAATTTTTACACATTCCTCTAAAATTTCTTTTCCGCCAGTACGATGAATTGCTCCATCTACTCCTCCTCCACCAAGTAGTGATGTGTTTGCTGCATTTACAATTCCATCAACTTATTGCTTTGTGATATCGCCTTTTATTAATTCTATTTTCATTTTTATTTATTTATTTTAAAACACATCTCTAACCCTTCTCTAGAGGGAACTTTGATTATTTACAAAGTTTTATACAAATGAATTGTGTAATATCTAATACACAAAATAATATTTCAAATAACCGAAAAACTCTCGAAAAAGAGAATAAAAATCTCTTATTTCAAAATATTTTGCATGACTTCCTTTTACATTTTTATAACCTAATTTTTCGAAAGCTAACTTACTTCTTTTCACATGAAAAAACTGAGAAACTACCATAATTTCTTGATTTAAATTTTCATTATTTGAAGCAAAATTTACAGCTGTTAATCTTGTAGTATTTCCTTGATTATCAACTTTTATTTTATCAGAATCAATTCCTTTTTGAACTAAATATTTTTTCATCATAGTTCCCTCATAATGTCCTTCTTTTCCTAAACCTCCACTGACTATAATTGTATTGGTCTTATATTTTTGAAACAAAGAAAAAGCTTCATCTAACCTAGCTTTTAATCGATCTGAAACTTCTCCATTTTCATGTACAGTTGTTCCTAAAACTACAATAGTTGCATTTTCTGAAATCGGATCATCTGAAAGTCCATCAATAACAATATTAATTTCTAAAGCAATAAATAGAAAAACTCCAACTAGAAATGCAATTTTTAATACTTTTTTCATCATAATTCCTTTTCTACAAAATAACAGTTTTTATAAGTTCTTTTAAAATTCTATTTTCTCTTTTTTAAATTAATTTTCAAAAAAATATTTTACATGAAAAATAAATTTATATATTTGCCAAAGAAAGATTAAAACAAATGGCAAAAATAGACGACGAAGTAAAAACAAAATTCATAAACAATAGACACCGTTTTATCACAAATATGGTGTTTACGTCTAATTGGTTCATGAAAAAATTTGATGAATTCTTAAAGCCATTTCAACTTTCGCAACAGCAATTTAATATTCTGAGAATTCTTCGTGGAAATGGAGATTGGGTGACGATGAATGATATTAAAAGTTTGATGATTGATAAATTTCCAAATGCCACTCGCCTATCTGATAAATTATTGGAAAAAGAATTAATTGAAAGAAGAAGAAGCGACTCAGATCGTAGAATTGTTTATTTAAAAATTTCAGAAAAAGGTCTGGAATTATTAAAAGAAATCGATGAAAGCGATAATCAAGAACATTTAGATATTATGAACAAAGTGACAGAAGAAGAAGCAAAAATGTTTAGTGACGTTTTGGACCGAATGAGAGAATAAAAAAATTTTACAATAATATTTTACATGTAAAATATTTTCATGTGTAATAAAAATTAAAACCAAAAAATATGAATATCATTGAATCATTAAAATGGAGAGCAGCAGTAAGAAACTTTGACTCTTCAAAAAAAGTAAGTACTGAAAACGTAAATGCGCTAGTCGAAGCAGGAAACTTGACTGCAACTTCTATGGGATTACAACCTTTTAAAATTATTGTTTTACATAATGAAGAGATTCAGAAAGAGCTAATTCCGTACTCTTATAATCAAAAGCAAGTTGGAGAAGCTTCACATGTTTTGATTTTTGCAATTGAAACAAATGTTAACCAACAAACTATTGATAATTATTTGGAAAGACACATAGAAGTGCGAAATGTGGAAGCTTCAAGTTTGGAAAATTATAAAAACTCTATGAGTAATTATCTTTCTATGATGGATGAAGAAACTAAAAAAACTTGGGCTACAAAACAAGCTTATATCGCTCTTGGAACAGTGATGACAGCTGCTGCAGATTTAAAAATTGATTCGTGTGCAATGGAAGGTTTTGATCCAGAAAAATATCAAGAAATGTTAGGATTGAAAGAAGAAAACTTACTTCCAGTTGTGGTACTTCCTATCGGATATAGATCGGAAGAAGAAATGATGGCTGGACTACCAAAAGTTCGTAAAGCATTAGAAAATTTTGTAATCGAAAAAAACTAAAATCATGGAAAAAAGAAACTTACTTATCTATCGAATAATTACTGGGTTATTTTCTGCTCTTATTTTAATGGGAGTTTTTCAATATTTCTTCAATCATCAAGTTGTTAAAGGAATGTTTGAAAATTTACATTTCCCTACTTATTTAATTTACCCAATGGGAATTGCAAAAATAATCGGAATTTTAGTAATCTGGTTTAGCAAATCTCAGACTTTAAAAGAATGGGCTTATGCAGGATTTGTTTTAAATTTACTTCTTGCTGTTTCAGCACATTTAAACGTAAATGATAATGAATATTTTGCTTCTGCTATCGTATTAATTTTAGCTCTTAGTTCTTATTTTTTCAATCGAAAATTGTTAAAAGCCTAATTGAATTTGGAGATTATTCTCAATCTCCTTTTCTTTTTTAAATCGCCATCCACAAAATTAATATTAAAGTTAAAATTCCTACTATTAATGTAAATCTTCCTAGTTTTTTCGATTTTGTAAAACCAGAAAGTGCAATTACAACTAAAAGAGAAATAATTCCAAAAAAGAAAGAAAGTGTCGAGATAATTCTTGGAAATGTTATTTTATCATTGCTTACTTCAAAAGGAAAACCTTCTGTAGTCATCATCAGAATTTTTGTCATTCCAAACATTGAAATTAAGAACAAACAAGCGGCTAGTGTAGCAAATCGCAAAATTCTATTAACAATTTTAGATTCTATTTTTGAAACTACAATATTCGCAATTACAGCAATTGTAAAACCTGTCAGTAAAGAACAAATTAAAATAATCTGATTTGCAAGTTTGTTCCAATATTCTAATGAAATTTCGATCATAAATTTTTAATAATGATTTCTCTCAAAGATTAATATTTTTTGAGAGAAATCAAAATTTTAATTACTCCCAATCATGTGTATGAGAATCATTTACATGGCCTTTATGTCCGTCATTTTTATGACCTGGATGCGTGTGTCCATCCTCTTTATGGTTCTTATGTGAAAAATTATTTTCTGAATGTACATCAAAATCGTGGTCTTCATGCGCATCACCTTCATCCGAATGATTTTCATGATTCCAATCTGGACCATGATTTTCAACCGGATTCTCTGATTGTTTATTCACATCATTTGTTTGTGCATTTAAAAAATATGTTCCAAAGGCTAAAAAAGGAACAACTGCCAAATACTTTAAGAATTTCATCTTTATATAATTTTAAGTTAAACATTTATTTAATTATGATTCAAAAGTATAAGCTGCTTATGTAAAAAAATAATAAATTAAACAAAGAGGAAAAGTTTTAAACAAAAAGCACAAACAATTACTTTATTGAAGTCTTTTAGGTTTAATTGAATAACTCCTCTGTTTATGGTTTTATAAGTCATTTTAATGAATTTTAGATAAAATCACTTCTAGTTTTTGTACTTTTAATCTATGAAAAACTGGATAAAACATATTATTTTTTGGATTTTATATAGCATATTTTTGTTCTTTATTTTTGATTTATTTTCTGATTTTAAAACTTCCATTATCAGGACATTCTACATTGTAAGTTCTCAAATAATTGTTTTTTATGTCAATCTTTTATGGATTTTACCTAAAATATATGAGAATAAAAGATATGCACTATATGTTTTTTTAAATTTGATTTTAATTGCAATTAGTTTCTATTTTAATTCTTTTTTAGAAAAATTTACACCTCATTATTTAGAGCACAATGATGCGTTTCATCGTTTTGAATTAAATTCAATTAATATTGAAAATATGTACACCAATGTAATTTCCGTTATTTTGGTCGTATTCGTTAGTTTTTTCCTATTTGCATTCCAAAAAAGACAACAACAAGATGCAAAAGAATTGGCAATTATTTCGGCAGAAAAAACTTTTTTGATACAACAAATCAACCCACATTTTTTGTTTAATACTTTAAATAATATTTATTTTTTGACATATAAAAAAGCTCCAAAAGGTGCAGAAGCTATTATGCAGCTTTCAAAAATGTTGGATTATTCTCTACATGGAGAAAATTTAGAATCTGTTACTATTAGTGATGAAATTGAATATATCAATAATTTTATTTCACTTTTTAAACTCAAAGATAGCTCGCTAGATTCTATTCAATTTGATTATTCAAAAGTAGATTCTAAAAAAAGAATTGCCCCTCTCCTACTGATTCCTTTTATAGAAAATGCTTTTAAACACGGAAATATTGAAACTTCAAAAAATAGTTTTATCAAGATAAATTTAAAATCCGTTGAAAACGAATTGATTTTTCAATGCGTGAATACTTTTAATCCAAATAAAATAGTAGACAAAACACACGGAATTGGAATTAAAAATGTCAGTAGAAGATTAGAGCTTTTGTATGCTAAAAATTTTGATTTACAAATTGAAAAAGAAAAAAATGAATTCTTAGTTACTTTAAAACTGAAATTAAATGATTAGATGTATTATCATAGATGATGAAGAACCTGCAAGATTATTATTGAAGGATTATTGTGAAAAAATTGAGAATTTGGAAGTTCTTGGTTTGTTTAAATCTCCTTTAGATTGTATAGATTTTATTGAAAAAAAAGAAATCAATCTTTTACTTTTAGATATCAACATGCCTGAAATTTCTGGAATCGATTTTTTAAAAACTTTACACAAAAAACCTAAAGTAATTTTGACAACAGCCTATAGAGATTATGCTTTAGAAGGTTTTGAATTAGAGGTTTCAGATTATCTTTTAAAACCAATAGAATTTTTTCGTTTTTTAAAAGCTGTAAACAAAGTCAAAAATGAGAATTCAACTTTAAAAAAAGAAAATATTTTGGAAAATAATATTCAATTAAAATCTAATAAAAAAATATATAAAATTCCACTTTCAGAAATTATCTATCTAAAATCTAATGGAGAATATGTGATGTATCACACTAAAAATCATGGAAATATTCTGGTTTATGAACGAATTAAAAATGCTTTAGATATACTACCAGAATCTTATTTTTTTCGAATTCATAGATCTTTTGTTGTGAATACTTCTTTTATCAAGTATATCGAAGGAAATCAAGTAGTTTTGGAGAATGAAAAACTACCAATTGGAGAGAATTATAAAACTAATTTTATCGAAAAATGGTAAAAATTCATAAAAAAACAGCATTCAAAAGAGAATGCTGTTTTCATTTTTTTATTTTTCTATCAACTCAAATGAGTTCATAAATTTATTCGCATTTGGATTATCTGCTTTTCCAGCTTTAGAAATTGTTTGTAAAATATAATTTACGTTATTAACTAAATAAACACGCATTCTAATTACTGCTGTTCCATTTTGAAAATCAATTGTTATTTCTCTTCCAGGATATCCTTTATAAGAAAGTTCTTTTTCTGTAAGTAATTTTCCTCCAACATTTCTAACGGCTCCATCAACAGCACCACGCAAGAAACCATCTATCATTTCTTTATTATCAGAGCTAATTTTATCTGAAGGATATACTGTATAATTTACCATATACACCATATTATCCGCATTTAAATCCGTCTCTTGAACCATAGAATAATTCATCTCCAGAGGTCCAATCTCAGTATTTAAAGTTGTATTTTGTTCTAAAGGTTTTTGTGGAAAATCTACTTCATAACCAAATTTTTCAGAAGTATAATGAAACCAATCTTCCTGAATTACAAAACTCATAAATAATAATGCAATCACAGGAATAAAAGATAATTTAAGTAATTTGTTTTTCATTTTCTAAGTGTTTTTATTAAAAAATATTTGCTGTAAATATACAGTACATTTTTTCAAATCTTGAAAAGACTATAAACTTTACTCTTCCAACAACTCAAAAGAATCCATGAATTTCATAGAAGATGCATTAAATTCTTTTTCTTTTTTATAAGTAGTTTCTACAATGTATGAAGTATTTTCTATTAGATAAATTCTCATTTTTGTATTTGTAATTCCATTTTGACTTGCAATTTTAATTTCTCTACCAGGATAATCTCCATAAGTAATCACTTTTTCTGACAATAATTCCCCATTTGATTTATTGATAGCTGCATTGATAGCTTTTTCAAAAAAATTCATCACAATTTTCTTATCATTTGAATTTAATTCTTTTTTAGGATATTTTGTTTTCACCACCATATAGACCAAATTATCTGCTTCCAAATTTGAATCCGTAAGCATCGTATAATCTGTTTCCAATTGTCCTATATCTGTTTCAATAATTTTAGAATCCTTGATTGGTTCAGTCGGAAAAAGAACTTTATATCCAAATTTTTCCGATTGAAATTGATACCAATCTTGTTGAATCATGAAACTCATTAAAGATAAAGTGAGAATAGATAGAAATGTTAATTTTAGTAATTTTGATTTCATTTTAAATGTGTTTTGTAAGTTAGTATTAGTAGTATACAAATATATAATCCATGAAATTATTTAACATTAAGAAAACAATAATTCCATCAAGGTCAAAGCATTAAAGAGCTTACAAGTATATTCTGAAATTCAAAATTTTAAATAAGCGTTTTAAGAATTAATTGTTAACGTTTTCTTCATATTCCTTTTTTTTAACGAAATTTTTATTTTACCAACATTCAAAAAAAGCTTAAAACATTATATTTATTTTTAAAATAAAAAGGAATGATTTTCTTCGAATTTTTAGTTTGTAAACAACAACTAGATAATGTACTTTTGCATTTATCATGAATTTACACTTTTATAAATACCAAGGAACAGGAAACGATTTTGTCATGATCGACAATCGTTCTGATTTTTTCCCAAAAGAAAATGTAGCTTTAATCAACAAACTTTGTGATCGTAGATTTGGAATTGGAGGAGATGGTTTGATTCTTCTAGAAAATTCTGAAACAAGCGATTTTAAAATGGTTTATTTCAACGCAGACGGAAATGAAAGTACGATGTGTGGAAATGGAGGAAGATGTTTGGTTGCTTTTGCTAAAAAACTAAATATTTTTGATAAAGAAACAACTTTTGATGCGATTGATGGTTTGCATTATGCTTCTATCGAAAATGATATTGTTTCGCTTCAAATGATTGATGTAGATTCTGTAGAAATTCATGATACACATTGTTTTTTAGATACAGGTTCTCCACATCATGTTCAGTTAGTTTCGGACATTGATAAATTTCCTGTTTTTAATAAAGGAAAAGAAATTCGAAATGGAGCTCCATATTTTGAAGAAGGTTCAAATGTCAATTTTGTAGAAAAAACTGGTGAAGCTTCTTTTAAAGTTAGAACTTACGAAAGAGGTGTAGAAGATGAAACTTTGGCTTGTGGAACTGGAGTAACTGCAGTTGCTATTGCAATGCATAGAACAGAACAAGTAAAAAACGCAGAAACTAAAATAAACACAAAAGTTCTTGGAGGAGATTTGACAGTTTCTTTTAATGTAGAACAAGGAGTTTATAAAAATGTCTTTTTAGAAGGACCAGCCAAATTTGTTTTTGAAGGAACTATAGAAATTTAGGATGAAAGTTTTAAAAGGAGAACATATTCATTTACGAGCTTTGGAAGCTGAAGATCTGATTTTTCTACATAAAATAGAAAATGACGAAGATTTCTGGGAAGTTAGTAATACGATTACTCCTTTTTCTAAGTTTATTCTTAAAAATTATTTGGAAAATGCTCATCTGGATATTTATGAAGCAAAACAACTTCGTTTGGTAATTGCTCGAAATGATTCGGATGCGCCAATTGGATTTATTGATTTATTTGATTTTGATCCTTTTCATAAAAGAGCTGGAATTGGCATCATGATTGTACAGTCAGAACAAAATAAAGGTTTTGCAACAGAAAGTTTGAATTTAGTAATCAATTATAGTTTTACTTATTTACAATTGCATCAACTTTATGCCAATATCACAGAGGACAATCAAAACAGTATTTTCTTATTTGAAAAATGTAATTTTAAACACACAGGAACCAAAAAAGATTGGATCTATTCTGTAAATAATAATTTTAAGGACGAATTATTATTTCAATTAATTTCAGAAAAATGTTAAAGAAAGTTATTCTTGCAGTAATTGCAATTCTTATTATAGGTGGTGGAATTTTTGGATTTGTAATGTATCAAAAAGTTTACAAATCTAACGTCAAAGAAAATTTTGAACTTTATATCACAGAAAATACTTCTTACGAAACTTTAGTGGAAGAAATAAAACCACATTTAAATGATGTGACAAGTTTTACATTTGTTTCTGAATTAAAAGGATATCCGAAAAAAATAAAAACAGGAAGATATATTATTAAAAAAGGAACTAGCTCTAATGATTTGATCAATAAACTTCGTATTGGAAATCAAGATGCAGTCCGTTTGACTTTTAATAATCAAAATTCTTTAGAAAAATTAGCTGGAAGAATTTCACAACAAATACAAGCTGATTCTACTTCTCTTCTTCATTCTATGAAAGATGTAAAATTTTTGACTGAAAATGATTTTAATGCTACAAATGCTTTAAGCATGTATATTCCAAATACTTATTTTGTAAAGTGGGATATTTCGCCAGAAGGTTTCAGAAAAAAGATGTTACAACAATATAATAAATATTGGACAAAAGAAAAACTGGAAAAAGCGAAAGCGTTAAATTTAACTAAAGAAGAAGTAATTATTCTAGCTTCTATCGTGCAACAAGAAACGAAAGCAAAATCTGAAAAACCAGTTGTTGCTGGTCTTTATTTAAATAGATTACAAAAAGGAATGAGATTAGAGGCAGATCCTACTGCTGTCTTTGGTTACAAAAAACATCATGGAGATGATCTTGTAATTAAAAGAGTTCTTTTTAAACATATTGAATTCGATTCTCCATACAATACTTATATGATTTCAGGACTTCCTCCAGGTCCGATTACAATGGCTGATATTTCTTCAATCGAAGCTGTTTTAAATTATGAGAAGCATAATTATTTATTTATGTGTGCAAAACCAGATTATAGTGGTAAGCATAACTTTGCAAAAACAAATGCACAACATTCTAGAAATGCTTCTAAATATCGTAATTGGTTAAGAAAACAAAATATTAGGTAATTTTTTAGCTGATTATCTGAATCTTAGACAAAAACTATGATTCTTATCAAATTTAACATTTTTTTAACATTTTTAGAAAAATCACATTAACATTTTTTTAGCCTTCTTTTCGTTAAAATTTAAAATTAACATTTTCGATATTGAAATATAATTACATATTTCGTATTTTTATTATGCAATCCTTAAAAAGAACCTCAAATATTTAAACTTATTGCTAATTTAAAAATATGTCGTACGTTTGCATCGCAATAAAATAAACGACGTAAGAAGTTTAATTTAATGCTAAATTTATGAGAAGAAAAACACTATACGTTCTGTTTTTGTTGTTTTTTTCGATGATGTATGGAAGACCAGCATTTTTTATAACGGACTCGGATTTAAACGACAAAGTATTTAAGGAAAAAGAAACGGGAACCAAAATGGTAACTGTTCTTAGTGAAGATGAAGTTAAGAACTTCATCGAAATTCCATATTTAGGAAAATCTTTCATCGGATTTAGAGAGGCAATTGCCTTTAAAGAATCTAGAGGGAATTATAATATGGTGAACTCTTTAGGATATGTTGGAAAGTATCAATTTGGAAAAACTGCTTTAAAGCATTTCAAAATAAATGATACTCAAAAATTCCTAAACGATCCTGTTCTACAGGAAAAAGCTTTTATAGCACTATGTTCTGTAAATAAATGGATTCTGAGAAAAGAAATAAAACAATGGGTTGGTAAAAAAGTCAACGGAATTGAAGTAACAGAATCTGGTATTTTAGCAGCAGCTCACTTAGGTGGTGCTGGAAATGTAAAGAAATATCTTAGAAGTCGAGGAAGCAATAACTTTAAAGATGCATACGGAACTTCTATTTATGTATATATGAAAAAATTTGCAGGTTATGATACTTCAAATATTGAAACTATTAGAAAACCTGTAATTTAATTTGGTTAATTTTTTGGTTAGTTAAAAAAGCTCACGAGTTCATCGCGAGCTTTTTTTTATGTCTAAAATTAAATTCCTAAATCTTGGAATAATTTTGTGATTGTCTTTTTGTTAGAAGGTCTTGGAGCATTAGAATCTACAATATTTCCTTCTGGATCTAATAAAATAAATCTTGGGATAGAGTTAATTCCGTATTCTCTCATGAATTTTGAGTTAAAATCATTATCCGCAAATAACTGTAATCCTGATAACTCTTTTGATTTTACCATGTTTTTCCATTTTTCATGGTTGTTTTTCTTATCAACAGAAATACTTACGAACTCAATATTCTTGTTGTGGAAATCTTTTTCTAAATCTTTTAAATGAGGAATTTCTCTTTTACAAGGTCCACACCATGTTGCCCAAACATCGATATACACATATTTTCCTTTTAAATCATCTAGAGAAACTGTTCCTCCTTTATAGTTTTCGTAGTTTTCAAACTTTGGAGATGGTTTTCCTTTTGTAAGTTTTGTAGCATTTAAATGGTTTCTGTCATAATTCTTTTGAATATAATCAGAATACATTTGAATACCTTTTTTCTCTTGCGCATATAAAAGTGAATCTAAACCATTCTTTTTTGCTTTTTCAAGCATATCCTCCATTTTATTTTTAGTAGAAGCAAAAGTCTTTTCAAACTCAGCTCTTTCTAATTTAAATAAAGTTTGTGGTGTTGCTTCTTTAGATTTCATTAAAGCAATTTTCTCTACAACATAATTATTTGAAACAGAACCTGGCCCAGAGAAAGTTACACCATCATTGAAATTATTTTCATCTGTATTCATTACTAAATCTACACCATTGGCAAGATAAATAGGCATTTTTTTGTTTGCCTCCATGATAGTAAAGAATCCTGGCTCATTCACTTTTAACGTATCGTCAAAAGCTCCACCTTCCTTGATTGTGATAACTTTTTTATAACCCTTTCTTCCTGTAATTGTTATTTTATCAGTTGAAGCGTTAGCTACCTTACCTGTTAAATGAACATAATCGTGTTTTTCGTTTGATTTATTACATGCAAACAATGTAGATAAAACCAACCCTGTAAGTAAAATTTTTTTCATAATGATATTAAAAAAGTAATTCTAAAATAAAATGAGACTATTTTGGAGTTCAAAACAGTCTCATCAAATGTATGACAATATTATTAAATATTTAGATTTTTAAATATTTCAATTAGTTTTTCGCTTGAAGGTCTTGGTGCATCAGCTGAAACTATATTTCCATCAGGATCTAAAAGAATGAATCTTGGGATAGAACTTACCATATAATCTTGTAAGAATTTTTGATCTGAAGGATTTGCGATTAACTGAACTCCTCCAAGATTTTCATCTGCTACCATTTTTTTCCATTTTTCATAATCTCTTTCAGAATCTACTGAGATACTTAAAAATGTAATGTTTTTATCATGATATTTCTTCTCTACTTCTTTCAATGAAGGAATCTCTTTGATACAAGGTCCACACCAAGTTGCCCAAATATCGATATAAACATATTTTCCTTTGAAGTCTTCTAAAGATTTTTTTCCTCCTTTAAAATCTTCATAATCTACAAACTGAGGAGATTCTGATCCTTTTGGAAACTTTAAACGGAAATGTTCTTTTTGTTTATAAAACTCCTCTAAATAGTTACCTAACTGCGCATTATTCTTCTTTTCATCAGCGATAAATGCACTATCTAATCCAGCTCCATCAACAATCAATGCTGATAATTCTGAATTAATTTTTGATTTTGTTTTATCGAAATCATCTCTATTTAAATCAAATATTGAATCATCGTTCAAATATTTTTTTTGAATTCTGATTTTTTCAGCTAAAACATTATTTGCATTTGCTCCCTCTCCTGTATATTTTACAGACTCGACGAAGTCTTTAGCATTAATATTTACCTGAACATCATATCCATCTTTTAAATAAATTAGTGTTGCTTCTTTTCCGTCGAATAAAGTATAAACAGCTGATTTTACATGTAAAGTATCCATGAAACTTCCATCTTGATCAAGCAAAATCTTCTTTTCATAATCTTTTCCACGTACAACTATAGTATCACTGTTTTTATTCTCAATCTTTCCTTTTAACGTTGTATAATCTTTCGTTTCCTTACTACATGCAAAAACAGCAAAAGCTGCTATCAAAACGGTTAGTTTTTTCATGATCAGTTTATTTGTGATTTGTTTTTTACTACTCAAATATAAAATTAATTATACAAAAAAATGTATATAATAACTGTGAGTTTAATTTTCAAAGTAAAAATTAAATTTCATCTTCAAATAAAACTTTAACATATTTTCATTAATCAACTATATATCAACAGATTTAATTAATAAACCTTGACTACTCTCATTTTTAATTACTGTTATTATAAATACATATCTTAAAAATATAACATTATTTTAACAAGTAGATAGAGGCTCAAATATTTGGAAATCTTGTTTTGAATGCAGAATTTTGCGTTCTCAAAATTAGGTTCATGGAAGATTTTCATTTAATAAGTTCTAATCAACTAGATTTAGAAACTATTTACGACATTATTTATTCAGACAAAAAACTTGCTCTATCAGATGATTCTAAAGAAAGAATTTTAAAATGTAGAGCTTATTTAGACCAAAAAATGGCTACACAAAAAGAGCCTATTTATGGTATAAATACTGGTTTTGGTTCTTTATGTAATGTAAAAATTAATGACAAAGAGTTAAATCAACTACAAGAAAACATTGTAATGAGTCACGCTTGTGGAACTGGTGAAGAAGTTCCTACAGAAATCGTGAAAATCATGCTACTTTTAAAAATTCAATCTATCAGTTACGGACATTCAGGTGTACAACTTGAAACTGTTGAAAGATTGATTGAATTTTACAACAACAATATTATTCCTGTTGTTTACACACAAGGTTCTCTTGGAGCCTCTGGAGATTTAGCTCCTTTAGCACACCTTTCTTTACCTCTTATTGGAAAAGGAGAAGTTATTTGTGGTGGAAATAGAATGTCTGGTGACGCTTTATTACAAACGAATAACTGGAAAAAAATCACTCTAAAATCTAAAGAAGGATTAGCATTATTAAACGGAACACAGTTTATGAGTGCATACGGAATCCATTCTTTAATAAAATCTTATAAATTATCTTATTTAGCAGATTTAGTAGGAGCTGTTTCTTTAGAAGGATTTGATGGAATTTCTTCTCCATTCGAACAAGTAATTCACTTAATTAGACCACACAAAGGACAATTAAAAACTGCGAAGAGAATTCGTAAATTCTTAAAAGGAAGTGAATTAATCCAACAACCAAAAGATCACGTTCAAGATCCTTACGCTTTCCGTTGTATGCCACAAGTACACGGAGCTAGTAAAGATACATTACACTACGCTAGTAAAACTTTCATTACAGAAATCAACTCTGTAACGGATAACCCTAATATTTTTGTAGACGAAGATAGAATTCTTTCTGGAGGAAACTTCCACGGACAGCCTTTAGCTTATGCTTTAGATTTCTTAGGAATAGCAATGGCAGAATTAGGAAATATTTCTGAAAGAAGAACTTACCAATTAGTTTCAGGATTAAGAGGTTTACCTGCTTTCTTGGTTTCAAAACCTGGATTAAACTCAGGATTTATGATTCCTCAATATACTGCAGCAAGTATCGTAAGTCAAAACAAACAATTAGCAGTTCCTGCTTCTATTGATAGTATTGTTTCAAGTAATGGGCAAGAAGATCACGTGAGTATGGGAGCTAATGCAGCTACAAAATTGAAAAGAATTGTTGATAATTTAGAAACTATTTTAGCAATCGAATTATTCAACGCTTCTCAAGCTCTTAAATTTAGAGAACCATTAAAATCATCGGATTTCTTAGATTCATTTATACAAATGTTCCGTCAAGAAGTTCCTGTTGTTGAAAATGACAGAGTGATGCATAAAGATATTCAAAATGCTGTTCGTTTTATAGAACAACTTTCTATTGACCCTGAGCAGTTATTTTACTAAAAAACACAAAAAAGGATTAGAGTTGATCTAATCCTTTTTTATTTTCACTCTCCTCTACTTCTATTCTTCTCTTTTTATTTGTTTAAAAATAATTTTACATCAAACGTTTCTTTAATTGTTTTAAATACAATTAATTAACTTTTTTAACCAGTTTAATTGATATATGTTCAATTAAAAATAAACATTTATCATTTTATTTTAATATTTTAACATGTAATTTTGTTAAAAATTAAAACTATTATGGTACATTTACTTAAAATTGCATCTTTATCATTAACATTATCTTTTACTCAAAATTTTTATGCACAAGAAACAGATCCTTGTGAAAATGATGAAACTCCACCAGTAGTTGATGGTTATATAGCTGATCATTCATTAAAACTAAATGACGAATGTTCTTTAGCTCTTCCTAATTATATTAACTTAAATATATTTATTGGTACAGATAATTGTAGTCAAGAATTAGAAGTTTATCAAACTCCTGAACCTGGAACAGTAATTACTGAGGATACTGAAGTATCTATAACATTCGAAGATGAAGCTGGAAATAAAGCTTCAAAATCCTTTATGGTTTTTGCAGTAGATGAAGATGAACCTATTTTTGATTGTTTAGAAAATAAAACAGAATATATCGACGGGTCAACTACAGTTCTTGCAGATTATACAACTGAAATAACAAATGTGGAAGATTGTTCTACTTATACTATTACGCAAAATCCTCCTACTGGAACTGTTGTAGAACTTGGAACACAAACAATAGAAATTACTGTAGAAGATTCTTTTGAAAACTCTGTAACATGTGAATTTGATATTTCTTTTGTTGAAACACTTTCTACGGAAGAATTCACTTTAAACCAAAATCATATTTACCCAAATCCTGCAAAAAATTATTTTTCTGTAAAAGATTCTAAAAACATAAAAGAAATTAAAATCTATGATTCGTTAGGAAAAATTGTTTTAAACAAAAAATCTAATTTTAATGAAAAAGTAGACATCTCTAGTCTAGAAAAAGGTATATATCAAATTATTATCGAAGAAAAAAATAAAAAAATACAACAACAAATAATAATTGAATAAACTATGAAAAACTTACATCTAACTATCTATATAATTTGTCTTCTATTTTTTACTAAAAATGTTTTTTCTCAGGAAAATGATCCTTGTGAAAATGATGTAACTCCACCTACTATTGAAGGATTTATAACAGATCATGCATTACATCACACTGATGATTGTAAATTTGCTCTTACTGATTATCTAGCTTTAAATCTGTTGACTGCAACTGATAATTGTAGTTCGGAAGAACAAATAATAATTTCACAATCCCCTGCACCAAATACGATTATTTTTGAAGATACAGAAGTTGCGATTCTCTTTACAGACAAAGAGGGAAATGAGGCTTCTTATACTTTTATAGTGATGCCTTTTGATAATACAGATCCTGTTTTCAATTGTTTAGAAGATATTACAATTAAAATTGAAGAAGATCAAACTTATACTTTACAAGATTATACTTCTCATATTTTACCAATTGAAGAATGTTCTGATTATACAATTACGCAAACTCCACAAGCTGGTACACAATTAGAAATTGGGTCTCATGGAATTGAATTAATCGTAGAGGATTCTTATGGTAATGCTACTTCTTGTTATTTTTATTTAAACTTAGAAGCAAAATTAGATATAGAAGCTTATGATTTACAAGATGTAATGTTTTATCCAAATCCTGTAAAAGATATTCTAAATATTAGTAAACCTGAAGAAGTAGAAAGCTTTAAAATCTATGACAATTTAGGTAAAGAAATTTTGTCTAAAGAAAATGTTATTTCTAAAACGATCAATGTTTCTGAGTTAAAAAATGGTGTTTATCAGATAGTTTTTAAAACCAAAAACAAATTTTATTCACAACGATTTTTAATTTTATAATTTATTTATAATAGCTCTTAAAACAAAAAAATCAAAACAAAGATTTTCACAAAAACATTCCTTATTTTTGTAGAAAATGACAAAATAAATATGAGTACAGAATCTATATTGAATAAAAAATCTATAGCGTTTTTAGAAAAATATTTAAACAACGCTTCTCCAACAGGATACGAAAGTGAAGGACAAAAAATCTGGATGGAATATTTAGAGCCATACGTGGACACTTTCATCACGGATACTTATGGTACTGCAGTTGGAGTTATCAATCCTGAAGCTGATTTTAAAGTAGTTATTGAAGGACATTCGGATGAAATTTCTTGGTATGTAAACTATATAACTCCAGAAGGATTAATTTATGTTATCCGTAACGGAGGAAGTGATCACCAAATTGCTCCATCAAAAAGAGTAAATATTCACACAAAGAAAGGAATCGTAAAAGGAATTTTCGGATGGCCAGCAATTCATACAAGAAAAGGTGGTGCGAAAGAAGAAGCTCCAAAATTGGATAATATTTTTGTGGATGTAGGATGTACTTCAAAAGAAGAAGTAGAAGCTTTAGGAGTTCATGTTGGTTGTGTAATCACATATCCGGATGAGTTTTTTGTTTTAAACGATAATAACTTTGTTTGTAGAGCTTTAGACAACAGAATTGGTGGATTTATGATCGCAGAAGTTGCTCGTCTTTTAAAAGAAAACAATATCAAACTTCCTTTCGGATTATACATCACAAACTCTGTACAAGAGGAAATCGGTCTTCGTGGAGCGGAAATGATCACACAAACGATCAAGCCAAATGTTGCAATTGTAACAGATGTTTGTCATGATACTACGACGCCAATGATTGATAAAAAAGTGGAAGGAGAAACAAAATCTGGAAACGGACCTGTTATTTCTTATGCTCCTGCAGTTCAGAATAATTTACGTGAATTGATCATCGAAACTGCGGAAGAAAATGATATTCCTTTCCAAAGATTAGCTTCTTCAAGATTTACAGGAACAGATACGGATGCTTTTGCTTATAGTAATGGTGGAGTTCCTTCTGCATTAATCTCTTTAGCACTACGTTACATGCACACTACTGTAGAAATGGTTCGTAAAGAAGATGTAGAAAATGTGATCAAACTTATCTTTAAAACGATTCAAAAAATTGAAGCTGGAGAAACTTTTAGTTATTTCAAATAATTAAATTTCAATAAGTTAAAAACTTAACGCTTTATAAAAAAATGGGGAATCTTCAACGGTTTCCCATTTTTATTTTACTTTATTTTAAATTATTCTAAATAAATATTGTTTTTTATTTAGAATCATTTTACATTTGCTGCTCATTTAGAATTAGTCTTAATAAAAATATTCATGAAAAAAAATATCATTCGCGTT
This sequence comes from Aureivirga sp. CE67, assembly GCF_015767245.1. Classification (GTDB taxonomy): domain Bacteria; phylum Bacteroidota; class Bacteroidia; order Flavobacteriales; family Flavobacteriaceae; genus Aureivirga. The sequence continues at coordinate 29,995 of NZ_JADOTV010000026.1, forward strand.
TCTCTAGCTGCAATGTTAATGACAGCAGCAATTGGATGTTCATCAGATGATGACAATAGCTCAAAAACAGTAACTCAAGAAGAAGTAGTAGTAAACTACGCTGATGTAGTATTCAAAAACTACACAGATTCTCATACTAAAGCAAAAGAATTAAGAGTTGCTTTAGAAGCTTTTACAGCAAATCCATCAGAAGCTACTTTAGAAACTGCTAAGCAAGCTTGGTTAGATTCTCGTGTACCTTACGGACAAACTGAAGCTTTCCGTTTTGCTGAAGGACCAATTGATGATGAAGATGGACCAGAAGGATTATTAAATGCTTGGCCATTAGATGAGGAGTATATCGATAATATTATCGCTACTACTGATGATTTAAGTAAGTCTTATTTAGAAGGATTAAACGAAGTTGGTGGAGAAGCAAACATTAGTATTGGTTACCACGCAATTGAGTATTTATTATGGGGTAAAGATGATACTGCACCATCAATGAAGATTCCTGGACAAAGAGCTTACACTGATTTTGTTGGTGATGGAGCTACAGAAACTAGAAGAAGAGCTTACTTAAACATTTGTGCTGAATTAATCGTAGATCACTTACAATTAATGTTAGACGAGTGGAAAGATGGTGGAGCTTATAGAACTACTTTCATCGCTATGGATAAAGATAAAGCTATTGATAATGTAATCGCTTCTATCGCTGAGTTATCTAAATCTGAGTTAGCAGGAGAGCGTATGCAAGTTGCTTTAACAAACCACGATCAAGAAGATGAACATTCTTGTTTCAGTGATAACACACACAATGATATTATTTTAAACTACCAAGGAATCAAAAACGTATTCTATGGTAATTATGAAGGAATCAACGGTGGATCTTTATATGATTTATTAAACCAAAAGAATCCTACATTAGCTTCAGAAATCCAAACTTTAATTTCTGAAACTGATACAGCAGTGGAGGCAATTTCAAACCCATTTGATTATGCTATTTCAAGTGAAGCTCCAACTGAAAACGCAAAAGTACAAGCTGCAATCGATAAATTGAAAGCATTAGGAGATCAATTTACTGCTGCGCAAGCTGCTTACAAGCTATAATATATATTTTAATTAGTATTTGCAGAGGAAGAGCCGTAATTTTTATTACGGCTTTTTCCGATTAAAATAAACTATCAAACCAAACCTTATAAACAATTATGCAACACTTTTTTAAAACTGGAAAACTACTACTACTAACTACTCTTATTTCATTTTTAAGTTGCTCAGATGATGATACAAATTCACCACAGTACGCTGCAGAACCTGGTGAAGAATTATTAGGTGGTGAAACTACCATTTTTGACGAATCTTTAGATGCTTTTAGTAAGCCTGCTCCAAATTTAGCTTCACATTTAGATGCTGATTTTTTTGTTGGAAACTCTTTATTCAAACAAAACTGGGTAACAGCACCAGCTTCTACAACAGCTAGAGACGGACTTGGACCATTATTCAACGCAAAAGCTTGTTCTACTTGTCACTTTAAAGACGGACGAGGAAGAGCACCTTTAGCAAACGGAGAAATTAATCATGGTTTATTAATTCGTTTAAGTATTCCTGGTGTTGATGCACACGGAGGTCCTTTAGCGGAGCCAAATTATGGTGGTCAATTACAAGATCAGTCAATTCATCATTTAGAAACTGAGGGAGCTTTTGAAATATCTTATACTGACAAAGTAGTGACCTATCCTGATGGAAAAAGTGTTACTTTAAGAAAACCAACTTATGCGCTTACAAATTTAACACAAGGAGAAATTTCAGATAATGTGATGTTATCTCCAAGAGTTGGAAATCAAATTATTGGTCTTGGACTTTTAGAGGCAATTCCAGAAGCAGATGTTTTAGCAAATGTTGATTTAACAGATGCTGATGGAGACGGAGTTTCAGGAAAAGCTAACCAAGTTTGGGATGTAGAAAGTCAAAGTTTAAAATTAGGTCGATTTGGATGGAAGTCGAACCAACCTAGTTTATTACAACAAGTTGCAGGAGCATATAATGGAGATATGGGAATTACTTCTTATTTGTTTCCAGATGAAAACTGTCCTCCAAATGTAGAATGTGATGATATTCCAAATGGTGGAAGTCCTGAAATTACTGATGAAAATTTAATTTCAACTGTAATTTATTCAAGTACTTTGGCAGTTCCTGCTAGAAGAAATTGGGAAGATCAAGATGTTTTAGCTGGAAAAGAATTATTCAAAACAGCAAACTGTACAGCTTGTCATACTGCGAAATTTGAAACTGGAAATCATTCTATCGCTGCATTATCAAATCAAACGATTCGTCCTTATACAGATTTATTATTACACGATATGGGAGACGATTTAGCAGATAATAGACCAGATTTTGATGCTACAGGAAACGAATGGCGTACGCAACCTCTTTGGGGAATTGGTTTAATTGAAACTGTAAACGGGCACACGAATTTATTGCACGATGGTAGAGCTAGAAACATCGAAGAAGCTATTTTATGGCATGGTGGAGAAGCTGAAAATTCGAAGCAAGAATTCATGAACTTTACAGAAGAAGAAAGAGAACAAGTATTAAAATTTATCAATTCATTATAAAATGAAACTTAAACATATCTCTAAAACATTTATAGCATTTTTTAGTTTATTTGCTTTAACCCTAGCTATCAGCTGTAGTGAAGATGATTCTGTTTCTCAAGAAACATTATTGACTAATGAAAGAGCTATTTTATTGACTAATATTTATGAAAATAACATTTCCACTCTTGTTGAAGAAGTAGAAGTAGAAATCAATAAATTAGAAGTTTCAGCAAATACATTTATAGAAAATAGAACGGTTCAAAACTTAGAATCTTTACAAGCTGAATGGAAAAATGCAATTGCAGATTGGAAGCAATTAGAAGTTTATAATATTACACAGTTAGGACTTACTGTAACTTATTATAATGTGCATTTTGCTCCAGTAAATCATTCTATCATTGAAGAAAAAATCTTAGGTACTGAAACTATTGACAATGCTTTAATTAAAAGTTTAGGTTCAAATGCTAAAGGTTTTACTTCTTTAGAATACCTTCTTTTTAGTGAAGATAATACTGCTTTAATTTCTGATTTTACAACAGCAGAAAAAGCGGAAAGAAGAGTTACTTTCTTAAAAGAAACTATTTTAGAGCTAAAAAATACGTTCACGGAAATTAAAAATAAATGGATGTTTTTTAAAGCCGATTTTATTGGAGATAAAGGTACTGGTGTAACAAGTATGCAAAGTCAGGTTATCAATAATATGATTACTGCTTTAGAGATTATTAAAGTAAAAAAATTAGAAAAACCTTTTCAAGGATTAGAAGAAGCAGAAAGTCCTTATAGCGATTATTCCATAGAAATTATCCAAAAGGAATTGGAGGCTACAAAACAACTTTTCTTAGCTTTTGATAATTATTTAAACATCTTAAACGAAGGTGAATTATCAAGTGATATTAAGAACAAGTTTGATCTTTGTATCACTGCTGCAAACGACATTAGCTCTTTGAATTCTTCTATTGAAAATGGAGATACAAAAATCAATACTTTAGTTCAAAAAATAAAAGATTTATTATTAGTTGTCAAAATTGATATGGCAGCTGCTACAAAAACTACTGTAACATTTAATGATACAGATGGAGACTAATAATATTTTCCTTTCATTTAAAAAGCTGAATTCTTAATTGAATTCAGCTTTTTTTATTTATTAAATCCCCATTTTAAAAAAATAGATTACTTACAATTTAAAATCATATTCACAAATCAACTATTAATTCAAAACCTTAAACAGCAATATTTTGAGTACTCATTGAGTGTTTTTCAATATTTTAACCAAATAGAAGTATATTTTTCAAAATAAAAAAGCACAATAAATTATTTTTGCTAAAATTTTCACATTTATTATAATGAAAAATATCATCCTCACACTTATAGTATTATTTGCATACAACATGAAAGCGCAAAATACTATTGAAGTACACCCAAATAATAGGGTGGCTTCCTTACAAATGTCTTCTTCAGATTATGAAGCTTGGAAATCTGAAGATCAATTTTCTTACAATAATGCAAAGCTTCAAGAAATTACTCAAGAACTTTATCAAGAATTTGATGATGAATTTGATTTTATCTTTTTTGTTTTAAATGAACAAACAGCTCCTGAAAACATTGGTTATTCTGGAAAATTCCGTGATGTTTCAAATGATATTGAAGGTTTAGGAAAATCAATTTTTGATGATTCTTCTGAATATGGATCAAATGGTAAACTTCAGGGTGTAATTCAATTTGCTAAAAAAAATGGAATTCTTTCTGGGCCTGCTCTTCACGAATTAATGCATAATTGGGGTAATTTTGTTATTGAAACTTCTTTCCCTGGTCACTGGGGATTTACGGGAGGAAACAGCAGTGGTCAATTAGGTGGTTTTGAACAAAGCACTTTAGTTGATAATGGAAATAATAATTATTCTGTTGATTCTTTTGGTGAAAATGCAAATGGAGGAAACTCAGTTAAGTATTCGAATTTAGAATTGTATTTAATGGGATTAATTTCAGCTTCAGAAGTAGAAGATTTTGATGTTTTTAATGATTTATCAAATGTTTCTTATGATGCAAACACTCAAAAAGTATCGTTTACTTCATCAAACAAAACAACTCATAATGGAATTTCTGTTGCAAATGAAAATGGCGCTCGAATTCCAAATTATGAAAACTCTCAAAAAGAATTTAGAATTTTAACTGTAGTTCTTACAGACACTCCTCTGACAGATGAAGAGTGGTTTACTTTTGATTATCAAATTACAAAATTTGCTTTAAATGGAGATGATGGTAATGATGTTACATATAATTTCTGGGAAGCAACAGATGGAAAAGCCTCTTTGAGCGTAGATAATATTTCTAGTTCTATGGAAGCTCAATTAGATATTGTTTTAGAAAAAGTTGAAGATAATAACCTTATTGGTTTATATGAAAATACCATAAGTTCAGCAGATATTGATGGTGATAATGATTTAGATTTATTTATTTCTGGAAATGATGAAAACTGGCAAAGTCATTCTAAAATATATTTAAATGATGGAAATGCTAATTTTACAGAAACAACCTCATCTATTACTAATTTAAGATTATCTAGTTCTTCATTTGGTGATTATGATGGCGATGACGATCAAGATTTGATCATAACTGGTTTAGGTGGAAGTAGTGGAAATACAATTCTTTATCAAAATGATGGAAATGGAAATTTCTCTGAAGTAACAGGAACACCTTTTCAAGATATCTATTCTGGTACTGTTAAATTTATAGATATTGATGGAGATGAAGATTTAGATATTATGCTTTCTGGTAAACAAAATTACGACGTATTTACTACAAAAATCTATAGAAATGATGGAAGTGGAAATTATTCAGAGATAATGAATACAAATCTTATGAATGTCTTTGATAGTGATTTCGAATTTAGTGACTTTGATGGTGATAATGATATTGATATTTTAATGAAAGGAAAAACTAATAATGATGGAGATATTGATATAAAATTATACATAAATAATGGTGATGAAACTTTTTCAGAAACATCTTTTAATATCGAATTTACAACCATCAAAGAAGCGAATATTGCTATTGGAAATTTAGTTGGTGAAGAATCAGATGATCTTATTATTACTGCTTTATCTGATGAAAATGTTTCAAAATTATTTTTATATGAAAATGATGGAAATGGAAATTTTTCTCTAAATCAAGATAGTTCTATTAGTGATAGTAAAGCAAAAATTGAAGTTGGTGATTTTAACAATAACGGTAATTTGGAGATTCTTTTTATGGGTTACTATGTAACTCCTTCAAATGGATATCAATATGCAATTAATGAGTTTTACACAAAAATTAATGGTAAATACTATAACGCTCCAAATGTTCAACTTGATTATGTGAGCAATGCCAACTTCCTACATATTGCAGATTTTGATGGAAATTTTCAAAATGATATAATTATTACTGGTTATGATTGGGAACAACAGCCTGGTGGAAATTATTCACGTGTAGGTAAAATCGAAGTGTTTAAAAATACTACTGAAATTCCTCCTCATGAATATACTTTAGAAGATATTACATCAGAATGTACTTATGAATATACTACACCTCCCACTATTACTACATTATTAGGTGAAGAATTAACAGGAACTACAACTAATAGTACTAGTTTCTCAATGTTAGGAGAAAATGAAATTCAATGGAATTTTGAAGAAAGCAACGGTAATATTATAGAAATCATTCAAAAAATTATTTTAACTGATACTACAGCTCCTTCTACTATAACTTTATCTGATATTATTGCTGATTGTTCAATCACTGTGACAGATATTCCAACAACTTTAGATGATTGTAGTGGAACAATAACTGCAACTACAGATGATACTTTAGAATTTAACGAATCTGGATCTATTAATTGGATTTTTACTGATGACAATGGAAACTCTACACAAGCTACTCAGCAAGTAATTATTAATATTGAAGAAATGGTTGCGCCAACTCTAGCAGATTTACAAGCGGATTGTTCATTAACTGTTATTGAACATCCTACTTTAGATACTGATTGTTTCGGAACTATTACAGCAACTACAGAAGATTCTTTAGAATTTAACCAATCTGGAATAATTACTTGGACTTTTGATAATGGTAATGGTGAAACTGTACAAGCTACTCAGCAAGTAATTATTAATGTTGAAGAAATGGTTGCGCCAACTCTAGCAGATTTACAAGCGGATTGTTCATTAACTGTTACTGAACATCCTACTTTAGATACTGATTGTTTCGGAACTATTACAGCAACTACAGAAGATTCTTTAGAATTTAACCAATCTGGAACAATTACTTGGACTTTTGACAATGGTAATGGTGAAACTGTACAAGCAACACAACAAGTAATTATTAATGTTGAAGAAATGGTTGCGCCAACTCTAGCAGATTTACAAGCGGATTGTTCATTAACTGTTATTGAACATCCTACTTTAGATACTGATTGTTTCGGAACTATTACAGCAACTACAGAAGATTCTTTAGAATTTAACCAATCTGGAACAATTACTTGGACTTTTGATAATGGTAATGGTGAAACTGTACAAGCTACTCAGCAAGTAATTATTAATGTTGAAGAAATGGTTGCGCCAACTCTAGCAGATTTACAAGCGGATTGTTCATTAACTGTTACTGAACATCCTACTTTAGATACTGATTGTTTCGGAACTATTACAGCAACTACAGAAGATTCTTTAGAATTTAACCAATCTGGAACAATTACTTGGACTTTTGATAATGGTAATGGTGAAACTGTACAAGCTACTCAGCAAGTAATTATTAATGTTGAAGAAATGGTTGCGCCAACTCTAGCAGATTTACAAGCGGATTGTTCATTAACTGTTACTGAACATCCTACTTTAGATACTGATTGTTTCGGAACTATTACAGCAACTACAGAAGATTCTTTAGAATTTAACCAATCTGGAATAATTACTTGGACTTTTGATAATGGTAATGGTGAAACTGTACAAGCAACACAACAAGTAAACATTGAAGACAATGTAGCTCCAGAAGTTCCAGAATTAGAAACTCTTACTGGAAATTGTGCTTTTGAAATTCCTTATCCATCAACAAATGACAATTGTTCTGGTGAAATTATTGGAACAACAGAAGATAATTTAGTATTTAATCAAGTAGGAGAATATACTATTAACTGGTCTTTTCAAGATGAAAATGGTAATATAACTACAACAATACAAAACGTAATTATAGAGGATATTGATGGTCCAAATGCGCCAGTAATTGAAGATGTTTACGCACAATGTGAAGTTGAAATTACAACAATACCTTCTGCTGTTGATTTTTGTAGTGATCTTGTAACTGTAACACATAATCAAGATGATTTAATTTTTGATACGCAAGGAATACACATTATAACTTGGAGTTTCGAAGATGAAAGTGGAAATATTTCTACGGCTACACAAACAATTTATATTGAAGACACCGAAGCTCCAACTTTTGAGCATAGTATTTTAAATTCAACATTTGATTTAGTAACAAATTGTGAAACAGTACTAGAAGACTTTACAAATATTATGGATTTTGAAGAATCTGATAATTGTAGTTCTGAAATAATCATTTCTCAAAACCCTAGTCCAGGTACTATCATCACTGAAACAACAACTATAGAAATTTCTTTTACAGATGAAAAAGGAAACACGTCTAGCTTCAATTTTGATTTTGAAATAATAGACACTGAGGCACCAGAAATTACTTGTCCTGAAACAAAAAATATTTTAGTAGATGAAAATACTACTTACACTTTAGAAGATTTTACTTCTGAATTAAATATTTTAAATGGTTGTGGTGAAGAAATCGTAACTCAATCTCCTGAAGCAACAACTGAATTAGAAATTGGTGCACACACTATTTCATTCACAATTGAAGATAGCTTCGGAAATCAAAACACTTGTGAATTTATTCTAAATGTAGTAACTGACTTATCTATAACTGATGAAAGTATTTCAAAAATCAACATATTCCCAAATCCTGCTAATGATTATATTTTAATCCAATCAGATTTAGAAGTTGAAAATATTTTCATTTATGATATGACAGGAAAAATTGTATTAAAACAAAAACTAAAAACAGATCATAAAGTTGATTTAGATGGTATTTCAAAAGGAGTATATTATGTAAATGTTATAGCAAAAAACAAAAAGTTTAAAACAGAAAAATTAATTATTAAATAAATGCTTTAAGCAGTCACAATCAAATCAACTATTCTTAAAAAATCCAGAGTTTAATCTCTGGATTTTTTTTTATAAAATTGAATTTTTAATTGACATAAACAACTACTGGATTACGTCCTTCGTTTAAACATTGTTGAACAAATAAATTTTCTGTCGCTTTATCTCCAAAAACTTTGGACCAAACAGCATTATTTCCTTCTTTACAGTTAACAAAACCGACATTTTCGACTTTCTTAACTTCTTCTTTTTGATTTTCTATTGGAGTGAAACTTGAAAAAACAAAAAGAAAACAAATGATGACCGCATACTTCATAACCAAACTATTTAAATTAAAAAAGTGTAGTTTTTCATCATGTTTTCAAGGTAAAAACAATTAGCAACAATTACTAATTTATCAATTCGATTAACTTTCTTTTAATCCCAAAAAAGTAGTTATTCTAAAGGTTTTCAAAATTTTTTATTAAAAATATTTTCTTTTTAAGAATTCTGTTTTTCACATCTTATCTATCAATATCTCCTTCCCTTCTACCCAATACTGCAAAAGTTTTTCGTTTGAACTCAGCTCAACAAAATAAAATTTTGAAAAAGCATCAAAAACTTCAGAATCCCAAACATTTTCGATTCCTACTCCATTTCCATCCAAATAATTAGAATGAATTAAAAAAAGTTGCGATTCATTTTCTTTTAAAATAAAACCTACATGCCCAGTATCAAATCCAATAAAATGAATTCCAACAGGTAAGGCTTTCTGGATTTTATCAATTTTAGACTGTGTATCATCAGCTTCTATTTCAATAACTTTTGTTTCTATCGCCAGATTTTTTGATTCATTTTCTGGAGAAAGTTGCGCCAATTTATATCTGTTTAAATTTAAACCAAGATCTCGAAGTGTTGTAGAAACAAAATATCCACAAGCAATTTCTCCTTCATTCGGAACAGAAGTATGTCCTTCAAAAGACCAAGGAGTTCCTTCCCAAAATGGAAAAATTCGATTTAAAAGTACTTTTTGAAATTGATTTGAAATACTATCTAAATTTTGATTTTTCAGAGATGTTCTTTCTTTTCTTATTTCTATTTTTACTGTTTTATAGCTTTTATTTTTATCCTCTGAAAGTTTATAATCTTGAAGTGTTTTTTTCTTAAAACTTGCTAAATCTTCAAACCTAATATAAAATGGAAATTGTTCTTTTATTTTAGAAAGTTCATTTTCATTTAAATCACAAAGAGAAACCGGAAAATGTCTTTTCACATAATCTTCAATAAACTCTAAATAGCCATTTTTTAAATAGGAAATTGTTTTTTCAATCGTTTCTAGTTTTATATCATCTTCCCATTCTAAAGAGAATTTTGAAGAATGTATATTTAAATTATTTTCATAATATTTAGGAAACCAATTCGGAATAGAATCTATCGAATTATAAAAACTTTCATTAACTAAAACCTCATCTTTATTACTAAGATTAATCGTATTAAAACTAGAATGCGCTAATGATTTTTTACAATTTTGAAACAAATTTGCTGTTATAAACTCCTTTCTAGATTTTATTTGAAAAAAAACATTTTCAGAACAAATAGCACGACCAAAATTCCTTTCAATATTTTTATAAATAGAATCTTTTGTTTGCGAAAAATCTAGTTTTACTTTTGGAATTGTATCTGAAACAATCAATAATTCTTGAGTATTTTTACAGTCAGTCAAATTCTTTATTTCTTCAGTTTTATTCGAACAACTTAATAAATAAAGAAATACAATCCCGGAAATCAGAATTAATTTATTTCGCATATTTTCTTTTATTTAAAACAATTATCAAACCTGAAATTCCTAAAAACAAACATAGTGGTGCAAAAAGAAAAGAATCTGCTTTTGCAAAAGATGTATTTGTCACTGTTTTAAAAAATCCTAAATATTTAAAATCTCCAATAGAGCGAATAATAAAAATAATCGGAACAAACCAATAAAAGAATTTGATTACTTTGTTTTGAATTTCTTTTCCTTGAAATTTCCACAAATATATAATGGCAAAAAACAACAACATCAATCCAACAAATAAAGTGTCAAAATTGGTTGGAGCTAAGAGTTTTTCGTAGTTCTCATTTGTAGGAATAGCATATTCTAACCAAAGCGTACTTCCTGTTAACCAAAAAAAATGAATCAAGGATAAAAAAAGAAATATTATAAAATTGATGATTGAAAGTAATTTTTTCATAGAGTTAATTTATAATTTCAAATTCTAATGGTTGTACTTTTATAGTTTTAGATTTATCGCCATATAAAAAAATAATATTGTGAAATACCATTCTATCTCCTACTTCCAAATCTTTCATTTCATTAATAGCTTCAGGAATAATTTTTGCTCCGATATTCTCAAAAGAAATTAATTTTCCATCTTTTTTTTGTATTAATATATTGTACTTTTTCACAAAAGAATCTCGATTAAAATCTAAACAACCTAGATCTGTAGTAGTAAATGAAATTTTAGAATGTTTAGGGTAAAAATCTTTTAAGGAAATTTTTGATTTATACACCTGATGACGATACTCTAGAATAGGTGTCATTTCCACATTTTCTCTTACTTTTATTTTTTCTTCAGTAATAAAAACCTCTTGATTCTGCTCATTTTTATAAAACTTCAAAGTGATAAAATCTTTTTGTTTTGGTATAAGTACCAGTTGACAATTTTCATTCGATTTTATTTCAGCATTTTCAGATTTAACTAATAATTCCTCACATTTGTAACCATCTAAAGAAAGTTTTATATAATTTCCAACAGCATAAACTAAGCTAAAATCTTTTTGAGGATTACTATACAAATTTTGTATTCTCATTTTTTGAGAAAAAACTCCTAAAGAACACAAGACAAACAATAAAAACAGATACTTTTTCATAATCATAAATAGGTATAATTTTTGCTAATATTTTGCTTTAAATTTAACGAATTAACATGAAAAAAATTACCTTATTACTTTTTATCTCTTTATTTATTTTTTCTTGTGGTGGTGTAAAAGAAATTAACATTGAAAAACCAGATCCACAAACACCAGAATCTTTAAAAACTTATTTAGACAAACGCAATGTAAATTATCAAAATACAGATTTGTATACTTTAGCAAGTTTTGAAGTGATGAATAAACTTATAAAAGAAGATAAATTTAATTTTCCTGAAATTTATTTTTTCAATAAAAACAAAGAAAGAGTAATCAACAGAGCAAATTTATCAGAGTGTTTTAATATTATTTCAGACATTAATGACGTCAATAAAAGTGAGACGGATTCTTCTGATTCTCTAGAAAATTGGACGAAAATAATTTCTCCTCTTTATACTGAAAATAAAACTGCAAATGCAAATTACGATGCTTATGTAATCATTAATTGGTTCACGGAAGTTCCTGAAAGTATCAATGAGCAATCTTTTAAATGGTATCAGGAAATCAAGCAAGAATTTGAAGGAAAGATGAATGTAAAAGTATTCTTAGTTAGCTTTGATATGCAAGAAAAATGGATTCCAAACAAAAAAAATCCATCAAATTAATGATGGATTTTTCTTATATGTTTGTTTCTCCTTAATATTATAATGAGAAAATTTCTCTTCCTGAGAAGTGGAATGCTCCTTCGATAGCAGCGTTCTCGTCGCTATCAGATCCGTGTACAGCATTCTCTCCGATAGAAGCAGCATACAGTTTACGGATAGTTCCTTCAGCAGCTTCTTCTGGGTTTGTAGCTCCAATTAAAGCTCTAAAATCTTCAACAGCATTTTCTTTTTCTAAGATCGCTGCAACGATTGGTCCTCTAGTCATGTACTCAACTAACTCTCCAAAGAATGGACGCTCTTTGTGAATTGCATAGAAAGCTTCAGCATCTGCTGTAGTCATTTGCGTTTGTTTCATCGCTACAATCTTGAATCCTGCAGAAGAGATTTTTTCTAAAATTGCTCCAGTGTGTCCTTTTTCTAATGAATCAGGCTTAAGCATCGTAAATGTTCTATTTGTTGCCATTTTTCTTAAATCTTATTGTATTTAAATAATGGCGCAAATATAGTGTTATTATTCTAAATAGTAAATATCTTTTACACTTGATAACAAAATATTCACTTTGAAGTTCTTTTAATATAAAACCTCCTGAATCTTTATAGATTATTCCTCTCCACTTTTTCTTGAAATCTGAAAGATTTTATCCTCCTGATACATCTTATATACCTCATCTTTAGAAATTCCATATTTCAAATTCGGATTATAATTTTCAGCTTTATTTATCCTTCTCATTTTCATAATTCTAGAAGAATATTTTGAATTTGGTATCACAAAAATAGAATCCTCGCTTACCCTTTCTACTTTTAAATAAGAATATCGATGTTTATCGTTTATTTTATAACTATACAAATCTCCTTTTTTTGGAGCTTCTAAGTATAATTTTTCTTTTTCTTCATAACTACCATCATCCATTAAAAATACCATAGAAATAAAACCACATAGAATTATTAATCCACTAAAATCTGTAGCTTTTATATTTTTCTTGTCTTTTACTAACTCATAACCATGAATTAATTCTGGAGACATTTTACTTTTCTTAAACTCCGATTGACAATACAAACATTCTGCTTTTCCAATTTTTCCTAAAGGGAAAGTCGGAATCCAAAAAATGGAGAAGATTTTTTTATAAACTTTAAATAACATTCCTCCTTTTTCATTACAATTCGGACAAGCTATTTGTTTATTTTCTTCTGTATAAATTTTTACTTTTTTGTATTTAAAATATAGAAACATGGGGGTTATTTTTATTTTCTTATGATAATTAAAATACGGATTAGACTAAATAAAATAATAGGATATAGAATCCATTCTGAATAATAAAACAGTAGTTCTAAAATAGATGATGGCAAAGAAATATCCTTCATATCATCTGGATTAAAAAGCTTTTCTTTATTTATAAAACTAACAGCTTTGATTTCTGGATTTGTAATTTTTGTTTCTAACAAAAATTTTTCATCATTCTCAAGTTCCAGTTCTCCTTTATAAACATATTGAAAATCTCCAGATAAAATGGATTCCATAGTAATCCCACCAAATCCTGTATTCTTTTCTTCAAGAACAATTAATTTCTTTTCGGATGCTATTTTATTTTCTAGATAAATATGATCATCAAGAAAAGAATCATTATTGTTTAATTTTACATAAAATGCATAAGATCCTTTTTTCAAAAACACCTCTGAAAGTGGTTTTAATTCAAACTCATAATTATTTTTTTGAAAGTGTTTTTCTTGTTTATAATTCTCATAATAATAAAATCCAAGAATTATAGTACAAAGAAGAATTAGTCCAAGGTATAATTTTATTTTCATATTTTTTTTATAAAAAAAAGCATAGTTAATATATCTATGCTTTTTAAATTATTGTAATTATTATTTAAATATTACTTATATCTTGATTTTCAATGTATTTAAAAAAAGATCAATAACTTCTCTTTCTTTTTCACCTTCATTCATTTGCATTGTCATAATCATAAGACCACTATTGTTTTTCCCGTAAGAAGCCACAATAAATGTCTCTACTTCTCCTCTATACTCCATGACTGCTTCTATTCCTTCAATAATAGTTCCGTCTGCTAATTCTTTTTTAAATGGTTTTTCAGTTTTAGTATAACCATAATTCAAACTTTCTTTTGTTATTTCCATCAACATAAAACGAACTAAACTCGAAGGATCCATCGTTGTATATTCTTGAACCATATATCCTGTTCCTGTAGCGGTTGCAAACATTAATTGTTGAATTCCACTACCTATATCTGTAACAGACACAGATCCGTTTTTTGGATATTTAAAAGAAATCATCGAATCTGAAAAAGTTAATTCATTTGGCTGAATCAATTTCATAGAAACTTCTTTTCCTCTTTTTGGTTTAAATTTAAACTCTTCTCCTAAAGAAACTGGAATAGTATCATTATCAACAACTAAAAAATAATTCCCAGACTCTTGACTGTTAGCAACACTTGCTATTAAACAAACTAGTAATGTTAAAAAATATTTTTTCATGATTTTTTATTATTTATTTACGCAAATCTAGTTTATTTTTCAACTTACTCCCTACATATATTTAAAATATTTAAGAAACAAAATGAAAGAATATCAATAAAACGAATTAGTTTTTAAGCTGTTTTTTTCCGAAATTTAAGAAACGAAGATTTTAAATTTCGGAAGAATGACAGCAAAAGAAGCTTTTGAGTATGTAGATGCAAAAAAATGGAGCGAAACTTCGGTATATGAACGTTTGTATTTACTAGAAGAAATCAAGGATAATTTAAAAAAACATGCAGACGAATTAGGGCAATTAGAACTCGAAAACAAAAATAATTTTGCAAAAGGAGCATATTATCGAGTTCCAGAATGTTTGGCTGGAATTGTCTATCCACTTGCTACAATTATCAATGCTTGCGTACACCTCTACGAATCTTTGTCTAAAGGAAAAATGCCTGCTCCTGAAAATATACATCAAATCAATGATACTTTTTATGATGTGGAAGTTCATCCTCTCGATATCAAAGAAAAACTTTTAGCGAATACACAAACTTTTCATCTTCACATTGAAGGAAAACCAAGACAAATAAATCCTTTAGAAAAAAAAGCTGGAATTATTGCAATTCTTGGAGCCGGAAATTATAGTTCCACACTGGAAATTATCAAAGCTTTATATCTTGAAAATTCGGTTGTAATCTTCAAATCACATGAGTTAAACAAAAAAACAGATAAAATTTGGCGCAAAGTTTTTGCTCCTTTGATTCAAAAAAAAGCAATTGCTTTCTGTGATTTTGGCGAAGGTAAAAACATGACACAATTAGAAGGTCTTTCTAAAATATATTTTACGGGTGGTTACGAAAATGCAAACATCATTTCTAGAGCTACAGAAACACATCTAATTTCGGAATGTGGAGGAAATAATCCGTTAATTGTTGTTCCTGGAATAAGAGATTGGACTAAAAAAGAAATGGAACATCATGCAAATCATATTGCAACTGCTGCAAAATTAAATGGAGGTGCTTTGTGTGGTCGTCCACAAACAATTATTACTTCTAAAAAATGGAAACAACGCGCTATTTTCTTACAAACTTTAAAAGAAGCAATTACTAAAAACACTCCAGCTTCTGGGACCTATTATCCAAATTCGGATAAAATAAAAGAGCAATTTTTGGAAGAACATCCAGATTCTGAAATTTTAAAAGCTGATTGTAATTGTGAACCTGAATGTGATTGCGAAAGCTCAGAATTTATATTTATAGAAAATGTTGCACATGATAGTTATGCTGTAAAAACAGAAGCTTTTTGTCAAATCATGAATGAAGTTGTTTTAGATGTCCCAGATGATGTAAATATATTTTTAGAAACAGCTACAAAATTTTGCAATACAAAACTACATGGAACGCTGACTTGTATGATTTTGATTGACAAAGAAACAAAAAAAGAACATCAAGAAGCTTTATTGAAAACTTTGCTAGATTTAAAATATGGGAGCATTGCTGTAAACGCGAATCCTGTTTTAATTTTCTTAACGCCTTTTCTTACTTGGGGAGGAAATGAAGATGGCGAAAAATTAGTTTCTGGCAATGGAAATTTCGGTAATATCTATTGTTTTGAAAATGTAAAAAAGTCAATACTTGTAGATCATTTTATGTCTTTAGGTCATATTTTGAGAACGAATCAAAAAGCATATGATCATCTTACAAAACATATGACAGAATTTGCATTAGATCCAAGTTGGATTAATCTAACTCGACTTCTTGGTGGTGTAGTTATAGATAGTTTTCGTGGAAAAGATTTTTGAGTAAAAAAATTAAACTTTCAATATCAATATTATAAAATAGCCTTAGTAAAAAAATTCCAAAAAGTAATATCCTTCTTTACTACTTTAATTAATATTTTTATTTTTTACGGATTTCCACATTTTTATTCTTTTAAATTCATTTAATTTTGGTTGATATATTTTCTTTTTATCTAAAAAAGATTATTATATTCACACTTAATATAAACACAAAAAAACGCTTATGCTATTAAAAAATGACTGAAAAAAATAAAGTAAAACCTTTTTTAAGATGGGCTGGTGGAAAAAGATGGCTAACAAAAAATATAAAAGAATATTTACCTAAGGAATTTAACAATTACCATGAACCTTTTTTAGGAGGAGCTTCAATATTTATCTACCTTAAATCAAACAATTTAATAAATGGAAAATCGTATTTATCTGATTTTAACAATGAATTAATCAATGCATATAAACAAATCCAATCTAACCCAAAAATTATAATTAATGAGCTAGAAAAACTTAAAAATACAAAAGAAGATTATTATAAAATTAGAAGCTCAAATCCTAAAACTGCTACTTTAAAAGCAGTTAGATTTATATATCTAAATAAAACATCATTTAATGGTATATATCGTGTAAATTTAAAAGGAAAATATAATGTTCCTTATGGATATAAAAAAACCAAAAATCTTTTTGAATTTGAAAATATTATGAAAATTAGTACTTTATTAAAAGATGATGTTGAGTTTCATTCTAAAGATTTTTATTCAATTATTGATAATATTAAAACAAATGATTTAGTGTTTTTAGATCCACCATATACTGTTGCTCATGAAAATAATGGTTTTGTAAAATATAATCAAAAGATATTTTTATGGGAAGATCAAAAACGTTTAGCAAATTTTTTACAAGAAATAAATAATAAAAAAGCATATTACATATTAACTAATGCAGCTCATGAAAGTGTTGATGAACTATTTTCGAATTTGGGAAAAAAATATAAAGTTCAAAGAAGTAGTAGTGTTGGAGGAAAAGGAGCTTCAAGAAAAAAAGTCAATGAATTTATTTTCACAAATATTCAATTATGAAAAAAGAAATTATTAATCAATTACTTCAACAACTTATTTCAGATAAAGATCTAGAGAAAAATCTTAGACTTAGAAAAAAAACATTCATAAACAAATCTATTCTTAATAAAAATATTGATGAATACAATAATTTAATAAAAGATGGCTGGGAACTAGATAAAAAATTTAAAAACTCCAAAAGACTTAAAAAAGAAAAAGAAAAGGTAGTTCTTTTTAAAGATAAAGTTTGGTGTTTATTTGCATCTCTTGGCTTTCAAACAATGAATATTGACTCCGAATTTAAGCTAAACTATAGTAAAAATGATGAAAATTTATCAAAAAAAATCGATGTTTTTGCTAAAGATGATGAAACTATATTATTGATTATTTGTAAATCTTCAATCGAAAAAAATAAAGAAAGTTCATTTGAAAATGAATTAAATGAAATTAAAAATATTATTGGAGGATTAAGAACTACAATCAACCATTTATATCCAAACCAAAAGCTTAAATTTAAATTTATACTTGCTACAGAAGATTATTCAATTTCGGAAAATGACAAAAAGCTCTTGAATAATATTAATGGTATTCATTTTGACGATGAAATCATAAAATATTATTCAGATATGCAAAAACAAATCGGATATTCATCTAGATACCAACTACTTGGATCATTATTCAGTGGGCAAGAAATTCCAGAAATAAATAATCAAATTCCTGCTATTAAAGGAAAAATGGGCGGGAAAACATATTTTTCTTTCTCTATTGAACCAGAAAAATTATTAAAAATAGGTTATGTACTTCATAGAAATAAAGCAAATATTAATATGATGCCAACTTATCAAAGAATTATACAAAGGTCAAGACTAAAGTCTGTCCATGAATTCATTGATAAGAAAAAAGGTTATTTTCCTAATTCCATTATTATCAGTATTAATTCTGAAAAAGATTTGAAATTTGACAGAGCAAATACACAAGTTAAAAATTCAATTTCTGATGTAGGTATTTTACATTTACCTAAAAAATATAGATCAGCGTTCATAATAGATGGTCAACATCGATTATACGGATATGCAAATTCAGAATATAAGTCTAAAAATTCAATACCAGTTGTAGCATTTGTTAATCTTGAAAGAGAAGAACAAGTTAAATTGTTCATGCAAATTAACGAAAATCAAAAAGCGGTTTCGAAAAACTTAAGAACAACTTTGAATGCAGATTTATTATGGACTTCAGAAAACTATTTAGAACAACACAAAGCCTTAAGATCTAGAATTTCAATAACATTAGGTGAAAATAGAAACTCGGCATTATTTGATAAAATTTCTATTGGTGAAGATAGAAGAACAATAACACAAGAGGCTTTTGATAAATCATTAAATCAAAGTAATTTTCTTGGAAAAGTTACTAAAAATAAAGTTGAATCTTTAGGAACAATATATGATGGGAATTTAGATAATACATTTGATCATTTGTCTAGTTTTTTACGTTTAACTTTTAATTATATAAAAGATAGTATACCTGAAGTTTGGAACTCCGACAACTGTATCATTTTAATTAATAAGGGTATATATGCATTTATAAAACTACAAGATGATATTATAAATATGTTAATAGATAATAAATCTCTAAGTAAAGAAAATTGTTCAAATACATATTTTGAAAAAACCAAAACATATTTAGATACTGCAATTAATTTCATTAAAAACATCGATGAAGAAACTAGTGAATCTTTACGAAAAGCATACGGAACAGGTGGATATTTAAAATATTGGAGAACTTTACAAATTGCTGTAAGAGATTCTCATGAAGAGTTTACTCCAGATGGTTTAGATGATTACATAAAAAAAGAAGCAAAAGAATTTAATTCAAAATCTTTTACATTAATAGGAGATATTGAATTATCTTTCAAAAGAAATTTTAAAGAAATATTACAAGAAGAATTTGGCGAAAATTGGTTTAAAAAAGGCGTACCTCATCAGACTGCAAAAAAAGCAAATGATTTAGCTTTTGAAAAAAATCAAAAGATTGAAAATATTGAAGATGAAGTTGATAATTGGGACTGCCTGACTCTCATAGCCTATAGAAGTATTGCGTTAAATAACTGGAAAATATTTGAATATAAGTATGCTGATCCAAAAGAGAAAAAAAATGCTAGTAAAAATAATAAGACTAAGTGGATGGTTAAACTAGAAGAAATAAGAAATCAAATTTCTCATCAATATTCTGTAACAGAAGAGGATTATTATTTTTTAGAAGAATTACATGATAGATTAGGTCTCACACAATAAAATAAGTTGCATTTGCAAAAGGGATTGTAGTGGATAGCTTTTGTTTTTTCGAAATTTAGAATTTCTTGGAAACGGAGGCGACCAACGGAAGCCCACGGCTGACATAGAAATTCTTTTTCGAAAAAAGCAAAACTAGAAACGGAAAGCCCGACCCGAAATGTAATGGAGGGATTTGCCCAAAAAGAAAAAAGACTATTTAAGTATGGATGCTTAAATAGTCTTTTTTGATATTTCATTGAGAAGTTTTTAGTTATCTAAAACGATGAAATCACTTCTACGGTTTTCTTCATGTTCTTTGTCAGTACATTTTACACCATCCTTACATTTGTTCAAAATTCGAGTTTCTCCGAATCCTTCTCCTTCAATTCTGCTAGGATCAATTTTTCCTTCTTTAATCAAGAAATCTACCGTCGATTTGTTTCTAGATTTTGATAATCTTAAATTATAAGAAGCTTTTCCACGAGCATCTGTGTGCGACTCTACTTTGATTCGCATTTTTGGATACTTCTTTAAAACTTGGATTATTTTCAATAATTCTTCTCTTGAACTTTTACGAATTGAAGATTTATTGTAATCAAACTGGATAGGTTTCAGACCTAGAAGTTCACGTAAATTTTGTCCTTTTTTGAATTTATTTAAATCTACATCCACAATTTGCTGCTCCCCTTTTGTATCCACCATCACGATAGTTTCCATTTTTGGTAACTGATTTAATTTAAGCGTAATGAAAGTTTTCTTCTTTCTTCTAGGCACATAAGCATCTTTATGATCTGGGGAATATTCTTCTTTTGATCCAATTGCTCTAAACGATTTTTCACAATCTACTTTGAAAGAAAATGTTCCATCGTTTTTAGAAATCATTTCTTGATGATCGTTTTGATTTTCTTTATTCATCAAAGCAACTTTTGCTCCAACCAAAATAGCATCCGTTTGTCTTTCTTTTACAATTCCGTCGATAATTTGGTAACATTTTGGAACTTTAAAAGTATAAACATCATCATTTCCCTTTCCTCCTTTTCTGTTTGAAGAAACAAATCCTGTTCTGTTTTTTGACAAATATTCTGCATAAGCAAAGTCATCATTCGAACTATTTACAGGAATTCCCATATTCTCAACATATAAAGGTTCTTCTAGAGATTTTGTAAATTCAAATTCGCGAATCACAAAATTATCCAAACCTCCAAGTCCAACATGTCCGTTAGAAGCGAAAAATAAATCTCCTTTTTCATTGATAAAAGGAAAAGTTTCTTGTCCTTCTGTGTTTACTAATTCTCCCAAATTCTTTGGAGTTCCAAGATTTCCTTCACTATCTAAAGTAGAAACAAAAATATCCGATTTACCAAGTGTTCCTGGCATATCTGAAGCATAATAAATCTTCGTTCCAGCATTGTTAATCGTTGGATGTGCGATACTATAATTTTCATTATTAATTTCTACCAACTCTGCTTCACCCCAATTTCCTTCACCATCTTTTTTAGCTCTGAAAAGTTGCAAAAGATTCACTCCTGTTGAATCTACATATTCTCTATTTTTCACAATATTATTTCTTGTAAAAAAAGCAATTTCACCATTTGGCGTAAAAACGATAGAAGATTCGTGAAGTTTTGTATTAAGTTTTTTGTTGAAAAGTTCAGAATTCGCTTGTGTAGAATCTGTCTTATAAATATCTAAAAATGGCTCATTATTCCACTTATACTTCTTTCCATTTTTTCTGTTGGAAGCAAAATAGATTTCATCTTCATATAAAAATGCTCCAAAATCAGATTTTTCACTATTGAAAACTGCATTTTTCAAAATAATTTGTCCTGAAAAATTATCGATTTTAGACAAATAATCTTTAGACTCTAAATATAATTTCGCACGAGAATCTGAAGGATTTTTAGCTACAAATTCTTGCATCCATAAATCTGAATATTTATAGTTCTCCACATATTTGTAAGCTTGTGCAATTCTATAATAATATTCTGGCTCAATCTCCACTTCTTTGTTTGAAAAAAGTGCTGTATACCATTTGATTGCCTCTTCCATTTTATTATTAAAATAATAAGTATTGGCCAATCTTTTGTATACTTCCGGAGAATTTTCTCCAGCCTCTATAGCTTCGTTATACTTTTCGTTTGCTTCTATATAGGCTAAATTTTGATACTTTTTATTTCCTTTTTTCATTTTTCCTTTCTGTGCGAAACTAGACACAGAAAAGAAAAATGAAAGTGTTATGATAAATATTTTCTTCATTTTCAATATAATTAAAAGAATCTTGGTGATAAATAAGGGGAATCTTTTCTGAACTCAAATCTTAGCATGATTTCATGACTTCCGTTGTTGTAATCTTGTAGATCTGTAGTTGTATAATCATAAGCATAACCGATGAATAAATCTTCTGTTGCTTGAAAACCTACTAATCCGCTTACAGAATCATCCCAACGATATGCTAAACCAGCTGTGAATTTCTCATACAATAAAAAGTTCGCAGAAAGATCAACCGTTAAAGGTGCTCCGGCTACAGCTTTTAAGAATGTTGAAGGTTTGAATTTTAAATTTTCACTTAAATCAAACACATAACCACCAATTAAATAATAGTGTAATCTTTCTTTTCCTACAGCATATTCATTTTCTCTAAACTGTTTTGTAGTTAAAAAACTTGGCACTGAAAGACCTACATACCATTTTTTGTTATGAAGGTAAAAACCTGCTCCAATCGTTGGAGAATATTGGCTAATATTTTCTCTAAAAGACTGATCTTGGTTTTTAATTTTTCCTTTGTTCCAATCCATATTCAAATGATTGAAACCTCCTTTTACACCAAAAGATAATTTTAAATCATTTTCATTTAGTAATAAAGTATAAGAGAAATTTGCATTTACATAAATTTCACTTGCAGGACCGATTTTGTCATTTACAACCGTAAGCCCAAGTCCCATTTTTTTATTTCTAAGCGGCGAATGAATTCCGAAAGATTGTGTTTCTGGAGCTCCAGATATACCGACCCATTGTGATCGGTATAATCCAGAAATACTCAGTACATCTCTTTGCCCTGCATAAGCAGGATTTATCGCCATTGTATTATACATATATTGTGTATACTGCGGCTCTTGTTGTGCAAAACCACTTTCAATATTCGTGATTAATGCTATAATTACACATCCTAATAATTTATAAAAAGATGGTTTTTTAAATGTATTAAATATTGTTTTCAAAGCTTTCTTCGTTTTTATCTATTAATATATAACCATCCTTTAATAGGCTCTGTTCCATTATTTAAATTTAAAATATAGAAATATGTTCCTACTGGTAATTTATCAGACTCTTTGATGGTAGCATCTGCTTTTGAAGTTCCATCCCATTCGTTTAGATACCCGTTTTTCTCATAAACTTTTGTTCCCCATCTGTTGTAAACTTCCAGTCTATTATTTGGATATCTTTCAATACAATCGATGATGAAAGTATCATTCACCTGATCTCCATTTGGCGAGAATTCGTTATAGATTAATAAACATTGTGGTTCTGTACTTGCTGAAGCTGTATTATTTGAAGAATCGCTATCCATTCCTCCTTGGTAAGAAGTAATTTCTGCAATATTTTCATAATCTCCATCTCCTAGAACCTTCACTTCAATTTCTAAGAATTCTACAGCAGTCACAGGAAGTGTTTCAATAATCCATTCTCCTGAAGTTTCAGAGTAAGTACCTAAAGTTGCTTCTGCACTTACAAATTCATATCCAGAAGGAATAATTTCTGAGATAGTAACATTTGTAGCAGTTACATCTCCTTCATTCATTAATGTAATTGTAAAGATTACATTGTTTCCTACAACTGGACTTAAATTATCTACTTCTTTTAATAATGAAATTTCAAATAAAGAATCAAAAATAATTTCTGTTGGATCATCTTCAATATTTCCATCTGTATCATCTCCATCATTACTCGCATCTGTAACACTCGTTCCATTTGGAGTTTCTCCGCTTGCAATTGCAACATTGTTTACACCTCCAACATCTACATCTTCTTGTGTAATTATATAAGTTGCAGTATAAATAGCAATTTCTCCAACCTGAATAATCCCCTCTGTACTTCCTAAAGTAGCATCTAAAAATTCTGGTTCCGAAGTCAATGTTAAAGTTTCTCCAAGAGCATTTGTGAAGATATCTTCAATAGTAATATTCCCTAAAGTTACATTTCCAATATTTTCAACAGAAATAGTATAAACAATCGTATCTCCTACTCCTAATTTACCATCTCCATTATCTTGAATTTCTGCTGTTTTTTCAACATCTAAACTTGGCTCATCTAAACTTACTGTATCAGGAATTACTAATTCTGTTTTATCATCTTCCGTATTTCCATCCGTATCGTCATCATCATCTGAAACATCTGAAATTTCTTCTCCTAGCGGAGTTTCACCAGTTACTGTCACAGAGTTTTTAATAGCACCAGAATCAACATCTTCTTGTGTTAAAATATAACTTACTGTATACGTTGCTATTTCATTTACTTTTAAAGTTCCTTCTACACTTGCGTCTGATGAAGAAACAAAAGTTAAATCTAAAACTGTCTGATTTCCATTGAAATCTTCAATCGTATCTACTGTATTGATATTTGACAACGTTACATTTCCATTATTTAAAACAGTAATTGTATAAACAATTTCATCTCCAGCATTTAAAATTCCGTCATCTTCATTATTAATTTCAGAAATTACTTTTACAACTTCTAAACTTGGTAATTGTTCTAAAATAGTAACTGTCGGATCTTCCGTTTCTGTTGTTACATCTTCTGGATCATCTGATAATGTATCTTCAATAACTGTGACACCATCAGGTAAAGTTGAAGTTACAGAAGACTGCACTGTATAATTTC
>NZ_JADOTV010000027.1 GCF_015767245.1 Aureivirga sp. CE67
ACCTCTTTCCATCCCGAACAGAGAAGTTAAGCCTACCAGCGCAGATGGTACTGCCTTTGGTGGGAGAGTATGTCATCGCCTTTCTTTGAATCCTGATTCTTTTTTTGAATCAGGATTTTTTTTTGCTCTAAACTTTCCTCAAAGGAAAGTTCATAGTGTTGTACACTATGCTTGTTTATATCGTCCCGTTGGGACTTTTTTTGTTCTGATTTTGAGAGTTCATAGTGTTGTACACTATGCTTGTTTATGTTGTCCCGTTGGGACTTTTTTTGTTTTTAGGGTTTATTCCTTTTTCTTATTTTCATTTTATTTCTTTTCTTTTTTGTTTTATAAGTAACCTTTTGTAGAATACTTCTGTTTTTTCTGTTATTTGTGTGATCAGGAGTTACGAACTCGCGCTAGCGAAAATTTAAAATTGATAAATCGTAGTAGAACATGATGATTCTACCTTCGGAGAATCAATAGAGAATGTTCTTAATCTAATGGGATGTGGTTATAGTTGCTTAATTTGATTGTTTTAACAGTTTTTAGAGCTGTTTGGAAGAAATGTGAGGGTTTTGTTTGTTTTTGCGTTAGGGATTGTAGTGGCATCCTTTTTTGCTTTTTCAGCCTGTTGCTTTTAGCAAAAAAGATATAACGGAAAGCCCGACCCGGAGGGAAACGCCCAAATTTTATTTATGATAGCTTAAAATTAAAAAGAGTTAACTTACAAATTATGAAATATTTATTAATGAATGAATATTTCGGCCTATATAGAACAAATTTTTTATAAAAGTTTTTTTCTTACCTTTTTTATGTATTCCGTTTGTTTAATATTAAATTCAATCTACTTTAAAATAGTTGTTTAGTTCGACCCCACAGTCACCTATTTATTTTGGAATATCAATTAGCTAATAATTTTAAATTTCAATATAAATAATTATGGAAACAGCTTTAAAACAAAAAGCTTTGGCTATTCATAAAAATAGCTTGGGAACTATTGCAGGTCATTTGCCTAAAGATTTAGATCATATAGGTAGTTGGATAAATGATATTGTAAAAAAGGCTTCTTTAGAAAAGGAGAAACAGAATGATTTTCAGTTTATGCCTGCTGTAGATAAATTTTATAAGATGATTACTTCTGACTCTAAATTGGAAGCAGCTGTAAAATTAATGCTTAAGCAAGGTGTTGCAATACATCAACAGTATGAGCCTAATGTATCTTATCCTGTAGATAATTTAGAAACTTTAATGACTTCTTTAAATTATATTATAACACATGCACCTGAGTTTGATCAGGATGTACCGCATTCTGCATTTCCAATGTCGGGATTATTTGTATATATGATGGCAACTGAGGCTGGATGGGATGTTTTTAGAAATGAAACATTTAATGATGGATTGAGGTTAGTACTTCAATCTTGGTGTGAATTTTTAGATTCTCCACAATCACTTTCTGTTATTACTACAAAATCTAGAGGCTGGCTTTCTCCACCATCTGTTATTCAGAATAACTTAACTCAATTTGTTACTAATTCACAACAAATGTTGGATCCTAAACATTGGGGGTTTAAATCTTTTAATGATTTTTTTCATCGTCAGATAATTCCAATTTGTAGACCTATGGATGGAATTGGGAACGAATCTGTTGTTGTTTCTTCTAATGATGGTACTGTTTATCGATTAAAGAGAAATGTACAAGATGAAGCGGATATAGATTCAAAAGGGCAACCTTATTCTTTAAAACAAATGTTGGATGGGAGTAAGTTTACTGATGATTTTATGGGAGGTGATGTTTTACAAACTTTTCTTAGTGGACATGATTATCATCGATGGACTGCACCAGTTTCAGGGAAAATTATAGAACAAAGAATTGTAAATGCATTCATGTTTAGTGAACTTCAATCTGAAGGATTTGATCCTTCTGCTGGAACAGAATCTCAAGGTTATGAGGCTAATGTTAATACAAGAGGAATTGTTATTATTGAAAATGATAAAATTGGAAAAGTGTGTGTTATGCCAATTGGAATTACAGAAATATCTTCTATTTCTTTTGAAAATAAATTAGGTGATTATGTAGAAAAAGGTCAAGAATTAGGAAGGTTTAGTTATGGAGGGTCTAGTATGTGCTTGATTTTTGAAAAAGATGCTATAAAACAATTTACTGTAGTTAATCCAGATAAAGAAACGGATTCAGATGATGGCCCATTTGTAAGAGTGAAAGCTCAGATTGCAATAGCAAATATCAAAAAATAAAAATAACCAAATTAAACTAACCAAAAACAATTTACGATGATAGCTAAAGATAAGCTTTACAAAACTGTAATTGATCTCAAAGGAATTAAACAAAGAGATCCGAAATACAAACAAGCAGATATTTCATGTATTCAATCAATAGCACAGGCTGCAATAAATGTTGAATTATTTACAATTCCACTATATATGACAGCATTGTATTCTATTCAAGGAATGCATCAAATTACGAGTAAAGATAGTACATTATATCAAGGACGATGGTGGCCTGGAGCAGCAGCTACTCCAAAATTGAATGAGTCAGATGAGTTGACCAAAAATGAAACTGTTTTCAATAAAGTATTTAGCGTATTTATTGAAGAGATGTTGCATTTACAATTAGCATCAAATATGTCTAGTAAACTTGGTTTTACACCAACTTTTACAAGTCCATTATTACAAAATTCTGAAAATGGATGGATTTGCTATGGTATGCCAAATGGTGCAAGAAAGGTAACAACAATTCCTCATATTTTAGATTTTAAAGATTGTGTCGATGATTTGAATGAAATCAACCCGAAGGTGAAAGAATATTTTGAAAAAATATTCCCTGGACAGAACCTGCAAAATATGGAAGTAAACTTAAATGCAATGACAAAAGAGCAAGCTTTACTTTTTATGATTATTGAGGAAACTGAAGACAATGCTAAAAAGATTATTAAAAAAGAATATTGGGAACCTCCTTATTTAAAACCAGAATTAAATAATAGACCAAAATATTTTGAACATGCTCCGTATGATTGGTGGCAAGAAGGATATACAGAAGCAGATCTTCCTATGTTTGGTTCTATTGGTAGTATGTATCTAAATTATTGGACTTATTTAGAAATAGTATATGAAGATGGTACTTCTTTACTTGAATTACTTTTAGGGAAAGGAAATCAAAAGAATTATTTCAATAGAATAGATGATGGACATCCAAGAGAAGAATATCCAAATGTTGATGGTGATATAGATCTTTATCCAAACTTGAACGATATCAAATTCAAATTTATGAATATGATAAACGCAATTACAAGTCAAGGAGAAGGTGGAGAAGGTGTAGTTAAAGAAATATTAGAGACGTTTAAAAATGAAGAATGGGCAATAAAATTTAATGAACGACTTAAATTATCTAGAGTAGCTGAACCATATAGACCTAGTAAAGAAGGTTTGGAAAAGGATTATGTTGGATATGATGATGAAGGGAAAGAAATTAAATATTCAGGAAATGCATATGCTAGATTTGAAAATGGAGCGCAAGATCACTTTGAGATATTCACGGAATGTTTGGGGATTATAGTAAACTCTAAAGAAGAAGATCCTTATACAACTTGGATTGATTGGCATGAGAAAAATGGAGCGAATCCATGGAAAGCAGAAATGCTTGTACCAAATGAAAATAGATTAAGTAAATATTCAAAATCAATTCCTAGTGGCGCTCAAATAGCAGATTCATTAAATACTTTAGCTAAACCTGAAAATATAGAAAATACATATGAATTATTTAGTCAATCTGCAGTTGGAACTCTGAAAGGTCTTACAATGGCTTTAAATGAATATTGGAGTAATCCTAATGGAGAATTTCCATCACCTGCAATGGGAGGATCTGGTGATCGAATTTCTATTTGTTGGGCTTCAACAGGTAAAATCCCAGATTTAACTAAAGGTATTGGTAGTATAGATACTCATAATAACCTATTCAATGCTTGTCAAGGAATGACTTATCCTCAAAGAAATGAATCAGTACTCACTACAAATACTTTACCTGATCCAGCTGTTTTTCATAGTTGTAAGGGTTCAAATAGTTGTAGAGCACAAGGAGGTTGTGGATTTGTTCAGCCAGTTTCTGGTGGAGGAAGTTGTGGTGGAAATGTAAGCGATAAGGATGCTTATCATCAAGTAAGTTCTCCAGCAAATAATAAATGTGGAATGTTAGGAGGTTGTGCTGTTCCAATTTCTGCTTCTCAATTATATCCTAAAAAGGTATTTGAAAAAAATACCGAAGAAGTAATGCAGCTGTTTAATTTTAAATGGGATGGAAATAGATATGAGAATATTCCTATGGAAATAGAAGGGAAACCTGCATTTTTAGAATTTAAAGAAGGAGACAAGGTCTATGATATTGCTTGGAAAGCATATTCTTTTGCAAATAAAGAGTTGCATAATTTTAATTCTATCACAGAGCAAAAATTTGAAAACTCAGATGATAAGGATTCTATTTTAGTTTCAGGATCATTAAAACCAGAAAAAATGGTATTTAAGAATGATCCAAATAATTTCAATGATGCAATACGAATGGCATTACCACCTTCAACATAAAAAATATGAATACAATAAATTCAAATAAACGTCTAGGTCTACCAAATTTAGGCCTAGGCGTTGGTTTACGTTCCAAGCATTTTCCTTATTTAATGAAGAATAATGAACTTTTGGTGGATTGGTTTGAAATCATTAGTGAAAATTTTATGGATAATTTTGGCTATGCTCGTCATGTTTTAAAAAAAGTACGAGAGCAAAAACCTATTGTAATGCATGGAGTTTCTATGAATTTAGGTTCGAAAGATGATTTAAACTTTGAATATTTAAAAAAACTAAAAGAATTATCAGATTTTATAGAACCTTCTTGGATTTCAGATCATTTGTGTTGGACTGGGTTCGCAAATCAAAATACTCATGATTTGCTACCTTTACCTTTAAATGAAGAATCATTAAAACACGTTTCAAATCGAATAAATATTGTCCAAGATTTTTTAGAACAACCTATAATTATTGAAAATCCTTCTACTTATTTACAATATCATAGTTCGACTATTTCTGAATGGGATTTTTTAAGTGAAATGGTTTCTAATACAAATTGTGGTTTATTATTAGATGTAAATAATGTTTTTGTTTCTGCAACAAATCATGAGTTTGATGCGAAAAATTATATTCAAAATTTACCACATCAGAATATTGTACAAATTCATATTGCTGGACCAACTGATTGTGGAAATTATCTTGTAGATACTCATGATAAGCCAGTACCTTCAAAAGTTTGGGAGTTGTATAAATTAGCTCAAGAATTAACAGGAGGGGTTTCAACACTTTTAGAATGGGATGCAAATATTCCTGATTTTCCTGATTTAGTAAAAGAACTTCATAAGGCTAAAAATGTTTTGAGCGGAATAATTCCTAGCGAAGAAATTCAAAAAGAATCGTTTCAACATATTATTTCAAATCCAATTGATTTATGATAAACAATTATAAAGAAGAAGTATTAAAATTAGAAATAATTCAAGAATGGATGCAAACTGTATTGATTTCTAGAGGAGATTTGATTGAGAAAATTGAAACAGCGAATGAGAAATTAGATATTCCATTGAATGAATTAATAAAAGAAACAGAAAAGTTTCCATCACTTAAAAGATTAAATGTTTATGCTACCGGATATGTTTTAAGACTTGTAGAATGTTTAAAATCTCAATTTCCTATGTTGTTATCTTTTTTGGGTGAATCTATGTTTGAAATGTTTGCTAAAGCTTATATTGTAACTTTACCTTCAACTTCATGGAGTTTAACTGAGCTTGGAGCTTCTTTTTCAATTTTTTTTGATAAAACGAAACCTAAGAATTTAGATAGAAAATTAAACCAAACTTTAATTGATTTACCAATTGAAATTACTAAATACGAAGAAACAAAGTTAAAAGTTATCTATTCAAAAGGGAATGAAGGAGAAAAATCTGATATTCATTTTCAATATTTATTTAATTTGATTTCTGAAAATAATTTCATAGAAAGAATAAGAAATATTGAGTTATTAGAATTTGAATATCCGATTCATAAAATAAATAAAAATGTAAGAATGAATGTTTCAAATTCTCTACCAAATAAGCAAAAAACATATTTAGTTATTTCAAGAAAAAATTATCAAGAAAAAATCACAGAAATTAAAGATTGGCAATATTATATCTTGTCAAATTTGAAGGTAGAAAAGACTATTAATACAATAAAACAAGAAACGTTTATTCAGTTTTCTAAAAGAAAAGAAGAAATAGATTCTGAATTTTTAAATTGGTATCTTTTGATGAAAGAAAATAATTGTATTTGGTAAAATAAAAAGGGTTTTCAAATTATATAAAGAAAACCCTAAATTTTTATTTCACAATTGGTATCAAACCACGAAGTCCCATATTTACTACTTTTTCTCCTTCAATATCTACATCCCATTGACCATTATTATTGATATCGATCCATTCGAAACTTTTGTTTGTAGAAAGAAAAAGCTCTATGATGATATCTTCAGTTTCGTTTCCATTAATTTCTAATGTATTTCCAAAATTTCCTGTAACAACGCATGATCCTTGTGGAATTGGCGAAGTTTCGAAAAGTGGATTTGGAACTGTTGTTGCATTTTCGGGAGCTTGTCCTGTTTGTACTCCATTAATTGTTTCAAAAGCAAAGAATCCTTGTTTTTTATTTTCATTGATTTCAAGGGTTTCATTTTTGACTAAAAAAGATTCGATAAATGTATTGTATCCAACAAAACTTGCAAGTGTAGCCTGGTATTGTTGGTTGTTATATTGAAAATTTATATCATAATTTTGATAAGAAACAGAAAGTCGTACCCAATTATAATTTCCTTCAGAAATTGATTTTAGTGGAATTTCAAGAAAAGTTTCATTGGGAGAAATTACATTACTTTTATTGAAATCTATTGCATTTTCTCCTCCTTGTGTTGTTTCTGGTGCATGAAACAATATTTCTCCACTACCAAGTGCTGTAAATTTATCAGATGAAAATTCTAAATAATGTGCTGAAATTTTATTGAAATTTGGATTTTGAGCTGCATGATTTTCAGGAATTTCTTCTGGTTCTCCAGTGTTTCCTAACCTGATTTGTTCAGAATCAACTTTTAGTTTTATGATTAGCTTCGGTTCATAAACGCTAGTGTTTTCTGAAGATTCGTCAGAAGAACATGCAAAAAACAGCGTTGAAGTTAGTATTGTTAATAAGATTTTTTTCATGATGACTTTTTAATAAATATTTTTCAAAATAGATATAAAAGAAAGGTTTTACAAAAACTAAAAATAGAATTTTCAAATCATTACCTAAAAATACATTAACTAAATTCTATTTGTTTAAATTTGCATACCAAAATAGATAATTATAATGTATAGAAGTCATTCCTGCGGAGAATTACGTATGTCAAATGTTGGTCAAGAAGTAACTTTGGCCGGATGGGTACAGAAAATAAGAAATAAAGGTTTTATGATATGGGTAGATCTTCGTGATCGTTACGGAGTTACTCAATTAATGGTAAATACTGAGGAATCGAATCCAGAAACTATTGAAAAAATGAAATCACTAGGACGTGAGTTCGTAATTCAAATTACTGGAGATGTAATCGAACGTGTTTCTAAAAATCCAAACTTGGATACTGGAGATGTGGAGATTTTAGTGAAAGATTTAACGATTTTAAATGCAGCTGAAACACCTCCTTTTACTATTGAAGATGAAACAGATGGTGGGGAAGATCTTCGTATGAAATATCGTTATTTAGATATTCGTCGTAATCCTGTAAAAAACAACTTAATTTTCAGATCTAAAGTTACACAAGAAGTTCGTAATTTCTTATCTGGTGATGGATTTATTGAAGTGGAAACTCCATATTTAATCAAATCAACTCCAGAAGGAGCAAGAGATTTCGTTGTACCTTCTCGTATGAATGAAGGACAATTTTATGCATTACCACAATCGCCACAAACTTTCAAACAATTATTGATGGTTGGTGGAATGGATAAATATTTCCAGATTGTAAAATGTTTTAGAGATGAAGATCTTCGTGCAGACAGACAGCCAGAGTTTACACAA
Organism: Aureivirga sp. CE67; assembly: GCF_015767245.1. GTDB lineage: Bacteria > Bacteroidota > Bacteroidia > Flavobacteriales > Flavobacteriaceae > Aureivirga. Next base: position 8,104 of record NZ_JADOTV010000027.1, read on the forward strand.
ATTGACTGTGAAATGGCTTTCGTAGAGCAAGAAGATATCATGAATACTTTCGAGGGATTAACACGTCACTTATTAAAAGAAGTTAAAGGTGTTGAAATTGATAAATTCCCAAGAATGACTTATGAGCACGCAATGAAAACTTATGGAAATGACAAACCAGATATTCGTTTTGGGATGGAGTTTGCTGAGTTAAATGAAGTTGCTCAAAATAAAGGTTTCGCTGTTTTTGATAGTCAAGAATTAGTTCTTGGTATTGCGGTTCCAGGATGTGCAGATTATTCAAGAAAGCAAACAGATAAATTAATCAAATGGGTGAAGCGTCCACAAATTGGAGCTAGCGGATTAATTTTTGCAAAATACCAAGAAGATGGAACTTTCAAATCTTCAGTAGATAAATTCTTTGGACAAGAAGATTTAAAACTTTGGGCAGATGCTACAGGAGCTAAACCTGGAGATTTAATCTTAGTTTTAACTGGAGAAACAAACAAAGTACGCTCGCAAATGAGTGCTTTACGTATGGAGATGGCAGAAACTTTAGGTTTACGTAAATCTGATGAGTTTGCTCCTCTTTGGGTAATTGATTTCCCTCTTTTAGAATGGGATGAAGAAACAGAGCGTTACCACGCAATGCACCACCCATTTACTTCTCCAAAACCAGAAGATATGCACTTACTTCCTACAGAGCCAGGAAAAGTAAGAGCTAATGCTTATGATTTAGTTTTAAACGGAAACGAAATCGGTGGAGGATCTATTCGTATTTTTGATAAGGAAACACAACAATTAATGTTTGATTATTTAGGATTCACGAAAGAAGAAGCTGAAAAGCAATTCGGATTCTTAATGAACGCATTCAAATATGGAGCGCCACCACACGGAGGTTTAGCTTTCGGATTGGATAGATTAGTTGCAATTTTAGGAGGACAAGAAACAATTAGAGATTTCATTGCATTCCCAAAAAATAACTCAGGAAGAGATGTAATGATTGATGCTCCTGATTTTGTAGATCAAGAACAATTAAATGAGCTTAACATTGCTTTAGTAAAGAAAGAAGAAGCTTAATTTTATTCTATAAAAATATTAGAAAGCCCAAATGTTTTGCATTTGGGCTTTTTTTATGAAGAACTTTTATTTTGTTTGAAATTTTTCTTTTGAAAACAGATCTGCGTTAGGGATTGTAGCAATTGTCTGAGCTCTTTTTTGGCTTTTTTAGCCAAAAAAAGCGAGTGCGGAAAGCCCGACCGAAGGGAACGCCCAAAATTTAATTATTAAAGAAATTGTTTTCTATAATTTCCTTTTAGTGATTTAAAAAATCTACTACTATTTCATCTACAATAATATCTGAGTGTTGGATTTCTTGTTTTAAAACTAAACCTTCAAAACTTCTACAACGACTTAGAGCGACATAAGTTTGTCCGTGTGCAAAACTTCCACTTCCAAGATCGATAATTGCATTCTGGAAACTTTTTCCTTGACTTTTATGAATCGTTACTGCCCAAGCGAGTTTTAGAGGAATTTGTGTATAATATCCCAAATTGATTCGTTGAAACCTTCCGTTTTCAAAAGTATATTTCGAAATTTCCCAAGTAAATGGTCGAACTTCTACTTCTTTTCCATTTTCTAATTTCACAAAAACAACATCTAAATATTCTTCTTCTTCTTTATCAAAAATAACTTCATGTTTAGTAATAATTCCAATAGTTCCATTTACCCAACGTTTCTTCACATCATTTTGAATAAACATTACTTGCGCACCTACTTTCAGTAATATCAAGGGATTGTTAGGTTGTAAGCTGCCAATTTCTCCATGTTTGGTTGCTTTATACTGAATAAGAGTATCCGAAATTTCATTCAATTTTTTATTATTAATCGAATTTGCAATTTGGTTTGTGGATACCAAATGAATATAAGGTTTGTCTGAATTTGGAATAAAATTTTTCTGAACTCTTTGGTTCATAAAATCCAAATCGGAATTAGTAATTTCTCCTAAACGAATTTTATTTAAAACTTCAATAAAATCTAAATCTGTTTGACGGAAAACTTTATTCAGTTCTTTAATTTCAAGTTGAAAAGCTGGTGTAAACAAATCTTTTTGTTGAAAAACATGTGCGGAAAAGAAATAGGGTGAGTCATATTTTTGAAAATAATTCGATTCTGTTTCTTCATTTACCACAGGAGGAAGTTGAAACAAATCACCAAAAAACAACATACGAACTCCGCCAAAATCAGCTTGAGATCTTCTGGCTTTTCGTAATAAAACATCAATTGCATCCAAAATATCAGCTCGAACCATTGAAATTTCGTCAATCAAAATCGTATCTACAGCTTTCAGTTTTTCAATCAAAAAACGATTTACACGAACATTTTTAGCTTCGTCTAATTCATAACCTGGTTTTAAACGAAAAAATGAATGAATCGTATCTCCATTTACATTAATTGCAGCAATTCCTGTTGGAGCAAGCACAACAATATCTTTATTTCTTTCACAAATATATTTTAGCAAAGTTGATTTTCCTGTTCCTGCTTTTCCTGTAATAAATAAGTGTTTATCGGTGTTTTCAACCAAATCGATAATTTCTTTTTTATCTTCTGAAAATGTAAATGCTGCTTCCATAACGGATGTTTAGATTGAGCTACGAATGTAGACTTTAAATCAGTTTATTGAAAATAATATTGTCTTAGAGTCTGTTTAAATTTATATCAAAACAATTTATATGCTTCTTAAAAGCTCTTTTTTGTATTTTTTCTCACCCATAGCGATGCTATGCATTCCCAAAAATACTTCAAAATAGCATTTTAATAATCTATAAAATAAATTCTGATACAATTTTAAACAGGCTCTTAAAATATTTTATTCAAAACTTAAAAAGTATTCAAAAAAAACGATATTTGTCCCATGCAAAAAATACTAGAAAATACAAGAATAAAGCAACTATTTTTAATTGGTTCTTTATTATTACTTACAAATTGTAATGAAGAAGTGCCGCCACCACCAGAAGAAGATAAGTCAGATTATCATAATGTGAATAGATTTATAGCGCACGCTGGAGGTATGATTGATGGTCATTTATACACTAATTCATTAGAAGCTTTAAATTATTCTTATGAAAAAGGATTTAAATTATTCGAAATAGATTTTCTTAAAACTTCGGATGATAAAATTGTTGCTGCACATGATTGGGATTCTTGGAAAGAAAAAACAGGTTTTACAGGAGATATTCCTCCAACTTTAGAACAATTTCAGAGTGAATTGATTTTTGATAAATATACACCAATGAATATGCAAGATGTTAATAAATGGTTTGAAGAACATTCGGATGCAATATTGGTTACAGATAAAATTAATTCTCCAAAAGAGTTTACTTCTAAGTTTATTGATAATTCAAGATTGAAAATGGAGTTGTTTACAGAGGAAGCGATAGAGGAAGCAATTCAAATTGATCCAAAAATTGTGATGATTTCTCAAAGTGCAATTTATGATATTGGATTCGGTAATATTTTAGAATACGTGCAAGAGCATAAAATAGAAACGATTGCAATTTCTAGAAAAAAAGTTCTTAAAAAAGCAAAATATCTTTTAGAGTTGAAAAAAGAGGGAGTTAGAACTTATGTATATCATGTAAATTCTGAAGGGAAAAACGAGAAATATGTTTTCGAAAATGAGTTTCCTTATGTTTATGGAATGTATGCAGATTCTTGGGATTTTAAGAAATAAAAATATTAAAAGCTGAATTATTTAAATTCAGCTTTTTTATTAGTTATTAGATAAATTTTGAAATAATTTTTCCATTGTTTGTTGCTCTTTTTGTCCAATTTCTAGAAATAAATCTGAAACTTCTTCAACAAATTTTCTATCTTTTGTTTTTGAAATTTTTAAAAATAAATCCGAGACATTTTTCCATAAAACTGCAATTTCTTTAAAAGAATTTGAAGCTTCCAAATAGCTTTTATTTCCAGTGATATTATGAGCTTCTTTCAGGAAATCTCGATATATATTTCTGAAAAGTGAACCACCAGTTCCAGCATTTTCCATAATCATTGCAGAAGTTTCAAAATCAGATTCAATATTTTTTGTTCTATCAAACCATTTTTTGACTTCAACACTTGTTTTGAAAATTCCTTTATAACCAAAATTTCTGATAGGAGGATTCAAATAATCCTCTGCATTTCTCAAAACAGCTTCATTAATAATAGCTTTTATTTCTGGAATTTTTCCTTTTTTTTCAATTGTATAACTTAAGTTTTTTGAAGATAAAGGTCCTCTTTCGTTCCTTGCTAATTCCAAATTTTTCAAAGAAGTTTTTACAGAACTTCCACCTTGACGCATTGTATCTACTAGAAAAGCATCTTTTTCATCGTGACCATACATGGCCACATAATGTGCTGCGAAATGAATTTTTTTAGTGAAATAATCTAAATGATAGCAATCTAGTTTTAAACCTACAGCTTTTCCTTTTTCTAATGCTATTTCAATATTTTTCCAAGCTTTTTTGATAGAAGTTGTTTCTTTTATTTCTAAATCAAGATTTAAGTTTTTACAAAGATTTTTTGTGATATAATCACTTCGAATTCTTCCACCCATAAAAGGAAAATCCATTCCTTTAAAATTCATAAAACCATATGCAAAACCTTCACCAAGACCAAATAACATTGGTTCAGAAAGTTCGATTCCTAATTGATTTAAAAGAGTTCCTGTAGCTGTAGTTTCGCAATGTTGACCTTCAAAAGCTTTAATTTTTAATTTCATTTTTATCGTATTGGAATATATAATTCTGTTATTAAATCTTCGTCTTTTGTAAATCGTGGATCTTTTAAATAAACTTCAAAAGTTGGTATATTTCTCAATTCAAATTCAGTTTCAAAAAGCCATTTTTCATAAATAAAATCATGTAAGAATTCTAATTTTTGTAAAGCTCCAAAATGTGTAAAAACCGCATATTTTCCACTTTTGATTTCTTTTATTTCAAAATTTTTAGAGTTTTTAATTTCTTCATTAATAGAAAAAGCTACATCATACCTGCAATTTTTAGCTTCAGTAATGTTTGGGTTATCATAGTATATTCCGATTCTTTCTGATTTTGATAAATCGATTTTATTTTTCTCTAAAAGATTTCTTAGTTTTTCTCTTGTTTCACTATATTTCATTTCTTTTAAAGATCCGTGTAATCGTATAAAAGCTATTTTTTTAGATTGAATTTCAACAATTTTGATCGAATTATTATAATCCGTATTTGTTTTTTTAGTCTTATGTTGAATTTCTATATTTTTATTTTCACGATATTCTTTTGGGCTAAAAGAATAAAATTTTTTAAATCTTTTACTTAAACCAGAAGGAGTTTCAAAACCAACTTCATAAGCAATTTCTGAAATATTTTTCTGAGAATATCGAAGTAAATTTGCAGCTTTTTCTACTCGTAATCTAGTGATAAATTCTCCAATATTTTCTCCTAAAATTGCTTTTAGAATTCTATGAAAATGAAATTTAGAAAGGTTTGATTTTTCAGCAAGTTTTTCCAAACTTAAATTTTCATCCAAATGTTCTTCAATGTAATTGATAACAATATTTACTTTTTTTATATAATCAACTTTATTCATTTTGAAGAACTATTTTTCTTGATTTACATTTAATGCAAAGATATTTTGAAGTCAAAAATTAGACTTTTCCTAGATTGCTATTTCAAAAATATTTTAGAAAATAGAAAAATCAATTAAAATGTGATAAGAAAATTATCTACATTTTAATTGATGAAAATAGAAGAATTAGTTATTCTAATTCACTGCATATAAAGTTATTTTTATTCAGTAAAGAAATAATATCGTTTACTATATTTTCTGAACTTTCAATTCTCAAAATTTTATCACAATCTTCAAGATCGAAAATCCATTTTATATTAGGAAATAAAAAATTCAATTTTGGTTTAAGAAGATTAACTTCATATGAAGTGTAAACATTCGTTTTAAATACATAAACCATAATCTTAATATTTTTTTAAAACTTGGTAATCGATATAAAAAGTTCCAAAAGGAATAACGCAAGCAATTAATACTTTCCAAGTTATTTTTGTGAACTTCCAATTGTTTTCTATTCCAAATTGTATAACTTTAATTACATATAAAATAAATAGGATTCCATGTGCAGGACCTATAAATTTTACTATATCTTTTTCAAAATAATATTTTAATGGAACTGCAATGAATAGAAGAAAAACTAAAGAAGTACCTTCTAGAAAGGCAAGTAATCTTAACCTACCGATTTCTGATTGTAATAGATTTGTCATAATTATATTGTTCTAAAAAGTACTCTACCAATTGATTTGTAAAATGGCCAAGGAATTGCTGCTATTATGATGATAATAGATATTGAAAACCATATAAGCATAGTTTTGAATTTTTGTATATTTTCTAGTTGTCTTTTTGCTTTAGCAGAACCTATTGAAATAAAAATAATTGCTAAAAACATGAAAAGACTATGATAAATAGCAAAAAAAGAAAAGTTGTAAGAGCTATTTATTTCAGAGTTATTTTTCCAAAAATTTAAAATAAGAGGGTTTTTTACATAAAGAATAATACCCAGAATTAGCTGTATATGCGTAACTGTAGCAGTCCAATGTCTAAATAAATTATCTGTTTTATTAAAATTACGTTTTTTAAAATATCCAGATAATGATAAATAAATTGAAATCAACAAAAAGAGCAATACAAGCCATCTGTTGATAGAATGAAGAAATAATAAAATACTCATTTTTTGTGTTTTTAATGTTGCAAAGATCAATCAAAGCAAATCAAAATACTCTGGATAATTAATGCAATATTTAGGATAATTCAATCATTTTTCTAAATTCTAATGGAGTTGTTTTTTCATGTTTTTTAAAAAATCGACTGAAATAAGAAGGGTCTTCAAAACCTAAGTCAAATGCAATTTGTGAAATAGGATCATTTGTTTGTGAAAGTAAAATTTTAGATTCAAGAATTAATATCTCATTGATCCAAGAAGAGGTTGATTTTCCAGTTACGCTTTTTACACATTTATTTAAATGATTAACACTTACATTTAATAAATATGCATAATCTTTTGTTGAATGATTATCTTTAAAATTTTGAATTAATAACTCCTTAAATTTATTAGTTAATTCAAGTGGTCTATCGTTTTTAACATCGATAAATAATTTTTTATAAACTTGGTTTAATTCTGATAAACTAGCGATTAAATATGATTTTAAAAGCATACTATTTTTACAAGTATTTAAAGAATATTCATGAAAAATTCTATCAAATAATTGGTTTAAATATTTAAAACTTTCTTTATCAGGCTGGATGATTGGATTGTTCAATATATTTAAAAAACGAAAATCTCTTTTTAAATCAAAACTACCAATTTTACCATATAAAAAATCAATATGAAAATTACAGATAAATCCTGTACAATTATTTTTTGAGTTATAACTAACAACTTGTCCAGCAGGGATAATTAGGAAATCATTTTTTTTAAGAATTAAAGAATGAAAAGCTATATTTACATTTAGTTTTCCTGAAGTTAAAAAAAGGATTGTATGTGTATTATTATCTCTTGTAGGTGAAATATTTGTTTTTAACTGTTTTAATAAATCCTCTAATTTCAACATAAAAAAAAGTCCATAATCATTTCTGATAGATTGACTGATACTACCTGAAGAATTTAGATTTTTTTTTAAAAATTGATTGTTGTCAAACTGTTTGATTAATGAGCTCAATTTGTAATAGTTTAAAGTACTGAAAAGCTAAAATTAAATAAAAAGACATTCTTCTAAGAAGAATTAACTAAAATTAAAAGTATTTTCATTCTTTATCATTTTTTTAGTCCAAAATTTAGTGTAGATTTTTTAACAGTTTCGTAATTTTGTGGTTACCTTAAAAATTTAGCATGTCAAAATTTCATACACTTAAAATAAAAGAAATAAAGCACGAAACAGAAAAAGCTGTTTCCATTGCATTTACTGTACCAACGGATTTGGCTTCTGTTTTTAGCTTCATTCCAGGGCAATATGTAACTTTAAAAACTGAGATTAATGGAGAAGAGGTAAGAAGAGCTTACTCAATTTGTTCTTCATCTTCTTGTACAGAATTGAGAGTTGCTATAAAAGCAGTAGAAAAAGGTTTGTTTTCAAACTTCGCAGTTTCTGTATTAAAAGAAGGAGATTCTTTAGAAGTTGCTCCGCCAGAAGGAAAATTCGTTTTAGAAACAAATGCTGCAAATGCTAAAAATTATATCGCTTTTGCTGCAGGAAGTGGAATTACGCCAATTATGTCGATGATCAAGTCTGTATTAAAGCAAGAAATGAGTAGTAAATTCGTTCTTGTTTATGGAAATAAATCTGTTGAGGATACTATTTTTAAGGATGAACTTGATACTTTAGTTGCTGAATTCCCTAAGCAATTAGAGATTCAATATGTTTTTAGTAAGAAATTACATGATGGAGCATTATTTGGAAGAATCGATAAATCGGTTACGAATTTAGTTGTTAAGAACAAACACAGAAACATTTCTTTTGATGGACACTATTTATGTGGACCAGAAGCGATGATTAATGCAGTAACAGAAACTTTAAAAGAAAACGAAGTTGAAGCTGGAAAAATCCACTACGAATTATTCTCAGCTGCAGAATCTACAGGAAGTGAAGCTGCAAAGAGTTTAGATGGAAACACTTTAGCAACAGTACTTTTAGATGACGAAGAAACAACTATCGAAGTTTCTAAAAAGGAGATTTTATTAAACGCTATGTTAGATGCGGATTTAGATGCTCCTTATTCTTGTCAAGGTGGAATTTGTAGTTCTTGTATTGCAAAAGTTACAGAAGGAAAAGCTGTGATGGATAATAATCAAATTCTTACAGATTCTGAAATCGAGGAAGGATATATTTTAACTTGTCAAGCACATGCTGTAACAGATAAGATTAAAGTTGATTTTGACGACGTTTAAAATGTTGTAAATCAAAATAAAATATTAATTATGAATTCCATGTTTAACCCCGAAAAGAATAGGTTTCACATGGAATTTGTATTTTATCAATAATTATACATAATACATTTTATGCTAAATGACATTTTAAAAGCAATACCAATTGGATTTGGTCTTTCGTTTATGATTGGGCCAGTATTTTTCATGTTACTTCAAACAAGTATTATCAAAGGAGCAAGAGCTGCTATTGCTTTTGATTTGGGAGTAATTTTTGGAGATATTTTTTTCATTTTGGTTGCTTATTTTGGAAGTCAACAGCTTTTAGAACAAATAAAAGATGATCCGAGATTATATTTTTTCGGTGGAGCAGTTTTGTTTTCTTATGGTTTGATTTCTTATATTCAAAAAAAGAAAGAAAAAGAGAATGCTATTGAAAACGTTGATAAAAAGACGATTTCTAAAAAAAGTACTTATGGAAAACTCTTCATCAAAGGATTTTTTCTAAATTTTATCAATATTGGAGTTTTAGGTTTTTGGTTGTTGATTTTAATTGGAATCGGCCCGCAATTAGATTTTGATTCTAAACGAATCTTCAATTTTTTTGCAGTAATTATTTTGAGTTATTTCTTGACAGATTTAGGAAAAATATTTCTGGCAAAACAACTTCAGAAAAAATTAACACCAAAAGTTATTTTAAAAATAAAACACGCAGTTGCTATAATCATAATGATTTGCGGAATTCTTTTATTAATTAAAGGATTTATACCAAATAAAGACCTTGGAATTGAATAAAAATGAATTTATCAGAAAGTTTTAAAAACTAATAATACTTTCGACTAAAACACTAAAAAATATTGAATTTTTAAAGCTAAATAATTTGTAATTTAGCCTCAATTATAAATAACACAATTCATAATGAAGACTACAGACAATATTAAAGAAACATTAAATAAACTAGGTCTTAAAGAATTAAATCACGGTGTATCTACAGGTTCTGAGAACTTTGGAGGTGGTGAAGAATTCGCTTCTTACTCACCAGTAGATGGACAATTAATCGGAAAAGTAACTTCTGCGACAAAAGAAGATTACGAAAAAGTAATGGAATCAGCGACTTCTGCTTTCAAAACTTTCCGTACAATGCCAGCACCACAAAGAGGAGAAATCGTTCGCCAATTTGGAGAAAAATTACGTGAATTAAAACAACCTCTTGGAGAGTTAGTTTCTTACGAAATGGGTAAATCTTTACAAGAAGGTTTAGGAGAAGTACAAGAAATGATCGATATCTGTGATTTCGCAGTTGGTCTTTCTCGTCAATTACATGGACTAACAATGCACTCTGAGCGTCCAGGACACAGAATGTATGAGCAATATCACCCACTTGGAGTTGTAGGAATCATTTCTGCATTCAACTTCCCAGTTGCTGTTTGGGCTTGGAATACTGCTTTAGCATGGATTTGTGGAGACGTTTGTGTATGGAAACCATCTGAAAAAGCGCCATTATGTGGAGTTGCTTGTCAAAATATCATCGCTGACGTATTAAAAGAAAATGATTTACCAGAAGGAATTTCTTGTTTAGTAAACGGAGATTACAAAGTTGGTGAATACATGACAGCGGATAAGAGAGTTCCTTTAGTTTCTGCTACTGGTTCTACAAGAATGGGTAAAATCGTTGCACAAGCTGTTGCAGGAAGATTAGGTAAATCTTTATTAGAATTAGGAGGAAACAATGCTATTATCGTTACTCCAGATGCTGATGTGAAGATGACTGTAATCGGAGCTGTATTCGGAGCTGTAGGAACTGCAGGACAACGTTGTACTTCTACTCGTAGATTAATCATCCATGATTCAATGTATGACAAAGTAAAAGAAGCTGTTGTTGATGCTTACAAACAATTACGTATCGGAAACCCATTAGATGAAAATAACCACGTTGGGCCACTTATCGATACAGATGCTGTAAAAATGTATCAAGATGCTTTAACTAAAGTTGTGGAAGAAGGTGGAAACATCTTAGTTGAAGGAGGAGTTTTAGAAGGAGAAGGATACGAAAGTGGATGTTACGTGAAGCCAGCAATCGCTGAAGCTGAAAATCACTTCGAAATCGTTCAACACGAAACTTTTGCTCCAATCTTATACTTAATGAAGTATTCTGGAGATGTAGAAAATGCAATTGAGTTACAAAACGGAGTTGCTCAAGGTCTTTCTTCTGCGATTATGACTAACAATTTAAGAGAAGCAGAAAGATTCTTATCTGCTGCTGGATCTGATTGTGGTATTGCAAACGTAAACATCGGAACTTCTGGAGCTGAAATCGGTGGAGCCTTTGGAGGTGAAAAAGAAACTGGTGGAGGACGTGAGTCTGGATCTGATGCTTGGAAAGTTTACATGAGAAGACAAACAAACACTATCAATTATACAACAGAATTACCTTTAGCACAAGGAATCAAATTCGATTTATAATAGATTTTTAAATAAAATAGAAAAGGCTGAGTATTTAAACTCAGCCTTTTTTTATGAATATATTTTGACTAGACTAATTAAAGTATTTGCATTTTGTTCGCCAGACTGTCGCCATTTCATTTCTCCTTTTACATAAATAATATAAGTAGGATAACCTTTAATTCGTAAAGCATCTGTTAAAACCTGATTTTTTTCAATATCAATTTTAACCACTTTCGCTCTATCACCTAAAGCAGCAGCAACATCTCTTAAGATATCTTCCTGATTCTCGATATAATTACCATTTTCTTTATAAAAATCTAAAAGAATCGGTTTTTTAGAGTTAATTAATTCTCCGAATTTTGTCATGACTTACTGTTTTTGTCTATCCTCCGATAGGAAACGCTTAAATTACTCTAAAAATAATAATTATATGTTATCTTTTTTATAAAAATTTATTATTAAATGTTGATAATCAGAATGTTCTGTTTTTTTGAGAGTCTGTGAGCGTTTATTTTAAATAATCTTTTAGCGCTTCGATATTCTTCTTGCTATTCCCAATAAATATTTTATCATCAACGATAAAAACAGGTCTTTTTAAGAATGTATATTCTTCCAAAATCAAATTTTTAAAGTCTTCTTCTGTTAGATTTTGTTCTTTCATTTTCTCTGCAGTATATTTCTTTGCTCTTTTGTTGAATAAGCTTTCGTAAGAATCTGTAAGAGAACGCATATTTTCCAATTGTGCTTCTGTGATTGGCGTCGATTTTATTTCGAATAATTCAAAACCAGTTGTATCAACTTCTTTCAAAATTCTTCTGCAAGTATCACATGTTTTAAGATAGAAAACCTGTTTGCTCATAATATTTTTTGTTTAAATATGTTCGTAATTTAAAACTCAAAACTACGCATATTTTAGCTTTCGAAATAATCGCTTTGCTTCTTTAAACTGAATGTAAGGGATTTTATTATCCAAGTTTTTCAAATATTCTTTGGAAGCTTCAAGTTTTGTTTTTGCATTCAAAAAATTATTCAGAGCACAGATCGTGTAAGTAATCGGGAATTTTTCCAAGTCTTTTTGCTCAAGATTTGTCAGTTTTGTTTTCTTCTGTAGCTTTTGTAAAATCGAATTATTATTGTTGTAAATATGATGTAGAAGATGCTTGTCATAAATTGGTGGTTCGAATAAAACTTCTTTGGCTATTTTTAATTTTCCATTGTCTTTAAAATGCAAAATCGTTTTTTCTAGAGGATAATATTTTAAATCATCTTTTAAACCTAAATTAATATGTTCAGTGATGATAAAAACTTCTTTTCCTATTGAAAATGTCACCAAATCTAGAGAGGAATAAAACAAACGAACTTGCTCATTGATCAATTCAATATTTACTCTAGAATAAAATTCTTCATCATTAATAGTATTTTTTTTACCAGCCCAACAAATGATAAATTGCTCTTTAAAAACTTTGTATTGTGGATTAAATTCTTCGCTATGTTGATTGAAAAAACTGAAAACATTATCCAGAATATGTTCAATATTATTTCGAGCAGCTTTTTCTATTTCTTCAACAATTTTATGATTTTGATTACTGATGTTTTTCTCTGTCTGAGACATTGTAGAATTACTACCAATTCTATAAAACATCGTTCCAGAAGGATATTTCCAAATACTTCTTTTGAAATAAGTCGTGTTTTCTTGCGAGCGAATCGTTACGAGTCCAATTACTTTATGTTTTGGAAGTATAGAAAAATAGACATTTTCATATTGAATCAAAGGTGGATTTTCCAGATAAGCATTTACAAGATTTTGAATTTTACTATCATCAAAAAAATCAACACCTTTTAGCATGTTTTCTTGATCTGTAACACCTACAACAATAAAAGAATTATTTCGAGGATTGGAATTAGAAAGAGAGCAAATATGTTTTAAAAATCGTGCTTTTCCAACTCGATTGTCTAGATTCAATTTTTCTTTTTTGTCATAAAAACTATTTTCGTCTGTATATTTCAGTAAAGTTTTTATTAATAATCGCTTATTAATCATAGCTAAATAGTTTAAATGCGTTCGGAAATTACTTCCCTAAGTTAAAAACATCTACACGATTTATCAATTTTTAAACAAAAAAATCTGGAACAAGATGACTCATTCCAGATTAAAAGAGCTTGTTTAAATTCATATCAAAAAATTTTATACACTTCTTAAAAACTATTTTTTGTCTTTTTTCTCGTCCATAGCAATGCTATGCACTCCAAAAATGTCTTCAAAATCGCAATTTAATAAGCTATAAAATAAATTATGATACAATTTTAAACAAACTCAAAGAAAAATTGTAGTAAGAATTAGATTTTTTCGATGCTAGTAATTACAGCTTTACCGTGTAATGGTTTGAATACTTGCATGATTACTAAATAAGGTTTTGCTCCAGGATATACGATTTGAGCTTCGCAACGGAATCTGTAGTTCATTCCAGCAACAACTTGTGTAGAAACTTTAAAAGGAGTGTAAACTACTCCTTCGATTCTTTCTGTAGCTTCTGCAAAAACAAATTTGCTTTCTGCTGTCAATGGCTCGTATGGAGACCATCCTCCTAATAATTCTGTGTTTTGCTCTGAATAAGAATCTACATTTTTGATGCTTACTAATCTTGGTTCACCCTTGATTGGCTTGTAAATCTCTACGATACATAATTCCTCAGTTGCTCCAGGATAAACTCCTTTTGCTTTACAACGGAATCTGTAGTTTGTTCCATTAACGATTTGCTTTGAAACTTCGAATGGCACATAATCTACACCAACATAGTTTTTCATTACTTCGTTAAAAATTTCTTTGTCTTCTTCTGTTAAAGGCTCAAAAGATGACCATCCTCCAACTAATAGTTCTTTTTCTGAAACTAAACCTGTTTTTTCTTTAAAATTTTCCATGTGATTGTTTAACTTTTTGATTATTAATGATTAACTATCTTAAAGTTAGTAACTTATACTTGTGAAAAAGAAATTGGTTTGTTATGAAAATGTAGTTAAAATGTTAGGAATGTGAAGTTTAGGTAAAGTTATTGCATAAAAAAACCAGAGCAGCAACTCCCTGGTTTTTTTAAAAATAAATAAATAAACTATTCAAACATAATTAAGATCCACACATTACGCAGTCATCAGCATCATTTTTAGATTGCTCAATCATTGCTTTTAATTCCTGTGGAGATAGAGGTTCGTCCTCTTGCTTTTTCTCGTTCTTAAGCGTGAACTTAATCGCGTTTACAGCACTTTTCGTTCTTAAATAGTACATACCTGTTTTTAGTCCTGATTTCCACGCGTAGAAGTGCATAGATGTCAGTTTACCATAATCAGGGTTTTCCATAAATAAGTTTAAAGATTGAGATTGATCGATGAAATAACCTCTATGGCGAGCCATATCGATAATATCACGCATACTCATTTCCCAAACAGTTTTATATAATTCTTTTAGTGGCTTTGGAATAATATCTATATGTTGGATAGATCCATTTGCACGCATGATTTCCTCACGCATTTCGTCATTCCAAAGATCTAATTCTACTAAGTCTTCTAGTAAATGTTTGTTTACAATAATAAATTCTCCTGAAAGAACTCTTCTTGTATAAATGTTTGAAGTATAAGGTTCGAAAGCCTCATTGTTCCCAAGAATTTGAGAAGTAGACGCTGTTGGCATTGGCGCAACTAACAGAGAGTTTCTTACACCATTGTCTAAAACATTTTTTCTTAATGCTTTCCAATCCCATCTTCCGCTCAATTCTTCTTCAGAAATATTCCACATATTAAATTGGAATTCTCCTCTAGACATTGGAGAACCTTCATAAGTAGAATAAGCTCCTTTATCTTTAGCCAACTCCATAGAAGAAGTAACTGCTGCGAAATAAATAGTTTCGAAGATTTCTTGGTTTAATTTTTTAGCTTCTTCGCTAGTAAAAGGAAGACGTAGCATGATGAATGCATCTGCCAAACCTTGAACACCAAGTCCTACAGGACGGTGTCTGAAGTTAGAGTTTTCCGCTTCTTTTACAGGATAGTAATTTCTGTCAATTACAGTATCTAAGTTTTTAGTAACTTTTCTAGTTACATCATATAATTTCTGGTGATTGAAGAATTTTACTCCATGCTCATCTTCTTCTACATACATTGGTAAAGCTAAAGATGCAAGATTACAAACCGCTACTTCGTCTTTTGCAGTATATTCCATAATCTCCGTACATAAGTTTGAAGATCGGATAGTACCTAAATTGTTTTGGTTTGATTTTCTATTAGCTGCATCTTTGTACAACATATAAGGAGTTCCAGTTTCAATTTGAGACTCTAAGATTTTTTCCCAAAGTTCTCTTGCCTTGATTACTCTTCTTCCTTTTCCTTGTTGTTCGTATTTTGTATAAAGAGCTTCAAATTCTTCTCCGTGTACATCATATAAGTTTGGACACTCATTAGGACACATTAAAGTCCACTCTCCATCTTCTTCCACACGTTTCATGAATAAATCAGAAATCCACATAGCATAGAATAAATCTCTAGCTCTCATTTCTTCTTTACCATGGTTTTTCTTTAAATCTAAAAACTCAAAAATATCTGCATGCCAAGGTTCTAAGTAAACAGCGAAAGAACCTTTACGTTTTCCACCACCTTGGTCTACATATCTTGCTGTATCATTGAATACACGAAGCATTGGAACAATTCCATTTGAAGTTCCGTTTGTTCCTCTAATGTAAGAACCAGTAGCTCTAACATTATGAATAGAAAGACCAATTCCTCCAGCAGATTGAGAAATATTTGCAGTTTGTTTTAATGTATCGTAAATCCCTTCAATACTATCATCTTGCATTTGTAATAAGAAACAAGAAGACATTTGAGGTTTTGGTGTACCAGAGTTAAAAAGAGTAGGTGTAGCATGTGTGAAATACTTTTTAGACATCAACTCATAAGTTTCGATAGCTGCTTCGATATCTTCTTTATGAATTCCGATAGCAACACGCATAAGCATATGTTGAGGTCTTTCAGCGATTTCTCCGTTTATCTTTAATAAGTAAGAGCGTTCTAAAGTTTTAAATCCAAAATAATCATATCCGAAATCTCTATTATAGATAATTGTAGAATCTAAAGTAGCAGCATTTTCCATGATAATTTCATAAATATCATCTGCTAATAAAGGTGATTCTTGCTCTGTACGTGGATTTACGTAATTGTATAAATCTGTCATCGTTTCCGAGAAAGATTTCTTTGTATTTCTATGTAGATTAGAAACAGCAATTCTCGCTGCTAATTTTGCATAGTCAGGGTGCGTAGTTGTCATTGTCGCTGCTACTTCTGCAGCTAAATTATCCAACTCAGTTGTTAATACTCCATCGTATAAACCTTCAATTACACGCATTGCAACCTTTACAGGATCAACAAGTTGATTTAGTCCGTAACACATTTTACGGATTCTTGCGGTAATTTTATCGAACATTACGGGCTCTTTTCTGCCATCTCTTTTTACTACGTACATAATTTTTTAGATTTAAGTATTTTACACACAGATATCTTGCCAAAAGGGCGTACAATTCTTGTTTGTATTGTTAGAATACAAAGCATAGCTATTGCTGTTACACAATAGTGTATTGTTAAATTTTTATGTTTTTTTAGTTATAGGGGATTAAAAGTCTGCATCAAATGAGATACTTCCAGTTCCTCCACTTTTTACTCCTGCTTTTTGATATTCAGAAACTCTTTTTTCGAAGAAATTTGTTTTTCCTTCTAAAGAAATCATTTCCATAAAATCAAAAGGATTTGTAGAGTTGTAAATTTTCTCGCATCCGAATTCAACTAAAAGCCTATCTGCAACAAACTCTAAATACTGTGTCATTAATTTTGAGTTCATTCCAATTAAACTAACTGGAAGAGATTCTGTAATGAATACTCTTTCAATATCAAGTGCATTTGTGATGATTTCCACAATTCTTTCTTTCGGCACTTTATTTATAACATGGTGGTTGTGAAGGTGAACAGCGAAGTCACAGTGCAGACCTTCATCTCTTGAGATTAATTCATTTGAAAATGTAAGACCAGGCATTAATCCTCTTTTCTTTAACCAGAAAATAGAACAGAATGCTCCTGAGAAAAAGATTCCTTCTACGGCTGCGAAAGCAATTAATCTTTCTGCAAAAGAATCTGATTCGATCCATTTTAAAGCCCATTCAGCTTTTTGCTTAATAGCTGGGAAAACTTCAATAGCTCTGAAAAGTTTGTCTTTCTCTACTTCATTGCTTACATAAGTATCAATTAATAAAGAGTAAACTTCCGAGTGAATATTTTCCATCATGATCTGGAATCCGTAGAAAAACTTTGCTTCAGAATATTGTACTTCATTGATGAAGTTTTCTGCTAAGTTTTCGTTTACGATACCATCAGATGCAGCGAAAAAGGCTAAAATATGTTTGATGAAATAACGCTCATCATCATTTAGCTTCGTTTTCCAATCTACAATATCTTGATGTAAGTCTATTTCTTCTGCTGTCCAAAAACTCGCTTCTTGTTTTTTATACCATTCCCAAATATCATGATGTTGAATCGGGAATATTACAAATCTATTCTCATTTGGCTGTAAAATAGGCTCCATTGTAGACTTCATATTTATAGTATTTTTTTAAATAATTATATTATTACTTTTTCTATTTCATTTGATAGAACAAAGTTTAAAAAAAAAGAAATACGGCGAAAGATGGACTTATTCACAAAATGCATTATTTATTCACAATCCGAAAAATTCTAACAAAAATTTTGCTTAAAAATTTTCATTCAATCATTGATTATCAGTATTTTATAAATATCAAAATGAATCTATATTTTTTTTTCAAGAATTTAATAACAATTTTTTTTGCATCATTTTTAGAAATAATAAGGTAAAAAAATAGCCCAAAAAAATCTTTAATTAAAAAGGACTTTTTTAGGCTAAAATAGTTTTATTTTTTACGAATTATTGTTTAACAACAACCAGAATCTGGTGTACAACAACTTGAAGCTTCTTCTTCAGGTGTTCCGCAAAGATCTGGAGCTTTACATTGTGTTTTTTCTGTAGCAAGTTTTACCAAAACATAACGATCTGTTTCTAAAACTCTACGAACATTTAATTGTGTTGTATGGAAAATCTTGTTTCCGTACTCGATTTTTACTTCCGTTTCCATATCAATAGGACGAATCCCATTTACCTTATCTATAATAGAACCTGCTTTTGCACAAGTCATATAAGTAGCTTTTCCTAATTCTAACGGATTTTCCCAAAGTTGTAAAACTGTTTCTTTCCAATTATGCGGAACAGCTCCACA
Organism: Aureivirga sp. CE67; assembly: GCF_015767245.1. Lineage (GTDB taxonomy): Bacteria > Bacteroidota > Bacteroidia > Flavobacteriales > Flavobacteriaceae > Aureivirga. Next base: position 26,797 of record NZ_JADOTV010000027.1, read on the forward strand.
ATCTACAGATTCTATAATGACATTTTTTACTTCTGTCAAATGATAGTTTGATCCGACTAAAACTCCTGTTGCATATTCAAAAAGTAATGGCTTCTCTCCATTTCTTTTGATGATCTCATATAATTCTTTTGTTTTCATAACTAGTTACTACAGCTTTTAGTTTTTATATCTTGTTTAAAAAATTGATTTATGATTGTCTGAACTTCATTCCATTTTTTCTGATTGATACAATAAGACATCTTTTTTCCTGAAATTGTACCCTGAATGATTTCTATTTTCTTTAACTCTTTCAAATGTTGGGAAATCGTAGCCTGTGCTAAATCTATCTTCAAGACAAAATCATTACAAATACACTCATCCTGATTTGCTATTTGCTCCAAGATTGCCAAACGAGCTGGATGTCCTAATACTTTCAAGATATTTGCTAGTTCGTTTTGTTTATCCGTAAAAACTTGTGTTTTAGTTGTTCCCATGATTAAAAATATTTATTATCGCAATATTACGATATTGAGTTTTATTATAAAAATCTTTAGCTAAAAAGTTATGTTAAAAAAAATCAACGTCAGATAGACGTTGATTTTGTACTATATATATTATAGGAGTTTATTCTATGTTTAAATAATTCAAAACATCTTCATAAGTATCTGGTTTTGCAATTATTTCTTTTTTCGAATTTAAGACTATATAAGTAGGAGTCGCATGAATATCATAAGCTATTGCAAATTGATTTTCCCATTTCCCGATTCCATATACATTGATCCAGTTTTTGAATTTTGCTTTATAAATTGAATAATCCTTATCATCATCTTCAAGTGCTACAGCAATTACTTTTAAGTTTTTGTCATTTGCTGTTTTTTCATACAAAACAGGAACTTCATTCAAACAGTGTGGACAAGTTGTACTCCAGAAAACAATTAGATAATTTTCTTCTTCAGCAAGATTTTCTAAACTATTTTGTTTTCCATTTTCTTCCCAAGAAATATTTGGCGCCAAACTCCCAATAGCAGTTTTTAATTTTGCTTCCATTTCTCTTACTACATTTTCATCTACATATTGACGAGGAAGTTTTTCATAATAATCATCCAACATTATTTTTAATAAATCATGATTTTCTAATTGAGAAAAAGCGTATAAAAGTGAAGTTGTAATATAAGCTTTAGCAGTTTCATTGTTTCCAATTTTTTGCATCACCTCTTGAAGCGAATTTTTATAAAGAGTATTCTGTACTTCTTTATCTTCTGAAGAATTTACATAGAAAACATATTCAATTACTTTATCAATCAAAAGACTAGATTTGTTCAATTCTTTATCTGAAAAATCAATATATTCAAAATAATGTTTTTTGAATTCGTTTAAGAAAGTCTCTTGTGTTTTATATAAAGTTGGACTAAAATATCTTCTGCTAGATTTAATTAAATGATAAGCAAAAGTGTTTTTAGATTTTTCCTCATAAGATTTTTGTTTATTTTCAAGAGCTAAGTAATCGTTTTGATATTCTTTCTCTATATCCTTTTTTTCTTGCGCAGAATTTGCAGAGAAATAAGAAATTTGCAGTTGATCTAACTTTGTTTGTTCCTCCAAAATATCTTTTTTATAATCTTGGAAAAGAATATTTTCTTCTGAATTTTCAAAAGAAATAGTTTCAAAAGGATTGGCTGGATTTATAGAAAAATTAATGTTTTTTCCATCGTAAATAAAATCAACAACCTGAGATTGATTCATAGAATATGCTACACGATAAATTCCTTTACTAGCATCTTTGTCCAAATCAAAAGTATATGTAGCGTCTTTCAGTTCTGTATTCTGAATATATTCTTGTTGTCCATCGATGATTTTATATAAAATTGCCCACTCATAACCTTCCGGATTCGTGAGTTTGATATTCACTTTACTTTGTGCAAAAGAAAGCGTAGTGAAGCAAATCAACATTAAGATATTCAATATGTTTTTCATGATATTCATTTATTATAGAAGAATTTTAAAACTAAGGAATGCCTTTTTTAAATTCAAATTTTTTACTTCCCAAAGTTAAACAAGAAATATTCCTAAAATTAAATAAAATAGAATAAAGTGAAATTAAATTACAAGGAAGCGTTCTAAATAATTGATTTTGTAAATGAAAATAAATTTTTAATGTATCTTTGCTTAAAATTTAAGTAAGCTTAAAAATTTTATTACAAAAACTTTAATATGTCTGTAGCAACAGAAAATTTTATCAAGGCTATTTATAATTTAAGCCGAAAACACGAAGGAGATACAAAACCTGGTTCCGTTGCTTCTTTTCTGAAAATAAGCAATGCAGCTGCCACAGATATGGCGAAAAATCTTTCTAAAAAGAATTTAGTGAATTATGAAAAATATAAAGAACTAAAACTAACACAGGAAGGAGAATTATACGCTTTAAGAATTGTTCGTAAACACAGACTTTGGGAAGCACTTCTTTTTAAATTATTCGATATGTCTTTACACGAAATTCATATTGAAGCAGAATTATTAGAGCATCAAACTTCAGATTTTTTAGCCCAAAAAATGGATGAATTTTTAGGTTATCCAAAATACGACCCACATGGAGATCCGATTCCAGATGTTAATGGAATTATTCACACAGAAGATCATTCTATCGTTTTATTAAATGCGGAAGAAGGAAGGAAGTATCAAATTTCAAGATTAGTAAGTGTCGATAAAGACTTTTTTGATTTTTGTGCTGAAAATGGTTTGAACAACGGAGCAGAAATAGAAGTTGTCAAACAATATGAGAAAAATAAGATGACGCAGATCCAAGTGAATGGAAATACTTTATTACTGAATAACGATTTTACAAAAATTATCTACGTTAATAAAAAAATCTAATATGATGAAAAAAGTACTATTAGGATTAGCTTTAAGTTTTTCAGCTTTTATTGCAAATGCACAAGAACAAGAAAAACCAGATTTAGTAACAGACAGACCGGATCAAACAGAATCGGCTACAGTCGTTCCTGTAGGAGCTGTGCAGTGGGAAACAGGTTTTCAGTATGAAAAATTGAGTTCGGATTTTGACGAAACTGAAAATACAAAATTCAATACAAGTTTGTTGCGCTTTGGTCTTTTGGAAAATTTTGAGCTGCGTTTGATTTGGAACATTGAAGAGTCAAAAATGACTTCTAAAAATTTACCTTTTGCAAATACGGTGAATATGGATTCTAAATCTTCTGGTTTTGCTCCAATGGGATTTGGATTTAAATATACGATTGCAGAAGAAAAAGGTTGGCGACCAAAAATCGGATTTTTATCTCATATGTATTTTCCATTTACAGCTTCAAAAGAATTAAAACCTGAAGGTACTGCAATGGATACTCGTTTGGCTTTCGAACATACTTTGAGTGATAAATTTAGTTTAGGTTATAATTTTGGAACGAATTGGGCTACTGGAGAAAACTTACAATATGCTTATACAGCTTCTTTGAGTTATAGCATTTTGGATAGACTTTCTGTTTTTGGAGAAGTTTATGGTGTTTTAGAAGAAAATGGACATCCAGATCATTTGTTTGATGCAGGATTTTTATTCTTAATAACAGATGTTTTTCAATGGGATATTTCAGGTGGTTCTGGTATTAATTCAGATCAAGATTATTTTATCAGTACAGGATTTACAGTAAGATTATTTAAATAAAAATATTTTATCTCTAGAGAGAAGATTTTTAAACAATAGAAAAAAAACAAAATTCCCATACTCTACAAACATCAGTTTTAATTAGTCATTTTTACGAAGAGTTTTGGGGATTTTTGAAAATATTTAAATCAAATTAAAATGAAAAAAATAGCATTACTACTAACGATAACAGTTCTTTTATTTAGCTGTAAAAAGAAAGATAAAAAAGAAACTGTTGTAGGAGATGAGAAGTTGAATGTTGTTACTACAACAACAATGATTACGGATTTATTACACAACATCGGAGGTGATAAAATCGAATTAAATGGATTGATGGGAACTGGGGTAGACCCACATTTATTCAAAGCTTCTGAAGGAGATGTAAACAAGCTTTTCAATGCAGATGTTGTATTTTATAATGGATTGCATTTGGAAGGAAAATTAGTAGAAGTTTTTGAAAAGATGAAACATCAAAATAAAAAGACTTTTGCGGTTGCAGATGCTGTTTCTAAAGCAGATTTAATTCCTTCTGAATTATTTGATTCCAACTACGATCCACATATTTGGTTCAGCATTCAAGACTGGAAAAAAGTAACACAATATGTTTCGGAAACCTTACAAAAAGTAGATGCTAAGAATAAAGATTTTTATGCTAAAAATGGAGAAGAATATTTAAAAAAAATAGATGTTTTAGCAAAAGAAATTGAAACAAAAATCAACGAATTACCAGTTGATAAAAGAATCTTAGTAACAGCACACGATGCTTTTAACTATTTCGGAAAAGCTTATGATTTTGAAGTTGTAGGTTTACAAGGATTATCAACAGCAACAGAAGCTGGTGTGCAAGATGTACAAAAACTTTCTAACTTAATTATAGAGAAAAAAATCAAAGCAATTTTTGTAGAATCTTCAGTGCCAAAAAGAACAATTGAAGCTTTACAAGCTGCTGTAAAATCTAAAGGTCATGATGTGGCAATTGGAGGAGAATTATTCTCAGATGCTTTAGGAAGTAAAGGAACAGAGGAAGGAACTTATATCGGAATGTATATTTATAATACAAACACGATTGTTAACGCTTTAAAATAAAATGCAAGAACAAAACGCAATAAAAGTAGATGATTTAACGGTTGCTTATAATTATAAGCCTGTTTTGTGGGATATTGATTTAGTGATTCCAGAAGGCGTTTTGATGGCTATTGTAGGCCCAAATGGAGCAGGGAAATCTACTTTGATAAAATCGATTCTTGGAATTATAAAACCTTTGGCTGGAAGTGTAAAAGTTTTCGGAAAACCTTATCAGAAACAACGTGATAAAGTTGCTTATGTCCCGCAAAAAGGTAGTGTAGATTGGGATTTCCCAACAACTGCTTTGGATGTTGTGATGATGGGAACTTATGGAAGTTTAGGATGGATTAAAAGGCCAGGAAAAAAAGAAAAGAAAGCATCTTTGGAAGCTTTAGAAAAAGTAGGAATGTTGCCTTTTCAAAACCGACAGATTTCTCAACTTTCTGGAGGACAACAACAACGAATTTTCTTAGCGAGAGCTTTGGTGCAAAATGCTTCAATTTATTTGATGGACGAACCTTTTCAAGGAGTAGATGCAACTACAGAAAAAGCGATTATTCAAATTTTAAAAGAATTAAGAAAAGCTGGAAAAACGGTAATTGTAGTGCATCACGATTTACAAACAGTTCCTGAATATTTTGATTGGGTAACGTTTTTAAATGTGAAGAAAATTGCCACTGGTCCTGTGAAAGATATTTTCAACGATGATAATTTGACCAAAACTTATGGGATTAATTATAAAGTAAGCATGCAAAAATAATGGGATTACAAGATTACATAACTTTAGTTTTCACCGATTATACCTTGCGAACAATCACTCTTGGTACAGCTTTGCTTGGTGCTATTTGTGGAATGTTAGGAAGTTTTGCTGTTCTAAGAAAACAAAGTCTCTTGGGAGATGCCATTTCGCATGCAGCATTACCAGGAATTGCTATAGCTTTTTTAATTCATGGTGCTAAAAATTCTTTTTATTTTCTTATTGGAGCTTTAGTTAGTGGATTGTTAGGAACATTTTGGATTAAAGGAATTACAAAAAGAACACATTTAAAATCGGATACTGCTTTAGGTTTGGTTCTTTCTTTATTTTTTGGATTTGGAATGCTTTTATTGACTTACATTCAAAAACAAGAAAATGCAAATCAGGCTGGATTGGATAAATATTTATTTGGTCAAGCAGCAACTTTAATGGAAAGTGATGTTTGGATTTTAGCCGGAGTTACAGGAATTTCTCTTTTAATACTTTTATTCTTTTGGAAGGAATTTAAAATCTTACTTTTTGATCCAGAATACACAAAAACATTAGGATTCAACACGAGAATCATCGATATATTAATTACAACTTTTATGGTTTTAGCAATCGTTCTTGGATTGCAAACAGTTGGAGTTGTTTTGATGAGTGCAATGTTATTAGCTCCTGCAGCAGCAGCGAGACAATGGACAAATCATTTATGGAAAATGATTGTAATTGCAGCAGTTTTTGGTGCTTTATCAGGAATTATTGGAACAGGAATTAGTGCAACACAAAACAATCTTTCTACAGGTCCGGTGATTGTACTTGTAGCAGCAGTTTTTGTTTTGTTTTCTTTCATTTTTGCTCCATCAAGAGGATTACTGTTTCGTCAGATTCGTTTTATGAAAAACAGAAATAATCTGAAATTACATAAAACTCTTTCAGTGATGTATGAAATTGCAAAAACACATAAGAATTTTAAGCATCCACATAAGATTAAAATCTTAAATAACTTCCAAGGTTTTTCTAGAAAATCTTTGAAAAAAATGGAAGCTTATCAGTGGATTGAATTAAATGGACAAATGTGGAATCTGACAGATAAGGGATATCATAAAGCAATTAATTTGTATAACCAACAAAATATTCAACATCATGACTAGTGCGCAATTTGAAATACAATTAATTGCGAGTTTAGTAGCAATTGCTTGTGCGATTCCTGGAACATTTTTGGTTTTAAGAAAAATGGCAATGATTAGTGATGCAATTAGTCATTCAATTCTTCCTGGAATTGTAGTTGGTTTCTTTATTTCTCATAACATAAATTCTCCTTTATTAATTGTTCTTGCTGCTTTAACTGGAGTAATCACAGTTGTTTTGGTAGAATTTATTCAGAAAACAGGTTTGGTTAAAGAAGATACCGCCATCGGGTTGGTTTTTCCCGCCATGTTTAGTATTGGAGTTCTCTTGATTGCACAAAATGCTAATGACGTACATTTAGATATAGATGCAGTTCTTTTAGGAGAAATTGCTTTTGCTCCTTTTGATCGAATTTATTGGGAAGATTATGATTTAGGTCCAAAATCTCTTTGGGTTATTGGAACGATTTTATTGATTACAATCGCACTTTTAATCACTTTTTTCAAAGAATTAAAAGTAAGTACATTCGATGCACAACTTTCTGCAGCTTTAGGTTTTTCACCTGCGATTATTCATTATGGTTTGATGTCTGTTGCTTCTGTAACAACAGTTGGAGCTTTTGATGCTGTTGGAGCAATTTTGGTTGTTGCTTTAATGATTGCGCCCGCTGCTACAGCATATTTGTTGACCGAAGATTTGAAAAAAATGTTAGGAATCTCAATTGTAAGCGGAGTATTTTCTGCGATAGTTGGTTATTGGGTAGCGAATTTTTTAGATGCTTCGATTGCTGGATCTATCACAACAGTACTTGGAGTTCTATTTTTTATCACGTATTTATTTGCACCAAAAAAAGGAATTATTGCTGTTTTACATAGACAAAGACAACAAAAAGTTGAGGTTTCTTTACTGACTTTTCTTTTACATTTACACAATCATACTGAAGAAAATGAAAGACATTTAGATCACTTACAAGATGAGATAAATTGGCAAAGAGGAACTTCAAAAAGAGTAGTAGATTTAGCTTTAAAGAATAATATGATTACGATAAATAATCAAATTGTTTCGCTAACAGACAAAGGAAAATTGTTTACAGAAGAAGCAATCTCTTATATCATTTCGAATAAAAAGTCTGAAATAGAAGAAATGAAATCTCGTTTTTTTCTATTTAGAGGTTAAATATATTTTTATTATTTATAAAACTCCACATTTAGCGATGTGGAGTTTTTTTTGTTTATATTGTAAAGGCTTTGAAATCTATAATTTAAATGATTTGTTATGAAAAATATTTTACTGTTTATATTTTGTTTTCAATCTTTAGTTTTGTTTGGTCAAAGAAAGATACAAGGAACAATTATCTATGAAACATCTTATACAAAAAGTTTTATAGAAGATATGAAAAAGAAAAAACAAGATGCAAATTCCAACCCATTTGTCATCAAGTCTTTTTTAAAAGCTACTCCTACCGAGTTTTTGCTGACTTTTAACCAGGAAGAATGTCTGTATCAAAAAATAGAAAAAGTGGAAGAAGAAGATGCTATAGGTTTTAATACTTTAGAAAAAATTGGAGGAGGAGATAGAATATTTTATACAAACCCAAAAGAAAAAGAAAATTTTTACCAAACAGAAGATGATGGAGATTTATATTTAGTAGAGTCAAAAGCTTCAGAATGGGAAATAACGAAAGAATCTAAGAAAATTGGAGATTATACCTGTTATAAAGCAATTTTTAAAACAGATAATGAAAAAAGAAAAGGAAAAATAATTGCTTGGTTTACGCCACAAATTCCTTTAAAATATGGACCAAAAGGAATAGGAGGTTTACCAGGATTGATTTTACAATATCAAGAAATGTTTGTGGTTTTTAATGCTATAAAAATCAATTTTGAAAAAAAAGAAGTGGAGATCCAGAAACCAACTAAAGGAAAGAAAATGAAATCAAAAGAATTTAGTGCTTTGATGTTGAAAAACTCTCCTTTTTAAAATAGATGTTTTTATGTTTCATTTTATATAATTCGTCAAGTTCCCCTCTTGAGAGGCAGGGCTGTCAGGTTCTCCAAATTTTTTAATTGAAAACCTGGCGCACTTTTGTAAAGTGTGCCCATTGTTTCTAGCATTTGTGTGGTCACGAGTTACAAACTCGCGCCAGCGATCATCAAAAACCTATAAATCAAACTAGAACTTGACAGCCCTACTCTTGATAGGGGCTAGGGATGTGTTATATTTTAATAATGTTTAATTTTCAATAAAAAAACTTTACTCTTTTAGAAAACCTCCAAAATTGCTATGTATAAATCTGTTTTATTTTTCCTTTTATTCTTAAAAGGAATTTTTCTTTTTTCACAAACAATTTCTTTAAAAGGAACTGTAAAAGATTCTTTGAATCAAGTTTTACCTTATACCAATATCATTGCAGAACCCGAAAAAGATTCTGGTTTAGAGTTCGCTATTTCTGACGAAGAAGGAAACTATTATATAGAATTGAAAAAGGGAGAAAATTACATTTTAAAAGTAAGTTATATCGGATTTAAAGAGCAAAGTGTTTCTTGGAAAGCAGAGGAAAACACAGTAAAACATTTTGTTTTGCAAGCAACAGAAGAGCAGCTCGGAGAAGTGATTTTAGAAAGAAGTTTGGCTGTAGAAATAAAAGAAGATACGATACGCTATAAAACAGATAAATTCGTCAACGGAAAAGAACGAAAGTTACAAGATGTTTTGAAAAAACTTCCGATGGTAGAAGTAGATAAAAACGGAAATGTAACAGTGCAAGGAAAGAAAGTAACTAAAGTTTTGGTTGATGGAAAACAATTTTTCACAGGAAATAGCAAATTAGCTGTGGAGAATATTCCAGCAGATGTGGTAGCAGAAGTTGAGGTTTTAGAAAATTATTCGAATGTTTCTTTGCTAAAAGGTTTAGATGATACGAATAAAATAGCGATGAATATTAAGCTGAAAAAGAATAAAAAGAAATTTACTTTTGGAAACATAGAAGCCGGAGGAGGGATTAAAGAAAGATATATTATAAATCCGACACTTTATTATTATTCACCAAAAACGACGCTTAATTTTATTGGAGATCTCAATAATACTGGGACAAGTTCATTCGGTTTTCAAGATTATATGGCTTTTGAAGGAGATGCGATGGGAATTTTTAAATCCGAAGCCAGAAAAGCTAGTGTTTATGAGAATCTTTCAAGTTTGATACCAAATAGAAATACAATGGAGCGAAAGCAAAAGTTTGCTGCTTTTAATGTTTTTCAAAATGTATCAAAGAAAACAGTTTTTACAGCTTATGGAATTGGGTCGGAAGTAGAAGAGGAGAAAAGAAGTATTTCTCAGATAGATTATTTGTTTAATGATATTTTAGAAACGAGAGAAAATAAGCAGCACTCAAAGTCAAATTTTCAGTTATGGAAAGCAAGTTTGAAATCAAATCCTTCTGAAAATTCTGATTTGACTTTGGATTTTTATGTAAAAAACTTGAATCTAGATGCCGATGGAATTATTGTAACCGAAACGAATTCAGAAAATAATTATCTTCAAAACAATACGGATTTTTCCAACTTTGATATCAAATCCAATTTTGATTGGCATCAGAAATACAATCAAAAACATACTTCAAGCTTTAGAGCGAATTATAATTTTAAACAAAAAACACCAAAGACAAATTGGAGAACTGATGAGGAAATTCTTTCAGAGATTCTTCCTTTAATTTCTTCGGATACGTATACTATTTTTCAAGAAAACAAAAGAAAAATGCAAGATTTGTCTGTGGTTTTCAAGCATTACTGGGTGTTGACGAATTTAAGTCATTTGTATACGACGGTTGGAACACAATTTAATTCAGAGAAATATCAAACGAATACTTTTCAAGTTTTGGATTCTGGAGCTGAAAATAATTTTTCAACAAATGGTTTTGGAAATAACCTGAATTATCAGTTTTCGGATTCTTATCTCGGAATGCAATACAAAGTGAAAAAAGGAAAGTGGTTGTTGAAACCAGGACTTTTCTATCATGCTTATTTTTGGGATGTAAATGCTTCTAAAGATCTTCAGTTGGTATTGCCAGAATTTTTGTTGAAATATAAATTTAACAAGTCAAAAAAGTTAGAATTTCGATATGAAATGCAAACTAGTTTCACCAATATTAAAAATTTAGCGAATGGTTTTGTATTGCAAAATTTCAATCAAGTTTTTAGAGGAAATCCAAATTTGGAAAATAGTTTAGCACATCATTTTTCTTTCAACTTTTCTAAATATAGTTCTTATCGTTTTTCTTATGGTTTGAATTTAAATTATGAAAGAAAGATTCGAAGTTTTAAAGAAACAATTGCTCTGAATGGAATTAATAGTGTGAATTCTTTAGAATTATTAAGAACAAATGATTTGGCTTTTTCAGCTTCTGGTTCGATCTCTAAGAGAATCCGAAAATTACATTTTAAGTTGTCTGGAAATTTTGATTTAAACACCTATTACAACCCAATAAATTCGATTTTGACTAAAACAGATTTGAAGAATTATGGTGTGAGTTTTTCTCATTTTTCTAGTTTTAAGGAAGGAATTAATTACGATTTTCAAGTTTCTAGAAATTATAATTTCACGGAATCGAATACGGATGTAAAAATAATTTCAGATGAAGTTTCTTTAAGTTTAGAATTTCCTTTTTGGAAACATTTCTTATTAAAACCTGATTATTCTTTGCAAATTTTTGAAAACAAAACAGAAGAAAATAGTACAACTTTTAGTGAAGCGAATTTGAGTTTGTCTTATAAAAATGGTTCTGCTCCTTGGTTTTTTGAATGTAAAGCAACAAATATTTTTGATATTACTTATACTAGAAATAGTTCTACGAATCTGTACATGAATTATGATTCTAGAACTTATATTTTACCAAGAATGCTTTTATTTAAAATTGGTTATTTATTGTAAAACATTCCTGTTTTCTTGGCTTAGGGATAGTAGCGGCATCCTTTTTTGCTTTTCTTCATTTTGCTGCTTTAGCAAAAAAGATATAGCGGAAAGCCCGACCCGAATTCTGAGCGAAGTGTAACGAAGTTGAAGAATAGAGGGGAAGCTCCAAATAAGAACTATTTAGGTTAAAAATAAATGGACACACTTTACAAAAGTGCGCCAGAGCTTCTTATTTTGGTTAAAATAAATTAAAATTCTGCGTTTGCTCTTACGGTCATTTCTTTTTTAGAAATCGGATGCGTGAAAGTTAAAACTTCCGCATGTAGATGTAATCGATTTTCAGATTTTCCGTATAAATCATCTCCAACAATCGGAGCATTCAGTCCCAAATGATGTGAAGCGTGCATTCGTAATTGATGTGTTCGACCTGTGATTGGGTAGAAATAAACTTTGGTCTTATTGTCTTTGATGGAGATAACTTCAAATTTAGTTTTGGCAGTTTTTCCATGTTCATGACAAACCAATTGTCTTGGGCGATCCTCCAAATCTAGACGCAGAGGTAAATCGATGATTCCATCATTTTTTTTCACAATTCCATCCAGAAGTGCAACATATCTTTTTTGCACCGTTCTTTGGATGAATTGCTGCTGTAATTCTTTGTAAACTTCTTCCGTTTTGGCAACCAAAATAAGACCAGAAGTAGACATATCCAGACGATGCACAACCAAAGGACCTGTTGCATTTGGATACGCAATTTTCATTCTGCTAGCAACCGAATCTGTGATGTTTTTTCCTGGAACAGATAAAAATTCTGCGGGTTTATTGATTACGACTAAATGTTCATCTTCATAAACAGAGGTCAACTCTTTTCCTTCCGCAGGATTTATAAGCATTGGATTTTCTTCTACATGTAAACCTTGAAGCATATGCGCTAAAATAGGTTCGCATTTTCCTCTGCAAGAAGGATAGAAATATTTATGTTTTTTAATTTCTGATTTTGGAGAAGCTCCCCACCAAAATTCAGCCATTGCAATCGGTTTTAAACCTTCCAAATATGCTTGCTGAAAAAGTTTTGGAGCTGCGCATTCTCCAGCTGCTGCAGGAGGTATGCTTTGCGAATAATCCGAAAAGATATCTAATAAATCTTTTTGTTTTCCGTTTGCATCAAGAAATTGATAACTTCTGAATAATTGCTCTTGTAAGTTGGCAGATCTTATTTTTCTTTCTTCTTTTAAAGCATTTAGTTTTTCTGTAAAAACTTCAACTTCTTGTTCTAGCTCTATAATAGTATCTTCCCAACGAATGATAAGCCATTTAGTTTTATTTTTCGTGGCAATACTTTCTTTAGAAAGTTCTTCTTTTAGTTTAGAAAATTCTTCTGGATTTAAATTTTTTTCTGCTTCAACACGCTTTGCTTTTCGAATTTTTCTAAGTTCGATTACTTCTGCTTTTTGTTGCTCGATTTCCTCTTTTGCTTGCTTTTTTATTTTCTGAAGTTTTTGTTTTAATTCTTGAAATTTTGGGTTGTCAAGAATCTCTTCGATAGTGTCATTTATTTGGTTGATTGTAATTTCTTGTTTTAAGAAAAAACTATCTTTTTTTAGCATATCAAAAACAGGAGGAACGAAATATTCATGATGATTTTCATTATCCAGTTTTCCTGAAAAAGCAATTAGATAACCAAGTTCTTTTTTAGCATTTTCTACAATCAAAACACCAAACATTTTTCCGATAATCCCTGTAGGATTCGAATCGCTTATTTGAAAAAAATGATTGAAGTTTTTTTCTAAATAATCTTGTACTTCTTTACTAGCTATTTTACTCAATTCATGAGGTTGGTAGTAAAAAGGATACGTGAAAAGTGCTGGTTTTTCTATGTGTTGAATATCCGTAGAAAAATAATTAAAAAAAGTCTGCTGCATAGGAAATCGTTCTAAAGCGCAAAAGTACGAAATCTGTGAGAATTTCTTTTTTTAGTTTTAGAAGTAGTATTTGGTTTAAATAAACTTTTTAAAGTCTTGAACTATTTAAAATCTTTTAATTTTTTGTTTAAAAGAGTCGCAAATTTTTCAGCTCCTTTTAGGTTTAAATGATCACAATTATAAAATTCATCTTTCTCGAAATATTCTTCTCCATTGAAATAGTTGAAATATGGTAAACCGTATTTTTCTACTAAATAAGCGATATCTTTTTCGTTTTGAGCTTTAATTTTTTCATCTAATAAATCTCTAAATTCTTTGATGCATGGAGAAGTAATCAAAACTGGTTGAATATTTTTGTCTTTCAAAAGTTGAATAAAATCTTCTAAATCTTTTAAAACATCTTCTTTTTCATTAGAATTTACTGTTTTTCCATTGAAATATTTTGCTCTAGCTTCATAAGCTATTTTATTGAAAGCATCTTTATCTGTGTTTTCATAGGTGATAAAACCTTTTTGCATCGGAATTTCAATATTGATTCCATTTTCTACATCAAAATCAAGAATAGAATCATTGTGTGATAAATTATTAATCACACTTCTTTTTAGCATTGCCATCGAAGGTTTTGAAGAATATCCGTAAAGAAAAGGAGAGATTGTAGGCATTGTATAACTTCTGTCAGGATGTTTGATGTCATGTGCATAATACGACCAATAATCTCTTCGACCTTGTGAAGAAAAATATAAAGTATGGTAGTCAATACTTAGAAAAACGTACTTCAAATTATTCATTTGATCTAAATATTTTTCTGTGATTCTTCTATCAAAATAAATAGACTGACTTACGTTGGCAAGATTGTAAGCATTTTGATCAAAAAGTGTTGGATTGATTCCATATCCAGCTCTAGAATTACCAAGAATTAATAACTCAATATCTTCAACTTCTTTTTCCAAACCTGAGAGTTTTGCTTTATATACAGAGTTTTGATTTCGAAGCCATACATCCATAATTAATACAAATAAAACTCCAAATAAAACAATGATTCCTATGTCTTTAAATATCTTTTTCATAAGGCTTAAAATTGAAAATAAATAAAATCTTGTTCGCTACCACCAAAAATCAAAATCATAAAAACTAAAACGAAATAAAAACTCCAGTTTAAAACTCTTGGAATTCTAAATTTTGCATTTGCGATAGCAAATTCTTGCTTTCTACCAATCCACTCAATTAGCATAAAAATAGCAACTACCCAAAGAATTACATTTGCAATTTCCATTTGGTAAAAATCAGGTTTGCTAAATAAAGAACTAGAAAATATTTTAGAGAAAATTTCTTTTACATGACCGATGTTTTCTGCTCGGAAAATAATCCAACTTAAAACAGCTAAAGTAAAAGTAACTAGCATTGAGAAAACTTCTTTAATTGTTGGTAAAGCTCTGTCATGTGCTACAATTTCCATGTTGTTTCTATTTCTGTTTAAAAGCATGATTGGTAAGAAATACATTGCATTTACTAGTCCCCAAAGAACAAAAGTCCAGTTGGCTCCATGCCAAAAACCACTTACAGCAAAAATGATAAAAGTATTTCGAATTTTCATCCAAGTTCCACCTTTGCTACCTCCTAATGGAATGTATAGATAATCTCTAAACCAAGTGGAAAGTGAAATATGCCAACGACGCCAAAATTCTGCTATATCTCTAGAAAAATAAGGGAAAGCAAAGTTTTTCATCAAGTCAAAACCAAAGAGTCTTGAAGTACCAATAGCGATATCTGAATATCCTGAGAAATCACCATAAATTTGAAATGCAAAGAAAACACCACCTAAAAGTAAAGTACTTCCAGAGTAATCTTCTGAATTATTAAAAATGATGTTTGCATAGGTTGCACAATTGTCTGCAATTACCATTTTCTTAAAAAGTCCCCAAAGAATCTGTCTTCCTCCTTGTACGGCCAAATCATAATCAAAAGTTCTTTTTTTGTAGAATTGCGGTAAAAGATTCGAAGCTCTTTCAATTGGTCCTGCAACAAGCTGTGGGAAAAAACTTACAAAAGCAAAAAATGCAATAGGATCTTTTGTTGGTTTTAAGGTTTTTCTGTAAACGTCAATGGTATAACTTAAAGTCTGGAAAGTATAAAAACTAATTCCTACAGGTAGAATAATATTAAGTTTTGAAGCTGCAATATTTCCTCCGAAAAACGTAAAGGCATCGGAAAAACTTTCGATAAAGAAATTGAAATATTTAAAGAAACCAAGAAAACCAAGATTCACTGTTAGACTTAATGCTAATAAAAGTTTTCGTTTTTTTGGATTTTCTGTTTCACCCATTTTTAAACCAATAAAATAGTCTAAAGCAGAGCTAAAAGCAATAAGAGTAAGGAAACGAACATCCCACCAACCATAAAAAATATAACTGGCTACTAATAGAAGGATGTTTTGTGCTTTTAAGTTTTTTTGGGTTACAAACCAATAGAGGATAAATATTACTGGTAAGAAATAAGCGAAATCAATCGAGTTGAAAATCATTTGGTTAAGTTAGTTAGTTCTTTTGTTTTCCTGTTGTTCTGATTCGCAAATTTAAAAAGTTTATGATATTAATTCGTTAAAAAAGGATGCTATTAATGTAAAAATCAACTTGCTTTTTTGAATAATATTAAAACTCTTAATATTAGGTATAAAAAAATCCAGAACGCTAATTCTGGATTTAAATTTATTTTGAGTGAATTTCAATTAGAAACTATATCCAAGTTTTAAACCGAAATCAGCAGTATAAACAGTATCATCACTTATGCTATAACCATCAGGAATGTTGTCACTTTTTCCTCCATATCCTAAATTGAAATCAATTGTGAATCCAGAGTCAAAAATCCATTGGTATCCAAAACCTGCACCATATTTAAAAACACTACCTTTTTCATCTTCAACACTAAAAGTAACGAATCCTAAGTATGGTCCAACATAAAATCCTTCAATTTCTTCATAGAAATAGTATTTACCACGTAATCCAACACCAAAAACTTTTTCTTCAAATGTGATATCAGCAAGACCTTCATCAATTAATGATGGTTTACTAAATTCATGTTTAGCACCAGTACTTAATGATACTGACGCTGCAAAATGATCTGCAATTTTTCTTTCATACTCTAAAGCCCATCCACTGAAATTGTATCCAACTTTCACACTATTTTCTTGTGCAAATGTTGTTACTGAAATAAATAAGGCTAAAAGAAATACTAACTTTTTCATAATTATAATTTGTTGTTAAAAAATGCAATTATAATTAAAAAAAATATAAAATAAATATATTATGTATTAAAAATATATTATATAAACATAAAAAAATCCAGAACGCTAATTCTGGATTTTTTTATGTTTTGTTGGAATTTTATTTATTAAAAAGTCCGTTGATTTGTCCATCAATTTTGTCGATGATAAACCCTAAATCTTCTTCTTTATCGATGAAGTTTAGGTCGTCTACATCAATAATCAATAAGTTCCCTTTGTCGTATTTAGAAATCCAAGCTTCGTATCTTTCATTTAATCTACTTAAATAATCGATGCTGATTGAGTTTTCATAATCGCGTCCTCTTTTGTGGATATGTCCAACTAAAGTAGGAATCGAAGCTCTTAAATAAATTAATAAATCTGGTGGCGAAACCAATCTTTCCATCAATTCAAATAAAGACTCATAGTTATTAAAATCTCTATTTGTCATCAACCCCATTGCATGTAAATTTGGTGCGAAAATATGCGCATCTTCATAGATCGTTCTATCTTGAATAATTTCTTTTCCACTTTCACGAATATCTAAAACTTGGCGAAAACGACTATTCAAGAAAAACACTTGTAAGTTAAAAGACCAACGCTCCATTTCTCCATAAAAGTCATCTAAATATGGATTTTCTTCAACTGATTCAAAATGTGGTTCCCAATTATAATGTTTCGCTAACATCTTGGTTAGCGTAGTTTTACCTGCTCCAATATTTCCAGCAATTGCTACGTGCATAATCTATTTTCTGAATAAAAAATTAAGGGATAAAGTTAATCATTTTTTGAAATTTCAAACACTTTAATTTGCTTTCTTTCAAAAATATAAAGATAATTCTCATTTGAATAAAAATCCTTAATTTCTTTTGCTGAAAGATTTATTTTTTTAAGACTTTTATCAGAGAATAACTTATAAAAAGAATCTTCTGTTTTTAATATCAAATCATTTGAATTTGTTTCTATTTTTTCTATTTCCAAATCTTTCTCTATGTTGGTCATATTCAGTTGTAAATTCAGTTCTATGATGCTATTTTTTTCTGTTAAAAGCCAACAAAAATTATAGTTTGAAGTCATTTCTTTGATTTCGTTATTTCGAATAAACTCCGACTCTAGAATAATTCTTTTCATTCGATAATCGTATAAAAATACTTTTTGAAAAACATCCGAATAAATCCAAACATTTGAATCTGTAGATTTTCTTATAAAAGTCATGTTTAAGTCTAGAAGTTCGATAGTTTCTATCTTAATCAAGTTTCGATTTAAAATATCAAAGCTGGAAAAATCCTTATAGAAAATAATAATTTTTGTAGGATCTGTAATATCTACAGAGCTGATATTTCCCAAACTAATATTTGCATAAGAAAGCAGATTACTGTCTGTTTTTTTGTATAAAATATTGTCTTTTACAAAATAGAAATTTTCAAAAGTATCTACGCCAACAAAGGAATCTGCATCTAAAGGAATTTCTTTGACCAAAGTTGCTTTGATTTGAGAAAAACCTAAAATTGAAAATAGCATAAAGATGCTGACAAAAAATAGTTTTAGTTTCATTGGATTCTAGTTTTATTCAAAAATAACTATTAAAAAGATAAAATATTTCATAAAAATTTCCATAGCTGCTTTCTTACAAGAAATAGCTAAGTTTTTAATAAATTGCAGTCTATATTATTTAAATCAAAAACAATGAAAGAAGCATTTGATGTTTTGCAAAGAACTAGAGAGACATTCCTGAAAGTGATTGAAGGATTATCTATTGAAGAATTGAATACGATTCCAAAAGGATTTAAAAATAATATCGTTTGGAATATGAATCATTTGACGGTTACGCAACAATTATTGTGTCATAAATTATCTGGAGAACCTTGTTTGGTAGATGATGAATTTATCGAGCTTTATAGAAAAGGAACACATCCAGTACATAAAATAGATTTAGAATTATTTGAAGAACAAAAGAAGCTGTTTTTAGAAATTCCTTTAAAGACAAAAGAACTTTATGAAAAAGGTCATTTCAAAAACTATCATACTTATATGACAAGTGCAAATGTAGAATTGGATTCTTTTGAAAAAGCACTTCAGTTTAATAATTTCCACGAAGGAATTCACTTTGGGTCTATTTTAGCTCTGAAAAAAGTAATCTAAAAGATTTAAAGCTAAATAACAGAACAAAGGAATTTGTTTTTTATTGAAAGACGAATTTTTGAAAGAGATATTTTCTTATAAGTTTATCTTTTTACTTCAAAAATAGAATACACAGAATGAAATTTAATACAAAAGCAATACACGGAAAGCAAGAACATGATCCTTCTACAGGAGCTGTAATGCCTCCGATTTATCAGACTTCAACGTATGCACAAACTTCTCCGGGAGCGCATAAAGGTTATGAATATTCAAGATCTTCGAATCCAACGAGAACTGCTTTAGAAAATGCTATAGCGAGTATCGAAAATGGAGAATTTGGTTTAGCATTTGGTTCTGGTTTGGCTGCAATAGATTGTGTTTTGAAGCTTCTAAAACCAGGAGATGAAGTTATTTCAACCAACGATTTATACGGAGGAACTTATCGAATTTTTACAAGAGTTTTTGAGCAATATGGAATCAAATTTCATTTTGTTGGAATGGAAAATGCAGATAATATTGAGAATTTTGTAAATGAAAACACAAAAATGGTTTGGGTAGAAACACCAACCAATCCGATGATGAATATTATCGATATCAAAAAATCTGCGGAGGTTTCTAAAAAGCATAATTTACTTTTGGTAGTCGATAATACGTTTGCAACACCATATTTACAAAATCCACTGGATTTGGGAGCGGATATCGTAATGCATTCTGCTACAAAATATCTTGGAGGTCATTCGGATGTTGTGATGGGAGCTTTAGTTGTTAATGATAAAGATTTAGCAGACAGATTATATTTTATTCAAAATTCTTGTGGTGCAATCTGCGGACCAATGGACAGTTTTTTAGTTTTGAGAGGAATCAAAACATTACATGTTCGTATGCAGCGCCATTGTGAAAACGGTAGAGCTGTGGCAGAATTTTTAGCTTCACATCCGAAAGTAGAAAAGGTATATTGGCCAGGATTTGAAACACATCCTAATCATGAGATTGCAAAAGAGCAAATGCGAGATTTTGGTGGAATGATTTCTTTTACAACTGTTGGAGATAATTTAGAAAATGCATTAAAAATTGTAGAAAATCTGAAAATTATCACTTTGGCAGAATCTCTTGGAGGTGTAGAATCTTTAGTTGGTCACCCGGTTTCGATGACGCATGCTTCGATTCCAAAAGAAGAAAGAGAAAAAATAGGAGTCGTAGATTCTTTGATTCGCTTAAGTGTAGGAATTGAGGATAAAGATGACTTAATTGAAGATTTAAAAAATGCTTTAGAGCTTATTTAAAATAAAAATAAAACATCCCAATTCTTTCATTTAGAATTGGGATGTTTTTTGGAAAATGAAAAGAATTATTTCGAAGCCCAGTCCATGACTTTCCACGATCCATTTTTATTTTTAAGTTTTAAACTATGATTTCCATATTTTAAAGAAGCATTTTCTAAACTGATAGAATCTGACTGAAAATTCATGGTAGAAATACTTTCTTGTGTGAATTCTTTTGGAGTAAGATAAAAAGGATTTTCATTGAATTTACAAGGAAAAACAGCAGGATCTCCTTTTACTCCTTTTTCTTGCATTTCAAAAATTACATCCAAACATTCACCTAACCAATATTCTTTTTCTTTCTGAATGAAATCTTCACTAAACTTTCCAGATTTTTTCAAAAAAGAAACATAATCATCGATTTTAAACATATTTACAGCATTAAATCCTCCTTCATCAACAAATACAATTGCTTTTCTTTTTTCTAAAAGTTCTTTTTTGTTTTTCAGATACCACTGAAAGAATTCCTTCGAACTTGCAGTTGCCTCTTTTTCGGCTTTTGCTACCGGATCTTCAGAGCAAGAAAAAAGTAAAGGAAAAGCAATGATAGCTAGTAGAGCGTATTTTTTTAACATATATGACAATTTTGAATTTTGTCAAATCTAAAAAAATAAACGCATTGATTTTAATACTTTTTTAAAAACTCATTAGTAAAATACATTATGCGGGCCAGTTAAGTTTCCAGCTCCCGTACTATGTTCATAAAAATGAAAACGTTTTTCGATACTATGTTTTTCATTTCCATCCCAGTCTTTATACTTTTTTGTAACCGTAATTGTTGGCTTATAACCAGGATTGATAAACTCTTGATGTCTTCCATCAATTACAATTTCAGCCAAAGGATATTCATGCTTATCTTCTTTACCAACATGTTCCGCCCAAAGACGTTTCCACTCATAAATAGGAATAACAATTAAAGTAGATTCCCAAGCAGCATCTCCAGAAACTAAATGTCCACGAGGAACAAAAACTTCGTTGGAAGTATAACCTGTATGACATTTTAATCTACCAAGATCTTGTTGATTTCCATCTCTATCAAAATACCTACCACCAATATTTGTGTGAATTGCTTGGTGCACTCTTTCATTATGATAAACTTGATAGCGAACTTTTACTTTTCTACAAGGAGAATTTTCTAAGTTTGCTTTATCAAGAATAGCACTTTTGTTTCCATGAATTTCTACATTATTTTCAAAATCAGAAATATTCGAAACCCATTTACACAAATCATTATTATAGGTAACCGTCATTTCAGGATTATTTACAATCCGAACTTTATCTTGAATCAAATTTCCATCACCGAGTTTATTTATCCAAGAAACATCCTTAATTCCCGTATTTTCAATTTCAATTCCATTCAGAGCAAAAAGTCGCTCAAAGAAATCCATAGATTCTAGTTTTGGTAAATCTGAAAAATGAATATGTCCATTCAATCTACCTAAAGAAGTAAAAGCAGTAATTTCTTTCAAATTTTCATTTGCTCTAATCTGAAGATTATTCCCCAAATCTGTCAATCCGTTAAAACCAGCGATCGTTTCCAGATTCGGATTTTCATAAATAGTAATAGAGTTGGAGGCAATCATTCCATTAAAACCCTCGATAGATTTCAGGTTTGGATTTTCGATAATAACCAATCGAGTATAAATTCGATCAATATCATCAAAACCAGAAACCGTTTCTAAAGCAGCATTATCACGAATGACCAATTCTCCATATAGACTCTTGATTTGTTCTGATAAATTAGACAAATCTGTAATGTCTTCACCAGAAACAATAATAATTCCCTGAATGATTCCGCTTTCGCACCTAAATTCGTCCACTTCCTTCTGAGAAGAAAGAACCAATTCATATACGACACATTCGTTTTCAGCAAGCATTCTAGAATTCAATTCAGTGTCGGAGTTCTTTTGCATGTCCGATTCCATAGTGTCTTTCGTACATCCAATAACAAAAAGTAAGGTTAGTATTATGAGGAGGGGTAAAGGTTTCATAATACAAGGTTTTTAAGTTGATTCTCAAATTTCCTCTTTTTAAAAATAAATCACTGTTAAAAAACAAGTAATTACCTTTTAATTATATTTTTCAAAAGAAAAAATTAGTAAAAAATAAAATCATCTTTAGAAATTATGAAAACAACAAGTTAAATTAAGTGAATTTTAGGGCATGACCCTCTGGGTCGGGCTTTCCATTTCAAGTTCGCAGTTTTTTTTTAAGTTTTTTAAAATCTTTTATTTAGCTTCCTTTGGTCGCTATAAAAGATCAAAAAAACTAGAAAAAAAACCTTTACGAGCTTTCCATTTCAATCCCTCATGCAAAGAACACAGAACTTTAACAAAGTTTATAGGAATAAAAATAAAGAAGCGTCAATTCTAAGAATTTTACCCTTAATGAGTTATAATTTTATTTTTCTAAAATGTTAAAAAATAAACACCAGAAAAAAATGATAAAAATCCTATTTGCTATATTAAGAAATAGTTATACCTTTGCAGACCCGATTACGGGATAGGAATGTTTAATTGACAAATAAGATTAGTGTGAACACATTAAGTTACAAAACAGTATCAGCAAACAAGAACACTGTAAACAAAGAGTGGATCCTTGTTGATGCTAACGGAGAAACATTAGGACGTTTGGCTTCTAAAGTTGCAAAACTAATTAGAGGAAAATATAAGCCTAATTATACACCTCACGTAGATTGCGGAGACAATGTAGTAGTAATCAACGCTGAGAAGATCAATTTAACTGGAAAGAAGTGGACTGAGAAATCATACATCCGTCACACAGGTTATCCAGGAGGACAAAAATCACTTACAGCGACAGAGATGTTTGAGAAAGATCCTACACGTTTAGTTGAGAAAGCTGTAAAAGGAATGTTACCAAAAAACAAATTAGGTAGCGCTTTATATAGAAATTTATACGTATACGCAGGATCTGAGCACAAACAAGAAGCTCAAGAACCTAAAGCTATTAACTTAAACGACCTTAAATAATATATGGAAATTGTTCATAAAATAGGTAGAAGAAAAACAGCTGTAGCTCGTATTTACCTTTCAGCAGGAGAGGGGAACATTACAGTAAACAAAAAAGAATTAAATGATTATTTTCCAACAGCAACTTTACAATACAAAGTAAAGCAAGCTTTAGCCTTAACTGGTAACGAAGCTGCTTATGATGTAAAAGTAAACGTTTACGGAGGA
Organism: Aureivirga sp. CE67; assembly: GCF_015767245.1. Lineage (GTDB taxonomy): Bacteria > Bacteroidota > Bacteroidia > Flavobacteriales > Flavobacteriaceae > Aureivirga. The sequence goes on from NZ_JADOTV010000027.1 coordinate 50,089, forward strand.
GGAATCACTGGACAAGCTGAAGCTATTCGTTTAGCAATTTCTAGAGCTTTATGTGAAATTAATGTTGAGCATAGAGGAGTGTTAAAACCAGAAGGATTACTTACAAGAGATCCAAGAATGGTTGAGCGTAAGAAATTCGGTCAGAAGAAAGCACGTAAGAAATTCCAATTCTCAAAACGTTAATCGTTTTTTATTTCGAGTATTACACTTTGTGTATACAAGATTTTTACAAAACAAAAATTCAGTTGCCGTTGTTCTAGAGACCATCTAGAAATTATGTTTAGCATCTAAATGCATAAGACCGAGAAAACTCGCTACTTGTGTATTGCTATCTCAACGGAACGTAAACAAGAAACAAAATGGCAAACATAGATATTAAAGAATTATTAGACTCAGGTGTACACTTCGGACACTTGACAAGAAAATGGAATCCTAGCATGGCTCCGTATATTTATACTGAGCGTAATGGAGTTCACATTATCGATTTATATAAGACTGCTGCTAAAATTGAAGAAGCGTCTAACGCATTAAGAAAGATCGCTACTTCAGGTAGACGTATTCTTTTTGTTGCTACAAAAAAGCAAGCTAAGGAAATCATCGCTGAGAAAGCAAAAGCTGTAAACATGCCTTACATCACTGAAAGATGGCCAGGAGGAATGTTAACAAACTTTGTAACTATCCGTAAAGCTGTTAAGAAAATGGCTCAAATTGATAGAATGAAGGTTGATGGATCTTTCGCTGCTTTATCTAAGAGAGAGAAATTACAAATCGATCGTCAAAGAGAAAAACTTGAGAAAAACTTAGGTTCTATCGTTGATATGACTCGTTTACCAGGAGCTCTTTTTGTAGTGGACGTGAAAAAAGAACACATCGCAGTTGCTGAAGCTCAAAAATTAAACATTCCAATATTTGCAATGGTTGATACAAACTCAAACCCTAAAGGAATTGATTTTGTAATTCCTGCAAATGATGATGCTTCTAAGTCTATCGATAAAGTATTAGGATACGTAACTGAAGCAATCGCAGAAGGTTTAGCTGAAAGAAAAGCTAGCAGAGAAAAAGCTAGTGAAGAAAAGAAAGCAAAAGAAGCTTCTGCTGAATAATTTGTAAAAAAATATTAACCCTAATTTAATTTTAGGGTTTTTAAAAAAATATATCTTTGGTTACTATCAATTAATTTTGGTAGTAACCTTTATTTATTAAAAATTTAAACGAAAATACCATGGCAAAAATAACAGCCGCTGACGTAAATAAGTTAAGAAAGACAACTGGTGCTGGAATGATGGATTGTAAAAAAGCATTAGTTGAAGCTGAAGGAGATTTCGATAAAGCAATTGAAATTCTTCGTAAAAAAGGACAAAAAGTAGCTGCAAAGAGAGCTGACAGAGAGTCTACTGAAGGAGCTGCAATCGCAAAAGTAAATGGTGACAACACTGTAGGTGCTGCTATCGTTTTAGGTTGTGAAACTGATTTCGTTGGTAAAAATGACAACTTCGTTGCTTTAGCTACTGAATTAGCTACTTTAGCTTTAGGTTACGCTAGTAAAGAAGAGTTTTTAGCTGCTGACTTTGGTGGAATGACTGTTGCTGATAAATTAATCGAGCAAACAGGAGTTATCGGAGAGAAATTAGAGATCAAATCTTTCGAAAGAGTTGAGGCTCCATTCGTAGGATCTTACATCCACGCAGGAAACAAAATCGCTACATTAGTAGGGTTATCTGCTGTTGCTGAAGGTGCTGATGTTGTTTCTAAAGATGTTGCAATGCAAGCTGCTGCAATGAACCCAATCGCGTTAAACGAGGATGGTGTTGATGCTGCTATTATCGAGAAAGAAATCGAGATTGCAAAAGATCAATTACGTGCTGAAGGTAAGCCAGAAGCTATGTTAGAAAACATCGCTAAAGGTAAGATCAAGCGTTTCTTCAAAGATAACACGTTAGTGAACCAAATGTTCATCAAAGACAACAAGAAAACTGTTGCTGAGTATGTGAAGTCTATTGGAGATGTTACTGTTACTGATTTCAGAAGAATTGCATTAGGATAATCAATTTTTTTAAAAATATATCAAAAAGGGAAATTCTATGGAGTTTCCCTTTTTTTGTGCTTTATTTTTAGATTTTTTTCTGGCTTAGGGTATTCTATGGTTAATGCAATTAAATATTCATAAAATTTTAATAAATACAGTTTTTATTAAAAAAGAGACTTTGAACCTGTTTAAAAATAGACTTTATTAAAAAGTATAATTATAAACGCAATATAATGTAAACTGGTCCAGTTTTTTTCTAGTTTTTCATATCTTATAATTATAGCTTTAAAAGCATCTAACCA
>NZ_JADOTV010000028.1 GCF_015767245.1 Aureivirga sp. CE67
AAAGAGAAAATTCGAATAAAATACTTTGAAAAAAGAGAGAAAATTATGAAAATTGCTGTCGGAATACATAATTTCAGAGTTACACTCAGAAGTCCCTTACAAAATCAATCGTGATAATGTTTATTATAAGTAAGTATAATTTTCAAAATTTTATTAACGATTATTAATTTAAATGGAAAAAATATTTTTTAATTTTATTCTTTTAGAAATTAATTTATTTTTAATTATTCTATCAGATGTATTTGAAAATGTCATTAAAATATCTTGATTTTTTTTAATTGAATTATTTGTGATTGAATGATAGTGCCTTAATAAATTAAAAATATTTTCATCTCTATTTTTTAAAGATTGTTCAATCTTTTGTAAATCAGACGTATTAATTATAGCTAAAGGGTAAATTAAGTGTTCTTCTGAATTAATTTCTATATTATTATCTTTAAGTAATTCTTTAAATTTATTTCTAAATGCATTTATTGCATAATTTGAACTGATTATAGGATCATTTACAATTAATAAAGGGTACAATTTTATTTTTTTTGACAAAACCTGCTTATCATCATTTAATAAAAATTTATAATCATGAAAATATTTTAAAGTTTTTTCAACAAGCTGTTTCAAACCATAATCTTTATAAAATTTATTTAAATCAATTTTTTTAAAATCTTCTATATTTGAAACAGTTTTATATCCATTGATTACAGGTAAATAATTACTTTTAGCTTCAGCTAAAATTACTCTATTCTTATTTCGAATATAAAAATCAGCATATTCTATTTCGTTTTTTGATAATTTTATTTTTAAATCATCGGTATGTTTAAATATTGTCTTTTTATTGTATTTAAACATATTTTTAAAAATCATTTCTAAAAAAGGTTCATAAAAATAAGCTCCTATAAAATTACCCCAATCTTTTCTGGTGCAAACTTTATTTGGTTTTAAATAATCAAACCAAAAGTCATTTATAAATAATGAATATAATTTTTCTAAAAATAGTATTGAATCTAATATCAAATAAGTAACTATATTTTCGTTCTTAGATTTACATTTATATATAGGACTTTTTTTAATTGATAAAAACTCAAATATTTTAGGATCATTATAACTTAGTTTATCAAAAGTAATTCTTTCACTTAATTTATCTAAAAATTTAACTACTTCAGGGTGCTTTTCAGGTTCTATATTTATATATGTTAATCCTAAAACCTCATCATTACTAGAAATATATATTGAAAATACATCATGAAATAAATCTCCTATTTCATCACATAAATAACTATCTTTTAAATATTTTCTCAAATGTTCACCATACAAAACATCACTATTGATTTTCTCAAACAAAAAATTTGATTTATCTATTAAATGTATTGGATTTATTGTGTTATAATACTGATTGTGTGGTAATTCTTTGAACATAAAAAATTCAAAACTATTATATTCTTTTTCCAATTCTTTTACATTATATTTTTCATCATATTTCAATATATTTTCATTTATAATTAGCAAAAATTTAAATATATTTTCACGTATTTCAAATGTATAATCAATTTTACCTTCATTAAATCCTTCATAATTTAATATTTCCTGTATAGCATATAAACAAGTAACTCTAGTAAAAAGACTGAACATTATTGGAAAGTCTAAAAATCTGTTTATTAAATTTTTAGAACATCTTAAAACATCTAAATTTTGTTTATTATTTAATAAAATAGTGTTTAAGCAATTTATTTGAACTTCTCGAGAATCATCAAAATCTAAACTCATAATTGGCTTAAGCCTAGAGTTAATGGCATTAACTGTCACTAATAATTCTTCTTTTGGAATATTTTTAATCAGGTTAATATAATCTTTTGGTGGGTTTTCTCTATAAAAATCCGAATATTTTACAATATTTCCAATCATTGCATTTTATTTAGTAAATTAATATTTTAACAACCAAATATATAAATAAAGAAAACGTGATTATAATAGATAATAAAGATTTTATATTTTGTGATCGTATCATCTTGTTATGTTTAATAAAATCACTATCACTCCATTTTGATTTAATAGATTCTAATCTATATCTTTCCATTTGCCATTTTTCTAAAATCATCAAAAAGATTAAATTAAAAATTGGTAATATACTTACCCATAACTGAAAAATAAGTTTATCTGATGGGTATTTACTTAATCCTAAAAAAGCAACAATTAAAATATTATTAAAAGCAAATACTTTATCATGTATCCGATCAAATGTAGATTGAATTTTAGTTATTGCCTCAATCTCATCAGCTTCTATTTTTTTAGTAGTTGATTCTAATTCTTCCGTTATTTTTCTTATTTCATTATTTTCGATCAGTTGCTTTATTTCAGCAAGCATTTCATTTGTCTCTTTAACTTTCATTTTTTTCAAATAAGTTATTTTAAATGCAATTTAAACTTTATAATTAATAACTCTTAGAATTCTGTTAAAAATCCACCTTCTCTCCTACAATTCGATTATTTTCTTAAATTTGGTAGCTTCACAACAAAAACAATTAACATTTATTAATCGAGAATGAAAAAAATCATCTTTTTGACACTCTTTTTGTTTGCAAGTCTGTTGAATGCACAAGAGTATTTCCCCACAAATCACGGAGTAAAAAACTCCGATAATTCAAAAATCGTAATTACTGGCGCTACAATATATGTATCTCCTCAGCAAGTAATTAAGAATGGAACGTTGGTTTTTGAAAAAGGAAAAATTATTGCTGTAGGAAAAAATGTTTCTATTCCGAAAGACAGCAAAATTGTAGACTTAAAAGGAAAATATATTTATCCTTCTTTTATTGATATGTATTCGGATTTTGGTGTGAAAGCTCCGAAAAATGAGCACAATCATGGTAGAGCACCACAATATGATTCGCACAAAAACGGATTTTATTGGAATGAACATATAAAACCAGAAACAAATAGTGTAGATTTTTTCTTTTATAATTCTAAAAAAGCGGATGAGTTAATCAAACTTGGATTTGGAACAGTGAATTCGCATTATAAAGACGGAATTGCAAGAGGAACTTCTTTTGTGACAACTTTAAATCAAGATGCAAAAAACAACGAAAGACTTCTTTCGGACAAAGCTGCACAACATTTTTCTTTTAAAAGAAGTGTAAATTCAAAGCAAGAATATCCTTCTTCGCAAATGGGAGCAATTGCTTTACTTCGTCAGATGAATCATGATGCGGATTGGTTTGGAAAACAAAACGAAGAAGTTGCTGATTTTTCTTTAAAAGCTTTTATCGAAAATAAAGAATTACCAAAGGTTTTTGAAGTAAAAAACAAATTAGAAATTTTTAGAGCAAACAAAATTGCCAACGAATTTGGTGAAACTTACATCATCAAAGGAGCTGGAGATGAATATGAAAGAATTTCGGAAATTAAAAATTTAAACACAACGTTTATTATTCCTATTAATTTCCCAAAAGCTTATGATGTTAGCGATTTAAAAGTGCAACAAATTGTAAACTTAGAAGATTTAAAAACTTGGAATCAAGCGCCAAATAATTTAAATGTTTTAGAAAAAAATAAAATCAATTTCGCACTTACAACGGCTGATTTAAAATCAAAAGCAGATTTCCATAAAAATCTTCGCAAAGCAATTTCTTATGGATTAAGTAAAGAAAAAGCTTTAGCAGCATTAACAACAGTTCCTGCACAGTTATTAAACTTAGAAAATGAAATCGGAACGTTAAAAAAAGGAGCTTTGGCTAACTTTTTAATCACGGATGGAGATATCTTTGAAGAAGGAACAATCATTTATGAAAACTGGATTCAAGGAAAGCAAAATGTAATCAAAGACATCACAAAAGAAGATGTTCGTGGAACGTATGCTTTTCAGATTGGAAAGAAAAAATATATTGCTGAAATTGCTGGAACAAAAGAAAAACCTTCTGCTAAAATAATGCAAGGTTCGAAGAAAGTAAAAGCAACTACGAAAATGGTAAACGATTGGTTATACATCAATTTTAAACCAAATAAAAAAGAAGAAGTTGCAGTTAAAGTTTATTTTGGAAATGCAAAAGAGCCAATGGCAAATTATGTTTCAAAAGAAGAAACGTTTGCTTTAAACTTTAAGAAAACAAAAGAGCATAAAAACAAGGATAAAAAGAAAAAAGCAAAGAAAAATCCAGAATTAGTTGCGGTTTCTTATCCAAATATGGCTTATGGATTTGAAGAACAACCAGAGCAAAATGATTTTATCATTAGAAATGCGACGGTTTGGACAAATGAAAAAGACGGAATTTTAGAAAACACAGATGTTTACATTAAAAATGGAAAAATTTCAAAAGTTGGAAAGAATTTAAAAGCTTCTGGAGCGAAAATTATTGACGGAACTGGAAAACACTTAACAACTGGAATTATTGATGAGCATTCACACATTGCAATTTCAAATGGTGTAAACGAATCTGGACATAATAGTACGGCAGAAGTTGCAATTCATTCGGTTGTAAATTCGGATGATGTAAATATTTATAGAAACTTAGCTGGTGGTGTTACAACTGCACAATTATTACACGGTTCTGCAAATCCGATTGGTGGACAATCTGCGATTATTAAATTGAAATGGGGAGAAACTCCAGATCAAATGATTGTAGAAAATCAACCAAAGTTTATCAAATTTGCTTTAGGAGAAAATGTAAAGCAAACAAACTGGGGAGAGAAATATTCGGTTCGTTTCCCACAAACAAGAATGGGTGTTGAGCAAGTTTATATCGATTATTTCCAAAGAGCGAAAGAATATGATTTTAAGAAAAAGAATAATATTCCTGTGCGCCATGATATTGAATTAGAAACTTTAGCAGAAATTATCAATAGCGAGCGTTTTATTTCTTGTCACTCTTATGTGCAATCAGAAATTACAATGTTAATGCGTGTTGCAGAACAATTTGATTTTAAAATCAACACTTTCACACATATTTTAGAAGGATATAAAGTTGCGGATAAAATGAAAGAACATGGAGTTGGTGGTTCTACATTTGCAGATTGGTGGGCTTATAAATATGAAGTGAATGATGCAATACCTTATAATGGAGCTTTAATGCACAATGAAGGGGTTTTAGTTGCTTTCAATTCGGATGATGCAGAAATGTCAAGAAGATTGAATCAAGAAGCAGCAAAAGCAGTAAAATATGGTAATGTTTCTCAAGAAGATGCTTGGAAATTTGTGACTTTAAACCCTGCAAAACTTTTACATTTAGATGATAAATTAGGAAGTATCAAAGCTGGAAAAGATGCAGATATTGTACTTTGGAGTCATAATCCTTTATCTACCTATGCAAAAGCAGAAAAAACGTTTATCGAAGGAGTTCTTTATTTTGATATTGAAAGAGATCAAGAATTAAGAGAAGAAATTCAGAAAGAAAAGAAACAAATCATCCAGCAAATGTTGGATGCAAAAGGTAAAGGAGAAGAAACACAAAAGCCTGTACAAAAGAAAAAAACATTGTATCACTGTAATTCAGAAGAACACTAAGATGAAGATGCTAAAATTAAAAATGATTTGTTTGATACTTTTTCTTAGTATCAATTCTATATATGCACAACAAACTCCTGCTCCAAAGCAATCAGAAACGATTTTGATTACTGGTGCAACTGCACATTTAGGAAATGGAAAAGTAATTGAAAATAGCGCTATTGGATTTCAAGATGGAAAATTTACGTTTGTAGATGAACTTTCAAAAGCGAATCCGAATGATTTTCAAAAAGTAATTGATGCAAAAGGACATCATGTGTATCCTGGATTTATTTCGCCAAATTCTACTTTAGGTTTGGTAGAAATTGATGCTGTTTCTGCAAGTGATGACGAAAGAGAAGTTGGAGCGATTAATCCACATATTCGTAGTATTATCGCTTATAATACAGAATCAAGAGTTACGGAAACTGTTCGTCCAAACGGAGTTTTAATTGCACAAGTTACACCAAGAGGTGGATTGATTTCAGGTACTTCTTCGATTGTTCAGTTAGATGCTTGGAATTATGAAGATGCGATTATCACAGAAAATGACGGAATTCATGTAAACTGGGGAAAGTCTTATGCGAATAAAAAAAATAAAATCGAACCTTCTTCAGCTTATAAAAAGAATAAGAAAAAACTAAAAGATTTCTTTACAAAAGCGAAAGATTATAAAAAGAATTCGAAAGAAAGAAATTTGGTTTATGAAGCTGTACAACCAATTTTAGAAGGAAAAGCAAAGTTATTTATCCATGTGCATGGTGCAGAAGAAATGACAGAAGCAATTGATTTCTTTGAGAATTTTGGTGTAAAAGATATGGTAATTGTTGGTGGATATGAAGCTTATAAGGTTGCTCCTCTTTTAAAAGAGAAAAATATTCCTGTGCTTTTATATCGTGTGCATTCGCTTCCAATGTCGGAAGATGATGCAATTGATTTACCTTTTGAATTACCGAAGAAATTATTGGACGCTGGTGTTTTAGTTGGTTTTGAAAATAGCGGAGATATGGAACGTATGCAAACACGTAATTTACCTTTCTACGCTGGAACTGCAATTAATTATGGTGTTCCTTATGAAGAAGCTTTAAAAATGCTGACTTCTAATACTGCAAAAATTCTTGGAATTGAAAAAGAAGTTGGAAGTATTGAAGTTGGAAAAAATGCTACTTTATTCATCTCAAAAGGAGATGCTTTAGATATTATCGGGAATGATATTTATAAAGCGTTTATCGATGGTCGTGATATTAGTTTAGAATCACATCATACGCAGCTTTATAAGAAATTTCAGAAGAAATTGGGACAGGAATAAACTTGTTATTTCTTTCTAAAGAAACCTCGGTATTTTGTTTAATATCGAGGTTTTTTTTAAAATATTTTTAATTCAAAAACTTTTTAAACTCTTCTAGAGAAAAAGTAGCAATTGCCCCACCTACTGGAAAACAATGATTAGATTTATCTGAGACAAAAATACTGTTATCAATTGGTTCAATTTTCAATTCATTAACCAATATCTCTTTCTCTTGCAACTCCTTTAATAATTCTTCACAAAATCCCATATTTTCTTCTTCATTTGCTTTCATTTGTTGCTTTACTCCCGCAATAAATTTAACTTTAACTTCTTCTGCAAATTTACTTTCAGAATTTATTAAGTCTGAATTCTTTATATCTTCATATTTCTTTGTTTTTGGATTCAATTTTTGAATATGAGAAATCCATGAATATCTTCCTTTATAATCCGCTTCTCCTACACCTATAATTTTATAATCTTTTAAAATTACTGAATTTACAAAAATAGGATCTTCTGAGTTTTCTTTTTCAATTTCAATTTCACTAAATCCTTCAGGAATTAATTGTTGTTTTGGAGCTTTATCACATTGCATAAATGCACTTGATAATATAACTGTAGCTAAAATGACTTTAAGTTTTTTCATTATTTATTTTTAATTTTAAGTCATTAAAAATAAACTATTTATAATATTTTCAAAATAAAACTTCAATTCTTTACTTTTTCTTAATATTACAAGACATTTCATTATTTTATTAGATCAGCAGCAATCAAAACAATAATAGCTTTTGGTAGATTCTCCTCTCCTTTTATTCTATATATTTTTGCTCCTGAAAAATGTGAAATTTCTTTATCATTAAAACTAAAAACCTTTTTCCCTGCAAAAATTGAAATCGAATTTTTAGAAACAGAAAACAGCTTTTTCCCTGCAAATTCTGAAAGTGTATTATTTTCCCAAGTATAGATTTTATTTCCAGAAAATTGAGTTACATACTTTCCATCAAAAGTGATTATTTTATTTTCTGAAAACTTTGATAAAGTAAAACCATCCCAAACAAATTGTGTTGCTCCTCCAAACTCTGAAATAATAGTTTTTTGTTTGTTTTTATGACGAATCTTTGAATCTGAAAAAGAATTTTGATTTATTTCAGTTTGTTTTTTGAAATCGTCTGCTGTTCGAAATGGTGCTGTTTTATTAGAATAAAACTCTAATTCTTCTTTAGAAAATCCTAGATTATTTTTATGCAATCTTTTGTTTTTCAAAAATCTACGAATGCCTAAAACTATAAATAAGACAATTATTAAAATCAAAAATTCGAAATTCATAAAACATTAAATTTAGATGCAAAAAATATCTCTTTTTTTCTTATTTTTAAAACAAAAAAATATAAAATATGGAAGTAAATATTGATCTCGATGCTATAGCACTATTAGTAAGTTTTTTAGCTCCTTTAATTATATTAGCTTATATAGCTTATAGAAGATTTAAAATATCGCAAAAACATAAAAAAAGGATAGAATCTGATTGGTATGTTTTTATGAAAGCAGCAAAGAGAGAAGATATTCACAATGTAATTAAATATGGAATTTTACTAAAAAATAATGTTCATATGGACTCTATTCATCTGAAGCTTATTTTTGAAGAATTATATAAATTAAAACATATTGAAGATAAAAGGTTTCAAAGTCTTAAGAGAAACGTTTTGAGTCAAATAAAAAAATGGGAAAGAAGAGGAAACTTAGTATAATTTTGAAGATATTTAGAAATATCTCTCCTGTTAAATTTATTTTAAATGGAGAGATAAATTTTTATTAATTGGTTAAAATCAAAAAAGCATTTATTTCAGATCTCCCTTTCTCATTTTTTTCCAATAAGAATATATCTGGAGCAATTAATTTAGAATTTAACATTTTATATTTATTCTCCTCAGAATAAATCCATTTGACAACAACATATACTCCTTCTTTTGGAAATAAAATAGGTGTTTCATTTAAACTTATAGTTGTTCTTTTCTTTCTTTTTTTAGCAACACCAATAAATGGTTTTTCATGTAAAACTTCTCCTAATCCACCATCTTGTTTAATTCTGTGCAAATAAACTTCAAACTTTGCATCTTTTACATCACTTCTTGTTAATATTTTTACTTCTTCAATAAATGGCGTTGATTGATAAATAGAATCATATAGAAAAGACCTATATCCAAAAAAGTTTCGATTTTTACCTTTATAATTCGCTTTCATCAAACCTATCAGTGATTTTTTTTCTTTTCCAACAACCAATTTTCTTGTTTTTTTAGGTACTTCTAATTTCACTTCTGGAAGTGTTTCAAAATCTTGTGCAAAAATGAAAATTGAATTTAGTAATAGAAAATAGAATAATGTTTTTCTCATAGTTTTGATTTTTAGTCAGTCAAAAATATAAATTTTATCTTTATGGAAATCTCTAATCGTAACACAATGAAATTTCAACATAAATCATCTTTAACAAAGTCTGAAAAAGAACATGTTTTGAATTTATGGAACAATGAATTTCCAGAAAAAACAAGTAAAAAATCATTAACTGAATTTGATAAATACCTTGAATCTTTAGAAGATAAAAATTTTCTTTTATTGACAGATACTAATGAAAATATAAAAGGTTTTTATTTTGATTTTCTGAGGGAGAATGAAATTTGGTTTTCAATTATTTTGGACTCAAGTATACATGGAAAAGGTTTTGGCACTAAAATTTTAAACTTAGCCAAAGAATTACAAGAGGAATTAAATGGTTGGGTAATTGATAAAAATAATGAGATTAAAAAAAATGGAAAGACCTATAATTCGCCTTTAGAATTTTATTTAAAAAACAATTTTAAAATAATTCCTGATAAAAAACTGGAGTTTGATTCTCTTTCTGCTATAAAAATCCACTGGAAAAAATAGAATAAAAAAAAACCTATCATTTCTATGATAGGTTTTAGTTCAAATGTTGTATAATATATTAGTCTTATAGTACTTTTACATTTACTGCATTTAATCCTTTACGACCTTCTTCAACGTCGTAAGACACTTTGTCTCCTTCAGCAACTTCATCTACTAATCCGTTGATGTGTACAAACATATCTTTTCCTCCTCCGTCTGGAGTGATAAATCCGTATCCTTTCTCGTCGTTGAAAAACTTAATTGTTCCTGTGTTCATTATGTGTATTTTAAATATGGCGTAAAAGTAAAATAATTAATTAACCTAACAACTATAAATTCAAATATTTCTTTGTTAATTTTATGTTTACGGAATATTAATTCATTTTCAACTTAAATTTGACTAAAATATCCTTTCTAAACAATTTATAATTATCTTCAGCATTACATTATTAAAAACTAAATAAAATTTTATTATGAAAACCATTAAAAATCAAATTAAGCTAGTAAAAGAAAAGACGGATAACTTAATCAAAAATTTTTCTAAGGAACATTGGCATGAAACTCCAAGTGTTTTAGAATCGAATTTAAATTGGCAAATCGGACACATTATTCTAGCAAATTACTTACATGGAATTGCTTCTATTTCTGGTGCAAACGAGGAATATAAAGCAAAAGTAAATATTCCTAATTTCATTAAATATTATGGACCAAAATCAGATCCCAAAGCACATACAGATGAAAAACCTTCACATGAAGAACTTTTAGAAATGTATGATTTTACTTTTTCAACTATTTATAAAGGAATTGAAAATTTAAGTTTAGATGATCTCGAAAATAAAACGGAAATTCCAAATCCTGCTGCAACAACTAAATATGAAGCACTTTTACTTTTATCACAACATCAAAGTTGGCACAACGGACAAATTGCTGTTTTAAATAGAGTTTTAAATTCTTAGAATAAAGATTAAAAAATAGTCTTTTGAAAAAAATTATTATTTGAGATTAGAATTTCTTTTGTTAAAAAATGATTTAAATCTTAAAATATGAAAGTTAATTTTCGTAAATTGTTGGCAATGAAATATCTAAAAACTAATAAAAACTTTCATCATGAAAAAAAATCTTAATTTAGGTCTATTAATACTTAGACTAACCGTAGGAGTTTTGATGTTATTACATGGAATAGCAAAAGTATCACATGGAGTGAAATTTATCGAAGGACAACTTGCTGCTAAGAATTTACCAGAATTTCTAGCTTATGGTGTTTATGTTGGAGAAATCCTTGCTCCTATATTTATCATCTTTGGAATTATGACAAGATTATCTGCACTTGTATTAATTATTAACTGTATTGTAGCGGCACTACTTTTCCACGCTAATGAAATTTTCAGTTTATCACAACATGGAGGTTGGGCTATAGAAAATTTAGGTTTATATACACTTGGTGCTTTAGTTTTATATTTTACTGGAGGTGGTAAATATTCAATTAAATCGAATGGAAAATGGGATTAATTCTCTAATACAATCATATAAAAAAGACTATTCAAATTTCTTGAATAGTCTTTTTATTTTTTTGAATTTTTATCTTAGGCGTATTGAACCTTTGCATCTTCATCAATACTAATTCTATTCTTTTTTAATTCTGGACAAGCAGAAATATGTAATTCTTGAATATCATTATCATATGCGCTAAGAGTTTCTAAAACAGGTAAATTTTCAAGTAGAGCGACTTCCAATCTATTATTTTCACAGTTCGCACTTTCTAGCTTTAAAAAATTAATCAATTCCAATTTCGTAATATAATTATCTCCTAAACGAAGCTGATATAACTCTGGAAGCCCAGACAAATCAATTTCTTTCAACTGATTATTCTCACAATGTAAAACTTCTAACAAAGGAAGTTTACTCAAATCAATCTTCGAAATTTGATTATCTGAAAAATGAAGGTGCACTAATTCTGGTTTATTTGTCAAATCTAATTTTGTTAATTGATTTCCACTAGCATATATATATAATAACTTGTTCAAATTTGAAATTTCAAGTTTTTTTAATCTATTATTATAACAACTTAATTCCACAAGTCTTGATAAATTATCTAATCCTGTAATACATTCTAGTTTATTATCTTCAAAATAAATAGCTTCTAGCTTACTACTATTTGTTAAATCTACTATTTTCAGTTTATTCTTAGAAAAATTTATCTCTTCCAAGTTCATACAATCTGACAAATCAATAGATTTTAATTTATTAGAATCAACATATATACGAGAAAGATTATAAGCTCCATAAAGCTCTAAAAACTCTAATTTATTTTGTTCAGCTTTTAAAACTGTTAGACATTCTAAACCATTTGCATAAATTCCAGTTAATTTTTGGCGATTAAAATTAAAATAATCTAATGCTTTAAAAGGAGACAAATCAATTTCTCCAAACAAATAAGGTTTTTCTTGTTTCTCTTTGTCATATTCTTCTTTTATATACAATTCGATATCAGTAACTCTCGAAGGTTGTTCTTCTGTCCAATAAACTCCTTCCCATTCATCATAATTATCTCCTTCCCAGTTTAAAAGTTTCCCAGATTTTGTATTTTTTTCTCGAATAGCAATTAAAGCTTTTACATCATCTTCATGGTAGTCATCTTCAGCAAATTTTTGAATAGCAATTTTAATTTTTGATAAAAAACTCATGTTGTGTATTATATTAAATTGTTGGTTAGTTTCATAACATTTTGTAAGGCAATCAAATATATTTTTTTATTAGTATAGATATATAATCAATTTTAACTAAAAGTAATATTTTTTTACCATTACTTCATCTTAAAGCAAAAAAAAACAGCAACCTTTATTACAAGTTACTGTTTTTGTATAATTTTAAATTATTCCACTAACCATGAACGGTTTCTTTTGTTCCTAAATCTCTCATGATTTCAGCTTCAAAGACAAGAAGATCTTCCCATTTCTTATCCACTTCTTCACGATTTCCATATTGTCTAGCAAACTTTAAAAACATCGTATAATGATTTGCTTCAGAAATCATCAAATCTCTATAGAATTTAGCTAAATCTTTATCTTCTAATTTTTCTGATAATAAACGGAATCTTTCACAACTTCTAGCTTCAATCAATGCAGCATAAAGTAACCTGTGTACTAATTGATCTGTTCTACTCCCTCCTTTTGGAAAAAATGTAACCAATTTTAATACATATTCATCTTTACGATCTCTTCCTAATGGAACTCCCATTTTAATTAATCGATCATGAACCATCTTAAAATGTCCCATTTCTTCACGAGTCAAAGCAACCATTTCTGTTACTAATTCTGTGTATTCTGGAAAACTCACAATTAAAGAAATTGCTGTCGAAGCAGCTTTTTGCTCACAAAATGCGTGATCAATTAAGATTTCTTCAATATTTTTCTCGGCAATATTTGCCCATCTTGGATCTGTTGGTAACTTTAAACCTAACATCTTTAATTCTCAAATTTTAATTTAACAGCTTCTAAACTTTCCTTTGCTCCAACAAGTGTCATAATATCCCCTATTCGAAGCCTCGTGTACCCATGAGATACGATTAATTGATTATTTCTCTTTACAGATAAAACTAGAATATCTGTTGGAAGACGCAACTCTCGAAGACGCATTCCGTGTATATCATTATTCCTAATTTCAATATCCATAGAATCTTGTCCTTCATCCATTCCAAGCAGTAATGATGCCGCATTTGGAGAACGAACAAAATGATCTAATAAACTTACCATTGCAGTGGTAGGTTCAATAATTATAGCTCCTAATTTATGAAATTTATCGAAGTTTTCACGCTTATTCAGACGAACAATAATATCTTTTGTCCCAATGTTTTCATAAATTAATTCTGCCAATTTATAGTTTTGACTATCCGATAACATTAAAACTACAACCTCTGTTTTATCTAGTTTTAAATTATTTAAAGTCTCCAAACTTATTTCATCAATTTTCTTGATTTCATAAGCTTCATTTTCTGAAATTTCTTTACTCGAATCTAAAGTTGCAATTCTCGCAGACCATTTATTTTTCACTAATTGTTGAGCAAGCGCAATAGACTGACTCTCTAAACCGAAAATTAAAGCATCACGTGTTCCATCAAATTCTGGCACTTTTGCTCTTAAATGACTTTCTTTTACGAAATTTAACGACCATTTGAATAATGGTGGCCCAAGTAGCTGATTAATTACGATGATAGCAATAATGATTGTTTCAAATTCATGTCCCCAAGAAGGGAATTCATGTGAAATAATAGTTGCTAATCCAAGCGCAACTCCTGCTTGAGTCAAATATGGCATCCAAGCAATAAATCGATATTCTTTTGGATCTTTTGCTAAATAAACTCCGAAAATACCTGCGATAAACATCGTTCCTAAACGAACTAAGAATAACACAACTGCAATTCCAAATACATTTAATAATGTTTGAATTTCTAGTGAAGCTCCCGTTAATGTAAAGAATACAATATAAATAATTGGGCTAATTTCTTCAATAATTTCAGCAAATTCAATTCTGTGTTTACTATAATTTGTAAGCACAAAACTTCCAATGATACAAACTAAAAGTGGTTCTAAAACAAATCCGTGTTCGAAGTATTGTTCTGTTGTTGCTTTTACATAATGACTAAAAACATATACTCCATAACCTAAAACTGTAATGATCACAGCTTTTACTTTGTTATTTACTTTTAAAGAAAATGGTATTTGAAGAATTTTCCCTAAAACAATTCCAAATGCAAATGAAACTAACAGTTCTAATAATAAGATTACTAAGAATAAAAACCCAATTTCATCTCCATTTATAAATGCTTTAGCTACAGAAAAACAAATTGCAAAAAGTATGATTACTAATACATCTTTTACAACTGTTACTCCCATTACTGTCTTGGTAAAAGGTCCATTTGCTCGCATTTCATTAATAACCGCAACTGCCGAAGACGGAGAACGTGCAACGAAAATAGTTCCAAATAAAATAGCAACAGCTATTTTGGAAAGCATATTCATTTCTTGCATGAATGGAATATACTCTGTTAGCATATACACTGCAACGGAACTTAAAACGAAAGTGATTACTAATTGTCCAATCGTCATCCATTTTATACTATTAATTCTACTACGTAGATCGTCGAGATATAATTCTGATCCTGCAGAAAAAGCAATGATTGCAAGAGCAATTTCATTTAAAAAGTTAAGTCTATTTACAGTTCCGACAGTAATAAAGTTTAACATAGAAGAACCAGCGATGATTCCTGAAATAATTAAACCTGTTATGATGGGAAATTTTATTTTTTGAAAGTATTTTGAAATTTGATTTGCAGAAATGGCAATAATCAAAAATCCAATCAGAGAAAGAATAAAATTATTTATGTCCAAATTGATTTTGTTTTTTTAGTTAGTTATAGATTAGCGTAAATATAAAAAAATGTTTGAAAAATTAACAATTATAAATCTAAATCAAATTTAGTTCGCAATAATTCTAAAGCATTGTTCTTTTCTCTCATTTTTTTATACTTCTCTAAAGGTGTGTATGCGAACTTTTTAACTTCCTGTTCGTTCACATCTACTTTTAAATCTATATGGTAATTATTTAAGTTTTGTTTTAAAAATTGCATCAATTTCGGACGATGTTTTAGCATTTCAGCTTTCATCATATCGTTTGGAAGTGTCATTTTAATAAAATCCCCTTCCATTCTCGGAATATCTGCATTTATAATAGAAGCGATAATTTTCTCTCCTCTTTTCATCAACTGATCCACATACATTTTCCAAAAATGTTGTAATTCTGCATCTGAAAATTCAGTTTTTGGCATGGATGAAACATCTTGAGTAAGCAGTTCGTCTTCTTTTTCTTTTGAAGAAATTGTTTCTACTTGTAAACTTTTTAAAGACAATCCAGAGTTTCTTCTTCTACGTGTTACTATTGTTGCATCCGTAGGCCTTGTAGCCTCAACTGGAGCAGCTTTTGACAACACAGCAGCTTTCTTCTCCTCTTTTTTAGGAGCTTCAACTGTTTTTTTCTGAATAGAAATTTCTGGAGACGAAACTAATTTGTCGGCAACTTGTTTAAAATAAGAAGATGGTATTATGAATTGCTTATTTTTTTTTTTCGCCTGCAAAGTTAATTGAGGCTAGCTGCATCAAACAAAGTTCGACTAACAATCGTTGATTTTTACTATTTTTAAAGTTCAACTCACATTTTGTAGCCAAATCAATTGCTTGTAATAAGAACGAAGTGTCGCACTTTTGTGCTTGTTCTTTATATTTTTCTTTCGTGTTTTCCCCAACTTCTAAAAGTTGAAGTGTCACAGTATCTTTTGCTACTAACAAATCTCTAAAATGAGAAGCTAATCCAGAAATAAAATGATTTCCTTCAAAACCTTTACTCAAAACAATATTGTAAGCAACTAAAAGTTCTGGTATTTTATTTTCTAAAATTTTCTCAGTTATGTCAAAATATACAGCATAATCTAAAACATTTAAACTTTCAGAAGCTGCCTCTCTTGTCAAATTATTTCCTGAAAAACTGATAACTCTATCATAAATAGAAAGTGCATCACGCATTGCTCCATCCGCTTTTTGCGCAATTATATGTAATGCATCATCCTCAGCTGTTACTCCTTCTTTTTCTGCGATAGTTTTTAAATAATTTTTCGCATCTGCAATTCCAATTCTTTTAAAATCAAAAATTTGACATCTTGAAAGAATTGTAGGAATAATTTTATGTTTTTCAGTTGTTGCTAAGATAAAAATTGCGTGCGCTGGTGGTTCTTCTAATGTTTTAAGAAATGCATTAAAAGCAGCTTGTGACAACATATGCACCTCATCAATGATATAAACTTTGTATTGTCCAACTTGAGGTGGTATACGAACTTGATCAGTCAAATTACGAATATCATCAACAGAATTGTTTGAAGCAGCATCTAATTCAAAAATATTAAATGCAAAATCTTCATCCATATCTGAACTTGATTGTTCATTGATTTTTTTTGCTAAAATTCGAGCGCAGGTAGTTTTTCCTACTCCACGAGGTCCTGTAAATAATAAAGCTTGTGCTAAATGGTTATTTTTTATAGCATTTTCTAAAGTATTTGTAATAGCTTGTTGCCCTACTACATCTTCAAATGTTTGAGGTCTATATTTACGTGCAGATACTATAAAATGTTCCATTTAGTCTTTAATTATTTAGTTCGCAAATGTATGATTTTCGTAAGTCAAAACCAAATATCTTCTGTGGTTTGAATTTTACAATAAACATAACATTCTTTTCTATTCTAATTTAGTAAATTAGAAAGAATAAATAACTTTTTTAATACTAAAAATGTTATTTCAATTGATTTTTTTCGACTACAAGAAAAAGAACATTAAAATTAGAATTTATGAAGTTGAATAATAGATATTGGTTATTATTAATTTTAATTATCATCAGCGGAACTGTTTTTGGAAAAAAACTTTTAATCAAAAATACAGATAGAGATACTCCTGTAAATCCTGAAGTTACTGTTGTAAAAAATGGAGAAGCTGTGGCATATTTCGCTTCTGGTTGTTTTTGGTGTGTGGAAGCTGTTTTTGAAAGTGTAAAAGGTGTAAAAAAAGCATATCCTGGTTATTCTGGAGGTACAAAACCAAATCCTACATATCAAGAAGTTGGTGCTGGTTTAACAGATTACGCTGAAGCTGTTGAAGTAATTTATGATCCTAAAGTAGTAAGTTTTGAAACTTTAGTTCGTGTGTTCTTTGGTTCTCAGGACCCAACAACTCTAAATCGTCAAGGACCAGATATTGGAAAACAATATCGTTCTATTGCTTTTTATGAAAATCCTGAGCAAAAGAAAACTATTGAAAATGTAATTAAAGAATTAAATAGAACTACTTATAAAGGAAAAATCACCACACAAGTGGAACCTTTTAAGAAGTTTTATCGTGCGGAAGCTTATCATATTGATTATGTAGAAAAGCATCCAGATAATCCGTATGTAAGAAGAGTTTCTATTCCAAGATTAAATGAATTTAAAGCAAAATTCCCACAATATTTAAAGAAGTAAAAAAGAAAAGAGAAGCAAAATTAGCTTCTCTTTTTTTATCATATTTAATGCAAAATAATTATGAACTCATTTTTAACATATCACCATAAACTGTATTCATAGAATTTAAATTTGTAGTGATAATTTTCATTTGTTTGTTCAATTCTTCGATATTATCTAAAATCTGTAAATTGAAATCATTTTGTTTTTCTGAATTTTCAAATTGCAGTTTATATAAAGAATTTAAAGATTCTAATTTAGCAGCAGCAGTATTTATATTAGAAACATATTCATTAGATTCTCCCATCACATGCATTGAAGGTTGAATATGTAAAACCGCTTCTTTTAAATTAAAAATTTGAACTGAAAGACTTTTTAATAAATCAACATCTTCAACTGTTTGTTTCATTAATACTTCAAGCTTATCTACAATTTGTTTTGTTTTATTTTCAACTAAAGAAATTTCTTTGTTTTTTTCTTTCACTTGTTCTGCTCCTGCCAGCTCTGGATAAACCAAAGTCCAATCATACTCTGATGGTATTGGTTCAAAAGCAGAAACTGCAAAAATCAATGCTTCGGTTACTAAACCTACTCCTAACATTATTCCTCCAGTTAATGGACCAATTCCAAAATGTAGAATTTTGAAAAGAGCTCCAATAATAACGATCGATGCACCAAAAGAGTACATCATATTCATTACTTTTCTATATTTTTTAGACTGACTCATTGTATTTAGATGTTTTCTTGATAAAAATACATAAATATTTTTAAACTTTTACAAATCAAATAGTTTTGTTAATAAATATTTAATTTAAGACCATTTTATACCTTCTAAATTCATTTTCATAAAATAGAATTACAAATAAAACGTCTTCGATTAAAATTCCTTCTGCATGAAAATATCCATCATCGCTTTCAAAATGAAATTGACCATCATTATTTTGCTTCCATTTTAATTCTGAAGTATAATTTATACAATCTCCTTCTCCATTTTTCAAATATCTGTTTACTGTACAAGTATTATCTCCACGAACTTCCATCGAATATTTAGAATTACAATCATTCAAGGCAATTTCTTCTCCTCCATCCACTTGACTATCCACAACCCAAGTATTTATAATTGAAAAAGGTGGTGGCGTATCTAAAATTTCATTTGAATCATCATCACTACTACAACCTGTAAATAAAATTATCAATACTAAAAGTTTAAATAAATTTTTCATAATTTTTGTTTTATACCATTTTATAATATTTTTTCAAGGAATGCATTTTCAATTCAGAATCTTTCACAGAACTAATCGCTTTTAGAGCTATTTGCGCTCCTCTAAAAGTTGTAATCAAAGGAATTCTTTTTCTAACAGCTAACCTCCTTACATCTTTATATTGCTCAGCATCTTCTTTTGTTGGAATACTAATAACTAATTGAAATTCTCCTGAAGAAACTTTCTCGTGTAAATCTGATTTTGCATCTAACATTTCAACCTCAAAACCTTCTTTTTCATATATTTCCGCAAGTTTTTCGTCTTTTATTTTATGGATATTACTTTCAAGAATCAACACTTTTCCATGTAAAGGAAGTTCAATTCCAGAAGCCATTTGAGCTTTATAAAAAGCTACTCCGAAATCTTTATCAATTCCCATAACCTCACCTGTAGATTTCATTTCTGGTCCTAAAACTGGATCTGTTTTTGAAAATTTATTAAATGGTAAAATCGCTTCTTTGATATTCCACATATCTAGTTTTAGATTTTCTTCAACACCAAGTTCTTCTAAAGTTGCACCTAACATTATTTTCGTTGCAATTTTTGCCCATTGCTGATTTGTTGCTTTACTTACAAATGGAATTGTTCTTGAAGCTCTTGGATTTACTTCAATCATATAAAGTTCATCATCTTTCACAGCTAATTGAATATTCATTAAACCAAGAATATTTAATTCTCGAGAAAGCTCTAATGAAATTCTTTTTATCTCTGAAATAATTTTATCCGAAAGAGAAAAATGTGGTAAAACTGCCGCTGAATCTCCAGAGTGAATACCACAAGGCTCTACATGCTCCATAATTCCAGCAATTACACAATTATATTCATCTGCAACTACATCAACATCTAGCTCAATTGCATTTTCTAAAAACTGATCTAACAAAATTGGCTGGTTAGGGTGTACAGCGATTGCTTTATCAATATATTTTTCCAAATCAACTTTAGTATAACAAATTTCCATAGATGCTCCTCCCAAAACATAAGAAGGACGAACCACTAAAGGAAAACCAATAGCATTTGCTTTTTCAAAAGCTTCTTCTTTATTATAAACGATTGTATTTTTTGGTTGTTTGATATTTAGTTTTTCTAAAACTTTTTTAAACTTATCTCGATCTTCTGCCAAATCAATACTTTCTGGTGAAGTACCTAAAATTCGAACTCCTGCTTTTTTCAATGACAAAGCAAGATTCAAAGGGGTTTGTCCACCATATTGTACAATTACACCGATTGGTTGTTCTTTTTCATAGATATTTAAAACATCTTCTAAAGTAACTGGCTCAAAATATAATTTATCCGAAGTATCAAAATCCGTAGAAACTGTTTCTGGATTTGAATTCACCATAATTGTTTCGTATCCCATATCTTTTGCAGCCATCGAACCATGCACACAACAATAATCAAACTCAATACCTTGACCAATTCGATTCGGCCCACCACCTAGAATCATTACTTTTGGTTTGTCAGAAACTTGTACCTCATCCATTTCTTCATACGTAGAATAATAATAAGGAGTATAAGCTTCAAACTCACCTGCACAAGTATCTACCAAACGATACACTGGCTTAATTCCTAAATTAATTCGATGTTTTCTAAAAGCAAGTTGATTTTCAAAACCTAGAATTCTTGATAATTGCATATCAGAGAACCCCATTTGTTTTGCTTTATATATACTATCATAAGTGTTTTTTATTTGTGAAGGAAAATCATAAATCTGTTTAAATTGATATAAAAACCAATAATCAATTTTCGTTAATTCATGGATTTGTTTCACAGAAAAGTCATGTTCAAATGCCTGAAAAATAGCTTCTGAACGATTACTATTTGGTTTTTCTAGTTGTATTTCAATTTCTTCTTTCGTCCATTTTATAGTAGATTTATTAAAACCAAAACCATATTTTTTTACTTCCAAAGCTCTTAAAGCCTTTTGAAAAGATTCTTTGAAAGTTCTACCAATTGCCATTGTTTCTCCAAGAGATCGCATAGAAGTTCCAAGTCTTGAAGTATCATTCTGAAATTTCTCAAAATTAAAACGTGGAATTTTTGTCACTACATAGTCAATAGTTGGCTCAAAACATGCAGGAGTTTTTTTGGTAATATCATTTCTCAAAACATCCAAAGTATCTCCAAGTGCTAATTTTGCTGCCAATTTTGCAATTGGAAAACCTGTTGCTTTTGAAGCTAAAGCTGAACTTCGAGAAACTCTAGGATTCATTTCTACCACAACCATTCTTCCATTTTCTGGATTGATAGCAAATTGCACATTCGAACCTCCTGTTTCTACACCAATTTTTCGAAGAATTGCAATTGCTGCATCACGCATTTTTTGATATTCTTTATCTGTCAAAGTTTGTACTGGAGCTATTGTAATCGAATCTCCTGTATGTACTCCCATCGGATCTAAATTTTCGATAGAACAAACAATCACAGCATTATCATTTTTATCTCGCATGACTTCTAGTTCATACTCTTTCCAACCATAAATCGATTCTTCAATTAATACTTCAGAAATCAAACTATCTTGCAAACCTTGCCCTACAATATCTTGCAGTTCTTCTTCATTATTTACAATTCCTCCTCCAGTTCCACCAAGTGTAAATGCCGGGCGAATTACACATGGATAACCTATTTCTTTTGCAATCTTAATTGCTTCTTCCATATTATAAGCAACTTTAGAAATACAAGATTCCAAACCGATTTCACTCACCACCTTTTTAAACTCCAAACGATCTTCCGCACGATTGATAACTTCTTTTCCTGCAGCGAGCATTTTTACATTGTATTTTTCTAGAATTCCTTTTTCATTTAATTCCATTCCAAGATTCAAACCTGTTTGTCCACCCAGAGTTGGCAACAAAGCATTTGGTCTTTCAATGGCAATTATTTTCTCTATACATTCAATTGTCAAAGGTTCTATGTAAACCTGATCTGCTGTATCTTTATCTGTCATAATTGTGGCCGGATTTGAATTAACCAAAACCACTTCACAACCTCTTGCTTTTAATGCCTTACAAGCTTGAGTTCCAGAATAATCAAACTCACATGCTTGCCCAATAACTATTGGCCCTGCTCCTATTATTAATATTTTATATTTTCGACTTTTCATTTTCTTCTAAATAACTTGGTTCGTTTTCTTTTTCTTTAAAATCTCTTACCATTTCATAAAACTCATGAAACAAATATTTAGCATCATACGGTCCTGGAGAAGCTTCAGGATGGAATTGCACTGAAAAAGCTGGATATTTTTTATGACGAATTCCAGCAACAGAATTATCGTTTAAGTTTATATGTGTTATTTCAATATCTTCTAAAGAATTATCTTCTAAAAGAACGAAATTGTGATTTTGTGAAGTAATTTTAACTTCTCCTGTTCTTAAATCTTTCACAGGATGATTCACACCATGTTGACCAAATTTTTGTTTTGCAGTTTTAAAACCTAATACTTCACCTAGAACCAGATGTCCCATACAAATACCAAATATTGGCAATTTACCTAAAGCTTGTTTTGTAATCTCCAAAAGATTCACCAAAGGTTCAGGATCTCCTGGTCCGTTTGATAAAAATAGACCATCAAATTTATTTTCTTTCAAAATTTCATCTACATGAATTGTGGAAGGAAAAATGGTACAATTACAGTTATTTTCTTCTAATAGTTTTACAATATTATATTTCAAACCACAATCTATAACTGCTATATTTAATTCTGAAGATTCTAAATTAGGTTTTGTAATTAAGTTTTTATTCGTAGCATGATTTACAAAATTCACACCTTTAATACCTACATTAATTTTCACCAAATGAACTAATTCTTCAATTGGAGCTTTTGAAGTAGTCAAAATTGCATTACAAGCTCCTCGTTCTCTAAGATAAAGCGTTAAAGATCTAGTATCAATTCCTTCTACTCCCATCACATTATATCTTCTCAAATATTCATGAAGTGGCATTTCACTTTTATAATTACAAGGAATTTCATTGTATGATTTTACTATTATAGCTTCTAAAAATATTCTTCTTGATTCGGCATCTTCATGATTGATTCCATAATTCCCTATCTCTGGATAAGTAAAAACAACCATTTGCCCCATATAAGACGGATCCGTCAAAACTTCTTGGTATCCACACATTGCAGTATTGAAAACAACTTCTGCAGTTCTATCACCTGTTAAAGCAAACGTAGTTCCTTCAAAACATTTTCCGTCTTCAAAGATCAGTCTCGCTTTTTTCTTGTGATTTTCATCAACTTTAGTCATGATAACAAAATTTTAAACATCTTGATTATCATTAAGTTACGAATATTTAAGAGTAAAAAAGTGTTAAAAATCTAATATTCTGATATTTAGCTAAAAAAATTAAAAATACGCAGTTACAACTCTAATTGAATAATAAAAAGTTTCATAAACAAGAGAATTCATTTTTGTAGAAAACGATTTATACATCGAGGTTTTTGTAGGAGAAGATTTACAATTGATATGATATTTTTCAGTTAAAAGCATTGCTCTTTTCGAATGAAGAGGATCCGTAACAATTAAAGCAGAATTATAATTTAAAGAATCCATGATTTTCTTAGATTCTTCAAGATTTTGATAAGTGTATTTTGATTTTGTTTCCATTAAAATTACCGCTTCTGGAACGCCTTTTTCTAAAGCATATTTTTTAGCAATTTCACTATCTGCTTGCTTCTGGTTTTCACCAAAACCTCCAGTGAATATAATTTTATCCACAATTTTATTTTTATATAAATAAATTCCATGATTTACTCTTTCTCTAAAAACAGGAGAAATTTTTCCATTATTTGTTCCTGCACCTAAAACTATTGCAACATCGGATTTTTGCTCAGAATATTGATTTGAAAAACGATAAATTTGAATAGCATTATAAACAAAAAAACTAAAACCAAGAATTAATAGAAATAGAATAAATTTTTTAATTTTCAGAAACATTATGATTTAATTTTTAAAAATCCCTTTTGTCTAAAATTTGGTAAATCAAAAACACATTCTACATTTTTTTGGTTTCTAATTTTTTCAAATTGATTTTTAATTAATTCATTCTTAAAACTTGAATCAAAAAATAAAATCCCATTTTTTTCATAATAATAACCTTCAATTCGTTTTGTTTCATCCCAATCTGTTGTATAATATTCAAAACATCCATTACTGTAGATAGAAATTTCAGCAATACTAGATAAATCAGTTCCTTTTAATTTTATTTTACTATTAAATTCTAAAAGATTAAAAAGAAATAATACTGAAATTATATTTATTCCTAAAACATATGCAAAAATTCTATTTTTAAATAACTTAAAAATGGAAATTATAGAAATTAAAGCCAATAAAATTAATGAGGAAAGAAAAATATATTCTTTGTAATTCAAATTTTCAGGTAATCTTATAAAAGAAGTGTAAGTGTCATTTATTTTTAGAAACCAAAACATGTAAAACAAAGAACTAAGTGAAATTATAAAACTTAAACGAAATGATTTTTTCTTCATTGTAGAATCTTTTTTCATCAAAAATATTCAAATTTCACTAAAGCGCAAAATTTATCTCGGTCGCTGGTATGCAAACTGAATTTTCTTTTCAGGAAACACATAAGTATCCAAACCATTAATTGCAGGAATTTTTCCTTGAATTAAATCCACTACACCATCTTCCTGAACCATCTGATCTTCGATATATAAATCCACAATTTCACCTAAAACCAAAATCGTATCATTTGCTTTTATATAATATTCCTCCAAATATTTCATTCCCATTTTCACAGGAGAACCTTTTACAAACGGAGCATAAAAATCTCCTAAATATTCTTCTTCCAAATTTGTTTTTTCAAACTCTGAAATTTCTTTCGGATATTTTGCTGAAGTATGGTGTGCGTCTTCTACAATCGATTGAAAAATATGATTAATTGTATAATATCCTGTTTCTTTCAAATTTTCATAAGTATTTCTCGGAACAGAAGTCGGACGAAGCACAAAACCTAAAACAGGCGGATTGGACCCATAATGCGTAACAGAACTAAAAACCGCAACATTTGGAATTCCATCTTTAGATTTTGTTCCAATCAAATTTGCAGATTTAAAACCTGAAACACTATTTATTAAATTGATTTTGTATAAATGATTTAAAGCATCGATATCTTCTCTTGAAAAATACATATTATCTGGTTTTAAGTTTTTCAAAAATTAAAATATTCAGGAATAACATACTAAATGCATAAGCAGTATCTTCAACAGGAATGGTGAAAATTCGGATCCCAAGATTTTGCGAATTATCATACCAAACAACAGGAGCTTCGATGAAACTTCCTGTCAAAATTCCATTAACAATAAAAAACGGAATCAAAATAATCAGGAAAGCAATAAAGAAACGTTGCAATATTTTGATTCCGAACAACAAACCGAGTAAAATTGTAATCAAAAAAACTGAAAAGTCAATTAATGTATAAGCCTTGTTATAGTTTAGAACAATTAGATTGACACTTAAAAAGATGAGAATAACAGAAATAAATTTTACCCAGAAAATCGGTATTAAAAGTTTTGGTTTAAAATGTTTTAATGCATAATGAATGAAAATACTTGCATAAGGTATACAAAAGAAGAACAACCATTCTTCTATTGGCATTTTTAAAATTTTGAATCCTAAATAATAATCTGGGTTAAATCCCCAAACTCCTTTTGCTGTGAAAATTGCATCCCAAATCAAGAAAAATGTCGCTACAATTGTTGTAGAAACAAATATTTTCTTCCAGTTTTTGATGAAATACATTTTTTTCTCAAAAGAATAAAGTAAAGGAATACTGATAGATCCAAGATTCAATGCCAAGTATAACCAGTGTGTCATATTTTAAAATATTTGAACGGAACGAATAACATCCCGAAACATTCTCCGTCTACTTTTCCTAAATGTTTATGATGAATTTTGTGCGCTTTTCGCAAACCTCTCAAATATTTATTTTTAGTTCGTTTGAACCATTTAAATCTTTGATGAATCAAAACATCGTGAATAAGGAAATATGCAATTCCGTATAGTAAAATTCCTAATCCAATGAAAAATTTATAGTTCAAAACTGGCTCTAAACCAAAGTAAAACAACAATATACTTGGAACGGCAAAAATGATAAAAAACGCATCATTTTTTTCAAAAACATGTGGATATCCTGGCTGGTGATGATCTTCGTGCAAATACCACAAAAATCCGTGCATAACGAATTTATGTGTACACCAAGTAACACCTTCCATGATTGCAAATGTTAATAATGTGACTAGAATAAAAAATAACATCAGATTAAGTTTAGTTTGTATTTAATATAAGATCTTGCTAAAATATTTATCTTCATCGGATTGGAAATTCGAATTCGAGTTTCAATAATTTTTGATGAAGGTGTATTTTTAATTTTCTTCAGTAATTTACGATAATATCGATATGCCATATACACTCCAAATTTTGCTTCCATCGGTAGTTTTAAAATCCCTTCCTGAAAAGCATATTCAAAATCCGCTTCAATATCATCAATAATTTCTTTTTTCGATTTATTATCTAAAGCTTTCAGATTTACATTTGGAAAATATGAACGATTTAAGATTTCTGCATCTTGTTTTAAATCTCTCAAGAAATTTACTTTTTGAAAAGCAGAACCAAGTCGCATTGCTGGCTCTTTTAATTCTTCATATTTTTCTTGATTTCCATTGACAAAAACTTTTAAACACATCAAACCTACAACATCGGCGGAACCATAAATATACGTTTCATATTCTTCATTTGTAGTGTAATTCGTTTCATACAAATCCGAACGCATACTACTCATAAAAGCAGCAACCATATCTTCTTCAATATTATATTTTTCTACAGTTTCCTGAAAAGAGTTTAATATTGGATTTAAACTTATTTTATGTTTTTTAGCCAAATGATAGTCCCTCTCAAATTTGTCCAATAAAAACTCTTTATCATAATCATGGAAACTGTCTACAATTTCATCCGCAAAACGAACAAAACCGTAAATATTATAGATAGCAGAACGAATTTTTGGTGAAAGCATTCGCACTGCCATGGAAAAAGATGTACTGTATTTTTTGGTTACCAATTTGCTTGTTGCAAATGAAACCTCATCGAATAGAAATTTCATATTATAGTATAGTTAGTTATAGTCTTTTCGAATTAGTTCCGCTGCAATTTTCCCAGAAATTAAAGCAGGCGGAACTCCAGGACCAGGAACTGTCAATTGTCCTGTAAAAAACAAACCTTTTACTTTTTTACTTTTAATATTTGGTCGTAAAAAAGCAGTTTGCGTCAGAATATTTGCCAGTCCGTAAGCATTTCCTTTATAAGAATTATAATCTCGAATAAAGTCATTCACACAAAAACTCTCTTTAAAAATAATGTGATCTCGAAGCTTTTGATTTGTTCTTTTTTCCAATCTTTCCAAAATAATATTGAAATACATTTCTCTCAATTCTTTTGAATCTTCAATACCTGGAGCTAGCGGAATCAAAAATGTCCCAGCTTCCATGTTTTCTGGAGCAAAAGAATCATCTGTAATACTTGGAAAACTTGCGTAAAAAAGAGGATTTTCAGGCCAAGAAGGATTATCGTAAATAGTTTCTGCGTGTTTATCAAAATCGGCATCAAAAAATAATGTATGATGCGAAACATTTTCTAATTTTTTATCGAAACCAACATAAAACAACAAAGAAGAAGGAGCAAAAACTTTTTTCGCCCAATATTTGTTGGAGTATTGTCGGTGTTTTTCTTCTAATAAAGTTTCTGTATGATAGTAATCGGCACCACTTAAAACCAAGTCAGTTTTCAGGATTTCATCATTTACTTTTATTCCTGTAACATTTTTATTTTCATCCACTAAAATCTGAGAAACTTCTGCATTAGTTTGAAATTTCACTCCCAAACTTTTAGCTAAAGAAATCATTCCATTAATTACTTCAAACATTCCTCCTTTCGGATGCCAAGTACCTAAGCCAAAATCTGCATAATTCATAAAACTATAAAACGCTGGAGTATTACTAGGTTTTGCTCCTAAAAACAGTACTGGAAATTCTAAAATTTGAAGTAATTTTTCACTTTTAATATTTTTTCGAACTCGATCTCTAATCGTAGAAAAAAACTGCGTGACTTGTGGAATTGTTTTAGTAGTAACTAATTCTAAAGGTGAAATTCCAGGTTTGTAAACCAAATCTTTGATTGCAACATCATAGTTTCTTTTTGCTTCTTTGATAAAAGCTTTCAAATATTTTGAACTTCCTTTTTCTTCTGTTTCAAAAAAATCATAAATCTCTGAAAGATTTGCTGAAATTGAACAAGAATCATTAGTATCAAAATAGACTTGATAACTTGGATTTAACTTATCTAAAACATAAAAATCGGATGGTTTCACATTAAAATCTGAGAAAAACCTCTCGAAGACATCTGGCATCCAATACCAAGTTGGTCCCATATCAAATGTAAAACCATCTTTTTTTAATCGTCTAGCTCTACCTCCTAAAGTGTTGTTTTTCTCCAAAATATGAACGTCATATCCTGCTTTAGCCAAATAACAAGATGCAGCTAAAGAAGAAAAACCCGATCCTAATATGTATATCTTTCTTTTCATTTTGTTTAACAAAACTACAAAAAAGTTAAACAAAATAAAGGAAAATATTGTTTTAAATTTTAGTTAAGATATTTTCAAGTGATTTAAAAAACTGAATATCAATATTTTGCTCATCAAAATTAAATTCTAAAATATTTCTATTCACTAACCAAAATTCATGTTTTGTTTCTTTAATGTATTCGGAAATTTGTTTGACAAAAACCAATAATTCTTTTTTTGATAGGGTTATTATGAAGTTAGTTATAAAAATTATCTTTTCAAAAGATATAAAAAGTGTCTCTAAATTATCTAAGGGAACATTTCTTCCTAAGTAGATTACTTCACAATTTCTGAGCAATAATTCATATTGTAAATAAAGTATACCTAATTCATGAATTTCATTTTCTGGCAAAAACAAAACATATACTGGCTTATTAGGGTTTCTTGGGTTTAATTGCAGCTTATCAATATTAATTTGAATTTTCTGTGCAATCAGATTTGAAATAAAATGTTCTTGTGCTGGTGTCAATGTATTCGTTTGCCAAAGCATTCCTATTTCATTCAACAAAGGCACAAATATTTCAGTAAAAACTTCAGAAAAAGTCTTATTTACAAGTAGTTCATTATAGGTTTTATGAAATAAATAAGCATCAAATTGAAGCATGGAAATTTTAAACAAATTAATCGCTTCAGAACTCACAGCCTCTTTACTTCCAACTTCTTTTGCTTTCAGAAAAAGCGCTTCATTTTCCAACTTTGCAATCTTAGAAATCTTATATCCATTCTCATAAAGAAGAACAATATTCAACAATTTTTGAAAATTAAAAACATCATAATATCGTATGTTTCCAGAAGTTCGATTTGGAGAAAGCAGATCATATCTTTTTTCCCAAATACGAATAGTGTGCGCTTTAATACCTGAAAGATTTTCTAAATCCTTAATGGTAAACTCTGTTTTAATTATGTTTGACAAATCTCAATTATTTTTAAACAAAAATACAATTTTTAAAAATAATCTTCATTTTCGAATTTTTACTGATTTAAATCAGTTCTAAATAATATTAAAAGTATAATTTTGCCCTACTTTATAAGACAGGATAGATGATGACGGATCAAAAAATATACGAAAACCCCGTAATTAACGAAGTATATAACAATGCTTCAAAGAAAGAAAAGTTTAGCTTCAATAAATTTATTTTATTAAGTATTTTAGGAGGAGCCTTTGTAGCCTTTGGTTGTATTTTAGCAATCATAGTTGGTGGAGGTTCTGTAGGAATTGGAGCTGAAAACCCAGGATTACAAAAATTCTTATTTGGTGCAGTTTTCCCAGTAGGATTAATTTTAGTTGTACTAGCTGGAGCAGATTTATTTACCAGCGATTGTGCAGTAATGACCATTCCGGTTTTACAAAAAAAAGCATCCTTTAAAAATTTATTAAAAGTTTGGTCTGTTTCTTATTTCGGGAACTTTATCGGTTCCATTTTCATCGCATTTTTCTTGGTCTATTTAACAGGAATCTTGGCTACTGAGCCTTATCTAGAAAGTTCTATCAATATTGCTGTTGCAAAAACAAGTAATCCTTTTTGGAAAACATTTTGGAAAGGAGTTGGAGCAAATTGGTTAGTTTGTCTTGCAATTTGGTCAGCATATGGAGCTAAAGGTACTTCAGGTAAAGTTTTAGCAATTTGGTTTCCAATTATGGCTTTCGTGACTTTTGGTTTTGAACATAGTATTGCAAACATGTTCTTTATTCCAAATGCTATGTTACACGGAGCTGATATTTCGATTGGAACTTTTTTATGGAAGAATTTACTTCCGACTACTCTAGGAAATATTCTTGGAGGAGCAGTATTCGTAGGGATGTTATACGGTTATATTTTTATAAAAAAAGAAGAAAGTCCAACGAATTAGTTGGACTTCTTTTTATCTTTTATTGTTTTTTCAAATACTTCACAGCATATTCTAAAACAGGATCTTCATCATTGATAAAATCTTCAACTGTTTTTTCTACAACAATATCTGGCTGAATACCTACTCCTACAAATTTTCTTCCATCAGGATACAAATCTTCTTTCGAACAAACTCTTGCTTGTCCACCTCCTGGTAATTTCATAAAAAGTGGTTGCCCTGTACTTCCGTTTGTTGGAACTCCTATTTTTGTAAAATGTTTTTGATTATCAGCATAAATAAGAAAATCTTCTGCAGCTGACGCTGTATTATGACCTATCAAAACAGCTGTTGGAACTACAAGTCTAGTTTTGATATTTGGACCTGAAGTACCTACCATATCTTCCATATCAAAATATAATTTATCCTGTGCTGCTAAAAACCATTTTTTTGCTCTTTCATTATTTACTGTATCTTTAGGCTCAACCCAACCTCCCCAAGCTTTATATGCTGGTAAATTCATACGAGTTCTTGTTTTTGAACCATAAAAAATAGTATCATTTGATAAATGCTTTAAAATCTCTAATCCTGTAGTTGAATTCCCACCACCATTATATCTTAAATCAATAATTAATTTTTTAGCTTTTTTCAGATCAGGTAAAATAGCTCTAAAATCTTCAATAATTTTAGGATCATTAAAAGAATTTAGCGAAACATAAGCTGTTTTATTTTTCAACCATTTAAATTTAAATAACTTATCATCATAAGGTGGATAAACTTCTTTTTCTGTAGTTTCTTCATGTACAACATGTAACATTTTAGTTTTTCCATTTGGTAACTTTAATTCCAATTCATATTCAGTTCCTTTTAAACCTTGAAGCATAAATAAAGTAGAAGCATCTTCTAAAACATAATCTGTTGAAGAACTCATATAAGGTTTTACATTTTTCTCTCTATATTCTTTAGATGGAATTCCATTTACTTTTACGATTTCTGTTCCAATCGGCAATTCATCTTTTTTACTTTTATTCACTCTTACAATTATCGCTTTCCCTTGAATATTCTTAAGAACAATTCGATATTCTCCAAAATAAGTAGTAAAATTTTGTTCTTGAATCGCCTCAGGATAATAAACATTCGTATGTCCATCTTTTAGAAAAGCACAAAACTTTTTTAATAATCTATAATATTCATAATCATTTTTAGTTTCTTGAACATCTACCAGCATTTTCTGATATAATTTATCCCATTCCTCCTTATCAATATCATTTAAATAAATAAAATTATAATTCACCTCTTGCCAAAATTTTGACAATCCATAAATCTTATCTGTTTTTGATAAAGTATTCGGTAATTCTTGTGCTTGAAATTGAAAAGTAAAAACACTAAACAGCAGTATTGATAATATTTTCTTCATGTGGTTAATTTTTTAAATTAATTCGTGATTTTGTATTGTTCTTCATTAAAGACTATTTATAAAAACAATTGTAACAGTTTTGACATTTTTTTTCAATGTTAAATCAAGTTTAATCTAAAAAAAATAAAAGGTTAACAACTCATACCGGAATACCGTTATTTTCATGGCTACTTTCAAGGTTTTTCCACTATAGGCTATTGCTTTATTAATAGATAATTTTAGTTTTGCCCCGCTAAAATACTAAACCACTAACTATTAAACTTTTAGAAAAAGTTGTTAAAATATTAAATTGATGAAGAAATTAGTTTTAATTCTATTATTGTTTACGGAAATGATTTTTGCACAAAACATTTCATTTTCTAACGATGATTTAAAAAATTATCTAATCAGCACTAACTGTGTTGATACAAACAATGATGGAGCAATGGATTCTAATGCTGACACAAATAATGATAATGAAATTTCATTTGACGAAGCAGAAAGCATTTTCAGCCTAAAAGTTAACGATTTAAATATCACTACCTTTAATGAACTGCATCACTTTAACAATCTAAAATCTTTAGATTTAAAAAACAATAATATAGAAAGCATAGATTTATCTAATATTTCAGAATTAAGAAGCCTAAATATTTCTAATAACCTGCTACAAAATATTAATGTTTCAAATAATTTAGAATTAACTTCTTTGACTATTGAAAACAACATGCTAAATGAATTAAACCTAGAAGAAAACACATCTCTTTTATATTTAAATTGTAGTTTAAATAATATTGAATCTTTAAATTTAGAAAGCAACACAGAACTTTCTCTATTAAATGCAAATCATAATCAATTAAATGATTTAGATCTTTCAAGCAACAATTTTCTACATAGTTTAAGTATTATTAATAATCCGATGGAAATCCTTTTTATCAATAATGGAAATCCTCTTACTATTTTTAATTTTCAACTTACACCTCTAGAATATATTTGTACAAACGAACCTGAGATAGCATATTATGAAGAATACATTTCAAATCAGTTACCAAATTGTATCGTTAACGATTTTTGCACAGTAGAAAAAATCAGAGATATTTATTCATTAGAAGGAAACATCTTTTTAGATGCAGATGATAATGGTTGTGAAGAAGATGAAAAACTAAATTCCATCATCAACTTTAAAATCACAAATAACAACGGAATTGATTTTATGTATTGTTCAAATGAAGAAAACTATACAATTCCTTTTCCAACAGATGGACAATATACAGTAACTCCTATTCTAGAAAATGATGATTTGTTCGATATTTATCCATCAGAAGTAGAAGTTAGTTTCTCGGAAGAACAATCCATTTACTTTCTTGAAGAAAACTTTTGTATCCAACCAAAAGCATCAAATAAAAATATTGACATTACTATAATTCCAAAAAGTGAAGCTCGCCCAGGTTTTCAAGCTTCTTATTTATTAATCTATGAAAACACTGGAAACACAATCTTAAACGGTAATATCCAATTAAGTTTTGAAGCAAATTTCTCAGACTATATTTCCTCTATTCCTGCAGATGCAACGATTAACAGCGACAATATAGTTTGGGATTTCTCAAACCTTTTACCATTTGAAAAAAGAGAAATTATCGTTGATTTTGAATTAAACACACCTTTAGATGATTTCCCATTAAATGGCGGTGATACATTGATTTTTTCTGCAAAAGCTTTTGACAATATGAACCCATCAACTGAATTAAACGAAAGTTATTTAGCACAAATGATTGTCAATTCTTACGATCCAAATGACATCACTTGCCTAGAAGGAGATTCTATTAAAGAAGAACAAATTGGAGATTATTTAACCTACAAAATTCGATTTGAAAACACAGGAAGTGCAAGTGCTGTAAATATTCATATTGATAATGAAATTGATGAAGAAGTTTTTGATCTAAACACCATTAAACTTATCAATTCTAGTCACGAATGCAAAATGACTTTGGAAGGAAATAAACTAACTTTTTATTTTGACAACATCATGCTTCCTTTCGAAGATGCAACAAACGATGGATATGTAGTTTATAAAATCAAAACTTTAGAAAATCTAAATATTGATGTAGAATTTAAAAATAAAGCTGACATCTTTTTTGATTACAATGCTCCAATTATCACCAACACAGCAAAAACGACAATTCAAAAATTAAACATAGAAAAAAACAACCTAAAATCATTCAGCATACACCCTAATCCTGCAAAAAACAGTGTGCAAATTTCAACAAAAAATTACTCTATCAAAAAAATCGAAATTTGTGATATTCATGGTAAAACTGTTTTTGTTCAAAATTACGCTAACTATACAACTAATGAATTCTTAAACTTAGAACATTTGACAACAGGAATTTATTTAGTCAAAACATCTTCAGACAATGAACAATTAATCGAAAAATTAATTATTCAATAATGAAGTTAGGATAGTGGTTTATCTGTAATAATGAATCCGTTTATCTCAAGATAGACGGATTTTTTATTTATAATTCTTTGGAGCTTCCCTTTTTCCTTCCGTAAAAACTACAGGAAAAGGTCGGGCTATCCACTATATCTTTTTTGCTAAAGCAGCAGTATGAAGAAAAGCAAAAAAGGATGCCGCTACTATCCCTAAGCCAAGTTTTCGATAAAAAAGGAAAACTTTACTTCACAGGAAGTTTCTTTACATTTTTCAATACCAATAAATTAATTGGATTAATTCCTAATCCTTCTACATTCTTCTGAGAAAAACGAATTACTTCATCATAATACAAAGGAATCACTGGAGCATCTTTCATCATCAAACTATCCATTTTTTGATACAAATCATATCTTTTCGAATTATCTACTGTAGAAATTGCTTCCGTATAAATCGCATCAAATTCAGTATTTTTATAGTGCGTATAATTAGGTCCATTTGGCGCAAAATTCCCACCATAAAACAAAGAAAGATAATTCTCCGCATCTGGATAATCTGCGACCCAACTAGCTCTAAAAATTTCATATTTCCCATTTGCTTTCCCATCTCTCAAAGCTGAAGGAGGTACAACATCTACAGCAACCTGAATTCCGATTTTCTCAATTTCGCGCTGAATAAATTCACACAAATCCAAATATTGACTATTTGTTGTTATACGAACTTTCGGATTCAAATTATTGGTTTTCTTTTTATATTCTTCCACATATTTTAGCGCAAGATCTTTATCATAATAAATAAATTTCTCTCCAGAATAAGAAGGTAAACCTTTCGGAATCATTCCACTTTCTGCTGGATAACCAATATTATTTCTCAAATATTTCAACATCTTTTTTCGATCAAAACCAAAATTCATTGCTTTTCTAATCAATAAAGAATGTGTAGGATTTTCATTCGGAACATCCATATAAATCCCTAGATATTCTGTATTTAAATACGGACTTTTTACCATATTTACTTTTCCTTCATATCTATTCTGTAAAGTTCCTTCAAAAGTCAAAAGTTCATCTTTATACGAAGGAGCAATTCCAGAAAGAAAATCAATATTTCCTTCTACAAACTGCATAAACTCACTTTGTTTATCTGGTAAAAAAGTAATCGCAACAGCTTCCAAATGCGGCAACTTCTCTCCTTCTCTATTCACCTCATGATAATTATTATTTTTCCTAAAAATCAATTTGATATTTTCTACCCAAAGTTTAAAATAAAAAGGTCCAGTTCCAATCGGATGATCTCGAAAAGAATGTTCTTTATTTTCTACTATTTCTTTAGGAACAACAGAACAATATCGCATTGAAAGTAAACCTAAAAAAGGCGGAAATGGATTTTTTAATTTGATAATGAAAGTAGTATCATTTTCAGCTTTGTATTCTGAAACATTTTTCATTACCCATCTTCCAGGAGAGGCAACTTTTTTGGAAGTTAATCTATCAAAACTATAAACAAAATCTTTAGCATTTACAGCTCTTGTACTATCTTTTCCAAATAAAATATGTTTATGAAAAAACACATCTTCTCGAAGTGTAAAAGTATATTCTAATCCATCTTCAGAAATTTCCCATTTTTTTGCAATATCTGGTCGAACATGCAAACTATCATCTAGTTGAACCAAACCATTAAACAATTGATTTGTTGCCCAAACATTAGCTAAATTCTTCGCAAAAGCTGGATCAAGAGAAGAAATATTTGAATGTTCGTTGTATCTAAAAACCTCCAAACTCTTTTTCTTTTCTTTTTCAGAAACACAAGAATTTAAACCAAAAAGCAAAAAAATTAAAAGTAAATATCTAAAGTAATTCCCAATCATATGATTTTTCAATTTTACAAATTCTCAAACTGTAATTTTTATACCATTTCGCTTTTCCATCAGCTATTGCCTTCTGATGTCTTGGATTGTTTTTCCAATTTTTGATATCTTCTAAAGTTTCCCAATAAGAAATGGTAATTCGTTTTTCATCTTTACCAAAATCCAAACCAAGAAAACCATTTTGTTTGTGAACTAAATTTTCTATTTCTACAGCCATCTTTTGATAACCTTCTTCATCAAAATCAGTTCTTTCAGAAACAAAAATTACGGCATAACAATTTGTAAAATCTTTTGTTTTTTTCATTGTAAAAAAATAAAAAGCTTGAAAAAAAGTAATTTTCAAGCTTTAAGTATGTTATAATTGTCTAGTGAAACTTCCGAATGTATAATCCGTATCAAACGGCCAAGCATCCGCATTTCCGTTAAACACTAATTCTGTGATCACAATTGTGTGTGTAAGTTCACTTCCGCTTACTGTTGTAACAACATTTACTTTCCCTGCTGATCCTTCCCAGTTTTTAATAATTTCTGGTGTAGTTGGCGGAATTCCAGCACAAAAATATTCTCCAGAATCTACTTCTGTTGCAAACAATCTATAATTCACAAAAATATCTGAATTATCTTCTAAATCAATTTCTACAGTTCCTGCTGTTGTTGGCAAAATAGAAGGATTGATATTAATTCCCATCGCTTCGTTTTCTTGTTCATTTACTCTGTGCAATGTAAATTCATTACAAACTCCCACAACATCTGTAAAATTAAATAAAGAAGGAATATAAGTACTGTTATAAGGCGTAGTAAACTTTCCGTAATAATATTCGCTAAACTGTAAAGTCTCTCCGTTACTTTCTAAAGTATAATTATTGATTATAATATTATGCTCAAAAGCCGTAGTATCTGTCGGTTCGTCTTCATCAACAATTGCAATATTTTTCACATTTACAATTCCATCAACTCCAACCCAGTTTCTAGCAGTTCCTGGCGCTGTTGGCGGAACATTTGAACAGAAATAATTATTATCTACAGGATCTGAAAACAACCTGTAGTTTGAAGTAATATTTCCTGTTTCAGATATATTTACTGGAGTAACCTCAGCAGTACTATTTCTAATTTGATTATCTGTCAAAGTTAAAATCAAAGATTCTACTTTGCTTGTATTTTCTTTATGCAAGACAAAAAGATTATCTCCATCATTACAATAATTGATTGTTTCTGTAAAATCAAAACTTGGCTCACTGAAATCCCCGTCATCACAAGAAAGAGCTAAAACTCCAAGACCTAATAGTAAAAGATATTTCCTCATATTTTTTTCTTTATTCTAAAACAAATGTACACACTTTAAACGAAGTTTTCTAGAGATTTTCTACTTTTGCACAGAAAATAATCCATAAAAAAATGAACGCAAACACAATATATTTCGATAATGCGGCTACTACTCCTATAGATAAGCAAGTTGCAGAAGTAGTTTTTGAATCTATGCAAACGATTTACGGTAATCCATCTTCTAGTCATGGAGTTGGACGAAAGGCGAAATCTTTAGTAGAAAAGGTTCGAAAGACGATTGCGAAATATTTGAATGTTACTTCTAGTGAAATTATTTTCACTGCTGGAGGTAGTGAAGCTGATAATTTAATTTTAAGAAATGCTGTTGTAAACCTTGGAGTAAAAACTATTATTTCAAGTAAAATTGAACATCATGCAGTTTTAAATACGGTAAAAGATTTACAAAAAGAATTTGATGTACAATTACTTTTTGTTGATGTGGACGAAAATGGAGATATTGATTTAAAGCATTTAAGAAAACTTCTTTCTGAAAATGAAAATGTTTTAGTGACTTTAATGTACATCAATAATGAAATTGGAAATATTATTCCAGCAGATGATATTTGTCGTCTTTGTCAAGAATACAATGCACTTTTTCATTCGGATACTGTACAAGCAATCGGGCATTACACATTAGATTTACAAAAAACTCCAATAGATTTTATCACAGCAAGTGCACATAAATTTCATGGTCCAAAAGGAGTTGGTTTTGCTTATTTCAAAAAAGGTTTTGGAGTAAAACCAATGCTAATTGGTGGTGAACAAGAAAAAGGTGCTAGAGCTGGAACAGAAAATGTACACAGCATTCTTGGAATGGGAAAAGCGATGGAAATAGCTTATGAAAACTTAGAAGAAGATCATGATTATATTTTAGGTTTAAAAAAGTATTTCATTGAGAAATTAAACGAAAATTTTGAAAATATAGATTTCAACGGAACTTCTGGAGATTTAGAAAAAAGTAGTTATATCACTACAAGTGTTCGTTTTCCAAAAGAAGATCCAATGTTTTTATTCAGTATGGACTTAAAAGGTGTTGCAGTTTCTGGAGGAAGTGCTTGTCAAAGTGGAAGCAACAAAGGTTCTCATGTTTTAAACACAATTCTACCTAAATCTGAAGAAAACAAAACTTCTGTGCGTTTTTCTTTCAGTAAATTTAATACTAAAGAAGAAATAGATAAAGTAATAGAAATTCTAAAAGGGATTTTGAATAAATAATTTCATAACAAAAAACCTCTTCAAATTTGAAGAGGTTTTTGTTTTATTATATCAATCCTTTCGCTTTAAATTGATGATATTTATTAATCACATTTACAGATAATTCAGAAGGGTTTGTCAGAAGGGTTTTTATTCCTGACTTTTCTAATTCTTTTACGATTAATCTTTTCTCATAATCAAATTTTTCTGCAATTGTCTTTTCATAAATGTCGCTCACCGTTTCTGCTTTGGAATTAATTTTCTCATTCAATTCTGAATTTTTAAAGAAAACCACCAACAATAAATGTTTTTTAGCCAAAGCAGTAATAAAAGGCATCTGACGTTTTAAACTTGTTTGGTGTTCAAAATTCGTATACAAAATCAATAAACTTCTTTGTGTAATTTTCTTTCGAATCATATTGTATAAAACACCAAAATTCGATTCAGAGAAATCTGTATCTAAATTATACAAAGCTTCATTTATGGTATTCAGATGCGTTTTCTTTTGACTTGCAGGAATAATTGTTTCAATTGTATTTGAAAAAGTAATCAATCCTGTTTTATCTCCTTTTATAATTCCAACATTTGAAAATGCTAAAGTTGAATTAATCGCATAATCAATCAATTTTAATCCATCAAAAGGCATTTTCATCGATCTTCCCATATCAATCAGAGAATAAATTGGTTGTGCTCGCTCATCTTGATATTGATTTACCATAATTTGCGCTCTTTTCGCCGTTGCCTTCCAATTGATTGTTCTTGCATCATCTCCATCTGTATATTCTTTGATTTTTTCAAATTCCATCGTATGCCCTATTCTTCTGATTTTTTTCAAACCAAATTCATGCAAACGATTACTCATTGCTAAGAAAGAATATTTTTGCATCTGAATATACGAAGGATAAACACAAACAGATCTTTGTGCATCAAAAAGATATTTTCTAGAAAAAATTCTTAAAAAAGAAGAAGCAAAAACTAGAATATTTCCAAATTCATATCCTCCTCTTTCTGTTGGTCGTAATTGATATTCAAAAGACTTTTTACTATGCTGCGCTATAGTAGATTTATAATTAAAATCTCTTTTTTGAAACTGAATAGGAATTTCATCTATAACTTTAATATCTAAAGACATTCCGTAATTATTTTCAAGCTGAATAACGATATTATTTTCATCTGAATTTGATAATTTATCGTTTACAGTTCTTGAAGCAGAAAACCCGTTTTTCAATCTAAATAATAGAAAAATATCTAAAATAGAGAAAAAGACAAAAGCCCAAACTACAATCCAAGACAATTTTGCAAGAAAAGGCACCCATTTTCCTACAAGAAAAATGAGCGAAATCCCAGAGATATAAAGAAAAAACCTATTATGAATATATAAACTTTTAAAAAAATTCATCTATCTAGGTACTTCTACTGATTGTACAATCATTTCAATAACTTTATCAGCTGTCATTCCTTCCATTTCTTTTTCTGGCGTCAAAATAATTCTATGTCTTAACACTGCAGGAATTACTTTTTTCACATCATCTGGCGTTACGAAATCTCTTCCTTTTATAGCTGCTGAAGCTTTTGATGCTTGTAAAATAGCTAAACTTGCTCTTGGCGAACCTCCTAAACTTAAATACTGGTGCGTTCTTGTTTTAGAAATAATTTCGACGATATAAGCGAACAACTTTTCATTTACAATAATATCATTTAAACTTTCTTTGATCTCTTTTAATTCCGACTCGCTAATGATACTTTCTACATAAGATTCTTGTTTCTTTCCTTTACGCTCATTATGCATTTGTAGAATCTTAATTTCATTTTCTACAGAAGGATATTCTACCATAATTTTAAATAAAAATCTATCTAACTGTGCTTCTGGTAAAGCATAAGTTCCTTCTTGCTCAATTGGATTTTGAGTTGCAAGAACCATAAATGGAGATTGCATATTATAGGTAATTCCATCTACTGTAATTTGCTTTTCTTCCATTACCTCAAAAAGAGCAGATTGTGTTTTTGCAGGAGCTCGGTTAATCTCGTCAATTAAAACTAAATTAGAAAAAATTGGCCCAGGTTTGAATTCAAAATTTGTTGTACTCATATTCAACACCGAAGTTCCAATTACATCCGACGGCATTAAATCTGGTGTAAATTGAATTCTATTAAACTCTGTAGCAATTGTTTTTGCAAGCATTTTTGCAGTTACTGTTTTTGCTATACCTGGCACTCCTTCTATTAGCACATGTCCATCAGAAAGTAAAGCAATAATTAAAAACTCAAGAAACTCTTCTTGACCAACTAAAACTCTTCCAACTTGATCTTTTATCTTTTCGATTGCATTTTTCAATGATTCTAAATCAACTCTACTTTCAAAACTTATTTCTTTATTTTCTTCCATAAATATCTTTATTATTAAATTTTTCTATAAACTGATTTATTTTGATCAGTTGGTCTTCTGTTATTATATCTAATGATTCAATATATTCTAAATAGCTAAAAAGCGTTTTCAATTCTTCTTTATCCGAATTTGATTTGTACGCAAGATCTTCAATAAATTCATTATCAATTCTTGACATATCAACATGATATTTTGTTCGAACTTGTGTGTAGAAAAAATTAATTTTCTGAAGCGCAATTTCTTTATGCGATTCTTTATTAAAATACATTCCTGCAACAGTATTTACGAATGCAAGTGTATTATTTTTTACAGGCTCAATTACTGGAACAATCCTCTGCTCTCTTTTTCTTTTAAAAACAATAAAAAACACCACTCCAATTAGAGCTATATAATACGCCCATTTCAAATTAGAATCATTTAAAATATGTTGCATTGAAGAGGTTGTTGTTGGTTTTCCTATTTTGTAATATTCATCCCAATAAATAATTTCTGGATCTTTTAAATAAGACAAAACCGAGGCGGTATATTCATAGTTTTTATCTTTTAAAACAAAATAATTCGTAAATGCTTCTGGGAAAGTGTGCAGATAAAAATTACCTGAACCAAAAGGAACTTTGATAAAATTAACTTGCTCGTCTTCTCCTTTTGTAGAAACAAATCCTGTTTTTCCAAGAACTGTTGTATTTAAGGTATCAATTACAAAGAATTCTTCATTATTATTTTCTCTTTCATAGAAAATGTCTCCTAGTTTGAAATTTTCATTTACAAGAGTATGATATTTTGCATCAAAAACAATTCTTTCACCTGTTTCATTTTCTTCTTCTAATATACTTTCAAAATTGGCAACTTCTGTAAAAAACTGTTTTGTATTTACTCTCAGCGTATCAATTTCGATATAATTAGACGAAATAAAAACGTCATTTCCTTTATTTACAAAATCAAGAATCTCATCGAATTCATATTCGTCAAAATTCACATAATTATTGATATAAACTAAAGATCCATTATCTGGATACTCAATATCTGTCAAAAACTCATAGGTAGATCTATTTAAATCCTTAATTTTTGTATTAGGAAAAAGATCTTGTAAATTTTCTTTTAAGACCTGTGTTCCGTATGGAATTTTATCTTCCCCATAATAAGATTTTGTCCAATCTAATTCTTTTTTCTCATTGGATTTAAACATCACTGCTATTACGATAACAACAAGTAATCCGATAATATATATTCTATTTTTACTCATTATTTATGCAGGTTTTTGTTTACTTTTTCAAAATTTATAATTAAAGAATGATATTCAACTTCTGAAATTTCAAAGTTTCCATACCAAACATGATCATAAAAATCTGTAGCAATTCTAAAATTATTTTTCAAATCTGTATCTGAAATTTCTTTGAAATAATCTTCATTTGTTTTTTGTTGTGCCCAAATTACTTTATCAGCATCTTGTAGTATCTTTAATAAAAATAAATATTGATA
The DNA here is from genome assembly GCF_015767245.1 of Aureivirga sp. CE67. Taxonomy (GTDB): domain Bacteria; phylum Bacteroidota; class Bacteroidia; order Flavobacteriales; family Flavobacteriaceae; genus Aureivirga. The sequence goes on from NZ_JADOTV010000028.1 coordinate 42,484, forward strand.
ACGGATAGCAAGTCTATAATTTCCAGATTTCACAGCATCTTGAATCAACTTCGGTAAATCTGCTTCTTTGATGATTTTTTCTTCTTCTGTAAACGAAATAACTTTTCTGTTTTTTGGTGCAGATTTTAATGTAAAATATCCTTTTTTGATAAAGAATTTTGTGATAAAAAATAATACAACAATCAAAAGTATATAAGGTAAATATCTAAATATAAACTCTAAAACTTTTACAATTGATTCGGCTGTATCTTTCTCAAAAGAGTCAAAAACAAATTGTCTTATTTTTAAAGCTAAATTTCTTTTAAACTCTTCAAAGGAACTTTCTAAAAGAAAATCTTGATTATAGTTGTAATCTGGATTTGTTCTGTATTTTTCTATATTTTTTGGAGTAAAATTCTTCTGAATTATTGGAGAATTATCCTCGTTTAAAATAATATTCTTTTCTTTTTCTTGACCTAACACATTACAAATTGAAAACAGAAATGTGAAGGTTATTATTAATATTTTATTCAAAATTATGATCCAATTTTTTCAATTAAACGATTGATTCCTGTTTTATACTTTATTTCATGTAAATCAAAATAAGTGAAAGCAAGCATAAATGTCAAAATAGCATTTAGAAAGTATGAAGCAATACTTATTAATAAATTTAAAGCAAAATAAAGAGGATCTTCTCCATATTCATATAATCCAGCTCCTTCTTTAATATAGTTATAAACAATACTTGGAACAGAGAAAGAAAGTGTAAGTACATAAATAATAAGAAATACTACAATCATAGTTCCAAATGTCACCCACCAATTATCTTTAATCAACTTAAAACATTCTCCTATAGAATCCGTTACCGATTTATTTTCTATAATCATTATTGGAAAACCCATTGAAAATACAATTGCAAAATAAATTGCAGGAATCACAATGATAAAGAAGCTTACAAAAATTATTAAATAGATAATAAAAGATAAACCTATATAACTCCAAAAACGTTTGTAAACACCTCTTCTTAAAAGTTTATATTCTACTTTTCCTTCATTTTCATTATATAATCTTAGATAATTTAAAACAGTTCCGGCAGAAAATATATTAACAAAAAAACCTAAGAAATAACCTAAATAAGATTCTATTAAAATAACTTCTGTGTAACTTAAAATATCATAATTGGTAGCAGAATACAAAAAAGCAAATTCTACAAAAATTGCTATTGCTATATAAATCCATATTATTTTTAAGTAAAAAGAAAAGAAACGCTCTGATTCTTCTCTGATAAACTTAAAAGAATCCGTGATGATATCTCCTAGTTTTCTATATTTATAAAGCTGCATCATGATTCTTATTTTTTAATTCTTTATTCAATTTTATCGGGTAATACACATAGTAAAAAATAACCATGAATAAGGATACTCCAATAATCATAATTGCTAACCAATCTGGCATTTCAGTATGTCGCGTTACATATCCTTCAAGAAATCCTGCTAGGATAAAAAATGGTACTGTACTTAAAACTATGGTTACACCATCTTTTGCTCCTTTTTTGAAAGATTCCAATCGGGAATAAGTTTTGGGAAAGAGAATACTATTTCCCATTACCATACCTGCGCAACCTGCAATAATAATCACCGAAATTTCAATGGTACCATGAATCCAAATTGTACGAAAAGACTCCCACATTAAATCTTTATCAATGAAAAAATATAAAAATGAACCTAGCATAATTCCGTTTTTCATCATGATATAAATAGAACCAACTGTGAAAAACATTCCGAAAGCAAAAGCAAGCAATGCTACTCGAATATTATTTATCGTAATTCCGAGAAACATGTCCATCTTATTTTTATCCTTATAAACGGCCATCGGATCATTATTATCAATATTATCCAAAGTCATATTTACATATCCATCTCCTAGAATTAATCTTACAAAATCTATATCCGCATAAGAAGAATACATTCCAACCAAAGTAAAAAAAGCAAAAACTGAAAAAGCAATCAGTAATTGTTTTTGATATTGATAGAACATAATCGGAAAATCATATCTATAAAAATCAATCAGACGTTTCTTAGATTCTTTTTTGGTTTTATAAATTTTTCGGTGTGATTCTGCTGCTATTGAATTAAGATAAACTACAATATTACTTTCAGGATAAAATGTTGCTGCATAGCTCAAATCCTCTGTAACTTCAATGTATAAATCCGATAATTTATTAGGAGAAATCTCTTTGTTATTTCGGATTACATCTTCAAAAAGTTGCCATTTTTCTTTATTCTTTTTTATAAAAGCTGCTTCATGCATTTTTTTAACTATTTTTGTCAAAAATAAATAAAATTATGGAAAGATTTCAAATTCAAACAGCACATAATATAACTATTTCACAAAATATTGCTCCTCCTACAAAAAGAATTGGAGCTTCTTTGATTGATTTACTTATAATTGCTGTCTATTCTTTAGTGATGCTTTATCTTATAAATGACTTGAATTTGACCAATAATTTTTTTGTTATTACAATCTGTACTTTACCTGCAATGTTATTTACTTTGGTTTATGAAATTCTTAGTAATGGTAAAACTCCAGGGAAAACAATTTTAAATCTTCGTGTAGTTCAAATTAATGGAGATAATCCTACAATTATCAATTTTATATTAAGATGGCTTTTAAGAATTATTGATATTTTTACAGCTGTAGGATCTGTTGCTTTACTTTCTGTTTTATTTAGCAAAAAAGGGCAAAGACTTGGAGACTTTGCAGCAGATACAACGGTAATTTATGAAAAAGAAACAATTACTCTAAAAGATACTTTAGCAACAAATATTGAGGAAAATTACGTTCCTCTTTATCCACAAGTTATTTCGCTTTCAGCTAAAGATGTGGAAACAATTAAATCAATTTACAATCAATCTTTAAGAGGTGGAGATTATAATACCATTCTAAAAATACATAATAGAGTTTTAGAGATTACAGGAATTGAAACTAATGAAAAACCTGTTGCTTTTATTCCTAAAATTGTAAAAGATTATAATTATTACACACAATTATAATTCATGGATTTAATTTCCCACATGTTTACAGGGTTAGCTGTAGGAAGTGTTTTAGCTAATTTTTCTACAAAAAACTGGAAACACAAGCTTTCCATTATTTTTTTTGGAGGTTTGGGTGGTGCACTTCCAGATTTTGATGCTATTTCACTTTGGTCAAAATTTGATATGACATTTGGGAAATTATTTCAACTTTCACATTCTGGTAAAGATATTTATTTCGGGAAATTTTGGTATTCTCATCATGGAGCAATGCATTCTATTTTTGCTATTTTACTTTTTATACTATTATTTTTTCTGTTTAAAATTCTATTTCAAAAGAAATTCAAAACGAAAAATATCCTTTCATATTTTAAAGAAAAACAACTTATTATTTTTGCTTTTGCACTAGGATATTTCTGTCATCTTTTAGAAGATATGCCAACGCCAGCAAGTGTTTGGAGAGGAGTTAATTTATTATTCCCAAGTAAAAATTACGTTGGTGGTTTCGGAAAAATTTGGTGGTGGAATAATTACGATTTATTCTTAATTATTTTCTCTGTTTTTAGTTTAAATATTCTTCTAAATTTCTTTCCAAATACATTAAAACACTTGAAATCAAAAATTGCGTGTTCTATTTTCTTTTTTGGGTTAATTCTTTTTTTATACCAAATAAATACACGTTCTGTAGATTTTTCTTACACAGGTCACACCAAAAATTATCAAAAAATGGAGCAACAATCTAAAGAAATTCAAAAGCAAATTCTTGGAACAAAACTCTATAATAAAATGGCTTGGTTGGATTCTAAAATTCCGTTATATTTTTAGAAAAATCAACCCATGAAAAAAATAATCTTTTTCCTTCTTTCTATATTCGCATTTTTAAGTTGCAATGAAGAAAAATTTAAAGCTCTAGACGTCGAATACATCGACGATATAGATTATTTAGTTTTAAAAAGTGACAGAAAAAACCTTTACGAACTTCCTTTAAATTGGAACAAAGACAGCATTCAATATTTTGAAAAAAAACATCCAAATCCGGATAAATTATCTAAAGAATTATATCAAAAGTTAGAATTCAGAAATTATTGGATTAAAGACTCTTCAAATCAAGTCAGACACATTAGTTACCCTCATTATAAAAGTTTTACTTCTAAATTTAACGAGAAAAGTAATTTCTTTTATTTTAAATCATTACATAATTGCACGGATATTCCACACTTATTTGATATTGAAAGAAGAAAAGATACCATTTTAATCACCTCTCCTACTTCACCTGAAATTGCTGAGTTTATTATAGAAAATGAAAAAATAGTAAAAAAGAATCATCAGTATATCAATTTTGATGATGGATCAAAACACCTCAAAAAATCTGTAAAATATTATACTTACTATGAAAATGGAAATTTAAAAAGCACAAAAGAAATCATTATAAAAGGAAATAAAAGTTTAGATCCTTTTTTTAGCCTTAAAATAACTTTTGATGAAAAAGATACAATTTTCAAAGATTATTTTTATAAGAATAAAGATTTAGATTATGTAAAAACGCAATGTAGCTTTTACAAAGATTCTATAAAATTTTCAGATAATTTACCCGTTTTTAAAAGAGTAGTTCTTCATAAAAAAGATACTATTTTAAGAAAGTTTACAACGATAAAATAAAAAATTGAGATCTTATTTTATTTTTAGCTATTTCTCTTTATTCATTTGTTTTAATTGATTTTCTGTAGATAAAAAACAAAAAACACTTCCAATAAAAAATTCAATAATTGAAATAATTGGAATTAAAGGAGGTTCTTTTGTTAGATCTATATTTGCTGTGAAATACAATACAATTTGTGTTAGAATAACTATTATAGGAACGAATAACCATCTTTTCGCAAAATATTTCTGAGAAAACCTCCAATTTTCAATATTCTTTACCGAACGTTTTGTTCTGTAACCATACATGAAATTTATTTCTTTTGGTGGAAATAAATACAATAATAATGGAATCAAAATTATAAGGAAATCAAATACTAAAATTGAAATTATTTCTTTTGACATTTTTACTTTTTTTTTAAAGTTTTTATTTATACAAAACTTGAATTTAAAGTTATCTAATAAATTTCATAAGACAGTATAATTAATTCAGTACCAAATTATCACTTCATCTAAAAGCTTACTATTTCAAAGTAAAGAAATAATTATTATTGACAAAAACACTATTTATTTAAAATTCATTTAACTAACTTTAATAGAGAACATTAAAATCTTTTAAAATGAAAAATACATTACTTATTTTTTTTATTTCATTTATTAGTTTCGGGCAAATTAATGATGAAAATGTTTCTTTACTAACTTCTTCGGAGGGAAATCCTAAAATTGAAGAAATTCAGATACAACTTTTCAATGAGGGAACAGACGAATATGAAAATCAATACAAAGAAGTTTATGAATTTGATGCAAACGGAAACAAAGTTCGTTTAGAAATATATTTTTGGAATACTGAAGATGAAGAATTTATTCCTGAATATAAAACTACTTATGTGTATGATGATGAAAACAGATTAATTAAAGAAAGCTCTTATCAATGGAATTTTACGGTTGAAGAATTTATTAAATATAATGAAGTAAGTGTCGTTTATGACGAATTCGGTAGAAGAATTGAACTTAATTATTATAGTTACTATTTTGAGGAAGATAGCGAAGTTTTCACAAAAGCTATTCTAACTTATGATGGATATTTTATTGAAAATTATACTGCATATGTAAAATCTCCGGAAACTGCAAATGAATTTATAGAATTTGAAAGAGGATTAACTTACACACAAGGAGAAAATAATACAACAACCGTAGAAATCGAAACGAAAGAAGGACCTGATAGTGAGTGGGAATTATTTTATAAAAGAATTATTCAATTTGACGATAACTACAACACCATTTTAGAAGAATATTACGAATATAATAATGAAATGTATGCTCCAGCTTCAAAAGAATCGTATGTGTATGATTTGACCAATAATAAATTATTAGAATCATACGATTACGCAACTTCTTCGGATGGAACTCAGTTTGAAAATAGTGCGAAATACATCTATACTTATGATGGAAATACTACAAATCAAATGTATTATTATTGGGATCCTGAAACTGAAGATTTTATTTTAAGTTCCAAATTTAAGGTTGTAAAAAATGATGCTGGTCAAATAACTGAAAAAGAAAATGCAAACTGGAACAATATTGATTCAGAATATGAACCAACTACTCGATATGTTTATAATTATGAAAATGGATATGTAAGCACCGTAAATACTTTTCAAGGAATTCCTTTCGGGTTTCATTCTGAATCCACTTACACTCCGATTGTAGAAGATGGAGTTTTATTAGAAAGAACGGAAAGCTACCAACTTCTGACAGATGAACCTGTAGAGAGATATAAATATATTTACAACTTCCCAGAATTAGATGTAGAAAAATCAAATAATTCGCTAACTGAAATTACTTTATACCCAAATCCAATCAAAAATAATTTCACCATAAATAATGCGAAGAATTCTAAAATAGAAATTTATAATTCTTTAGGTCAAAAGGTTTTTGATCAAAAAATCATTTCTGAAATCCAAAATTTCCAAATGAATAAATTAGATAATGGATTATATTTCGCAAAAGTTATAAAAGAAAATAACAATAAAACTTTTTCAATTTTAATTCAAAAATAAAACACTTCAAACCTGTTTATCTTTAGTTGAAAAACTATTTTTAAACAGGTTCTATATTTTCAGCTTCATAATATTGTTTTGAATATTTTGATTTAAAATCACATCAATTCCTTCATTCCAAAAAAAAGACTAACCAAAAATCTGATTAGTCTTTCCAATTTTATTCATTATAATTTTGTAATTCTTGCACAACCCAATCGCCGTCTGATTCTTTTGTCAGATACGCTTTGACACTTACATCTTTCAATTTCCCATTTACAGAAATATCAAAAGCAGCTTCTCCATAATCATTCGTATAATTTACCTGACCAGACATAAAAAATCCATAACCTTCAATTCCTCCAGTTTCTTCCAATATTTCTGGATTATTTTCTATTGCCATTATCGAAGCTTTATAAGCATCTGATTGTTTAAGTGTCGAAATCACAAAAAAGAAAAGGAAAAAACAAACAGTCAAACCAAGAGAAATAATGGTTCCAATTCTTAATCCGACAGGAGATTTTTTCTCCGATTTTATAACCACCGTTTTTGCTAAAACATCTCCAATTCTCTGCTTTTTTTCATTTGAAGCAAAATAAATAAACTCAATTGGCCAGATAACAATCAATAAATTTCGAACAACAGTCTGCCCAAACGAAGGAGCTTTCTCCAAATCATCCATCCTTCTAATCTTGATTCCCATAATCCATTTCCCAATACTCGTCCCATTATATCCATCTTTTATCAGATACAGAACAATTGCTAAAATGAAAACAAAAACAAGGCTCCCTAGTTTTTTAAAAACATCCAATTGACTAGCATTATCAAAACCTATGATAGAAAAAATAATCGTCATCAATATGGAAATAATAATAAAATGATCTATTGTAAATGCAACGATTCTTCGTTTTCTACTTGATAATTTTCTCTTAAATTCAAATTCCTGTATTTCTTTATCCGTGTACATAATTCTTTTTTTTCGTGTTTATACTAGCAATATATTTAGAATATTTTTCCAAATGTAAGATATTTATCATTTGAAATATCAAACTGAATTTTATTTAAATATTTTGGCTAAAATAAAAATTCTAACAAATTATTTATAATATCTAAGTTTAAATTTATGAAAAACACAAAGCAATTGAAATAAAATTATAATTTGGGCGAAACCATTTTTCTTCGTTTCCAAAAACTCAGAAAAAGGTCGGGCTTTTCGTTTCTAGTTTTGTTTTTCAAAAAAAGAATTTCTAAAGCAGCCGTGGGCTTCTAAGGTCGCCTCCGTTGCCAAAGAAATTCTAATTTTTGAAAAAAACAAAAGCTATCCACTACAATCCCTTTCGCAAGAAAAACACAGTTACCTCTTCAAATCTAAATAGAATCACAACTTATCTTCAACTGTTTAAAAACTAAGCTTTTTTCCGTAAATTTATGTAAATCACTGTTTAAAAATTTTAACGATGAAAGAATATTCTGCAAAAGATAACCAAGAAGTAAAAGATGTTGTATTGATTGGAGGAGGAATAATGAGTGCAACTTTAGGAACTTTTCTTAAATTATTAGAACCTAGCTGGAGCATCGAAATTTTCGAACGATTAGAAGATGTAGCTCTAGAAAGTTCCGACGCTTGGAACAATGCAGGAACAGGACATTCCGGACTTTGCGAATTAAATTATACACCACAAAAAGAAGACGGAACAATTGATATCAAAAAAGCCGTTGGTGTTGCAGAAAAATTTGAAATTTCAAAACAGTTTTGGTCTTATTTGGTAAAACATAAATGGATTTCAAATCCATCAGATTTTATCAATTCCAACCCACATATGAGTTTTGTTTGGGGAGACGAAAATTCGGATTTCCTTAAAAAAAGATATGAAACCATGAAAGAAAACTGTCTTTTCGAAAACATGATTTTTTCAGAAGACAAAAAACAACTTCAAAAATGGATTCCACTTATCATGGAAGGTCGCAAAAACGGAATGAAAATGGCGGCAACCAGAAACGAATTAGGAACCGATGTAAATTTCGGTAGTTTAACCAGAAAATTAATCACGCTACTTATAGAACATAAAAACGTAACGCTATCTTTAAAACACGAAGTTGCACATTTACACCAACACAAAGATGGACTTTGGGAAGTTGATGCAAGAAATTTAAAAGACAGAACACATAAAAAAGTTTTAGCAAAATTTGTGTTTATTGGTGCTGGAGGTGGCGCTCTTCCACTTTTAGAAAAATCACATATCAATGAAGGAAAAGGATTTGGAGGTTTTCCTGTAAGCGGAGAATGGCTAAGGTGTACGAATAAAGAAGTAATTGAAAAACATCATGCAAAAGTTTATGGATTGGCTTCTGTCGGTTCTCCTCCTATGTCTGTTCCTCATCTTGACACAAGAGTTATCAATGGAGAAAAAGCTTTACTTTTCGGACCTTATGCGGGATTTAGTACTAAATTTCTAAAAAAAGGTTCTTTCTGGGATTTACCTTCCTCTATTCAATTTGATAATATCATGTCGATTATCGGAGCAGGAATTCATAATGTAGCACTTACAGAATATTTGATTAAACAAGTTAGACAAACTCCAGAAGATCGTTTTAAAGCTTTACAAGAATATGTGCCAGAAGCAAAAATGGAAGATTGGGAATTAGTTATGGCAGGACAACGAGTACAAATCATTAAAAAAGATTCTGATCAAGGTGGAATTTTAGAATTCGGTACAGAAGTAGTTCATCATGATGATAAAACAATTGCCGCATTGCTTGGAGCGTCACCAGGAGCTTCCACTTCTGTCTCTATAATTCTAGAAGTTATACAAACTTGTTTTGATGAAAAAATGAAAACAAAAGCTTGGCAAAAAAAATTAAAAGAAATGATTCCTACTTTTGGAGAAAAACTTTCCGAGAACAAAAAGCTTTGTCATGAAACTAGAAAACATACACATCATGTATTAAGGTTAAAAATTTAAATAATATTTATAGGTCTTAATATCTTTTTACACGGCTTTTTCATAAAAATAAATTTGATTTAAAAATCTTATTCAACTCATCTTTATTATAAGCTAACTTTGTTCTTATTTGCTTAAAATTCAATTTTTCTTTTGATCTTTGTAGTAAA
>NZ_JADOTV010000029.1 GCF_015767245.1 Aureivirga sp. CE67
GTTCCTGCTTTTCTTCGAGGATCTTCTATTTTTGATAAATGGTCAAATAAGGACAATAGTTCTTCTTTTTTGCGAATATAATAAATAATTAAACAAACGTGACAGCCCTGCTCTTGAGAGGGGCTAGGGGTGTGTTTTTAAAATAATTAAAACTCTCTCATAAGATTTTAAATGTGATAAATTTTAATTTTTATTCAATTTTAGAAATGCTAAAAAAATATATCTGGATTTATTATGGAATTGCAATATTGCTAAATGTAGTTCCAATCCTTTTAATGTTAATTGGAAATGAAAATATACAAGGAGAAAGAGGTTTAGGATTATTCATTTTTATTCCTTGGGCTTTGTTATGTGCACTTGTTTATATTTCATACTTTTTTATCCTAACTTTTAAAAGAAAATCTCATAAGATTATTGGTCTATTTGTGCCAGTAATTTTGATGTCATTTCTTATAATACCTTTTTCTTTGTTATCTTATTTAATTCTTTTGAATTTAATTTTAAATGGAATTTTTTCTCTACATTTTGTCTTAAAATATGAAGACCATAAATAAGAGTTTGCAAGATTTATCTTATTATTAGATTTTAATAATAGATATCTCTACGTTTAGTTTCTCCTAGTGAGTTTTAAATGCGAAAATAGATTTTATCACGATTTATTTTCTATGAAGATTTACCGATTATCAAATTTTCTTCTTGAGAACTGGACTAGATGTGTTTTAAAATAATTAAAATATAAGAAATGAAAAATAAAATACAAGTCATTAGAGTTTTTTCAAAAGACGAAAGACTAATGAAATTAGATTATACTACGGAATATAGAAAACAATTAGATGGTTGGTTGGATATTAAGAAATTTTCATCATCATCAATTATTGATAACCAACTTTTAATATTAGAAAAATTTAAATCTACAATAAAAATTGATAAATCAGTTGGTTTGATTATGATCCATGAAAAATTCGAGAGATTAGATCAAAATGAGAGAAAGAACACTTTAATAGAAACATTCCCCAAAGATTTTTCATCTATAAAATTGCAAGCATTAGAGGTGAAGCAAATGGAAAGTTCTATGTTAGAGATTTTAACAATTGCTACAAAAGATCCTATAATTAGTGAATTACCATCGCCAAATAGGATGGCACATATTATTGCTACTTTAGCACCGAATAAAACAATGCGATATCAATCAAATTATAAATATGATTCATGGGGAACGAGAAGAGGGCAGAGATCGTATCTAGAACAAGATTGGATTATTCAAAATCTAGGATTAGTAGATGTTGTAGATTTTTCAATGAAAGAAAAAGAACAAGTTGTTCTTGAGATTGATAAAACGGTAAACGAAAGGAAGATTTTGAAATAATTAAATTTCTCTAATTTGATTTCAAACATGATAATATTTATTCAATTAAAAAAAATATTTCTACAACAAATAAAAAAAATGGAATTTTTAAAAAATTTATTTTATAAAAAAAAGTCAAAAACAAATAGTATAATTACTTCTTCAGAAGAATCATTGCCAGATCTAGAATCTATGACAGAAATACGTCAGATTTCTAGTGTTTTTAGTTGGGTTTTTAATCAAAATAAAGAAACAGCCACAAAAAGTGCAGAAGCGATTCATCGAATTTTTACTTCGCAAACTTTAATTAGAAATAGTGATTTTTATAACTCTGTTAAAGATATTTATTTGAGAAATGAAAATCTGAGTAAATTTTTAGATTTTGAAAGCGAAATACAGAATAGTTTATATTGTATCACTTCCATGAATAGAAATGGATATATTCGAGAGGAAGCTCTTCGAAATTTGATTAAAAATCCAACGAAATCTACATTGCCTTTTTTATTATTTCGACTTTCAGATTGGGTTCCTTATATTAGAGATTTGGCTAAAAAAGGAATTGAAAAATTAATAGAAAAAGGGGAAACTTCTTGTTTTATTCACAATCATAAAATTGTTGAATGGTTATTAGATGTCAACAGAGCAGATCTCCGTGATATACACCAAAAAATAATTGATTTTATTTTTGATGAAAATAATATAGAATCGACGCTTGAAACTATTCAAGATTATAATGAAGGAGCACGATTATTTATCTTCAAAAATTTAATTAAGCAAGGAAAAGTAAATGATCAGATTTTTGATTTAATTCTAAAAGATAAAATCTATTTGATTCGATTATTGGCTGTTAGAAATATCAATTTGCTTGAAAGAGCAGATGTTTTGAAAAAGCTTTTAAAAGATAAAAATCAAAAAATTAGAACTTACGCAATTTATAATATATCTAAAAATAATGTGGAAGTTTTTCAAGAAGAACTAAATCATTTGCTTTTTGATAATTCTACTTTTTTGAGAACAACTTCTAGGCACTTGCTTTCTTCTATAAAATCGCAAAATTATGTCGAATTATATAGAGAAAAAGTACAATCAAATCCGAACACAGGAAGTATTATTGGACTTTCAGAAGTGGGAGATAAGTCGGATTTAGCTTTATTAGAAACTTTTTTAAACTCAAAAATCATAAAACAGAGATCAGCAGCACTTTATGCTATTTCTAATTTAGACGAGAAAAAAGCAAAAGAAATCGCATTTGAAATGCTGAATGATGATTCAAATTCTGTGAAAAAAGTTTGTTCTAATCTGATAATTAGAGAAAAATTATTGGAAGATATTACAAAACTTCGAAAGCTATATAAAAACGGAACAACAGATACAAAACTACAAGTATTGAAGCTGTTGAATAATTATGGTGGTTGGAGTATTGCAGGAGATTTTATAAAAGGAATTAATGATGAAAATCCTAAAATCAGACATATATCTTATGGGTTTTTAGTTGGTTGGTTCGATTACACTATACGTCTTAGCCAAGAAATTAAGGCAGCTGAGAGAGCGTATGTTTTAGATGCTATTCAAAAGACAAATTTGGAAAATGATGTTCCAGATCATTTAAAAAGAATAATAAATCGAATTCCCTTTTTGTTTAAGTAATATTTATTTGATTATTAGTGTAATAATCGTTTTTTTGTCTATTAATGTTAAAAAAATAAATTTGTCAAAAATAAAACTTTAAAAAATATAATATGATGAAAAGAAAAGTCCTTTATTTATTTACTATGCTATTACTTATATCTACTTCTTATGGGCAGGAAGTTTCCAAAGAATATTATAAAAATGGACAATTGAAAGCAATTGGAAATTTGAAGAATGGAAAACGAGAAGGAGAATGGAAGGCGTATCATGAAAATGGTAAGTTAGAATCTTTAGGAAATTTTGTAAATGGAAAAGAAGATGGTCAATGGAAGTTGTATCATGAAAATAGCCAGTTAAAAAGTTTAGTGAATTATGTAAACGGAAAACGAGAAGGAGAATGCAAATTTTATCACCAAAATGGTCAATTATTATTGATTGGGAAGATGCAAAATGGGAATGCTGAAGGAGAATGGAAAATGTTTCATAAAAACGGACAATTACAAAGTATAGGGATTTATGAAAAGGAAAAAGAAGAAGGTAAGTGGAAATATTATCATGAAAATGGTCAATTATCAAGTAAAGGTAAAATAGAAAAAGGAATAAAAATAGGAAAGTGGAAAGATTATCATAAAAATGGACAATTATCAAATATTGGTAATTATGAAAAAGGAAAAGTTGAAGGTGAATGGAAATTTTACCATGAAAATGGTCAGTTATCACAAATAGGAAATTATAAAAATGGAACAGCAGAAGGCGTCTGGAGAGTTTATTATGAAAATGGTCAATTGTCAACTATAGGTGGTTTTGTAAAAGGTAATCAAGAAGGTGAGTGGGAATTTTACTATGAAAATGGTCAATTATCAAGTATTGGTACTTGTGTAAATGGAATACTAGAAGGTGAATGGAAATTTTACCATGAAAATGGTCAATTATCACAAAAAGGAAATTTTATAAAAAATGATGCAGAAGGAAAATGGAAGATATATCATGAGAATGGTAGTCTTTATCAGATAAGATTATGGAATAAAGGTAAATTTATGAATATCATTTCTTGTTTTGATAATCAGGGAAATTCTTTAGATAAAGGAACTTTAATCAATGGTAATGGGACAGTTAATTTATATGATGAAGAAGGAAATTTAACTGAAACAAGAACTTATAAAGATGGTGTTTCTGTAGAGGAATGATTTCATAAAAATATAAATATTAAATAGACTTTCGATTAATTGAAAGTCTATTTTTTTGTCTATTAATGTTAAAAAAATATATTTGCAAAAAAATAAAACTTTAAAAAATAATATTATGAAAAGAAAAGTACTTTTTTCGATTGTGTTGCTGTTGTTTATATTTATTTCTTGTAGCCAAAAAAATTATAAATCATATCATGAAAATGGTAATTTAGCTAGTATAGGAAATTATGTAAATGAAAAACAAGAAGGGGAGTGGAAGTATTATCATGAAAATGGTCAGTTGTCAAATACAGGGAGAATTAAAAATGGAAAATATGAAGGGGAATGGAAATTTTATTTCGAAAACGGTGACTTATTCAATATAGTGAATTATAAAAATGGAAAAGAAGAAGGAGAATGTAAATTTTATCACGAAAATGATCAATTATTAAGTGTTGGAGAAAATGAAAATGGAAAAGAAGAAGGAGAATGGAAATCTTTTCACGAGAATGGTAAGTTATCAAGTGTAGGGAGTTTTGAAAATGGAAAAGAAGAAGGAGAATGGAAGGTATATCACGAGAATGGTAATCTTTATCAGATAAGATTATAAAGTAAAGGAAAATTTATGAATGTTATTTCCTGTTTTGATAATCAAGGAAACCATCTTGAAAAAGGAACTCTAATCAATGGAAATGGTACTGTTAATTATTATGATGGAGATGGAAATTTAACCAAGACAAGAACTTTTAAAGATGGAGTGCTTGTTGAGAAGTAATTTCTTTAAGATAGATTAATTTAAAAATAGACTTCCGTTTAATTGGAAGTCTATTTTTTTGTGTAAATAATTATTATTTCTAATATTTTTAAGGGCGAAACCATTTTTCTTCGTTTCAGAAAACTCAGAAAAAGGTCGGGCTTTACGCTACAAGTTTTTCTTTTCTGAAAAAGAAATTCTACACAATCCGCGGGCTTCTAAGGTCGCCTGCGTTTGTCAAGAATTTCTAATTTCCATAAAAGAAAAAGCTTTTCACTACAATCCCTTTCGCAAAAGATCAAGATTCTGCCATCAAAGCTTCAATTTCTTCAATTTCGATAGGCATCTCTTTTGTCAGATTAATAGGACCATCAATAGTAATCAGATAATCATTCTCCAAACGAATTCCCAAATTCTCTTCTTCGATATAAATTCCAGGTTCGCAAGTAAGTACCATTCCTTCTTTTAGGTTTTCGCTATACAGCCCAACATCGTGCACATCCAAACCAAGATGATGAGCAGTACCATGCATAAAATATTTTTTATAAGCAGGATAATCTGGATCTTGATTTTCGATTCCTTCATGTGTTAATAAACCTAATTTCAAAAGTTGTTCTTCCACCAGTTTTGCCATTTCTTTTTCATATTCTGCATGGTTTTTACCAACAGTTAATAGTTTTGAACCTTCTTTCAAACAATATAAAACAGCATTATAAACTTCTTTTTGTCTTTCTGAAAATTTCCCATTCACAGGAATACAACGAGTAGTGTCTGAATTGTAATTTGCATAACAAATTCCGAAATCAATTAATATTAAATCTCCATCTTTACAAATAGAATCATTTGTGTTGTAATGTAAAGAGCAAGCATTGATTCCGTTCGCCACAATAGGTTTAAAAGCATGACGAGTTGCACCATTTTTTACAAGCGTATAAGTTAGTTCTGCTTCTAGTTCATATTCTTTACAGTTAGGTTTACACGTTCTTAAAACTCTTTCAAAACCTTCAATTCCGATATTCGCAGCTTTTTGAATTAGTGCAACTTCCAAATCCGATTTTATCGGACGAAGTTCTCTCGTAATTTTTGCAACACGATGATACTCATGAAGAGGATATTTTTCTTTACACCATTGAATCATTCTATCTTGCTGTGTTTGCATATTTGCTGTTACACGTTTGATGTGTTCATTGTGCCCAAGATAAAATCCGTCTGCCTCGAAAGCGAAAAGTTGCAATGTTTTTTCAAACTCATGAAGCCATTTTACATTTTTGATTCCAGAAATTTCAGAAGCTTCTTGTTTGGTTAATTTATTCCCTTCCCATCGTTTTATAAAATCATTAGTTTCTTTTATAAACAAGATTTCACGATTCTCTTTTTTGTAAGCGTCCGGGTAAATAAGTAAAACCGTTTCCTCTTGATCAATTCCTGAAAGATAAAATAAATCATTGTTTTGTGCGAAACCCATTAGATCATCAGCATTTGTAGGCATTTCATCATTAGATGAAAGAATAGAAATTGTGTTCTTCTTCATTTTAGAATTGAAACTATTTCTATTATTTATGAATAATTCTGTAAGTATTTTTTGATATCTCATTTGATTGAATAGCTGTGTTTTAGTATAACGTGTTATTTGTGTTAAAAAAATGTATATTTAAAATCTAAACAAAAATAATAATATGAAAAAAATAATAATCACCCCACTATTTTGTTGTTTTTTATTCCTTTTTCAATTTTTACATGCACAGAAAGAAGCGAATAATTGGTATTTTGGAGCTAATGCAGGAATAACTTTTAACACAGATCCCCCTTCTGCATTGTTAGATGGTCAATTAAGTACATCTGAAGGATGTTCTTCTATTTCGGATTCCGAAGGAAATTTACTTTTTTATACAGATGGTTCTACAGTTTACAATAAGAATCATGTAGTGATGTTAAATGGAACAGGTTTAATGGGAAACTCCTCAAGTACACAATCAGGAGTAATTGTTCCAAAGCCAGGATCAACTACTATATATTATATTTTTACAGTACCAGTTTATTCTTCTATTGGTTTAAGATTTTCCACTGTAGATATGAGTTTAGATGGTGGGTTAGGGGGAGTTATTTTAGCCGAAAAGAATATTTTATTGCATACAGATTCGATGGAAAAATTGACAGCAATTTATAATCATCAAACCCAAGAATATTGGGTAGTTTCTCCTCAATTTAATTCTAATAAAGTTTTAGCGTATAAAATAGATAGTTCTGGGGTTAGTACAATAGCTGTTTCTTCAGATATTAGTTTATACATGTCTACTTTTGGACACACAGTGGGATATATGAAATTTTCACCAAATGGTAAGAAGTTAGCAATGGCTCTAGGGTATGGTACAGGTATTTATGTATTTGATTTTGATGTGGATACAGGTGTTTTGAGTAATGAGTATATACTTCCTGCTGAAAATATAGAACCTTATGGAGTTGAATTTTCTCCAGATAGTAATCTTTTGTATGTGAGTTATTGGGTTTCATTTAATCATATTGATCAATATAATATTTCTTTACCAACACAAGCAGAAGTTCAAGCATCGAAATATCAATTAGAAATACCTTCAAATCAAATATACTCATTTAGTTGTTTGCAATTAGGACCAGATGGTAAGATATATACATCTCCTAGTTTTTCAAATTATTTGAGTATTATTCATAATCCAAATACTATAGGTGTCGGTTGTGATATAGAACCAAATGGTATTTATCTTGGAGATAATTATACGACAGCAGGTCTACCAGCTTTTATACAATCTTTTTTTGAAACTCCTGAATTTGAGTTTGAAAATTTATGTCTAGGAGATGTTACAAGCTTTTATTATGACTTTGATTTAGCAACGGATATAGAATGGAATTTTGGAGATTCTTCTTCAAGTAATAATACCTCAAATGAATTAAACCCTACACATATATATACATCAATAGGGGATTTTGTAGTTACTCTTACCTTTAATATTGATGGTGAAGAATTTGAGAAAACTCAAATTATAACAATCTATGAAGTACCGGGAATAACGGAAATAGATGACTTTATAGTTTGTGAAAATGAAAATACAGCTTTAGGAAGTTTTGATACTTCTAATGTAGAAGCATTATTACTAAATGGACAGACTGATGTAGTTTTAAGTTATTTTGATGAAAATGATAATGAATTGACAAGTCCATTGCCAAATCCATTTGATTCTCATACTCAGGAAATAACTGCAGTTTTAAAAAATGCTTTGCATGAAGAATGTTCAGAGGAAGTTACGATTTCATTTATTGTTAATGAAAATCCAGAAATAGAAGCATTAGAAAATATTAAAGAATGTGTTGAAGTCGAAGGTTCTTATGAAATTGACTTATTGAATTATGTTCATCAAAATATTTCTGAAGATTTTACATATAATTTTTATAATTCGGAAGATAATGCTTTAAACTCTGAAGAAGAAATTTCCACAATACAGATTATATCTGAAAATACGGAAGTTTTTATTAAAATTATAAATGAAGAAACAGGATGTTTTACAATAAAACCTCTATTGATTGAATTATATTTTATTCCACAAGTTGATGAAATAGAAGAAGTTAAAATCTGTAATGAAGATAATGATGGTTTGGTAGTTTTAGATTTAAATATTTTAAAGAGTTTTGTTTTAGAAGAAGATTTATTAGAGAATTATAATATTACTTTCCATCTTTCAGAAAACGATGCTTTTGAAAATTTGAGTGCTTTAGAATCTGTTTTTTCAATGACAGAAAATTCACAAGAATTATTTATTCGAGTTGAAAATCCATTATCAGAAGATTGTTTTTCAATTTTTAATTTTAAAGTGCTTCAAATAGGGAAACCAGAAATCAATTTGGAGGAGGAATATATGTTCTGTAATTCAGATATTTTGATTTTTGAAATAGAAGAGTTTGATGGTCGTGTAGAATGGTCAACTGGAGAAATAACTAATTTTATTGAAATTTCAGAAGCTGGAACATATACTGTTACTTTAACTAATGATGTAACTTTTGGAGAAATTTGTGAAACAACTCATGAATTTGAAGTTTACCAATCTACAGCAGCAACAATTGAAGAAATTAAAATTCAAGATTGGACAAGTCAGGAAAATGCTATTGAAATATTAGTTTCAGGTTTAGGAGATTATGAATATTCTTTAGATGGAGAAAATTACCAGGATTCCAATGAATTTACAGATTTAATTTTTGGGGATTATACTATTTATGTTCGAGATAAAAATGGTTGTGGAGTTGTTTCAGAAGAAGTTACACTGATGTTTTATCCAAAATATTTTACACCAAATGGAGATGGGATTCATGATTATTGGCAAATTCATGGAAATGAAAATTTAAAAAATGCGAAACTCTATATTTTTGATCGTTATGGGAAATTAATAGAAAAAATATATCCACGAGGAAAAGGCTGGGATGGAACCAAAAATGGATTAGATCTTCCTTCTACAGATTATTGGTTTTTACTTGAAAAAGATGGAAAAGAATATCGAGGTCATTTTACATTGAAAAGATAAAAACAAAAAATCATTATGGAAAAACAAAAAAAACTACTCTTTTTATTTTTATTAATAACGTTTAATGCTTTTTCCCAAAAAGAAGCGAATAATTGGTATTTTGGAGCTAAAGCAGGAATTACTTTTAATACAGCCCCCCCTTCAGCATTGTTAGATGGTCAATTAAATACATTTGAAGGCTGTTCCTCCATTTCTGATTCTGAAGGGAATTTACTTTTTTATACAAATGGTTCTATGGTTTTCAATAAAAATCATGAAGTGATGTTAAATGGAATAGGTTTGATGGGAAACACTTCAAGTACCCAATCAGGAGTAATTGTACCTAAACCTGGATCAACTATTATATACTATATTTTTACTGTGCCAGCTTATTATAATGATTTTGATAGCTTAAGATTCTCCACTATAGATATGAGTTTGGACGGAGGGTTAGGAGGAGTTGTTGTAAGTGAAAAGAATATTTTATTGCATACAGATGCTATGGAAAAACTGACAGCAATTTATAATCATCAAACCCAAGAATATTGGGTAGTTTCACCTCAATTAAATTCTAATAAGGTTTTAGCATATAAAATAGACAATTCTGGGGTGAGCACAATTGCTGTTTCTTCAAATATTA
This sequence comes from Aureivirga sp. CE67, assembly GCF_015767245.1. GTDB lineage: Bacteria > Bacteroidota > Bacteroidia > Flavobacteriales > Flavobacteriaceae > Aureivirga. The sequence continues at coordinate 10,064 of NZ_JADOTV010000029.1, forward strand.
GTTTAAACATGTATAATTTTGATCACTCATCGGGATATATGAAGTTTTCTCCAAATGGTAAGAAGTTAGCAATGGCTCTAGGGTATGATGAAGGTGTTTATGTGTTTGATTTTGATATTGATACGGGGGGGGTGAGTAATGAATATATACTTCCTGCTGAAGGTGGAGATCCTTATGGAATTGAATTTTCTCCAAACAATAATCTTTTGTATGTGAGTTATGGGGATTTATATAATCATATTGATCAATATAATATTTCTCTACCGACACAGGCAGAGGTTCAAGCATCGAAATATCAATTAGAAATGCCTTCAGCAGTGGAATATAACTATTGTGCTATGCAATTAGGACCAGATAGTAAGATATATGTATCTCCTTTCAATGAGAATTATTTAAGTATAATTCATAATCCAAATATTATAGGTGTCGGTTGTTATATAGAACCAAATGGTATTTTTCTTGAAAACAAATTTACAAAATTAGGTTTACCAGCCTTTATACAATCTTTTTTTGAGGCTCCTGAATTTGAATTTGAAAATTTATGTCTAGGAGATGTTACAGCTTTTTATTATGAATTTGATTTGGCTACGGATATAGAATGGGATTTTGGAGACCCCTCTTCAAGTACTAATACTTCAAATGAATTAAATCCTACACATATATATATATCAACAGGAGATTATGAAGTTACTCTTACTTTTAAAATTAATGGAGAAGAATTTGAGAAAACTCAAATTATAACAATCTATGAAGTACCCGAAATACCCGAAATACCCGAAATAAATGCCTTCATAGTTTGTGAAAATGAAAATACAGCTCTAGGAAGTTTCGATACGTCAAATTTAGAAGCATTATTGCTAAATGGACAGACTAATGTTGAAATAAGATATTTTGATGAAAATGATAATGAATTAGCAAGTCCATTGCCAAATCCATTTGATTCTCATACTCAGGATATAACAGCTGTTTTAAAAAATGCTTTGCACGAAGAGTGTTCAGAGGAAGTTATGATTTCATTTATTGTTAATGAAAATCCAGAACTAGAAGAGGAGGTTTTGAATATAAAAAGCTGTCTTTTTTCAGGTGAAAATTTTGAAATTGATTTATTGGAATATTTAAATCAAAATACTGTAACAGGATATGAAATTAGTTTTTATTTAAATGAACAAGATGCTTTAAATAATGAAAACGCAATTGAAAATACTCAGCAATTTACAGAAACAACAGAAATATTTGTTCGAATCGAAGATCTTGAAACAGGTTGTTTTAATATTGAGTTTTTAGAAGTAGAAATATTTGAAAAACCTAATAATATAGAAATAGAAGAAGTGAAAATCTGTAATGAAGATAATGATGGTTTAGTAGTTTTAGATTTAAATATTTTAAAGAGTTTTGTATTAGAAGAAGATTTATTAGAGGATTATAATATTACTTTCCATCTTTCGGAAAACGATGCTTTTGAAAATTTGAGTGCTTTAGACTCTCTTTTTTCAATGACAGAAAGTTTACATGTGTTATTTATTCGAGTTGAGAATCCTTTGCTAGAAGGTTGTTTTTTGGTTTTTAATTTTACTGTACTTCAAGTAGAAATACCAGAAATAAATTTGGAGGAGGAATATATATTCTGTAATTCAGATACTTTGATTTTAGAAATTCCAGAGTTTGATGGTCGTGTAGAGTGGTCAACTGGAGAAATAACCAATTCGATTGAAATTTCAGAAGCCGGGACATATTCTGTTGCCTTAACTAATGATGTAACTTTTGGAGAATCCTGTGAAACAACTCATGAATTTGAAGTTTACCAATCTACGGCAGCAATAATTGAAGAAATAAAAATCCAAGATTGGACAAGTCAAGAAAATGTTATTGAAATATTAGTTTCTGGTTTAGGAGATTATGAATATTCTTTAGATGGAGAAAATTACCAAGATTCCAATGAGTTTACAGATTTAACTTTTGGAGAATATATTATTTATGTCCGAGATAAAAATGGTTGTGGAGTTGTTTCAGAGGAAGTTACACTGATGTTTTATCCAAAATATTTTACACCAAATGGAGATGGAATCCATGATTATTGGCAAGTACATGGAAATGAAAACTTAAAAAATGCTAAACTTTATATTTTTGATCGCTATGGAAAATTAATAGAAAAAATATATCCACGAGGAAAAGGTTGGGATGGAACCAAAAATGGAATAGAGCTACCTTCTACAGATTATTGGTTTTTGCTAGAAAAAGACGGAAAAGAATATCGCGGGCATTTTACTTTGAAAAGATAATCCTTAAAATATAACTTATTATGAAAAAGAATTTTTACTTATTTGTTTTTTTATTTAGTATAATATTTAATTGTTTTTCTCAAAAAGAAGGATACAATTGGTATTTTGGAGGTAACGCAGGAATAACTTTTAATACGGATCCTCCTTCAGCTTTGTCGGATGGTCAATTAAATACACATGAAGGTTGTTCTTCAATCTCAGATTCTGAAGGTAATTTACTTTTCTATTCCCATGGTACCACTATTTATAATCAAAATAATCTTATTTTGATGAATGGGGATGAATTAAGTGGTGGAAATTCTAGTACACACTCAGCAGTTTTTCTAGAAGCAATAAATTCAGATCAATTCTATTACCTTTTTACCGTAGATCAAGTTCAAAATTATCCATCAGGATTAGGACTTAGATATTCTAAAATTGATAAAAATTTAAATGGAGGGTTAGGTGCAGTTATTGCTGATGAAAAAGATATATTGATACATCAAAATTCCTATGAAAAATTAGCTGCATATTTCAATGGAGAAACAAATACATATTGGATAGTTACAATTAGGAAAGATACAAATCAACTTCTTACATATAAATTAACAGAGAGTGGAGTTGAATCAACTTTTGTTGTAAGCGAATTAGGAGATTTAAATTTTAATGGTCCATCTTTTGGATATATGAAATTTTCTCCTGATGGTAAAAAATTGGCAATTGCAAATTGGGAACAGGGTTTATGGTTACTTGATTTTGATAAACTAACAGGTGAATTTTCAAATCCAATTCAGCTTTCAACTATAGCATCTAGTTATGGAATTGAATTTTCAGCAAATAGTAAAGTTTTGTATGCATCTTATTGGGGGGAATATAATTATATTGAGCAGTATAATTTAAGCTTAGAAAATACGGAGGAGATAATTAGTTCTAAAATAAATATATTTGAGAATACACAAGAAATTTATTATCCAAGAGCACTACAATTAGGACCAGATCTTAAAATTTATTTTGCAATAAATGGTTTAAATTATTTAAGTGTAATTCATAATCCAAATGATATTGGAACAAATATTGAGAAAGATTATGTGTTTCTAGGTGATGATAAATACTGTACTTCAGGTTTGCCAACTTTTCAATCTTCCTTATTTTTGAAAGTCGATTTTGATGTTGAAAATTTATGTTTTGGTGATAGTGCAAATTTTTATCTGGATATAGATTCGATAACAAATATTGAATGGAATTTTGGAGATTCTGTTTCTGAAGATAATATTTCAAATGATGTAAGTCCTACTCATGTTTTTTCTTCACCAGGTGATTTTGAAGTTACTTTGAAAATTACAATAGGTTATGAGAGTTATGAGGTAAATAAAAATATTACTATTTATGAAGTACCCCATATAAATGAGATAAATGATTTTTATTCATGCGAAAATGATAGTGCAGGTATTGGTTCCTTTGATACATCATCAGTTGAGTCCACATTAATTGGAAATCAAGAAAATGTTGAAGTTTCTTATTTCGATCAAGAAGGAAACGAATTACCAACTCCATTTCCAGATACTTTCGAAACGAATTCACAAACAATTTCAGCTGTTTTAACTAATACTTTAAACGAAAATTGCACAAATGAAACGTCTATTATTTTTGAAGTAAATGAAAACCCATATCAAGAACCAATTCCAGATTTTTTTATTTGTAAAGGTGAAGCTACAGAATTTAATATTTTAGAATATGTAGAACAAAATGATTTTAGTTATAATCAAGATATTTATGAGTATTCTTTTTACATTTCAGAAGAAAATGCTCAGTTTAAGGAAAATTCGATTACTTTTATTTCACAATTTCAAGAAGAAGAAACGATTTATATCAGAATTGAAAATAAGACGACAGAATGCTATGATATTTCATCTTTTGAAATAAAATTTAAAAATGAGGAAGATTGTGAAGAATTAATGATAGAGATTCCAGAAGGATTCTCTCCAAACGGAGATGGAATTAATGATTTATTTGTAATTAAAAATCTTTATGAATTATACCCAAATTATAAAATCGAGTTTTACAATCGTTGGGGAAATAAAGTCTACACAGATGAAAAAGGAAAACATTGGAATGGGCAATTAGACGGAGATAAAACAAGGGCAGCTGCTGGAGTTTATTTCTTTGTTTTAGATTTTAATGATGGTGATAGAGAATCTTTTCAAAGTAAATTATATTTAAATAAATAATAAAATCTTATGAAAAAAAAACAACATCTAATTTTAGGGCTATTATTCTTGTTATTTACACAATTAATACATGCTCAAAAAGAAACAAGTAATTGGTTTTTTGGTAATTATCATGGGATAACCTTTAATAATAATCCCGTAAGTGAATTATCTGGGAATGCAATTTTTGCGCCAGAAGGAACGTCTTGTCATTCTGATTCAGAAGGGAATTTATTATTTTATTCTGATGGTGTTACCATATATAATCAGAATCATGAAATAATGTTAAATGGTGAAGGGTTGTTAAGTAATCTATCTTCTACCCAATCATCTATTATCATTCCTAAACCTAATGATCCTAACAAATATTATATATTTTGTAATGCTCCCAAATTAAGTTTTTCAGAAATAGATATGACTTTGGATAATGGTTTAGGAGGGGTGACAGATAATAAAAATATAATATTAGAAGAGGAGAACATAAGTGAGAAGTTTTCTGCTGTTTATGATATAAATACTAATACATATTATGTTGCAACTATAAAAGATTATGATGAAAATCTATCAGTTCCAGATCAATTTTTAGTTATAAAAGTTACAGAAAATGGAGTTGAAGATGATTTTATTTATACAGATATTGATAATAAATTATATCTTTTTGGTCAAATGAAGTTTTCACCAAATGGTAAGAAAGTAGCTATGACGATAAGAGAGAATAGTGAATTAGTTGCTTGTGTTTATGATTTTGAAAATGATTTAACCTTAACAAATAGGATAGAATTAAGGTCTTCAATTACAGATAATATTGCTCCTTATGGAATAGAATTTTCTTCAAATTCAACTTATATATATTTAGACTGCAATGAAGGGATTTTAAAATATGATTTAAGTTATTCGACAGAAGAACAGATTAATGAATCGAAATTACTTGTTTATGATAATCCTTCTTTAGGAGGTTTTCAATTAGGAATGGATAGGAAAATTTATATCCATTCTTTTGGGAGAATGTTTGTGATTAATAATCCAAATATTGAAGGTGTAGATGTTGGAATTGAGCAAGTTTTTGAAAATTTCACAGTATTTGGATCTGCTGGTTTACCTACATTTATCCAAACTCATTTTAAAGACCCAGATTTTACAGTTGATAATATATGTGTTGGAGAAGAATTAAATATTGATTTTGAAGAACATTTTATCCAAAATATACAATGGGATTTTGGAGAACCAGATTCTGATACAAATATAGCTTTTGGTTTAAATCCTTCTCATTTATATTCTTCTCCAGGGAATTATATAATTACATTAAATTATGAGCAAAATAATGTTTTACATGAAGTAAAAAAAGAGGTTGTTGTTTTTGATGTTCCTACAGTTTTAGATGATTTATTAATTAAAAGTTGTAAGACTGAAGATGGTATCATCTATTCTTTTGATACATCTTCTATTCATGAGAATTTACTCAATAACCAAGAAAATGTAGAGATTTCTTATTTCGATGAAGAAGGAAATGAATTACCTTCTCCATTTCCAAATACTTTTGATTCAAAACCTCAGGAAATCAGAGTGAATTTAAAAAATACGCTTAATGAAAATTGTACGAATGAAATTTTAATCTTTTTAAAAATAGGAGATTGTGAAGAATTAATGATAGAGATTCCAGAAGGATTCTCTCCAAACGGAGATGGAATAAACGATTTATTTGTAATTAAAAATCTTGCTGAAAAATATCCAAATTATAAAATCGAATTTTACAATCGCTGGGGAAATAAAGTCTACACAGACGAAAAAGGAAAACATTGGAACGGACAATTAGATGGAGATAATACGAGAGCAGCTGCTGGAGTTTATTTCTTCGTTTTAGATTTTAATGAAGCTGAAAAAGAACCATATCAGGGGAAATTATATTTAAATAGATAATTTTTTTAAAAAATATTTTAATGAAAAACATCATTGACTTTCAGTAGTTTAATGGTGTTTTTTGTTTTTAAAAAAGTTAAATAAATTATTTTTTTTCAAAATTATGTTGGATTTTAAATTTTCTTACCATTACTTTGCAATCACAAAACCGTTCTTAAATTTATTTAGTTGTTATAAAGAAAGGTGGAGGGAATAGACCCTTTGAAACCTTAGCAACCCTTTGCAATTTTGCAGAGAAGGTGCTACATTCTACCAAATGTTTTTGGAAAGATAACACAGAGAAATTTCTTTAAAGTATAATTCAGATTATACACTTTTCTATTTGTTTTCACATTTTCTTTATTTTTTGATTTTAAATTTCACAGCTTTTCTGTGCGATAATTTTTTTGTATTTCTAAATCAAAATAACTTCTTCTAAATTTTTGAACTCCTTTTAAACACAAAATGGAGCAAAAATTAAAACATATCATTATTTCAAATTTCCAAACGGAAAAAGGATTTTCATATTCTAAAATTCCTCTGTCTTATCAGGTTTTTGGTCAAGAATTAGGAACTTCTCCAGTTATTCTTGTAAATCATGCTTTGACAGGTAATTCTGAAATCACTGGAAAAAATGGTTGGTGGAATCCAATTGTTGGAACCGAAAAATCAATTGATTTAAACAAATTTACAGTGCTTATTTTCAATATTCCTGGAAATGGTTTCGATCAATTTTATATTCCAAACTACAAAGATTTTACACTAAAAGACATTGCAAAACTATTCCAAAAAGGTTTAGAAGAACTGCAAATCGACGAACTTCATTCTATTATTGGAGGTTCGATTGGTGGAGCTTTGACTTGGGAATTAGCTTTTTCTTTTTCAAAAGTGAAAAATATTGTTTCAATTGCTTCAGATTGGAAAACTACAAATTGGTTAAAAGCAAATCTTCATATCCAAGAAATATTATTGGAATCTGACGAAAAGCCTTTGCAAAAAGCTAGAAAGCACGCCATGAATTTCTATAGAAATCCAGATTCTTACAAAGTGAAATTTGAAAATACTAAGAATGCTGAGGTTTTAGATTGGTTAGATTTTCATGGAGAAAAGCTTTCTGAAAGATTCGATTTACGAGCTTATAAATTAGTAAATCATCTTCTTGGAACAATTGAAGTTTTTCCAAATGAAAAGGAATTTATTTCTAAAGCAAAAGAACTAAACAGTTCAATTCATATCGTCGGAATCGATTCTGATTTGCTTTTTCCTGCTTCAGAAAATAGAGAAATTTTTCTAAACTTAAAATCAATTAAAGAAAATGTGTTTTATCACGAAATTTCATCTCCACATGGACACGATGCTTTTCTGATTGAACATGATCAAGTCGCAAACATCATTCAACAAATCCTATAAAACAAATCTAATGAAAGTCTTAAAGTTCGGCGGAAAATCGCTAGCAAACGGTAAAGGTTTACAAAATGTGATTCATACCATTAAAAATAAAATCAAAAATCAGGAAGAAATCGTTGTGGTGGTTTCTGCAAGAGGAAATACAACAGCAAAATTGGAAGAGATTTACGAAAAATCAGTTTCTAAACAATCCTATTCTAGAGAATTCAACGAGTTTGTAAATTATCAGTTAGAGCCTTTTCGTTCAAATCCATTCAAAGAAGAGTTTCTAGAATTGGGTAATTATTTAAAAGGAATTTATCTTTTAAATGAAAACAGCGAAAAACACAAAGATGCAATTTTAGGTTATGGTGAAATTATTTCTGCAAAAGCAATTGCTCTTTTGTTAAAAGAAGAAAATATCAGCGCCAATTTCGTAGATAGCAGAAAGCTGTTCGTTACAGATAATTCTTACGGAAATGCAAAGGTTCAGTTGGAAGAAAGTACAGAAAAAGTTACGAATTATTTCCAAGATTGGAATAAAAATACGATTCCTGTTGTTACGGGTTTTATAGCTTCTTCTACAGAAAATAAACCGACGACTCTTGGAAAAAATGGAAGTAATTATTCCGCAACTTTATTAGCAAATATTCTAAATGCGCAAGAAGTTGAAAATTACACACACATCGATGGAGTGTATTCTGCAAATCCTGAATTGGTTGCAAAAGCTACAAAAATCGGTATTTTGAATTATAAAGAAGCAAGTGTTTTAGCAAATTATGGTGCGACAATTTTACATCCAAAAACCATTAATCCACTAAAAGAAAAGCAAATTCCATTACGAATTTTAAACACATTCAACCAAGAATCGGAAGGAACTTTGATTCGTCATTTTTACAATGATTCGAAATTTAAAAGTATCAATTGCATCGAAAATGTTTCTCTTTTACAATTTTCTATCAAAGATTTTGAATCAAAATCTAAACTTGAATCTTTGGTTTTTCAGTTGTTTTTTGAACAAAACATTGAGATTTTCTTTTTAAATCAAACAACTTTAGATATCGGAATCGAAATTGTTTTGAATAATTCTCAGTTAGAAAAAGCAATTGAAACTTTAGAGTCTAATTTTGAATCGTATAACTTAAACATTGAAAACTCAAAAGAAGTTTGTGTTCTAACAACTGTTGGAGAAAAACTAGAAAATTTCCATAAAGCTTTAGAAAGTTTAGCACAACATCAAATTCAACCGCTTTTGATTAACAATACAATTTCTGGAAATAATATCTGTTTGGTAGTTGAAAAAAATGATAAAACAAAAGCGATTAATATTATTCATCAAAAATTATTTCATGTTGCCAAAAAGATAAATATTGCTGTTTTTGGTAAAGGAAATGTTGGAAAAGCATTGATTGATCAGTTGGTTGAAAACAAAAAATCTTGTCTGAAAAGAAGAAATTTAGAAATCAATATTTTCGCAATTCTGGATAGTAAAAATGCTATTTTAAATGAAGATTTATCTTTCAGAAATTGGCAAGAAAACTTTAATACAAACAAAAAAGAATATAAAGTGGCGGATGTAATTTCTTTTGCGAAAGAAAATCATCTGGAAAACCTAATTGCGATTGACAATACGGCAAACAAAGAATTCACAAAAAATTACCAATTATTAATCGAGAATGGTTTCCATATTGTAGCATCCAACAAAATCGCAAATACTTTATCTGTTCCGTTTTACAACGAAATTCGACAAAAACTGAAGAAATATAACAAGCATTTCTTGTATGAAACTAATGTTGGAGCTGGACTTCCACTAATTGATACTATTAAACTTTTACACGATTCTGGAGAAGATATTACTCGTATTCGAGGAATTTTTTCTGGTTCGTTGAGCTATATTTTTAATGAATTTTCAGAGAAAAATATTGCTTTTTCAGAAGTTTTAAACCAAGCAATTTTAAAAGGTTTTACAGAACCAGATGCTCGAGAAGATCTTTCAGGAAACGATGTTGCAAGGAAATTATTGATTTTAGCAAGAGAATTGGAGTTGGAAAAAGAATTTTCAGAAATTCAAATTAAAAATCTCTTACCAGAGACTTTTCAGCAACTTTCGATTCAAGAATTTTACAATCAATCGGAAGCTTTAAATCCGATTTTCGAAGAAATTAAACAAAACCAAAAAGAGAATCATGTGCTTCGATATGTTGGAGATTTACACGGAGATTTATCGAAAACCGAAACTGCAACTCTGAATGTTGATTTGGTTTCTGTTCCAAAAACTTCCGCTTTAGGAACGTTGAAAGGAGCCGATTCTATTTTCGAAATTTACACAAAATCCTATGGTGAAAATCCGATAATTATTCAAGGAGCAGGAGCAGGAGCAGAGGTTACCGCTCGTGGAGTTTTCGGAGATATTCTAAAATTATCAGAAAAAATCTAAAATAAAATCACGGAGATTGAGCGAAGTCGAAATCGGTTTTGCAATTAACAAAAGAAAATTTAATAACAAAAGTTTATTAAACCCAAACAAGAAAAATAACATCATAATCATATAATTTTTTTGGAGCTTCCACTACGTGTCGGGCTTTCCGCTATATCTTTTTTGCTAATTCAACTGGATGAAGAAAAGCAAAAAAGGATGCCGCTGCAATCCCTAAGCCGAACAAAAGGAAAAAGTTCTAAATATCTAAAAACAAGAAAAATGGCTGCAAATTTTGAAACAAAAGCAATTCGAACAGAAATAAATAAAAGTGAAAATAAAGAACACACAACACCCTTATACGTTACGTCTAGTTTCACTTTCGAAAATCCAGAACAAATGGCTGCTGCTTTCTCCGAAGAGATCGACAGAAATATTTATTCTAGATTTACAAATCCAAATAATACAGAGTTCATCCAAAAAATGTGCGCTCTAGAAAATGCGGAAGATGGTTATGCTTTTGCAACAGGAATGGCTGCGATTTTCAATACGTTCGCTGCGCTTTTGAATTCTGGAGATCATATTGTTTCTTGTAAAAGTGTTTTTGGTTCAACGCATAGTTTGTTCACTACTTTTTTACCAAAATGGAACATAGAAACTTCTTATTTCGGAACCACGGCAGATTCAGATGAAATCGAAAGTTTGATTCAAGAAAACACCAAAATCCTTTTTGTGGAAACTCCAACAAACCCAGGAGTAGAAGTAGTGGATTTAGAAAAACTGAATGCGATTGCGAAAAAACATAATCTGATCTTTATTGTAGACAATTGTTTTGCTACACCATATTTACAAAATCCAATCAATTTTGGAGCAGATTTGGTACTGCATTCTGCAACAAAACTTATTGATGGACAAGGAAGAGTACTTGGAGGAATTGTAGTTGGAAAAAAAGAATACATCAGAGAGATTTATCTTTTTGCAAGAAATACAGGAAGTTCACTTTCTCCATTCAACGCTTGGATTCTTTCTAAAAGTTTAGAAACACTAGCGCTTCGAGTAGAAAAACATTGTGAAAATGCACTGAAAATAGCAGAATATTTAGAAAAACATCCAAAGATAAAATCTGTAAAATATCCTTTTCTAAAATCTCATCCTCAATATGAAATTGCCAAAAAACAAATGCGAAAAGGAGGAAATATCATCGCTTTTGAACTAAAAGAAGGTTTGGAAGCTGGAAAGCAACTGTTGAAGCAATTAAAACTAGCTTCTTTAACCGCAAATCTTGGAGATACAAGAACAATTGTAACACATCCTGCTTCTACAACGCATAGCAAACTTTCTTCTGAGGAAAGAAATGCAGCAGGAATTGCAGATGGTTTGGTTCGTCTTTCAGTTGGTTTGGAGCATTATGAAGATGTAATAGAAGATTTAGAACAAGGATTAAATTAATCAAAAATGAGCACAATTTTAAACGACATAAAAAAACGAATTTTAGTTTTAGACGGAGCAATGGGAACGATGATCCAGCGCTATAATTTTTCAGAAGAAGATTATAGAGGAGAACGTTTTGCTGATTTTTCACATGATCTAAAGGGAAATAACGATTTACTTTCTTTGACGCAACCAGAAGCAATTCAAGAAATTCATGAGAAATATTTGGAATCTGGAGCAGACATCATTGAGACAAACACTTTTTCAAGCACAAGTATCGCCATGGAAGATTATCACATGGAAGATTTGGTGTATGAATTAAATTTTGAATCTGTACGAATTGCAAAAGCAGCAACTAAAAAATATTCTACAAAAGAAAAACCAAGATATGTTGCTGGTTCCATTGGACCTACAAACCGAACAGCGAGTTTGTCACCAGATGTGAGCAGACCAGCTTTCCGTGCGATTGATTTTGAAACTTTACGAAAATCATATAAAGAGCAAATCAATGCAATGGTAGATGCAGAAGTAGATATTTTGTTGGTGGAAACTATTTTTGATACGCTGAATGCAAAAGCAGCTTTGTTCGCTATTGAAGAAGTAAAGGAAGAAAGAAGTTTAAATATTCCAATTATGGTTTCCGGGACTATTACAGATAATTCAGGAAGAACACTTTCAGGGCAAACGGTGGAAGCTTTCTTGAACTCAATTTCTCATATTCCGCTTTTAAGTGTCGGATTTAATTGTGCTTTGGGTGCAAAACAATTGTTACCATTTTTAGAAAGACTTTCTGTAGAATCAAAGTTTCACACTTCTGCGCATCCGAATGCAGGTTTACCAAATGCTTTTGGAGAATATGACGAGACTGCTGCTGAAATGCAAGCGATTATTGAGCAATATTTACAAGAAAACCTTATAAATATTATCGGAGGATGTTGTGGAACTACGCCAGAGCATATTAGAGCTATCGCAGATATTGCTGCGAAATATGAACCTAGAAAAATTCAGAAAGACTATGAGTACGCAAACAAATAGATATTTAAAATTATCTGGTTTAGAAGTTTTAAATGTTCGTCCAGAATCTAATTTTATCAATATCGGAGAGAGAACAAATGTGACAGGTTCTAGAAAATTTTTTCGCTTGATAAAAGAAGAAAATTATGAGGAAGCATTGGAAATTGCAAGAGATCAGGTGGAAAATGGAGCGCAAATCATCGATATCAATATGGATGAAGGAATGCTGGATGGAAAAAAAGAAATGGTTCATTTTCTGAATTTAATTGCGTCTGAGCCAGATATTGCAAGAGTTCCTGTGATGATTGATAGTTCAAAATGGGAAATTATCGAAGCAGGTTTACAGGTGATTCAAGGAAAAGGAGTTGTAAATTCGATTAGTTTAAAAGAAGGAGAAGAAGCTTTCATACAGCAGGCGAAAACTATTTTGCGTTACGGAGCAGCTGTTGTGGTAATGGCTTTTGATGAGGTTGGACAAGCAGATACTTATGATCGTAGAATTGAAATTTGTGAACGTTCGTATAAAGTTTTAGTTCAAAAAGTAGGCTTTCCACCAGAAGATATCATTTTTGATCCAAATATTTTCCCTGTTGCTACAGGAATCAAAGAACATGAAACAAATGCAATAGATTTTTTTAGAGCTACAAAATGGATTCGTGAAAATTTACCTTATGCAAATGTTTCTGGAGGTGTAAGTAATGTTTCTTTTTCTTTTCGAGGAAATAATACGATTCGAGAAGCAATGCATTCTGTCTTTTTATATCATGGGATTCAACATGGATTGAATCTAGGTATTGTAAATCCATCTTTATTGGAAATCTATGATAGTATACCGAAAAATCTTTTAGAGCTTGTAGAAGACGTTATTTTAAATAGAAGAGAAGATGCTACGGAAAGACTTTTAGCTTTTGCAGAAGAAATCAAAAATGATGGGAATCATAAGCAAAAGAAAAAAACACAAGATCTGTCTTGGAGAAGAGAAGAATTGCAATCTAGAATTAATCATGCTTTGGTAAAAGGAATTGACAGTTTTATCATCGAAGATGTAGAAGAAGCAAGATTATTAGCAGAAAAGCCTTTGACAGTTATTGAAGGAAATCTGATGGAAGGAATGGGAATCGTAGGAGATTTGTTTGGTTCTGGAAAAATGTTTTTACCGCAAGTTGTGAAGTCTGCTCGTGTGATGAAAAAAGCAGTTGCTTATTTACAACCATTTATTGAAGAAGATAAAGATTCTTCAGTAAAATCAGCAGGAAAAATTGTGATGGCAACAGTGAAAGGAGATGTACATGATATTGGAAAAAATATTGTAAGTGTAGTTTTAGGTTGTAATAATTATGAAATTATAGATTTAGGAGTGATGGTTCCTCCAGAAAAAATTGTGGAAACTGTTCAAAAAGAACAACCAGATATTTTAGGTTTAAGTGGTTTGATTACACCTTCTTTAGATGAAATGATCACTGTTTCAAAAGCACTGAAAAAAGAAAAAATTTCAGTACCAATTTTGATAGGAGGAGCGACAACTTCGAAAGCGCATACCGCAGTGAAAATTGATCCAGAATATGATGCTGTGGTTCATGTAAATGATGCATCAAAAGCAGTGACAGTTGTCGGTAATTTATTGAAAAATAATAGAGAAGATTATAAAAAAACGATTAAGTCTGATTATCAAGTTTTTAGAGAAAAATTTCTTACAAGGACGAAAAAGAAGCAATATGTTGATTATCAGAAATCTACAGAAAATAGGTTAAATTTAAATTGGGGTAAAACTTTAATTAAAAAACCTCAAAACATTGATAATCAAATAATTGAAGGTTTTAATTTAAAGTATTTAATTAACTACATTGATTGGACTCCTTTCTTTAAAACTTGGAATTTATTTGGAAAATTTCCAGCTATTTTAGAAGATGAAGTTGTGGGAGAAGAAGCTACAAAATTATACGAAGATGCTTTAGATTTTATCGAAATGATATTGGATGAAAACTTGTTAAAAGCAAAAGCTGTTTTTCAAATTTTTAAAGCAAATTCTGTTGGAGATACCATTGAAATTTATGATGAAAAAAATGAGTATTTAGATCGATTTATTACACTTCGTCAACAAGGAAAAAAATCAGAAGGAAAACCAAATCTTTCTTTGTCAGATTTTATTGCTCCAAAAGAAACTGGATTGGAAGATTATATCGGATGTTTTTGTGTGACAACAGGATTTGGAACTGAGGAATTAGTGAAAAAGTTTGAAGAAGAAAATGACGATTATTCGATTATCATGGTAAAAGCTTTAGCAGATCGATTTGCTGAAGCATTTGCTGAATATCTTCATGAGCAAGTTCGAAAAGATTATTGGGGATATGCGAAAGAAGAAACTTTTTCAAATGATGAATTGATAAAAGAAAAATATAAAGGAATTCGTCCTGCACCAGGTTATCCAGCTTGTCCAGATCATTTGGAGAAAAAAACGATTTGGAAATTATTGAATGTGGAAGGAGTAATTGGAGTAAAACTAACCGAAAATCTTGCGATGTGGCCAGCAGCGAGTGTAAGTGGTTATTATTTCGCAAATGAAAATGCTCGCTATTTTGGTTTAGGAAAAATTAAAGAAGATCAATTGAAAGTGTATGCAGAGAAAAGAAATATTTCTGTCGAAGAGGCAGCAAAATGGTTAGCACCAAATCTAGAATTATCATGAAAGTAATTGAACATATAAATAAAAATAAAAACGGAACTCTTTTCTCTTTTGAGATTTTACCACCATTGAAAGGACAAAATATTCAATCGATATTTTCCAATTTAGAACCTTTGATGGAGTTTAATCCATCTTTTATAGATGTAACTTACCACAGAGAAGAATATTTGTTTAAACAAGCTGAAAATGGCTTGTATAAGAAAGAAATCATTCGAAAGCGACCTGGAACAGTTGGAATTTGTGCTGCAATTCAAAATCGTTTTGATGTGGATGCTGTTCCGCATATTCTTTGTGGGGGTTTCACAAAAGAAGAAACCGAGAACTTTTTGATTGATTTAGATTTTTTAGAGATCGATAATGTTGTTGCACTTCGTGGAGATGCGATAAAATCTGAGATTTATTTTGAAGCTGAAAAAGAAGGAAATCAGTTTGCTTCAGAATTAGTTTCTCAAATTCAAGATTTGAATCAGGGGAAATACTTGAATGCGAATATTGAAAACTGTGCAGAAACGGATTTTTGTATTGGAGTTGCTGGTTATCCTGAAAAGCATATGGAAGCTCCAAGTTTGGATGTAGATATTCAGTTTTTGAAACAAAAGATTGAAAATGGTGCAGATTATATCATTACACAAATGTTTTTTGATAATCAGAAATATTTTGATTTTGTTGAAAAATGTAGAGATCATGATATACATGTGCCGATTATTCCAGGTTTGAAGCCAATTGCAACAAAACGCCAGTTGAATTTATTACCGCATCGATTTAGTGTGGATTTGCCAGAAACTTTAATTGATGAGGTTTTGAAATGTAAATCAAATAAAGAAGTTGCGGAAGTAGGAGTGCAGTGGTGTATTGAGCAAAGCAAAGAATTGAAAAATAAAAATGTTCCTGTTTTGCATTATTATTCAATGGGAAATGGGAAGAATATTAGAAAGATAGTGAATGAGATTTTTTGATTTAAAATAGAACATGATTAGATAAGTTTATATTTTCCCCGTTGATTTTTTTGGCTTAGGGATAGTAGCGGCATCCTTTTTTGGTTTTTTGAAACCGAAAAAGATATAGCGGATAGCCCGACCGTAGGGAAGCCCCTAAAATTTAATGGACATTAGTGTTGTGAAAAACTCCTCAATTTCTGAGGAGTTTTTTTATTTTAAGAATTAAAGATTTTTTTAATATTTGTGTAGTAATTCATGATCACACAAATACTAGAAACAATGGGCACACTTTATAAAAGTGCGCCAGATTTTCATTATATGTTTTAAACACAACCGCATCCTAATAAATCTAGGCCGATATCCCAAAGGAAAGTCATTTTGTTATCATCGCTGATGTAAACCAAAACTCGGGTTGGGTATTCCAATTGATTGTTGATTGGAAATGAATCTGCATAAGCAAAATATAAGTTTTTGTAACCTTTTAATTTTGCAAAAGTCTTTAATTGATCATCGTTTGATGGGCAATCGTAGCAGTTTTTCATAAAGTTTTCATGAAGAATAGCATCAATTTCTGGATAATTTTGATATTCTAAATCTAACTTAAACGGAGAACCGAAAACAACATTTTTGTCGGGATTATCCGTTGGTTCGTATGAATATTCATAATATTGAAGACATCTACTTTTTCCGAAACCAAAATCTTTAATTGTTTTAGTTTCTCTACCTTTTTCTGAGTAAGTGTAAATAGTTGGTTTCTTTTTATTCTTGAAAATTGAATCTAAATATTCTGGGTAATAAACCAGGTTAATCTCTTTTTCAATTGGAATTTCTGTAATATGTTTTACGATTTTATTTTTTTCAGAATTATTGGCATGATGTGAAACAATTCCAACATCATCTTTAAAAAGACGGTAAATAGGGAAAAGATGTTTATCATAATTGTTTTTCTTCATTTCAATTTTCCAATCCGAATCTAAATAAGATTTTAGGAATTTATTATTTAATTCATTTCCTTGGTTTTCCTTATAAATTTTCTGAATAAGAACCTTTTTTTCTTTTTCCATCGGGCTGATTTGTTTCCAATATTTCGCACAACCTTTGATGTTAAAAGTAGAGTCTAAAGAATTTGTTTCTTGCGTTATTTCTTTCTTTTTTTCAGAAGTATTTTTTTTTGCTTTTGAATTTTCAGTCATATCACAAGAAATAAAAATTGTGATAATCGAAAAAGTAAATATTTTTTTTAGCATTGATTTGTTAGTTTGATTTTAACTGAGCATCTAAAATTAAAAATATTCTAAATAATTTGAATGAATTTTAAATAAAAAAACAATTAATCTTTTTCTTTTAACATTGAATTGATATAATTATTCTCAGGATATTCTTTTTGAACTATTTTATAAAATGGAATTGCTTTTTTTATTTCATTGTTTTCTTTGTAGAATTCTGCAATTTCAAAGGTTAGATTTATATCATTTGGAAATAATTTATGATCAAAAAGATAGATTTTTTCAGCTTTCTCTGTCAATCCAGACCAACTTAATTGTTTTGCTAAATCACTGATTAATTCTGGATGTTTAGAATATTTGTCTTTGTTTTTTTCAAAATTTTCAATTGCAACATCGAGATTATCTTCATAAACAGCCTTGTTTAAAGCTAAGAAGAATGGTGTTTTTTCTTTTGGTTTTCCTAAAAATATAATTTTCGAAATACTTTCAATAATGTATTTTTTTGCTTCATAACCTATACCGTTATTTGCTAGTAAAATGATTGTAAGATTCTCTTCTGGAAAACGATAAAGCATTGTGCTATAACCTTCGATTTGGCCATCATAATTGATGTTTTTCAAAACTTCATTTCCAAATTTAAATTCCTCTACATTCCAGCCATTTCTATATTTTGGGTTAAAAAGAATCTTTTTAGAAGTTTTGTTTAAATAATTGTCAGAATAAAAAAGTTGCTCAAATTTTAATAAATCTTCTGCTGTAGAATAAATATTTCCTGCACCATTGAATAGGAAATAATTGATGTAATTTTGATTTCGATATCCTCCATTTTTTGAAAAACGATATCCTGAAGCTAGATTTTTTACAATTTTATCATAATGATAAACTCCCGTATTTTCCATTTTTAAAGGGAAAAAAAGATGTTTGTCGATTGCTTTTTCAAAAGGAAGATTCGTGACTTTTTCGATAATTAAGCTTAATAAAAAATAATTGGAATTCGAATAATGATAACTTTCACCTGGTTCAAAAAATAAATCTAATTTTTCGATTTCTTTTAAAAATTCTTCTTTGGAAAAGTATTTATTAAAATTTCCTTTAATCCAACCGTCTAATAAAAAGTAATTTGGAATTCCTGAAGTATTACTGATCAGATGATGAATCGTTATGTTTTTATATTTTTCAGCAGAAAATTCTGGGAAATATTTTAAAATAGGGTCTTCAAGGTTTAGTTTTTTTTCTTGAGCAAGTTTTACAACTAGAGTAGAAGTCATGGATTTAGAAATAGAACCAATCACAAATTTTGTATTGTTTTCCATTTTAATATTCCAATCTCTATTCGCAATTCCATAAGATTCTTGAAAAAAAGATTCTCCTTTTGAAGCAATTAAAACAGTTCCAGAAAAAGCTTCATTTTCAGAGAATTCTGTCAATAATTTTTTGATATGATATATCTTGTCAATTTCTGGATTTTGAGAATAGAGAATTTTTGTACAAATAAAAAGTACAATTAGAAGTGTTTTTTTCATGGGTTATTTATTTTGAATTCAAAATAAAGACTCAGAAAAATCTAAAACCGAACAGAAAATTAAAAATTATTCAAGTTCATAACCTGCTAATCCAAGATAAATTTCATCAGCACTAGTTTTTCCGATGGAACTTGGAATTTCATAAGGAGAATCTGCTAATTCAGTTAAAACTCCATTTGCACTTAAATAGAAAATAGAAATTTTATGTTCATTTATTGCAGAAATAACATAAACATAATTTCCTAAATTAATCAAATCTTTGAATTCATCTGGTTCTAAACCTTTTGCTTCGACTCTTCCATTTTCGATTTCAGAAATTGCATCATCTTCCCCGATATTATACGAAATAATTGCATTTTCTCCGAAGTTTACAGCAAAAAAAGTTTTTTTGTCTAAACTGATATTTGACCAACAAGTTCCAGGTTCGAATCCAGTTCCAGCTCTGAAGTTTTCTGAAATTTCATAAGTAGAAGTATTTAAACTATACACATCATGATCAATTTTTTCTTCAATTAAATTAAAGCTAGCAGCATAAGATCTAGTTCCATTTGGAGACCAAACAGCAGCTGTAGTTCCACTAATTCCATCTTGGAAGAAAGAATGTGCTAAAGTTGAATTTCCATTGTTGAAATCGTAAAAATTCACATAACTTGGTTTTATAATATCTGGGTTTGGAAAAGGAACACTGAAATGATAAATACCTAAAGTCGAAACCGAAAGACGATCACCGTTTTGGTTGAAATCGACACTTGAAATTCCTCCAATATTTGCATCAAAATACGAATCGATAATAGTTTCAAAAGTTAAAATTCCAGTATTTTTATTTAGAGAAAAAAGAACAACACTTCTTTTGTCAGAATTAATAAATTCTCCGCTTGGAGTTTCGCTTTCTCCAGCAAAACCGTATGTAGAATGTTGATTTCCGACTACAACCCAGGTTTTTCCGTTTTGTTCTGTGATAGCTAAAGTAACTGGGCGAATCCCTTGGCTATCGATATTAAAAGTAGATTCGTTTTCAGGAGTTTGATCAATTAAAGTTAAATTTCCTGTAGGTTTATCGATTTTAAAAACAGAAATAGAACCATTTTCTGGATTTTTTCCGGCATTTACAACTAAAAGAAAATCGTCAACAATTCGAATAGAAAACTGCGCATCAAAATCACCTTCGATATTTGCCCCAATATCTTTTGTGAAAAAAGGAGAGTTTTCTAATTCTTCGACAGTTCCATCATCAAATTGTTTGAAACCTAAAACTGCATTTTCACCAACAGGATTTGTTGAAGTATATAAAAAACCAGTAATTTTCTTCTCAGGAGTAATGTAGTCTCCATTATCATCATTTTTACAAGAAATAAATGTTAGAATTAAAACAGCGAAAAATATTTTTTTAAACATAACAGAATTCTAATTTTGAGTTCTATTAAATTTACCACTTTATTTTCAAAACTTGGTTAGCTAGATCTTTAATAAGAAAAATCACAACAAATTGTCTTATGTTGTGATTTTGAAATTAGAATTGACCAGAAATAAATTTTAATTATTTTCTTTATTTTGAATGGCTTTCTTATTGATTTTGTCGAAGAAAAATGTAAATGTAAAACCAAAAAACATCCAAAAAGAGAAACTTTTCCACAGTTCAGTTTTTATAATCTCTTTACCTTCTGCATAAGGAAAAAGAACATCAAGTGATAAAAACATAAAAGTTCCACAAAAAAGTCCCCCAAGAATCCAAAAGTATTTTTTTATCATAAATGATTTTATTAATAGTTCAAAAGTAATTATTCTATGGGTTTTTTATACTATCCGTATGGGTAGTATTTTTGAGTTAAGAAAAGAGTAGGAGTTGGGTGTAAAATAAAAAAGGTAATGAAATTTAATTTTCATTACCTCTAATTTATATTTTATTATAAAAATCTTTAATGATTATTTAGGAATAGTCATATGTTAAAATTGGTTTTAAACCATCATCATACTTACCTCATTTTTAAGGAAAGCTAAACCAGTAGTTGTCGGAGATTCTCCTTCAATCATAAGTTTTAGAACTTCTTCTCTCAACTGTTGTGCATTTTTTACTTCAACGTTTGCAGTTGCTTTCTTTAATAAATGAATAGTTGTATTTTTTGTAGTTAAAATAGCATTCCAACATTCTTTGGTTAAATAGATTTGTTGGGTTAAGTTATGTTCGAATTCCTGCTCAATATTTTGAACTAACAAGTTAAGGTAATCTTCTTTTTTCTCGCTTATAGGCTGAATTCTCATCACAATCTTATTCGGACTTATTCTCTCAAGAAAAAGAGTCATTCGTTCGTAAGCTTGTAGTCTTAATGGCAAAGCGGTATTTTGTCCTTCTTGTAAAAGTTCAAACTTCCTTCTTTTTTCGTCGTTTTTTAAAAAACTAGCCATAATATAATATGAAGCACCAGCAGTAACAATGGCAGGCACAGTATATCCAATAATATCAATTACTTCCATTAATAAAAGTATGTTTGTTTAATTTTTTAGTCAGAAAATATGTTTACAATTCCAAATTTATTATAAATAAATTAGAATTTACTAATATAACATTTAATTTTTTTAATAAAAGAAATATGTAATAAAAGTGAGATTTGGTAAAAAATAAAAGAGATAGATTTAAGTGATTCTATCTCTTTTATTTATGTTTTTTATGAAGATAATTTTAAGAGCTTGTTTAAATTTATATCAAAACAGTTTAAACGCTTCTTAAAAGCTCTTTTTTGTATTTTTTCTCCTCCATAGCGATGCTATGCACTCCAAAAAATACTTCAAAATAGCATTTTAATAAACTATAAAATAAATTCTGATACAATTTTAAACAAGCTCTAAGAAAATTACGATTCAATCAATTCATAAGATTGTTTCGCTATTTCGATTTCTTCATTTGTAGGAATTACTAAAATATCTACTTTTGAGTTTTCAGTATTAATTTTTCTATTTTCTTTAGAACGAATTTCGTTTATCTCAGTGTTTAATTCAATTCCAAGATATTCCATATCTGTACAAACTAATTTACGGATTACATCAGAATTTTCTCCAATTCCAGCAGTAAATACAATTGCATCTAAACCATTCATGATTACTGCATAAGAACCAATATATTTTTTGATTCTATAAGCATTCATTTCAAGAGCTAATTGGCATTCTTCGTTTCCATTTTCAGCATTTGCTTCAATATCTCTCAAATCGCTAAATCCAGTTAAACCAAGCATTCCACTTTCTTTTTGTAAAATAGTATTTACTTTTTTTAAAGAAATTCCAAGTTTTTCAACCAAATAGAAAATCACAGATTGATCTACATCTCCAGATCTAGTTCCCATAATTAATCCATTCATCGGACCAAAACCAAGTGTAGTATCCATACTTTTTCCATCTTTTATAGCTGTCATACTACAACCATTTCCAAGGTGAATTGTGATGATTTTAGAATTTTCTTTTCCTAACATCTCAATTGCTTTCTCAGAAACATATTTATGACTTGTTCCATGGAAACCATAAGAACGAATTTGTTCTTCTTCTAAGAATTTATTTGGAATTGCATATTTATAAGCTTCTGTCGGCATAGTTTGATGAAAAGCCGTATCGAAAACTGCAATTTGAATTGCTGTATCAAATAATTCTGAAGCAACTTCAATTCCTTGGTAATTTGCTGGATTGTGAAGTGGCGCTAAAGAAAATAATTCTTTGATTTTTGCTTTTACTTCTTCATCAATAATTGTTGTTTTAGAAAAAGTACTTCCTCCATGAACAACTCTATGTCCAACTGCTCGAATATCATTTTTACTCTTAATTACACCAACTTTTTCATCTAAAAGAAAGCTTGTAATTTTTTCTAAACCAACTTTATGATTTTCAATAAAAAGCGTTTCAGAAATAGAGTTATTATCTGTTTTATAATGAACTTGTGAGTCTGCTATTCCAATTCTTTCCACCATTCCAGAACAAATTACTGTTTCGGCTGGCATTTGAATTAATTGGTATTTAATAGAAGAACTTCCACTATTTATAATTAATATATTCATATCGAGTGATTCTTTTTGTTTAAAATTATAATCCTTGCGCTTGAATCGCAGTAAGAATTACAGTATTATAAATATCATCTACCGTACATCCACGACTTAAATCATTTACAGGAGCATTTAAACCTTGTAACATCGGTCCAATTGCTAAAGCTCCAGTTTCTCTTTGTACAGCTTTATAAGTATTATTTCCAGTATTTAAATCAGGGAAAATTAAAACATTTGCTTGTCCTGCAACTTCCGAATCTGGCAATTTACTCTTACCAACATTGAAATCTACAGCCGCATCATATTGAATTGGTCCTTCAACTTTTAGTTCTGGACGCATTTTCTTCACGATTTCTGTTGCTGTTCTAACTTTATCTACATCTTCTCCTTTCCCTGAAGTTCCTGAAGAATATGAAAGCATTGCAACTCTTGGTTCAATTCCAAAAGCTTTTGCTGATTCTGCTGAAGAAATTGCAATTTCTGCTAATTGAGAAGCTGTTGGATTTGGATTAATCGCACAATCTCCAAACACAGAAACTCTATCTTCTAAACACATAAAGAATACAGAAGAAACTACAGAAACATTTGGTTTTGTTTTAATGAATTGTAATGCTGGACGAATTGTATGTTGCGTTGTATGTGCAGCTCCAGAAACCATTCCATCAGCTAGACCTTTATACACCATCATCGTTCCAAAATAAGATACATCTGCCATCATATCTTTCGCCATATCCATGTTGACATTTTTGTGTTTTCTTAAATTATAGAAAGTTTCCACAAAATCAGTATAATATTTTGACTCCACAGGATTGATGATGTCTACTTTATCATAATCGATTGTAATTCCAAGAACAGCAGCCTTTCTCTGAATTCTGTCAATATCTCCTAAAAGCGTAACTTTTACAATATCAACATACGAAAGACGTGCAGCAGCTTCTAAAACTCTTTCATCAGCTCCTTCTGGAAGTACGATATGTTTTTTCTCTTTTCTTGCTCTTTGTACTAAATTGTATTGGAACATTCTAGGTGTAATTCCATTCGACTCAAATGTGATTAATTTTTCAGCTAAACGATCTGGCTCTACATATTCATCAAAAGTTTTTAGAGAAGTTAAGATTTTATCTTTGTTATTTGCGTAAATTTTCGAATCGATTGATCCTACTTTGTTTGCAGTTGCGAAAGTTCCGTCTTCTACAGAAATAATAGGAACAATTCGAGAAAGACCTTCAATTAATTTTACAATCGAATCTTCTGGAATCAATCCTCCAGTCAGAACAATTCCTGAAACTTTTGGATAATTTGCAGATAAATTTGCTTGTAAAGCTCCTAAAATAATATCAGCTCTATCACCTGGTGTAATTACTAAATTATCTTGTTTTAAATGCGTCAGATAATTTCTTAATTGCATTGCTCCAACATTCACATTTTCAACTTGGTTGTTTAAATATTCTTCACCAAGAATCACATGAGCTTCCAAAGCTTCTACAATTTCCTTTACAGTAGGATTCGAAAGTGCAGCAATTTTAGGAATTGCTTCTACAATAATATTTTTTGGAAGATTATTTTCAATTCCGTTTTTAACTAATTCAATATTTTGAACTTCAACTTTATTAGCAATTACAGAAAGAACTTCCACTTCTTTTTCTTTGAAAGAATCATAAGCAATATGAATACTTCCAACCAATTCTTCTAAAGTTTTTCCGATACCAGAACCAACAATAATTGCTGGTATTCCAAGGTTTTTAGCGACTAAAACATTTACATCCATTTCAATTACCAATCCTTCACCAGAAAAATCCGTTCCTTCTACTAAAACAAAATCAAAACGTTCTTCTAAGGCTTTAAACTTTTGGATAATTGTATCGATAACATCACCAACTTTTCCACTGTTCCGTTTTGCAACAATCTCACTTCTTTTGAATGCATATGCTTCTTCAAATTTTAAGTCAATTTCAAAATGAGATAAAACAGTATCAATATGATTATCTGTTTCTCCTTCTTTAAAATCATCAATAATAGGACGGAAATATCCAACACTTGCAGTTCGTCCTAAAAGCATACGCATTAGACCTAGTGTTACGATGGATTTTCCACTATTTGGTTCGCTTGTTGCAATATAAATCGCCTTACTCATAATCAAAAATTTTGTGATACAAAGATACTTCTTAATTCACTTTTAACCTTAGAAAACAAGCAAAATTTTGTTAAGAAAACCTTATGTTTTTAGTGTAATTCGGATTAATTTTTACTGCAATGAGAAATGTCAGTTTATAGTGTTAAAATTTGAAAATATTTTTTATCAAAAATTAGAAGTTTGTAAGAGAATAGAGTACAACCATATTATTTATTCCGTGAAAAACAATATTTGCTAATAAACTTTGTCCTTTTTTTGCTACGATTCCGAGAATAAAACCAAAAATAAAATAGAAGATAAAAAGTTGTAGACTTCCGTGAACTAAACCAAAAAGACAAGCTTGAAAAATATTAGCCAATCTAAAACCAATATGTTTTTCTACAGAACCAAGAATGATTCCTCTAAAAATTGTTTCTTCATAAATAGGCACAATAATCGCTACAAGTAGGAAAGCTACTGGAAAACCGTATTCTTTAAGAACAGCTGCAACTTCTTCTTTTGCTGCTGAGAAATAAGATATATTTACAACTTCTTCTACATGGAAAATATAATCAAGACCTTTTAGTAAAAGACTATTAAAAATCACGAAAATAAAACCATAAAGAACCATATTATAAATACTAAAATCTGAGTTATAATAATATTCAAGTCTTTTTTTGTTTAAAGTAAAAAGTGTAGTGATAAACATTAGAAAGACAAAGAAAATCATTTCATGAGCTTGTGCTAAAGTCGAAATTGCTTGCTCAGTATAACTTTCTACTTCTCCAACTTTTAAATAAATAGCAATAAAATCTTGATATTCAAAAACGAAAACAACTAAAGAAGTTGCCAATAAATAACAAAAACTTACATACCAGAAAAATCGAATTGACCAATCAAAAGGAGTTTTACGAATAATTTTAATATTTCGATTTTTTAAAACAACTTCAAGTCCAATAATTGGTAAAATCCATAGAAAAGGAATCAATAGGAGGCAAGCTATAAATCCTATAAAAATCAAAACATGAAGAACTTCTGACCATTTCCATGTTGAGGTAGGATCTTTAAAGAAAATATCAAGGCGTTTAATTCCGAAAAAATCATCTTTTGGATTTAACTGTTGTAATCTTCTATAAGTTTCTATTGTAGTTTCTGGGTCTGAATATTTAATGTCAAAGTTTAATAATTCTTGTAAATGCGCAATTTTATTCCAATTTCCAACAGTATCTTTTACCAAAAATTTTCTGGCTAATTTATACTCATGATTTTGTTCGAATAATTTTGCTACATGTTTATTTAAAACATAAGTAGAATCTTCCTTTAAAACTCTTTTATAAGTATTTGAAGCTAAATCAACTTTACCTATTTCAAATAATAAGTTCGCTTTTTTGCTTAATTCGCTTATATGATGATTTTTATCCAAGCTATTTGTCAGAACTTCAGTTGCGGTATTTTTATTACCCATTTTATAATGAGCTCTTGCAATAATAAAAGAATAGTCTTTTTTAGGATTAAATTGTGCAGCATTTTCAGCATATTTAATAGCTAATTTATTGTTTTTTTCTAAATATAAATTTGCTAAATGCTCATAAACAATACTTTTTTGATTGTTAGTCCAATTTCCTTTATTAGTTTTAATTAAATATTCCGCATTTTCTAGAATTTGTTTATGTTTTGCAGGAGAAAGATGATTTAATTGGTAAAGAATCGTTTTAGGATGATTTCTAAATTGACTATAAATTTGGTTTTGAAATTGTGCTAATTTCCGAAGGTTTTCTTGTTTGGAAGAATCTGAATTATCCTGATTTTCTATATATTTTTCTAGAAAAAGACATCTTTGAATTTGACTTTCTAAATCTTCAGGATTTTTTTGAATCGAATCTTCATATTTTTTTAAATAATATTGAAATTGAGCTTTGTTTGAATCTTCAATCTTATTGTATAAATATTCAGCATTATTATTCTGCGAAAAACAAAAAATAACATTTAATAACAATAAAATTTTCACTACAAATCTACTCATACGACCCTTTAAAATTATTAACCTTTAATATAGTGAAATATTATGTTATTGTTTTGAAAAAATGAATTTACTTTTCTTTTGAGATATAATTATTTGTTATCTAGGAATTTATAGTTGATTTTCTTAATTTAGGAATACAAGTCTAATATTTTACTTATGAAAAACAATAAAGAGAGATTTTCGTCAAAAAAACTTGCAATCACGCCAATGAGTGAAAATGCTTTTGACATCTCTGATGAAGAGAAAATGGAATTGATAGAAAAAGACGTAAGACATATAATGGAAGTTTTAGGTTTAGACTTAAAAGACGATAGTTTGAAGAATACCCCCCGACGAGTAGCAAAATCTTTTGTGCTTGAATTGTTTTCAGGATTGGACCCGAAGAAAAAACCAGTCACTTCTTCCTTTTTAAATTCGTATCAATATAATGAAATGGTTGTGGAGAAAAATATAGTTGTCTATTCAACTTGCGAGCATCATTTGCTTCCAATTATTGGAGTGGCTCATGTAGCGTATATTTCTTCAGGAAAAATAATTGGATTATCGAAAATGAATCGAATTGTGAATTATTTTTCAAAACGTCCGCAAGTTCAAGAAAGACTAACTTTGCAGATTGTAGAAGAACTTCAAGATATTTTGCAAACGGAAGATATAGCTTGTATGATTGATGCTAAGCATTTGTGTGTAAATTCAAGAGGAATTAAAGATATTTCTAGTAATACTATTACAAGTGAGTTTCGAGGGAAATTTAAAGAACAAAAATTTAAGGATGAATTTCTAAATTATATTAGAATGTCTTAAAAACAGAAAAAGCTTAAACTAAATTGTTTAAGCTTTTTTTTTATTCAATTATAAAATTATTGTCTTTTTGTGTTAGTTTATTATTCTCATCCAAATATTTAAGATAATAACTGAAATCTGCGGAACACTTTTTTGCAATTTCTACTTTGTTTTTCGAAATATTGGTATTCATCGTGTTTTGAATTGTAATGGCACTAATATTACAAGGTTGTTTAAAATAGTTTCCTTCAATATTTATAGAGTTGATGAGGTCATTTTTATCGTCATAAGGATTGCTGAAAATAATCGAACTTATAGCAAAATCAATTCCTGTTCTTGAAGAGTAAATTTCATTAAACGAAGAATTTTTAATACTAATATTTTCAATATCAAATCCTTTTTTTAGATTAATATTTTTTTCAAATTTAAGCGCATATTTTACATTTCGTTTGAACTTTAAATTATCAAAACTCAAGTTTTCACCAGAATAAATGCTAATTGCATTGTTGTGATTGTTTTCAAAAATAGAATTTGAGATTTCAAACCCTTGATTGTTTTGAGATTTTGAATAAACTAAAATTTTATTTAAATATCTTTTTCTATCAGATTTGATATTAGTATTGTTTTTAAAAGTAATTAGATAATCTGTATTGTTTTGTTTTACAACGGAAGAAATCCTATTTTCTCCAATTTCTTCTCCACTTTTTTCATTATAAAAAACAAGAATATCATCCTTTTGAAGATTTATGCTGTTTGTATTTTTTATTTTTAAAATCACCTGATTTTCGCTCAATTTCTTTTTTAATTTCAAAGGATCTTTTTCTACTGAAACAACATCTTTTCCTAAAGCTTCAAAATAAGAATTTGAAATCGACACCTTTTCTCTATTATTTTTTACAATAATTCCCATTGCCGAAGCTGAAAACAATCGATTCTTTTTTGTTTTTACTTTTAACATATCAATATTTGTTTCAGAATTTTCAATATTAATAACGTGAAAAGGAGTAGAGTAGATGACGATATTTTGGATATTTATAGAATTTGAGTTTTCGATATTAATCAATCCTTTAAAATCCTTTTTTGCTCCAATAAATAAAAATGTATCTCCAGGTTCAATATTTCCAGGGTTTTGAAAAGTTATACTAGCATTGGAGTTATTAATCCTACTTATTTCCGAAACATTATAAAATGGTCTTGTATCTTTTTTAGGGTGTTTGCCGCTTATTTTATCATTTACTAAACCAAAATAAATATCAGTATTATTTACAATTCGTTGAAAAGCAGGATAACCTTCATCTGTTCGGACTTTTATTGTTTTTTTATCTTTTGATACGGAAGTAATAATTCCTTGCGAAAAAGGAAGTGTATTAAAGTCGAAATACAGATTTTTTAAAGTAATACGATCTGAAGCTTCAATATGAATTAGTTTTTTATAATTGTCTAGTTTAAATTTTGCATTATTGAAGTTTAAAACCAAATCGTGATAATTATTCAATTGCATTAAGTATTTAGATTCTTCCTTTACTCTTAAAACGTATTCTTTATTTTCAAAAATTATCTCCGTCTCTTTTTTAGAATCATAAGCTTCTTTTAAAGCATTCTGAATTTTTTCAGAATCATTAATTCCTTTCATTTCTTTCACAAAAATCTTGTTATTAGATGTTTGACTAAAAATGAAAAAAGAGAAAAATAAAAATAAAGTTGTAAACTGCCATGTTCTTTTCATATCCATACGTTTTTTATTAAAGTATAACATATTAAAAATACGTTTTAGTATTTACATTTCAAATTTTAAGTCAAGAAGATTCATTGAGTTTTATAGCATTTTTTAATAATTGTCTTTGTTTTCTTCAGTTTATTTTTTTGATTGATATAGATTGAAACGAAAAAGAGTTGAAGTTTTAATTCTTCAACTCTTTTTGTGGAATTTTATTTAAAATTTCTTTCAGTCGGAATAGGATCATAAGGAATTTGTAAAATACCTTTTTTGAATTTCAATTCTATTTTTGTAGTGTCAGACAAACTTTTATACGTTTTTGCACTCATTTCTATATCTTCAAAACCATCATCTAAAAGGAAAAGTTTTTTTGTTTCATAACTATAATATCCGATTTTAATTGTTCGGTTAATTTCACCTTCATCTTTTATTTTATTAATCATCAAAGAAACACCAGTTATGATATTATAAGAGTTCCAAGTTAAAAATAGCCCAAACAAAGGTCCAAAAAATAAAATTTGAACATATTTTTTATTTATAAAACTTAATTTTTCACTTAATTTCCTAGGCTTTATTAGAAATAAAATCAAAATATAAAAAAACAGAAAAATTAGAAAAATCTGAAATTTCGTAATCGTAATAGAGGATTGGAAAATATCAATGTCATGTTTGAAATATTCATTAAAGAGATAATCAATTTTTACAATAAAAGTATAAACTATGATGAAAATTATTATGTTTAAAAGACTTCTTAAAATTCCTTTTGTTTTTGTATTCATGCTTTTTTTTGACTTTTATAAGATTATTTTGATAAAATATTTTCAAATTTAAAATTTACCAAGCTCCTTTAGTATTAGAAATTGTTTTCCTTTTAATATTACTGATTTTACTCAACTCCTTTATTGTTCTTTTCGCAAGTTTATCATATGCCGATTGTGGAGAGTCAATAATATAAGTGTCTTCATCAGGAGCTGAGATGTAAACCTTATTACTAATATTCCAAATTTCTTTCTTCTGTTTTAAATCAATTATACTTAATTTTTGTTCTACTAAACCTTCATGATTTTCATCGGTTTCGTTCCAGTTTATTATATATCCAACAAGTAAATATTCACTATCTATAATTTTACTGATGTCTTCAATTAATTCATCTGGAATGTTGTTTGGTAGAGCATATATTTTATTTTTAGTAAAAATAGAATCTACCGATTTAGGTTTGATAATAGATTTAATAAGACTTGTATCTAATTTTTCAATAAATAAATCTGTACTTATTTTTCGCACATTTGAATCCGTAGAAATAAATGGATAAATAGCCATTTTTTTATCTTCATTTATAGTGAAATTTTCAATAGCTTTTGTTGAATTTAAATAATACGTTCTGAAAGTACAGCTACTAAAACTAAAAACGATTGCTAAAATCGAAAGTAATTTAATGATTTTCATAGTTTTTTTGAAGTTTAAATTTTGCTTAAATAATTTAATTAAACTATAACTTTATAAAAACGTATAAAATTATAGTTAAAAAACACTCTTTAAAGCAAAAATCAAACCAAAATACGTATTTTAGTTATTTTAATAATGGTGTTAATTATCTTTTTTAATAATCTCAATTGCTTTTTCTATATAAAGATTAGAGTTATTATTCTTAGCTTGTTCAGATATTTTCACATCAATTTTCAATCCTTTTCTTTGCACACCAACGTTATCAGGATAATAAGCTCCCATTCCCGTAAAATCAACATAAGTTCCGTCGATTAAATCAATTTGATTACGATTCATAACTGCTCCAAAAGTTTGTTCCCCGATGGTGATACAATTTGGAGCGCACTGTATTTCCATCCCAATAAATTCAGCAAGACTTCCAGTTTTTCTGTCAACAATTAAAACAATTTTTCCTTTATAATAGTTTTTATTATTTTTCCCTGCAGCTGAATTATCAATAATAAAATTAAATTTCCAATTACTTTCATATTTTCCGTAAGAAGGATACATAGGAGCTAAGTATTTTACATAAACTTTCTTTTTAGGATAAATATATTTTGCAATATCCTTTGGCATTATTTGTTTTGGATAATTTCTTAAATCAATTATAATCCCATTTGTTTTTTCGAATTGTTTAAAAGCATTTTTTAATTCTTTTTTAGAGATTTTCTCAAGATTTAAATAGCCAATTCCTTTTTCAATTTCAAACCAATTTTTGGATGTTGTCTTCTTTTTTCTGTTTTTATATATTTCTTTGTACGATTTTAATTGAATGTACTTTTTACTTATATGTCCGTTTTTTTTAAAAATTTCAACATAAATCGAATCCTCTTTTGATGCTAAATGAAATAATATGTCTTGAAAACTTCTCAAATAATTATCATTAGAAGCACTAATTACTTTTGAAAATTTATTCTCATAGTAATTTTTAAATTCTATATTATTTACTTTATAAATTACATCTCCAATATTCAAAGAGTCTTTTCTGAAAATTTCTTCATTATGAATTTTAGTAATCACCAAAGAATCATTTACAATTCTACCACCAAAACTTGGGAAATATTTCAGAGATTTTAAAGTCTTACTAAATTTATAATCTGAATGCGAATCATTTAAATATGAAATGATAATTTCCTTTGCTTTTTCAAAGTTTTCTTTTCCTTCTTTTTTAAAATCTATTATAGAAAGTTTTAAAACTTTTGACCATTTTATTTCAGTCAGATGAATATTGACATTCCAGTATTTCATTTGATTCCAAAACGAAGCCAAAAACAAATATCTATGAGCAATGTTATTCACATCAAAATTTTCTAGTTTTTTGTCATTTTCAAAAGAAACATCTTTGGTAATACTATTTATCGTAGCATAAAATTGTTTTTTTACAAGATTGAATTCTATTTGCTTTAATTTACTTTCAAGTTTTTCATCAAAACCAGAATTAGTAATCCAATTAACATCGTTGTTTAACTTGAAAATATTCTTTTTATTAATGAAATCCTTTTTTCGTTTAATTTTTTCTTTTCCTGATTCAAATTTCGAAATCCAATCGAATAATTCCTGATTTATTTTTTTTCTATCTGAGATATTTTGAAGCTTATTAAATTCCTCGATAAACTCTTTATTATAATCATAATCTCCTTTTGCAATTTTTGGATTATGATATTTTAATAATCCCCAGATTTGTATAAAATTTTTGAATTTTTCATTTTCTGTTACATTTTGTGCTGTAACGTGCATAGTTGTAAATAACAGAATTAGTATAAAACTAATCTTAATTATTTTATTCATAGTAATTTTTAATTTTTTGGTAATAAATATTCTGTGAAAATAGAAAAAAGCCTTTAAATAGAGATTTAAAAGCTAAAAGATATGTTTTTTATTTAACGTTTATCAGGTCCAGAATAACCTCCTTTCATTAAACTAGAATCATTTTTTTCATAACAAATG
This sequence comes from Aureivirga sp. CE67, assembly GCF_015767245.1. GTDB lineage: Bacteria > Bacteroidota > Bacteroidia > Flavobacteriales > Flavobacteriaceae > Aureivirga. The sequence goes on from NZ_JADOTV010000029.1 coordinate 43,129, forward strand.
TGTACTAATATATAAACTGAATTTTAATAATTATATTCCAAAGGCTCGTCCCAATTTTCCAGATTAATAATAATCTTATCAGAATTTTCATCTTGAATTTTACTCAAATCGAAATTTAAAAGCAATTCTTTCAAAGCTTCACAATTATCATTATCATCAAAAGCTAATCGAATATTTTTCTGTAAAGGATCTGTAGTTAAATAACTATCTGAAGTTACTAAATCATAAGAAACCGTTCCACAACCACCACCATAATCTATTGTAATAGTTAGAATATCATTATTAATATATGCATTGTCTATTGTAAACGGATCCTTTGGTCCAGAAGTAAATATATTATTATCAATTCTTATTTCACTTGAATTTGTAAGCAATGGTTTTTCTTCATCTTTGACACAGCTTATCGTTAAAAGAAGAATTGTAGCAGATAGTAATATTTTTTTCATTTTATTATAAATTATTTACTTTTTAAAAATCGCATAAATATATTGAGATTTTTGAGATATTTATTTTTCAATAAGTTTAAAATCGGACAAGCCAATATGGTAAATCATATATGGCCACATTTCAGTTGCTGATGCATTTGGGAATAAACCTACATTTGATGTATTCTCAAATTCACCATCTTCCTCTCTTTGAATGTCAGAAACGTATTCTAAAATATATTTGGTTCTGTTTTTTGCTTTTAAAACTATTTTCATGTTTTTTTCTTTTTCCTCTTCAGTATCTCCAGTTGTGGCATAACAAAAATAAAATTCAATAGTATTTTCTTCATAGTTTTCGGTTTCAGAAAATAGTTCATCTTCAAATAAATTTACAACTCCTCTGTATTCTTCAAATTTGATTATGCTGTAATTAAAGTTAATAGAATCTGTTGGGTATAATTTAATTGTAAACTTACTCCCTAAAGGAAATGCAAAACCTTTTGCTGGTTCTGTCGGTAATTCTTGTGAAAATAAATTAAAGCATGAAATAAAACTAAGAATTAATAATATGTTTTTCATTTTTTTAAATTTAAGTTGAACGATTTATATTTTTGGTTTTCTATTTCTAATTGAATCTGTTTAAAAATATATATTTAAGAATCAATTGAATAAAAAAAGCTGTAAAAGATTATATTGTTGGCTCTGACACAAACAAAAATCAATTACAGCATGGAAACAAAATTACCAAAAAAAA
>NZ_JADOTV010000003.1 GCF_015767245.1 Aureivirga sp. CE67
TGCTGGTGTAAAAAGATTAAAAATAATCAAAGAGAAAATTCGAATAAAATACTTTGAAAAAAGAGAGAAAATTATGAAAATTGCTGTCGGAATACATAATTTCAGAGTTACACTCAGAAGTCCCTTACAAAATCAATCGTGATAATGTTTAGTATTTTAATTTTTAATAAGGTTAAAACAAATGGTAATCATTGTTTTAACCTTATTTTTTTATAATAAATTAACAATAAGTTATTTAAATTGATTTTTATTTAAATTTTTTATTGTAATATTGAAATCAAGCTATGGAAAATTAGTTTTTATGAAAAGAATAATAATTTTAACAAAATATTAAGAAACAATATCTGTTCGTTGAATACAAATACGAGTATTTTCAAACGAAATTTAATTTAAACAATAATTAATCACTAACTAAAAAAATGAGAAATCTTCATTATGTAAGCTTACTATCTTTAGCCTTAGTACTTGGGTCATGTGAGCAAAAATCATCAAAAGATGTTGAAAACTCATCTGCAGCTGCCGTACAAAAAGATGCTAGTGGATATGAGTATGAAACAGTAGAAAACGATCCTACAGGATTACGTTTATATACTTTAAAAAATGGTTTAAAAGTATATTTAAGTAAAAATTCGGATGAGCCAAAAATTCAAACTTATATTGCTGTTAAAGCAGGTTCGAATTACGATCCAAAAGATAATACTGGTTTAGCTCACTACTTAGAGCACATGGTATTCAAAGGAACAGATGAAATTGGTACTAAAGATTGGGAAACAGAAAAAGGTTACTTAAAACAAATTTCTGATTTATACGAAAAGCACGCTGCAGAAAAAGATGAAGCTAAGAAAGAAGCAATTTATAGAGAAATTGATTCTGTTTCGAACATTGCTTCTACATATGCAATTGCAAATGAGTATGATAAAATGACTTCTTCAATTGGTGCAGAAGGAACTAACGCACACACTTGGGTTGAAGAAACTGTATATAAAAATAAAATTCCTGCAAATGAATTAGAAAAATGGGCTTCATTAGAAAGTGAGCGTTTTAGTCAATTAGTACTACGTTTATTCCATACAGAATTAGAAGCTGTTTATGAAGAATTCAACAGAGGACAAGATAATGATGGTCGTAAAATGTGGGCTGCAATGTTAGATGGGTTATTCCCAAACCACCCTTACGGACAACAAAATACAATTGGAACATCTGAACATTTAAAAAGCCCTTCTTTAGAAGCGATTCACGCATATTTTGATAAATATTATGTGCCAAATAATATGTCAGTTGTATTAGTAGGAGATTTAGATTTTGATGCTACTATTAAAACAGTTGATAAATATTTTGGAGGATTCAAACATAAAGATGTTACGCATCCAACTTTACCAACAGAGCAACCAATTACTAAAACTGTTGTAAAAGAAGTTTTCGGACCAACTGCTGAAACTGTAAACATTGCTTACCGTGCAGAAGGAATTGGATCAAAAGAAGAAAAAATGGTGAAGATGGTTGATATGATTTTAGCAAATAGTGCTGCTGGACTTATCGACTTAAACTTAAACCAAAAACAAGAGTTACAATACGGAACTTCTTATACACAATCTTTAAACGATTATGGATTCCACGTATTAAATGGAATGCCAAAAGGAGGACAATCTTTAGAGGAAGTTAAAGATTTACTTTTATCTCAAATCGAGCTTGTAAAACAAGGAAAATTTGATGATTGGTTATTAGAGGCTGTTATCAATGATATGGAATTATCAGATAAGAGATCTTATGAGAATAGTACTGCTGTAGCTTCTGCATATTATAATGCATTTATTCATAATCAAGATTGGTCTGATGTTGTAAACTTCAACAACGAATTAAGATCTATCACAAAGAAAGATATCGTAGATTTTGCTAATAAATTCTATAAAGATAACAACCAAGTTATTGTTTATAAGAGAAAAGGTGAAGATAAAAATATCGTAAAAGTTAAGAATCCAGGAATTACTCCAGTAGAAGTTAACAGAAATGATAAATCTCCTTTCTTAGCAAAATTTGAGAATACAAAATCTCCAGATTTAAAACCAAAATTCGTTGATTATAAATCAGAGATTAAATCTCAAAAATTAGAAAACGGAATTGAAATTTCTTATGTTGAAAATAAAACAAATGATTTATTTGATTTAAATATTATTTTCGACATGGGAAGAGATAATAATAAGAAATTAGCTCACGCTGTAGGATTTATTGATTATTTAGGAACTGACAAAATTTCTGCAGAAGACATTAAGAAAGAATTCTACAAATTAGGAATCAAATATGGTGTGCAAGTAGGGAATGAGCGTTCTGTGATTTATATTTCTGGTTTACAAAAGAACATGGATAAAGGTTTAGAATTATTAGAAAACCTTATGGCAAATGTTACTTCAGATAAAGAAGCATATGCTAAATATGTTGACAGAATTATGAAAGGAAGACAAGATACTAAGATGAACAAAGGTGCAATTCTTTGGGGAGGTCTTCAGAACTACGCTAAATACGGTGAAGATTCTAGATTCAGAAATATCTTATCATACAATGAAATGATGTCTATTGATCCTCAAGAATTAGTAGATATGGTAAAAGAATTAAATGGTTACAAGCAAAGAATGTTCTATTATGGAAATGATTTAGCTTCAACTACAAAAGCAATTCAATTACACCACAAAGTTGCAGGAGAATTAAAAGATTATCCAGTTGCTAAAGAATACCAAGAGCAATCGACTAAAGCAGAAGTATTATTTGCTGAGTACGATATGGTACAAGCTGAATTATTGTTCTTAGCAAAAGATAAGAAGTTTGACAAAAAATCAATGGCTGTAGCTAAATTATTCAACACTTATTTCGGAAGCGGATTATCTTCAATCGTTTTCCAAGAAATTCGTGAGTCAAAATCTTTAGCTTATTCTGCATTCTCTTCTTATTCTCAAGCTAGAAAAGCTGACGAGTCTAACTATGTGATGGCATACATTGGAACACAAGCTAATAAATTAAATGAAGCTGTAGATGCAATGATGCACTTAATGAATAATATTCCAACTGCGGAATCTCAATTTAATGCTGCTAAAAATGCAACTTTAAAGAAAATTGCAGCAGAAAGAATTACTAAAGATGACATTTTCTGGAACTATGAGAGAATTCAAAAATTAGGATTCGAACATGATTTCCGTAAAGAAATGTATGAAGAAGTTCAGAAATTAACTGTGGAAGATTTAGTAGAATTCTTTAATGAAAACATCAAAGGTAAAAACTTTACTACTTTAGTTGTTGGAAATAAAGAAGCTGTTGATATGGAAGCTTTAAGTAAACTTGGAACTATCAAAGAAATGGATATTGACGAGTTATTTAACTATGAGAAATCTGAAATTAAACAATAATTAATTTCACTACAATAATCGAAAAGAGCTTACTAATTTTAGTAAGCTCTTTTTATTTTGATATATATTTGTATCTGTTTTTTATCTTTTCAAAGTAAAATGACCTCTATGTTCTTCACCATTTTCTTTCACAAATAAAAACCAATAATCAGAAGAAGGTAATTCTAGTCCATTTTTCTTACCATCCCATCCTTTTCCTCTTGTGTAAACTTCAGTTATTATTTTACCATAACGATCAAAAATATAAAGCTTTGATTTTTTAGAGTTTTCAACATTATGAATCTTCCAGTAATCATGAATTCCATCGTTGTTAGGTGAGAAGTATCTCGGATAGTCTAAGATGACAACTTCTTTAATTGTAAGACATCCATTTTCTTTTCTGATGTAAACTGTATGATTTCCATATTTTAAATTTTCAAAATAACTTTCTTTTTGAAATTCAATATTATCCAAAGAGAATTCGAAATCTCCATCTGTTTTAACTTTAATATTTATAGAATTATTTTCATAGGACCACTCTTTTGTTTCAATTTCTTCAATATCTACTTTTGTTTCATAAATTAAAATAAAATCATCTGTAGTCATACAATGTTCTTCACCATTATTCCAAACACTTAAACTATATATCCCTTGATTTTTTATCGTGATATTTTTAGTAGTTTCGTTAGTTGACCATAAATAATTATCAAAGCCATATGGGCCTTCAATTTCAATTTCATCTTTTGAGTCGCAAATAACAATATCATTCAAAGTAAAAGATGTGTCTGAACCGATATAAACAGGTGCTTTGTATATTGAATGACATTTGTAATATTTTTTATTTTCAATTCTAACATAAAGAAATTCAATATTTAAATCATAAATCTCAAAAGGATAGTTTATTTTATTGATTTTATCAATAGCATCATTTTCTGTGTAATAAAATTCCCAATTAAAATCATTTATATCTTGATACTCAATCAAGTTAATTCCTATACCTTCTGGATATATTGTTAAAAAATCTTCATTGATACATAAGGCAAAATTGTCTACATCAATAATATGAGGAGTTTCAAAAATTTCGATTTCGATTTCAACTTCAAAATCTAAACCTTCAAGCGTTTCTATATCTGCTTTAATAGTATAAATACCTTCTTGATCAAAGGTGAATTTACCAGGATATTCATTTGAAGTTTCAGAGTTTTCAAAATACCATGTTATAGAATTTATATTTCCATCATATTCAGGAATTGTAAAATTTATTTCAGTATTAATACAGTATGTGTCAGCTAGAATATCTGGATTTTTAAAATATGTAGAAACATAAGAAGGAAGTCCAATTAGATTTCTTGTTTCATCTTCTAAAATGATTTTATTTTGTTCAAAATTACATTCTAAGCCATTTTTGTCAGGGTTGTTTATTACTGAAATAAATTCAGAACTAGGGTTAACACAATAAATTTTAAGATCTTTTGCTAGTTGTAAAGAACCAATTCTCTCTGTTTGCACTGGTATTGCAACTTTAGAATCTATAATGTCATTTAAATTATCCAAGCTTATATCATACTGATATAATTTAGCAGGATCATAAACAGTGGAATATAATAATTTGCTGTTCGGAGAAAATTCTAATGCGTAAAAATATTCTTCATCTTCTTGTAAATTTCTTTGATTGTAAAGTACACCTGTATCTAAATTAAAATCAAAAAGAACAACTTTTTTACTATGAAAAGCCATAGCTACTTTCTCTCCGTTTGGACTGATTTTAATCATACCTACAGCATCTTTTTCTAATACTATCTCATCCAAATTTGAAATTACTGGATTTGAATAAATTCCACTAGAAGTTAATTTGTATGAATAAATTTCATCAGTATTCAATCTAGGCGAAACAATCCAAAAGAAATTTTGTTCTTCATTATAGATTGCAGTTAATTTTTCTGAAGAAGGTCCATGTATAAATTGATTTTTAAATATAACTTTTCCCAAACCACCATTAAGATTTATGTCTACAGTAGAATAATTCAAACCTTTTTCACCGTCATTCTCTAAAGCATCACAAGTAATGATGTAATAAATATTTTCAGTATTAGGTTGTTTTAAGATGATAGAAGAAGAGGTGCTAGAAGAATCTCCAAAGAGTTCTTCACCATTCTCCATTATTTCATGAGATTTATTAAATACAGTTATTCCATCAGTGTAAAATAAAAGATTTCCATCCGTATCACAAATTGTAGAGCAACCTTCTTTTGTTATCATTGCGCTATCGCTAATAGGAATAGGTTCTCCAGAAGAAAAATCTAACCCAGCATTTTTTCCAAAATACCAAATATTAGATTCATTTTGACTATGTGAGAAATAGAAAATTAATAAGAATATATATATAAATTTATTTTTAAACATCTTTAGAGTTAATTTTTTCTCTAAATATAATTATTTTTAAAAATAAATGGATTAAAAACGAAAAAAAGTCGGTAATAATGATAAATTATTGCCGACTTTTCTATATTTTATGAAAAAGCTAATTATTTTTTGTAGAAAGGTAATTTTACAACCTCTGCTTTTAATGCTTTTTTACGTACTTGAATTAAAATCTCGCTACCAGCTTTAGATAATTCTTTTGGAACATATCCTAATCCGATTGCTTTTTTCATAGAAGGACTCATTGTACCAGAAGTTACATTTCCGATTTTGTTTCCTTCCGCATCTACGATATCATATCCTTGACGAGGAATTCCTTTGTCTTTTAATTCGAAAGCAACTAATTTACGAGAAACACCGTTTTCCTTATCAGCTTTAATTCCCTCAGCATTTACGAAATCTTTTGTGAATTTTGTAATCCATCCTAAACCTGCTTCGATAGGAGATGTAGTATCATCGATATCATTTCCATATAAACAGAATCCCATTTCTAAACGTAGCGTATCACGAGCAGCTAAACCAATTGGCTTGATTCCGAAATCTTTTCCAGCTTCAAAAACAGCATTCCAAATAGCTTCCGCATCTTCATTTCTGAAATAAATTTCAAATCCTCCTGATCCAGTATATCCAGTAGCAGATAAGATTACATTATCAATTCCAGCAAATTTTCCAGAATCGAAAGTATAATATTTCATATTGATTAGATCAACATCTGTTAAAGATTGTAAAGCCTCAGCAGCTTTTGGCCCTTGTACAGCTAATAATGAATATTCATCAGATTTGTTTTCCATTTCCACACCTAAATCGTTGTGTTGTGAAATCCAATTCCAATCTTTTTCAATGTTAGAAGCGTTTACAACTAACATGTACTCATCCTCAGCAATTTTATATATTAATAAATCATCTACAATTCCTCCGTCATTGTTAGGCATACAACTATACTGCGCTTTTCCTACAACTAATTTTGAAGCGTCATTTGTAGTAACTTTTTGAATTAAAGCTAAAGCATTCTCTCCTTTTAAGAAAAACTCTCCCATGTGAGAAACATCAAATACACCAACTCCTTCACGTACTGTTTCGTGTTCGATGTTTACACCTTCGTATTGAACAGGCATATTATAACCAGCAAAAGGAACCATTTTTGCTCCAAGTGCTTCATGTATATGTGATAATGCAGTATTTTTCATTTCTTATTTGTTTAAAATAAATTTTTGCTAAAGTATTGAAAAAATAAATAATTTAGAAGGTAATAACTATTTTTTTTAGTTCAAACTCTCGTGTTTATTAGGGATTAAAAGCTTCAGTTTTTCTAAGAACTTTAGAACGAATGGCTTTAAAAAAAAGACACACTTAAGAAAATGTGTCTTTTTGCAAAATTAAATTTAATGAATTATTTGATATATATTTTCTCTCTAGATATTCCTTTTTCTGAAGTGATTTCAATAAAATAAATTCCAGAGTCTAATTTTGAAACATCTAATTGATGAATATTAGATGTTTTCTTTAAAAGAACTTCTTTTACTTGTTTTCCAAGAATTGAATAGATTTCAATTTTTTCTAAATTATTATCCGAAGAGATATTTAAAATTTCTGAAGTTGGATTTGGAAATAAACGAATAGAAGAATCTATATTAGAATTCTCAACCGAAAGAACACCTACAGTAGTTATCTCATTATTAGTAACCAAAGCAGCATCTTCATCAAAATATATAGACGCCTTATTTTTGATTTCATCATTTAAACCTAAACTTTCTAGAGTTTTCACTTTAAAACTAACATAACCATTATTTTTTCCAATTTCATTATTCATAAATATTTTATCAAATATAAATTCTAAATGATTATTTGTTAACTTCATAGTACAAGAATGACTAGCGCTTATTAATTCTACAGTTTCTAAATCAAATTTAGCAGTATTTAAGATGTCAGTTATGATTAAATTCTCTTTAAGTTCTGGTTTAAATTGTTGAAAATTAATAGTGTAGTTAATGAAATCACCTACTTCTTCTATGGTTAAAACATCACCTTGTAGACACCTTTTTAAATTGTTAGGACCTGACATATGGAAATTATATCTAAAATTATCTAATTCAATAGATTCATTTTCTTCTAGATGGCTCATAATTAAATACATATGTGTATTAAGGTCACTACTATCAACATTTGTTTGAATCTTAACCATAATCACTCTTTCTTCTAACGGTGCTAAATTTTCATATTCCCAAATAATTTCTTTTCCATCATCATTTATTGCAAATTCTTCTAATGAAGAACTTATATATTCTGGAAGCTGACCTAGATTTAATTTAATTTTACCCGAAATATTCTGGTTTCCCTTGTTTTTATAGATTACTTTAAAATGCATTTTCTCTGGGCTATTTGAAGAAACATAAACCATATTAATCTCAGCATCTGTAATATCATCAACAGGAGTTATACATAAATTTTGCTCTATTCTATTTTCTTCACTTTCTTCAGAGAATGTAACATCAAAACTAGCTGGGCTAATCTCGAAAAAAGAATCATTTTCTAATTGAGGATATATAGTATAAGTTCCCGCTTCTAAAGGAATTTCAAATTTTCCATTTTTACGAATGGCAGTATAGAAATAATTTCCTGATTCTTTTACAACTTTAAATTTAACCTTAGATTTGATTTTACTTTCATCTTGACAACCATCTAAATCATTATCATAAAAAATATTTCCAAAAACTTCATATTCTGAGATCCCACAATCTGTGCTAATCTCTGCACCAAAAACAGCATTTTCTATTTCTGTAGTAACGTATTCTAAACTTTCTGAATCTGTACAAACAGTTTGAATATTTGAAGGTAGAAACTGAAAAGAATTTAAAGGAGAGATGTTTTTTAATTCTACGAAATAAAGTGGATTATTTTGAATATTTAAATCTTCCAGTTGAAGGTTATTAATAATGTAAAGTTCTGAGATGTTAGAATCAGATGCGTATATTCCTTTTAAACTTGTGTTTTCAATATGAAGTTTTTTAAGGTTTTCATTTTCAAATATATAAAGTTGTTCTAAAGATGATATATCTTTTAATTCAAATTCTTGTATTTTGCTGTTTGTCAACGCTAATATTTCTAGGTTTTCTAAATGTGAGACCTCTATGTTTTCTAGATTAGTATCATAAAATTGAATATATTTTAATTTTATGTTTTCCGTTATATCAAAATAAGAGATATCTGAAAAGGAAACTGTTAATTCTTCTAGATTAAGATTATTTGATAGATCTGGAGTAATACTCATATAATCCATGTTAAATACTTCTAAATTTATGTTATTTGATAAATCAAGATTGGGAATTTCTAAATCCGAAACAGATAATTTTTTTATATTTATATTATTCGATAGATCAAGGTTAGGAATATCCATAAAAGAACAAGTTAGTTCTTCTATATTGGTATTATTTGATAGATCAAGGTTAGGAATATCCATAAAGGAACAAGTTAGTTCTTCTAAATTGGTATTATTTGATAAATCTAGACTAGTGATTTCTACTCCATATAAATATAATTTTTTAATATTTAAATTGTTAGATAAATCTAGACTAGTGATATTTACAAAAAAACAAGTCAGTTCTTCTAAGTTAGTGTTACCTGATAAATCTAAATTTAATAGAGTATCACCACTGGTATATAATTTTTTTAAAGAGGTTAAATCAGATAAGTCTATAGTAGTAATATTTGTATCTCCAATTCCTAAAGTCTCTAAATTTAAATTATTTGATAAATCAAGAATCCCTATAGCTGTGCTATTTAAAAATAATGTTTTTAAATTTGGATTATTTGAAATATCAATATTTTCTAAGGCTGTAACATTTCCTAAGTTTAAATATTCCAAATTTTCTAGATTCGAGACATCTAGATTCGAAATAGGATTTTGAGACAGATTTAGAAACTCTAAGTTTATAAAATTTGTTATTTCATCAAAAGATTCAATTTCTAAATTTTTTAAATAAAGTTTTTTGATTGCTTCGGCTTCTTCAACAGAAATTTCACCATCCGAATTTGTATCTGCGTTTGAATCAGGTGTTCCGTCTTCATTTGAGTCCACGCAGTTTGTTGATAGTAATGCATTTTTTAAATTTTCATCTTCAAACGAAATATTTTGCGCATAGATGAAAGTACTAAATAGTACTAGCCATAAAGTAAAGTAAATTGTTTTCATAAAAAAAATGTTTAATAAGTGTTTATAGATTTAAAGCCTACTCAAAAATTGAAATCTAGTTATATTAGGATAGACTTTATTGTTTTATTTTTGAATCAATATTTTTTTAGAAATTAAATGTTTTTCAGAAATAATCTTAAGAAGATATACACCATTCGGAATTGTTTCAAAATTCAAGACGGTATTTGGTGTAATTTTCTCAAAACTCTCTTTTGTTCTTAATTTTCCATTTAAATCATAAACGTAAACAGTTGATTCTTCATTTATTGAAGTGTTAATTGTAGCAGTACTGTTTATCGGGTTCGGAATTATTTGTATTTGTTTGGAATCAGCTATAGAAGGATTTTCTACATTTAAACTTGTCTCTGTAACCGAATTTCTCCAAACTCCACGCCCATAAGTAGAAATAATTAAATGATTTTCAACTGTGTTGATTTCTAAATCAGAGATTCTTACATTCGGTAAATCCGTATTATATAAAACCCATTCTTCCATTGTGTCATCGGTATAGTAGATATAATTGGATTGTGTTAAATAAACCGTATTATTTGGGGAGTTTTTTTGATGTGCAATTAGATTTCCAGCTCCTAGTTCTGTCGGTAAATTATGGGTGATATTTTCCCATGTTTGTCCGTTGTCATAAGATTTATAAATTCCTTCATATGTTGTTACATAAATTAAAGAAGGATTATTTTGATTAAATTCCATTTTTAAAATAGAATTAGATTCCTCTTCAGTAAAAGACATTATTTCTTCAAGTTCTAGCTTACCATTAGTAGTCTCAGAAGCAAGATAAAGTCGCTTTCTTGTTGAAACCAAAACACGCTTATCGTTTGTAGGGTCTATTTTTATATTTCTTATTTTTCCATCAAAGCTAATTTCTGTTTCTGTTGCTAAAACTAGTTCATTATTCTCAATTTTAAATAATTGTTCGTACCCAACATATAATGTTCCTTGATTACCAATTTCTAATGGTGTTACCCAATTACCTCTTCCATAATCAGTAATGATCATGGTTTCTGAATAACCTGAAGTATTATCATATTTTGCCAATCTATGTCCATATTGTAATGCTATGTAATATATATTTACGTTCAAAGGATCAATAGCTACGGAAACACCATCACCACTAGCAAAAAAACGCCAAGTATCTTCATCATAATAATATCCACCATTATCTTGTAGACCACTAATTATATTATCTGATGAATTCGATGAATTGGCAATATTATATACCTCACTTATATTTAATCCTTTTGATTTATTACTAAAAATTAAATTATCTTCAGAAGTATAAATACCTCCATCTGAACAGATGTAAAGTTTGTTATTGTAAAATTTTAAATCATGAATGTCAACATGAATTGAATAGTCAGCAGCTTCAAAACTAAGTCCACCATTAAGAGATTTATATAAATAAAGGCAACCTGTATAAACAATATCTTCATCTACATCCGAAACAGTAATTGCTAAATTATAATAAACCTGTCCACTGTTATTATACAAATCAGAAGTATAAATACTATGTCTTTGCTGAAAGGTTTCCCCTCCATCAGAAGATTTGTACACTCCTTGATAATCATCATCTGAATCTGAAACTAAAGCATAAATAACATCTGGGTTTGCTGGTGTTACAGCTATAGCTATTCGTCCATTATTCCCAGGAATAGAATTTAATGGTGTGAAATTTAAACCCGAATCTATAGATTTATAAATTTTAGAGGAAGATTGACTCCATCCTTGATCATTTCCTTTTACAGCATAAATAATAGATGAATTACTAGGATTTAATCTAATCTCTCTAACTTTTCCTGGTAATACATTTTCCCAAGTTTCTCCCGCGTCAGAACTTTTGAACAGCCCTTCAAATGAGCAAACCCATAAAATATTAGAATTATTAGGGTCGATTAAAATTTCTCCAGTAACTATATTATCTGGGAAATTTTCTAGTTTATTCCATGTGATACCTTGATCTGTAGATTTAAAAATTCCATGTGAGCTACTTTTTAATCCATCTTCATCACCAGTAGAAATATATATCACATCAGAGTTATTATAATCTACAGCGATACCAGATACTCCACGAAAAACGGAAAAACTAGTTAAAGACTCCCAGTTGTTTCCATGATCAATAGATTTCCAAAGACCACCATTAGGAGCTCCACAATAAATTACATCAGGATTATTAGGATCTACAAGTGAAATATTCAATCGTCCTTGTCCAGAAGAACTATTTAATTGTCCATCTGTTCCATTATCAAAAGGACCTAAAGGAATCCAAGAATTCATTTCGTCATTGGTTTCTCTTTTGTTTAAATTATTCTCCCAAACTTCTGTAATTTGTTCTGAAGAAAATAAACTTCCATCTTGATTTACTTTATTTTCCCATGCATGTTTCCATCTTTCATAAACCTTAATACCACTAGATTTATAGTTTCCATCGTTTTCTCTCCAGTACTTGTCTATTTCAGCAACTTTTTCTCTGAAATTATTAGTTTCAGATGTTTTGATTTTATTTCCTGTAGGAGTTTGTATGTTCTGATTAAACCCTACAAAAGGCAATAGAAATAAAGTGTTTAATAGTAATTTTTTGTTCATTTTAATAAAGTTTTTTTGAAAAATTAACAATAATTATGCCTTAATGGGAATTTGTAGTAAAAAACACACGTTTTTTTTAAATATTCATTTATAGGTTGTTATATATGAAGTAAAGTGAGATAAGTATTTTTTTAAAATCAATAAAATTCCTAAAAAAAAGAGTTTGTGGTAGGACATTAAATAAAATTAAAACACCTATAATATAAACAGATCTAAAAAAAGAGTAGGGGGATTTTATATAGAGTGTAGTATTGTCTATTTTTAATTAAATAAAGTCAATTTGATTATTTATATAAAAAGAAGAAGAGATTTGTTTTAAAAAATAAAAAGATACTTCTATAAAAAACAAAACCCACTCTAAGATTGAGTGGGAAAAATTGCTATGAAAAAGAAAAAGTCATTATTAGTATGTGTCTAATAACAATGCAAATATATGTGATGACTTTAATATATGCAAGACTTTTCTTAAATATTTTTGTTATGAAAACATGTCTTTTACCTTGTCAAAGAAAGATTTCTCTGATTTTGAAGGTTTTGGAGTGAAATTAGAATCTTCAGACATTTTTTCGAAAAATGCTTTTTGTTCTTTATTTAAACTCTGAGGAGTCCAAACGTTTACATGAACTAATAAATCTCCAGTTCCATATCCTTCGATACTTGGTAATCCTTTTCCTCTTAAACGTAAAATCTTTCCAGATTGTGTTCCTTGTTTGATTGGAATTTTAACTTTACCAGTAACAGTTTCAATTTCTTTAGAAGCTCCTAAAGCAGCATCTGAAAAACTGATATATAAATCATAGTGTAAATTATTTCCTTCTCTCGTTAAAGTATCGTGAGCTAATTCTTCAATTACAACTAATAAGTCACCAGGAATAGAATGATCACCAGGTGCATCATTTCCTTTTCCACTTACTTTTAGTTGAATTCCTTCTGTAACTCCAGCAGGAATTTTAATTGAAACCATTTCCTCTTTTGTAACCATTCCAAATGCATCTGTTCCACTTGGTTTGTTTCTAATAGTTTGCCCAGTTCCTTGACAAGTGTGACAAGTAGCAGCAGTTTGCATTCTACCTAAAATAGTATTTGTAACTTTCATTACTTGTCCAGCACCATTACATGTAGAACAAGTAGCGTAACTTACACCATCTGCTTGTACTTTTCTTTTTACTTTTACTTTCTTCTCAACACCATTAGCGATATCTTCTAAAGTAAGTTTCACTCGGATTCTTAGGTTTGAACCTTTAGCTCTTCTTGGCCCACGGCTTCCACCGCCACCAAAACCTCCTCCGAATCCACCACCGCCACCAAAGGCGCTTCCGAAGATGTCTCCAAACTGACTAAAGATATCATCCATGTTCATTCCTCCAGCACCGTGGAAACCTCCGCCTCCAGCACCGCCTTCGAATGCAGCATGTCCAAACTGATCATAACGAGCTTTCTTATTCTCGTCACTTAGTATTTCATATGCTTCAGCAGCTTTTTTAAATTTTTCTTCAGCTTCCGTATCACCAGGATTTTTATCTGGGTGATATTGGATAGCCATTTTTCTATAAGCTTTCTTAATCTCTACTGTTGTAGCGCTCTTTGAAACACCAAGTATTTCGTAATAATCTTGTTTCATGACTTGTTTGGGGTATTATTAATGTCCTATAACTACTTTAGGGAAACGAATTGTTTTGTCTCCTAATTTATATCCTTGTTCTACTACATCGATGATTTTTCCTTTTAAATCTTCTGATGGAGCAGGAATTTGTGTAATAGCTTCGTGTTCGTCAGCATCAAATGCATCACCAACTTTTACTTCAATAGCTAAAAGACCTTTTTGAGTAAGTGTGTTTCTAAATTTGTCAGAGATTAATTTCATTCCTTGGAATAAAGTATCATCCTCAGATTTTTCGATTTCTGCCAAACCTCTGTCGAAATCATCTAAAATTGGCAGTAAAACTGTCATTAATTCTTGGTTGGCAGTTTTAAATAAATCTAATCTTTCCTTTGCAGTTCTTTTTTTATAATTTTCAAACTCAGCAAAAAGACGTAAGAATTTTTCTTTTTCTTGTTTTATTTGCCCCTCAAGTTCTTCTACAGGATTCACATCCTCAGCCTTTTCTTGCTTTGAGTTTTCTTGAGTTGCCTCCTCTGCATTATTTACGTTTTTATTCTCTAAATCTTTATCGTCTGTTTTATTCTTGCTCATAAGATGTTTATTATAATAATTTTTGACTTTGCTAAACAAATTCATTGCCATTAATGTTTTTATGACATCCTGTCAGAAAAAACGCCCACATTTGTGAGCGTTTTTAACATTATTTGACAAAATGTATCTTTCTATTTAATCAATTCTTTCAATTTTAGCTCCAATTGCGCGAAGTCTTTCATCGATATATTGGTAACCTCTATCAATTTGTTCGATATTATGAATTGTACTTGTTCCTTTTGCAGAAAGTGCAGCAATTAATAATGAAATTCCTGCTCTAATATCAGGGGAAGTCATTGTTGTAGCTTTTAAAGTAGATTCATGGTTCATTCCAATTACAGTAGCTCTGTGTGGATCACATAAAATTACTTTCGCTCCCATATCAATTAATTTATCTACGAAGAATAGTCTACTTTCAAACATTTTTTGGTGAATTAAAACACTTCCTTTTGCTTGCGTAGCTACGACTAATACGATACTTAATAAATCCGGTGTGAAACCTGGCCATGGAGCATCAGAAACTGTAAGGATAGAACCATCCATGTAGTTTTGTACTTCATAAGATTCTTGAGCTGGAATGTAAATATCATCATTTACTTTCTCTAATTTAATTCCAAGCTTTGAAAATACTGAAGGAATAACTCCTAAATCCTTCCAACTAACATTCTTAATCGTTAATTCAGATTTAGTCATTGCAGCCATACCAATCCAACTTCCAATTTCAATCATATCTGGAAGAATTCTGTGTGTACAACCTCCTAATTTTTCAACTCCTTCAATTGTTAATAGGTTAGAAGCAATTCCTGAAATTTTTGCTCCCATTCTGTTTAACATCTTACAAAGTTGTTGTAAATATGGCTCACAAGCTGCATTGTAAATAGTTGTTGTTCCTCTTGCAAGAACAGCTGCCATTACAATATTTGCAGTTCCTGTTACAGAAGCTTCGTCCAATAACATGTCAGTTCCATGTAATTCATCAGCTTCTACACCATAAAAATATTCTTCTCTATTATATCTAAATTTTGCACCAAGTTTAATAAATCCTTCAAAGTGCGTATCTAATCTTCTTCTTCCGATTTTATCACCTCCTGGTCTAGGAATATAACCTTTACCAAAACGTGCTAATAAAGGACCTACTATCATAATAGAACCTCTTAAAGAACTTCCGTCTTTTTTGAATTGTTCAGATTCTAAATAAGCTAAATTTAAATCATCTGCTTGGAAGCAATATGAGTCTGGAGATAATTGTTCTTTTTTAACTCCTAGTTGTTCTAATATATAGATAAGTTTATTTACGTCTCTAATATTAGGAACATTTTCTATTATTACTTTTTCATCCGTAAGTAAAACGGCACATAATATCTGTAATGCTTCGTTTTTTGCTCCTTGCGGTGTAATGCTTCCTCTTAATTTATGTCCTCCTTCTATTTTAAATGTAGCCATGTATTTTATTTCTATTTTTTAGTTCTTTGATAGTTTGGTTTATTGTTATTATTATTTCTTCTTTGATTATTATTCTGTTGGTAGCTAGAACGATTATTTGTACGATAGCTACTATTGTTAGAATTACTTTGGTTATTGTTTTGAGAAAAACCTACACTATTAGGGCTTTTCTTTGGAGTTTTGATAACCTTCTTTTTTACAAGATTTTTAGAGTCCGAAAGCACTTCTTCAGAATCTCTTAAATCAATTTTTCCATCAGATAGCTCATAAAGATGATTAAAAATCACATCATCTTTTACAGTATCTTTATTCCAATTTAAGAAACACTTCTTCATATGATTCGCAATAGCGAAAATCAAAGCTTCTTTTTGCTCACCTTCCTCCCAAGTTAGAGCAACATCAATCATTGTTTGAATGTTATGTCCGTAGAATCTATATTTTGAAGCAGATTTTGGATAAGGAAGTTTTTCAGGTTTTTGAGTTAATTCTTCTTTAGATGGCTTTTCAAATGGAGAATCAACGTCTAAATCAAATTTAGCCATGATAAATAATTGATCCCATAATTTGTGTTGGAAATCTGGAACATCTCTAAGGTGAGGTTGTAAATTTCCCATCACATCTATGATCGCTTTTGCCATCTTATTTCTCTCATCTTTATCTTCAAGAGTTTTACAATGATTTACTAATTTTTGTATATGTCGTCCATATTCAGGAATAATCAAAGGTTTTCTTTCAGAGTTATATTCTAGTTCCATTTCTATTTCAGTGTTTTAAGCGTTATACTTATCTTTTAGACAAGAATTGCAAATTACAATTTTTTATTTTGTAATACATTATTTGACCACAAACATTTCTTGAAAGTATATATACCATTAAATATTTTCTAAAAATAAGGTCTTTATCCTAAAACGATTATGTATAAAAGTTAAGTTAATTTTAAATTACATTATATTTTTCATGTAAAAATTTTACTTTTAATTTCAAAAAATATAGTTTTGCTTTATTAGAAAGAAACTACGAAAAATTTTAGAAAGTTTAAATTTTCTAATTACTTTTGCGTAGGTTCGAAAACAAAATATTGACACAATAAATAATTATAACATAAATGAGCGTCTTAGTAAATAAAGATTCAAAAATCATTGTACAAGGATTTACAGGAAGCGAAGGAACTTTCCACGCTTCTCAAATGATAGAATACGGAACGAATGTTGTTGGTGGTGTTACTCCAGGAAAAGGAGGACAAACGCACTTAGACAGACCAGTATTTAATACTGTACTAGATGCAGTAACTAAAGTAGGAGCTGATACTTCTATTATTTTTGTACCGCCAGCATTTGCAGCAGATGCTATTATGGAATCTGCAGATGCAGGAATCAAAGTTATTATTTGTATTACAGAAGGAATTCCTGTAGCAGATATGACTAAGGTAAAAGAATATATCGCTGATAAAGATTGTAGATTAGTTGGTCCTAACTGTCCAGGAGTTATTACTCCAGATGAAGCTAAAGTTGGTATTATGCCAGGATTTATCTTCAAGAAAGGAAACGTAGGAATCGTATCTAAGTCTGGAACTTTAACTTACGAAGCTGCTGACCAAGTTGTAAAACAAGGTTATGGAGTTACTACTGCAATTGGAATCGGAGGAGATCCAATTATCGGTACTACTACAAAAGAAGCTGTTGAGTTATTAATGAATGACGATGAGACAGAATGTATCGTAATGATCGGAGAAATCGGTGGACAATTAGAAGCAGAAGCTGCTGAGTGGATCAAAGCTGATGGAAACAGAAAGCCTGTTGTAGGATTTATCGCTGGACAAACTGCTCCTGCTGGTAGAACAATGGGACACGCTGGTGCAATCGTTGGAGGAAAAGATGATACAGCACAAGCTAAAATGGAAATCTTAGCTGCTAACGGAATTCACGTTGTAAGTTCTCCTGCTAAAATTGGAGAAAAAGTTGCAGAGGTTTTAAAAAAATAATCTAGGAATAGATTTAAAACTTAAATAAATAAAAGATGTCTTGAAATTAAATATTTTGAGGCATCTTTTTTGTTTCTATCTAATTCAAATCAATTAGATACTTATATTTGTTTACAATTCAATTTAAAAATAAATTTTATGAAAATCTTTTATGCACTTTCTCTATGTATTCTTGTTTATACATTTTCTTTTGCTCAGAATAGAAATTTTGACAAAGATTATCTAAGTAATGAATTTCATAAAGAAAGACGAGAAGCTGTAAGAAAAATGCTACCAGAAAATAGTGTTGCAGTTTTCTTTACTAATCCTATTCGAAATCGTTCTAATGATGTAGATTATGTATATCATCAAAATCCGGACTTTTATTATCTAACAGGACATCAAGAACCAAATGCTGTACTTGTGATTTTTTCTGAAAAACAAGCAAATGGTGAAGATGAAATTATTTTTGTAGAAAAAAGAGACCCTAGACATGAACAATGGAATGGTCCTATGCTTGGTGTAGAAGGCGCTAAAAATAAGCTAGGATTTAATTATGCCACAACTGGGGCACAATTTATGGAAGGTGCTGTAGACTTTAAAAAATATGATAAAGTACTTTTCTTTAATTTTGAAGATGATTATCGTAATCATAGAGATAAACCTGCAGATCTTTATAAACTTATAGAAAGTTTTAAAACACAACTTATCACAGAAAATCTTCCTACAGATGGTGTAAAATTTCATTCTGGAATTGATGCAAGTTCTCTAACTGGTATTATGGATAAGCTAAGAGGAGTTAAACAAAAAGAAGAATTACGTTTACTTAAAAAAGCTATAGAAATTTCAGCTATTGGTCAAATAGAAGTTATGAAAGCGATGCATCCTGGTATGACAGAAAGAGAAGTGCAAGGAATTCATGAATTTGTATATAAAAAATATGGTTCTGAGTATGAAGGTTATCCTTCTATTGTAGGAGCTGGTAATAATGGTTGTGTACTTCATTATATAGAAAATAGTAAGACAAAAATTGAAGGAGAACTAATTCTTATGGATCTTGGAGCAGAATATCATGGTTATACTGCAGATGTTACTAGAACGATTCCTGTAAATGGTAAGTTTACGAAAGAACAAAAAGCTATTTATGATATTGTTTATGATGCACAAACTGCTGGAATTGCAGAAGCAAAAGCTGGAAATAGTTTTTGGGCTCCAAATATGGCTGCAAGAAAAGTGATTAATGAAGGTTTAGCAAAACTTGGAATTATTTCTTCTCCTAGTGCAAATCATAATTATCTTCCGCATGGTACTTCGCATCATCTTGGACTAGATGTTCATGATAGAGGAGGTTATGGAGCTTTAGAAAAAAATATGGTTATTACTGTAGAGCCTGGTATATATATTCCTGAAGGAAGTCCTTGTGATGAAAAATGGTGGGGAATTGCTGTTCGTATTGAAGATGATATTCTTATTACAGACGGAGAACCTATAAATCTTTCTGAAATGGCTCCTAGAAAGTCTGAAGACATAGAGAAACTTATGAGTGAAAAAAGTCCTTTAGATGATTTTAAACTTCCTGAGCTTCCTACAAAATAAATTGAAACAAAACATTCTATGAAAAAATATTATTGGATTCTTATAGGAGCTTTACTTTATAGTATGAGTTCTTATAAGAATTCTTCTTTTAAAACGGGTATTGAAAAAGATCATAAAAAGCTTCAAGAACTACTTAATTCTCCAAAAGTTATTTTTTATCGTGCACTTAAGATTGGTGCACGTTCTATACCTCTAGAAGATTCTATTCCTGCTGAGGTTCGTCATCTAAAACTTAAAGAAGTTAATACTAAAGTTTTTAAACATGCTTTGCTCCATCGTAATGATTTATCTCTAAGTGATTATGTTTCTATTTATCTAGAATATCGTAAGCTTTCTAAAAACGTTAAGCAAATTGATGAAGATATTTATCCAACACTTTCGGATACTAAATTTTTTTTGCTTTCTAATAAATCAAACACTACTAATAATGTAGCGAAAATTCAAACTCAAAATTCTGAACACTTATCTCTAAGTCTTGGTCTATATCCAATTTCTAGCCTAAAAGAAGTTTCTCTATATGAAATTTCTAAAGTTCATACTCCAGCTCTCGTAACCTCTAAAGAAAAACTTTTTGTTCAATTTTTTAAATCTATTCAATATTTTGAACATCAACTTTATTATCTGTCGAATGAAGCTTTAAATGAAAACATTACTTTACTAGAATCTGATGCGCCAATTAGTCTTACTCGTTATAAAAATCTTTTTCATTGGAATCGTCTTTCTGATGCTGAGGTTCGTCAAGCTTTTCTGTCGCTTCATTATCTGAATAGAGGACTTAATTATTTGCTAATTGGTGAACAAAATAGTGCTGCTGATGATTTTGTAAAATTTGCTTCCAATTTTGAATCTCTGCACCTTGAAAATGATCTTTATTATTTTATTCAAACTTATTTAAATCTTGCGAAAGATAGGAGGGAAGATGCTTCAAATTATGTAGCAAAAATTCTTAAAAATAATTCTGAAACAGATTTTAGTGAAAAACTTAATGTTGTTCAAAATTATCTTGAACGAGGAAAACTTAAAAAAGCACAAAAAGAATTTAATCTTCTTTTTACAGATTATCTGAACAGTGAATATTTTCAAGGTGATTTTCTTCAAAAAGATTTTGGTGCTATTCTAGATAAACCAGCTGAGGTTTCTTTTTTTAAACCAAAAACATTAGAAACTCTTTATAAAAACATTGAAAATTATTCCGATTCTGAGCAACTTAAGCTTGCGCAAAAGAAACTTAAAGAACAAGGCAACGAACTTTGGGAGATTATCGATGATTTTTTCGATTAATATAAAAATTACACTCTCAAATTATATTGTATCTAACGACTTTCGAGAACGAATTATGATATTCGTAATTTTCTTTTCCGAAAATCTATTTCCCCTCTTGAGAGGGGTTAGGGGTGTGTTTTTTAATCTATGTTCGTAATTACGTTTTATATAAACAGTTTGAAATAAGTGACTTCGAGAACCTCAGTCACCGTTCCTGCTATAACAATCAGCTGCAATTTCGGAGATTGAGGAAACTAGAAATCGGTTATAAATTAGAACGTAAATTCGAATTCATCAGAATATTTTTAAAATCATTTCTGGAGCTTCCCTAACCGGTCGGGCTCTTCGCTACAAGTTTTTCCTTTTAAAAAAAGAATTTCTAAAGCATACGTGGGCTTCTTAGGTCGCCTCCGTTGCTAAAGAAATTCTATATTTTGAAAAAGAAAAAAGCTTTCCGCTGCGATCCCTAAGCTATGGAAAAAAAGAAAATTTGAAATTCTATAAGAATTATTGTTTTACAATACAAAATCATTTACATTTGAGCGTCTTGTGCTATGGATATTCTTTTTTTTAATAAACTCCTTAGTATAAAAATAAAGTAGGAATAAACAGAATTCTGTTTATGCATATGTTGGCAACAATAAAAACAATGAAAAACATAATCATATTAACATTACTAATCATTGTCGTTGGTTGTGCTTCTTCTGATAACGAACAGAAGTTCATTAAGGATTATAAACTCTTAAAATTAGATGGTGAATTATGTGAAAACTGTATTCTCAGAGTGAAGAAAGGACATACTTATGACATTTTAAAGGACGGACAAAAAGTGGGTGAAGGAGATTGGGATCTTGAAAACCCATTGGACTTTCCAGGATTCGTTTTACATCTAGAAAATGGGCCAGGATGGATGATATACGAATCAGATACGATAATTGATTACATAGATCGAAACAAAAAATAACTGTTGCCAACAAGGTGTATAGCCAATAGGGCATTAAGAGATAAATTGAAAGGCCTGTTCTTTGAGCAGGCAACTCCAAAACAAAGTTTTGACGTTTAACAAAAAGAAAATTAAAAGTAAAAACGTTTGTTTAGGCTTAGTGGTAAACCGAAAGTGTAATGCTTTAAATCTGCCCTACTGTCCATACACAGAACGTTACAACATTTAATTAAAAAGATTGTATGGTAATTAAACACAATGAAATTGAAATTGAAAAAGATAATCCATTTAAAAATTGTAAATTAAATAGGCAAAAATATTCAGATATTTTAACACATATTGTTAACTCAAATTTTAGTGGATTTGTACTAGCAGTTAATAATAAATGGGGAACTGGTAAAACTACATTTATAAAAATGTGGGAACAAGATTTAAAAAATAATCAGTTTCAAACTTTGTATTTTAATTCATGGGAAAATGATTTTGAAAACAAACCACTTACAGCATTAATGGGTGAATTAAAAACACTCACAACAGAAAAAAACGAGGAGAAATTCAAAAGTACATTAAAGAAAGCTTCAATATTAACAAAAAATGTTGCTCCAATACTTGTAAAAGCAATTGCAGATAAATATATAGATACTGAGGTGGTGAAAGATGCTTTAGTTGGTGTAACTAAAGGATTGTCGGATGTTTTTGAAAATGATGTAAATGAGTATGCAAAAAAGAAAAAAAGTATACAAGAATTTAAAATTAATTTATCTGAATTTATTGCAAATACAAATGAAGGAAAACCTTTAGTTTTTATTGTAGATGAATTAGATAGATGCAGACCTAATTATGCAGTTTCAATTCTAGAGCAAATTAAACATTTTTTTTCCGTTCCAAATGTAATTTTTGTGTTATCAATTGATAAAGAACAGTTAGGAAATGCTATAAGAGGAGTATATGGAAGTGACAAAATTGATGCAGATGAATATTTAAGAAGATTTATTGATATTGAATATTCAATTCCTGAGCCTGAACCAGATTTATTTTATAATTATTTATATGATTATTTTCAATTTGATGATTTTTTTCAATCAACAGGAAGAATGAGCCATCAAGAGTTAAGATCAGATAAAACAAAATTTTTAGAAACATGTAAACTGTTATTTACAAATGCAAGAGTATCGTTAAGACAGCAAGAAAAGATTTTTTCTAATTCAAGATTAGCATTAGGTTGTTTTAGCGATAATAATTATGTAGTTCCTTATGTTTTTTTATTATTAAATTATATAAAAATAATACATTATGATTTTTATATTGGATTAAAAAAGTAAATCATATACAATTGAAGAAGTTCAAAATAAACTATCAAATGTAATTAAATTGAAATTAAATAATGATGTTTTAACAGATTTAATGTGGATTGAAGTAGTTTTAATCAATATTTATAATAACTATTTACAAGAAAGATATCATCGAAAAAAATTATATGAATGGGATAGTACTAAAAATATAAATATAACAACTTTGAGTTCTGTTTTTAAAGAAAGTTCACAGGAGGAAGTTATGGGAATTTTAGAAAGTTTAAATTATGGGCAATATATAGAAGAATTAGATTTATCTTTTTTTACTAATAAAATAGATTTGTTGGAAAATATTAAAAATTAATAAAATAAAATTGAAACAGAATATTATAAAAAAATCACTAAAATATATTGGAATTGTTGGATTCTTATATTTTTGTTTTTCATATTTATTGCCATTTTTTTTATCAATAATTATTGCAAAAAATAGCACTTATGATAAATTTTCGGAATCCTATTATAAAATGAATAATTATGAGCTTAAAATATTTACGTGGATGAATACAATTAGTAAGCTAGAGTTTCCTGAAAAAATTAAACGAATAGAGTATAATCCAGACTTTGATTATGGGAAAATCTTTAAGTTTGAATTAGATTCAATAGCGATAAATGAATTTATAGTTAAGAATAAATTGAAGCCTATAAAATCAATAAAAGATAAGCTTATTTTAATTGATGAAATTGAGTTGAGATGGTTTGAAAATAATCATGAAAACATTGAAGAAAAAGAATTTTTATTTATTACTGATTGTACTCCCCATAATATTTGGAATGTTTTAGTTAGAAAAAAAACAGGTGAAATATGGTATGAAGTTTTACATTCAGATAATGGAGGAGACTTACCTAAATGTGATTAAAAAAAATAATGAAATTAATACTTTATATAACAATGTGTTAAAAGTACTCTTTAGGTCGATATGATTCTTTTTTACACAAATCATTAAAAATAATTTAAAAATCTCAATTATAAACTTAATCTTCATATATGAGAAATTTGTTAATGATAATTCTAGGGTTTTGTAGTATAACTTCTGTTGCTCAAAAAAAAACTGAAGAAAGTAACGAGGTAATTTTAAATTATAATTTACAATTTGTGGACAATCTTTTTACAGAAATAGACGTAGATAAATTTTGGAAGATTATAGATTATTCCCGGAATAATACAAAAACAAAAGACGAACAGATTAAATTATTGATCAATATTTTAAGCCGACAAGAATTAACCGATATTTCTAAATTCTCTGCAATATTTTCTTTCTTGGATAATAAGATTTATACATCAGAAATGTGGGCTATTCCGTATTTTATAAATGATGGTTGTAGTGATGATTCATTTGCATACTTTAGAGCATGGTTAATAAGTGAAGGCAAGAAGAAATACACAATTATCAGTGGTGGGAACGATCAAATTTCAAATCAATACTCAAAAAAAGAAGAAATCTTTGGAAGTTTAGAGGAATTCATTGATCTAGGCTCAATAGCAATTGAACTTAAATTTCCTGACAACTATGATAAACTGGATGAATTTGAAGAAATGACAGATAAGTACTATTCTGATACTTTCAAATTTAAAATACCTAAAATTGAATTTGACTGGGATAATCAAGATGATATAGAAAGATTATATCCAATTTTTGCCAAACAATTTAAAGAATAGCTCAATTAAAAAAAACAAAATTATTGCTAACAAAGAACTGAATTAAAAACCAAATAAAACTATCTTAAATTTTATACAATATTAATCCAAGCATATCAGAATTTATTTCGATATGCTTTTTTGTTTGAATTAAACCATCAAACTTCTTTAGCTATGTTTAATTTACATATATTTGAAAAAAAATAATTATGCTAGAGAGTGTTTTTCTAATTAAGATTGTTTCAATATTGATATCTATTTTAATTTATTTAGGTCCTATTTATTATTTTATAAAGAGGAATAAACTAACTACTAATTTTACATTTACTCTATTGTTTAAAGCTATAAATAAAAGTTTGATTATAGTTTTACCTATCATTTTAGTTTTATTTCTTTATCAATGGTTAGAATATTTATTAATTGATCAACAAAAACAAAAGAGTTTTATAGAGCTTATTATTAGAACTACTGATTTAGTATTTGCTGCTTTTGTATATTTTTATTTGCCGATTATAATTATTAATAATTCTTTACTAGTACTGAAATATTTATATGGAAAATTTAAATTTAAGAAGTAACATATGGAAGGGTTTGTTTAAATCATATAGAGGCTATGATTTTTGAAATTAAATATTAGAAAAAATAAATATGATAAAAGAAATAGAAGGACTTTCTATTAGAGAAATGACATATATCGGTGTGTGTTTATTAAAAAAATATTGTGTTAAGAATAATATTTATAATTCTGAAGTTGATGAATTTTGTTTTAGTATGCTTAACATATTAACTGCTGAAGACATTCCTGAATGGGATAAGAATTGTAACGAAATAGAAATAAATGGACTTGGAGATGTTTTACCCAATAATTTTATTTCTGAATACCCTCAATATGCTGATAAGATTGATAAAATCACTCAAAATATTCGGGAAATTAGTGCTTCTCAAATGTATGGTAAATGGATACCTGAAGAATCTTATAAGTTTTTAATACAAGTAGAAGTTTTAACGAATATCAAAGTTATAACTTTGAAGTCTCTACTACTCTTAAAAAGTATAATTACAAAGGTTGTGGATTTGGACTACCAGTTAAACAAAACCTTATAATTGAATGGTTCAAAGCAGAGGATATAAATTGAAAAAATGACGATTAAAAAAATAATGAAAATAACAGGTTATAAAATAATAGATGAAAAGGAAATTATGAGTTGTTCGGGTCTTATTGAATTAAAGAATTGCGAAAATAATGGTTTTGTATTTTTTTTAAAAATTTTTCCAGATTTAGAAAAAGAATTTTATTCTGGAGAAACGTTTAGAATTAAATTAAATAAGGAAAGTTTATTGTTTTTAGAAAAATTAATAAAAGATAGATTAAAATATACAATAGAAAACGCAACTTGGAAAAAAGAATTTAATGATCAAAAAATCAACTTTTTGAAAAAAGGGAATAGAATTTATAATCTAGAATTTGGTGGTGAAGTTTACGAAATAAACAATTTTGGACAAAGAAATTTGTATAATAGAATAACTGAAACTTTAATATCCCTTTATGAAAGATTAAAATCTCCAAAAGATAAATTAGGTGTTAAAGTAATTCCAGAAATAACTATAGATGACATAGCACTGAGTCGAAAATGAAATAAGAAAATTTTAGACATTATCAAGTTTAAAATTTTATTTAATCTAAAACACAACCCTATTCCCTTTCAATAGGCAGGGCTGTCAAGTTCTAGTTTGATTTATCGAATTTTGATGATCGCTGGCGCGAGTTTGTAAACGTGACCATATAAATGTTAGAAACAATGGGCACACTTTACAAAAGTGCGCCAGGTTTTAATTAAAAAAATAGGAGAACCTGACAGCCCTGTTCTCAAGAGGGGAACTTGACAATCTGTATTCTTCTTTACAAAATAAATCGTGATAAAGTTTGTTAAATAAAAATTAGATGAAAAGTGTTTTAAAATTAAAAAATTGGCAATTATTTATTGATTGGGTTCTTGGTGTTCTTTAATTAAAGGTATAAACTAATCATAGTTTTTAATATAAATAATTTATATTTGAAACATCATTGCTGTGTATTTATAAATTACGTAAGAATTAGTGTTTTTTAACTATATCTCTTACCGTTATAAAATATTGCTAGAAATAAAAATGCTAATGAACCTGGAGAAATACTAAGTTCATGATTAAAAAAAATTATTGCAACCAAAATAAAACTTAACAAATAAATGAGTTATTCTTGTCCAAACTGCGAAAATGAATTAGTGAAAGATTCAAAATTTTGCAATTCCTGTGGATTTGATTTGAAGATGCAATATGTCGAAGAACCGACATGCCCGACTTGTAAATCTTCCTATCCGCCCCAAACAAATTATTGTATAAAAGACGGAACGAAACTTCTACCTAAAGAGAATTTTTTACATAGATGTGTTTCTTGTAAAACAGAGTATCCTTTTTATGTTAGTTATTGTAAGAAAGACGAAGGAGACGTAAAAACTAAAATAATTCGACAATTTAGTCAAACAACTTATAGTCAGAGTCTTCATATGTTAGAAGGTTTGAATCAAAAATTACCAAAAGCAACTTTGTCGAACAGATTTTTAGCTGCTTTGATAGATAGCTTTATTGTTTTCACACTTTCCATTCCTTCATTGTTTTTCTTTGTTTCAGGGTTAAATAAAATATATGATTATCGTGATTTTGGCTCTAGTAATACATTATTTGTTTTTGCCTTAATTTTCTATTTGCTTCCTCTAAGCTATAGTTTGTTTAAAGACAGTCTAGGGCATGGGCAAAGTTTTGGTAAAAAAGCTCTTGATATTATGATTATAGATCTTAATACGTACATGCCTTGTAATAAAAGACAATCTTTTCTAAGGAATTTCACTTCAGGGTTATTATCTCTAATTCCAATTATTGGTTGGCTGATCGAACCTGTATTGGTTTTAGCTTCTGAAGATGGAAGAAAGATAGGAGATAGAACTGTAAACACACAAGTAATTGATTTAAAAAACTATTAAAATATAAAAAAATGAATTGTTCTCGTTGTAACACTCAAAATGAAAAAGAGGCAAAATTTTGCCATAACTGTGGAATCGATTTAAAATTAAATCCTTCACAAAAACCTAAACAATCGGATATTATCCTTTTATTTTATATATGTTTTGAATTTCTGTTGTTTTTAATTCAAAAAGTAGTTCAAATGCTAAATGAATCTTGGTATAATTCTTCAGCTCGTTATGTGATGTATACCTTATGGATTTTTTCTAGTTTAAGTATGATCTTAATTCCATTATCAATAAAAAATAAAGTATTCAAATATGTAGGTTTGGTTATGGTGCTGATCATGTCTTTATATTGGAGTTATAATAATATTCTTGAATTGTTTAAACCTTTGCATGAATATTAAGACTATGTTCCATTTTTTTAAAAAGAAGAAGAAACCAATTTTAGAAACTCCAATCACGACGTTTTGTATTCCTGGTATTTGGAAAGAAAGAAATGAAATTGTTACTGCTATCGCAGAAAATAATTTGAACGAATATATTTTTGCTGGTTTTGTTTTGTTAAACCTTAAAAATAATAATGCGTTTACCCTCGAAATCTGTGAATTTGATTCTAATCTAAAAGAATTATTCAAAAGAGTAGAGGGGAATAATAGAATTTCAGATGCTATTTTATGTGAAATAGAAAATACTAATTTTGTCGCATATTTATCATTTGAAACTAAAACGGAGGAAGATATAAAAGAAATAGCTTTAGCAGCAAATGCAATTTTGAAATCTGGAGGAGTAGTTGTTAAAATAGAAAATACAAATATAGCTTTTACAAAAGAAGATTGGTTTGAATTGTCAACTGAAAAACTAAGAGCCTTTTTATTTGAAGAGAATTTAAAAGACACCAATTGAAAATTGAAAATATAAAATAATAACTAAAAAAATCCATTCACTCGAATGGATTTTTTGTTTTAAAGCCTGTTTAAATCTTTATCAAAAAGATTTATATGCTTCTTAAAAATTTGGATTCTTTTCATGATAATTAATCAAAGTTTTTACCATCACGGAATAACTTTTAATTCCATTTTTTTGATTATTAGCCTTTAAATATCCGTTGTAAATATCTTTAATAAAAGGCTCCAATAAATCATTATCATATTTTTTGTTCATCTCTCGATGAATCTTCATGTTTTCGATAACTCCAACATTTAAATGTTTTTTAATTTCATCATAAGCTTCTGGATTGTTTCTGTATAAATTTGAAATACAATAACGCATTGCCATATAATATCCAGAGAATTGAAAGAAAATATCTTCGCTATGTGTACAAGCTAAAAAACTAATAAAATTAGCTTCGTTTTCTGCAGCATAACCCAATTGATGCGCAATTTCGTGCGAAGTAGTAGAAGGCATTGAAACAATTGGAATATTATAATTTACTTGTGCTTCATTCGTAAAAGGATTCAAATAACCAGAAAATCCCATATAACTTAAAACGGTACTATAAATAGAAGTTTTCACAGAAGGAGGGATGTATTCAGGGAAATCATATTTTTCATGAATTGCTGCAAAACCAGATTTTGTTCTAAGAAAAACGTCCTTCGTAGAATGCGGAATTACTACTGGAAGGTGTTTTGAATTTGTTATTTCTTCTTGTAAAGCATTTGTTTTTAGAATCAACTTTTTTGTAATTGTTATTAACTGTTCTTCGGTGTAATTGTTATTGGAAAAACCTAATTGTTCGTTTAATGGAAGTCGATAATAATTTAAACCCCAAAAAATATTAAATATAAAAAATACTACAGAAAATGTAGCGAAAAGTTTTAAAATAATTAATTTAAAGAATCTTAAACGACAATAAAAGAGCTTAAAAATTAAAGTTAATAGGTAAATAGATAAAATTGTATATAAAATATCTCCAACAGAAAATGGCACCCAACCAAAAATATATCTTAAAGTTTTGGAAATGTATAAATAAATTGATTTTGAGTAGTCATTTTCTATGAATAGTGTCTTGTTTTTTATTAACTTAATAATGAGTATTTGAACGATTAAAAAAAGGCTCAAAATAATATGTCGTTTTTTATATTTCATAGTTTTGTTTTCTAAGTTTAATATTAAATTACAAAATAAAAAGGAAGAATTTATGAAAGGAATTAAAGAGTTTAAAATATTATTATTAACGTACTTTTTATTTTCAAATGTAGGAGTATTTTCTCAAACAGGAAATTATTGGTCAGATAATTTTGGTAGTCAATCTGTACTTTTGAATGGTGTAGTAACAGGAAGTGTTGAAGATTTAGGTGCTGTATATTATAATCCGGCGAGAATTGTTTTTAGTAAAAAAACAGCTTTAACGATTAGTACAAAAGCATATGAAATTAATAATTCATTTATTAATGAACCAGGAGTTGGTAAATTACGTGTGCGAAATGGAAGTACTGGTGCTAGTCCAAATTTGGTTGCAGGTCTTTTCAAAATCAAAGGTTTGAAAAATCATACGTTTGCTTATTCTTTTCTTTTAAGACAAAAATCTGATTTTGATATTTTTAATCGTAGGGAAACAAAAGTTGATAATGATTTATATGTAGAAAAAAGAGTTTTTTCAAAATTAGCAAAAGAAAGATGGTATGGATTAAGTTGGTCACATTCGATTAGTAAAAAACTAAGTGTTGGGGCTTCTGTATTTTTTAGTTCTAGAAGTCAATCTAACGCTTTAGGTTATCAAATCATTTCTTTAGAGGATTCTACAAACGTAGCATTACTAGAAAGAAATAATAATTATTCTTATTCCAATTACGCATTAATACCAAAACTAGGTGTTGCTTTTCAAAACAATTCATTAGCATTAGGATTGACAGTTACAATTCCAAGAATTAATGTTTCAGGAGATGGGGATATTTTTTATGAAAATATAATCACAGATGATTTTGGATCTATAACAGATCAGGATTTATTTGAATATATTGTGAAAAACGATTCAAAATCTAAAGTTCATTCTCCTTTGTCTATTGGTGCTGGAGCCGGAATCTTTTTAGATAAAAGCAAAATACATGTTTCCATGGAATATTTTGCGCCTATTAAAAAATATTCCGTTTTAGAAACTGTCCATTTTGAAGGGCAAACTTCTAAAAATAATATTGCAGTACGATATCAAGAAAGAGCAAGAAGTATTGTGAATTTTGGTATTGGTTATGAATATAAATTTAATGATAAGCTTACAGCTTATGGAAGTTTTTCTACAGATTATTCTGCGCAAACCTCAGGAGATTCTGTAATGATTAATGATGAAAATACTCCAGTTTCTTTTTACAAATCAAATTTATATAAAATTGGTGGTGGTTTTGATTATAATCCAAAATGGGGAGATATTTCTTTTGGTGTAAATTATGCTTTTTCAAACCAAAATATTTTAGATCCATTTAGTTTACCAAGTGGTTCAAACTTAACATTACCTGGGTCAGCAAATACCTCATCTATAGAATTTAGGCAAAGAAGAGTGCAATTTTTTGTTGGGGTGACATTCCCATTCATCAAAGAAATTCTTAAAAATCAAATATTTTTTGAAAACTAATAAAAGTGAAAATATGAATAAAACAATTTTTATTACTGGTGCTTCTTCAGGAATTGGTTTTGCGCTATGTATGAAAATGATTAGAAAAGGTTTTAATGTAGTAGGTGTTGCAAGACGAGTTGAAAAACTTGCGGAACTGAACAATCATTATTCTAATCATTTTTTAGGAGTTTATGCAGACGTTACAGATATCGATAGTATAAAAGAAGCAATTTCGTTGGGTATAGATAAATTTGGTAAAATTGATATTTTGATCAATAATGCAGGTATCGGTATTATAGGTCCAGTAGGTGAAAATAGCCTTGAAGATTGGAATACGATGATAGATGTGAATGTTAAAGGTGTTATGAATGTAACAAATTTGCTTTTGCCTCAACTAATACAAAATAAAGGTCACATTATTACCATTGATTCGATAGCTGCACATGAAGTTTTTCCAGGTTCGGTAGTTTACTGCGCTTCGAAACACGCTGCTAAGGCATTTACAACTGGTTTAGAAAAAGAGCTTCGAGGTAAAGTTCGAGTTACGAAAATTTCTCCAGGTTATGTAAATACAGAGTTTAAAAATCATTTGAAGTATAAAGAATATTCTGATAAAATGAAAGCTAGCTTTGAAAATGGATTGAATCCGGACACGATTGCGGATGCGATTTATTTTGCGATTAATCAAGATTCGAATGTAGCTATTAATGAAATAATGATAAGACCTTTTGATAATCAAGAGTAAAAACCTCAACAAATAAAAATTTAAGATTTTCGTTAAAATAAACTTAATTTTTTGTTTAAAGGTTAAAAGTTAGTATATATTTGAATCAATTAATATAAAGAGTATAATTATGAGAAAAATTATGTTATTGTTGTGTCTAGCAGTGTTTTCGCTTGCTACTGCACAACAAACAGATTTTAAAAATTACAAAGTAGAAAGAACTAAAGTAAATGATTTAGTTCATACGAAGTTAAAAGTCGATTTCGATTTTAGTAAAAGTCAAATGAATGGTGAAGCTTGGTTGACTTTAACGCCACATTTCTATGATATTTCAAAATTAGAATTAGATGCTAAGGCGATGTTAATTCATGAAGTATCTATGGATGGAAATAAATTAGGATATAACTATGAAAAAGATATTTTAACTATTGATTTAGGAAAGGTTTATAAAAAAGGAGAAGAATACTCAATTTATATTAAATATACTGCGCGTCCTGAAGAAGTAAAACAAGAAGGAAGTGCTGCTATTACGGATGCTAAAGGTCTTTACTTTATTGACCCAAGAGATGAAGATCCTGAGAAACCTACACAAATCTGGACACAAGGTGAAACGGAGTCTAGTAGCTGTTGGTTCCCAACTATCGATGCTCCTAACCAAAAGACTACACAAGAAATTTATATGACAGTACCTAGTAAATATGTTACGTTATCTAATGGTCTTTTATTAGAACAAAAAGATAATGGAAATAATACTAGAACGGATTATTGGAAAATGGATCAAAAACATGCTCCTTACTTATTCTTTATGGGGGTTGGTGAGTTTAGTATCGTAAAAGATAAGTGGGAAGACTTAGCTGTTGATTATTATGTAGAGAAAAAGTATGAGCCATATGCTCAAGAGATTTTTGGTCACACTCCAGAGATGATGACTTTCTTTTCTAAACTTACAGGAGTTCGTTACCCTTGGGTAAAGTATCACCAAATGGTAGGTAGAGATTATGTAAGTGGAGCAATGGAAAATACTACAGCAGTTATTCACGGAGAAGGAGTTTATCAAACACATAGTGAATTAGTAGATGAGAATACTTGGGAGTCTACAATTGCTCACGAATTATTCCACCACTGGTTTGGAGATTATGTTACTTGTGCTAGTTGGAGTAATTTAACAGTTAACGAATCTTTTGCAAATTATAGTGAGTATTTATGGTTTGAATATAAATATGGAAGAGATAAAGCTGATGAGCATTTATATTCAGATACACAAGGTTACTTATTAGGTAATAACCAATTTAAAGATTTAGTTCGCTTTTATTATAAAAAACGTGAAGATATGTTTGATGCTGTAAGTTATAATAAAGGTGGAGCTATCTTACATATGTTAAGAAGTTATTTAGGAGATGATGCTTTCTTTGCGGGTCTTAATAAATATTTAGAAGATAATAAATTTGGAACTGGAGAAGCGCATCAATTAAGAATTGCTTTAGAAGAAGTAAGTGGTAGAGATCTTAACTGGTTCTTTAACCAATGGTATTTTGGAAACAACAATATCAAAATGGACGTAAACTACGATTATGATGAAGTAAGTAGCGTAGTTACTATAGACCTTAATCAAAAAGATAAGATTTTTGAATTCCCATTAACTATTGATATCTACGAAAATGGTATTAAAAAATCTCATGATGTTTGGGTTGACAAACAATCACAATCTTTCAAATTTGAATATACAAGAAAACCAGATTTAATTAATGTAGGAGCAAAAAGAGTTTTATTAGCACAAATCAATGATAATAGTAAAACTTTACAAAACTATATTTTCCAATATAACAATGCACCTTTATTCTTAGATAGGAGAGAAGCTATTCTTGAAATTGCAAAACATCAAGATGACAAAGCAGCTTTTGAAACATTGGTAAAAGCATTAAACGATAAATATCACGGTTTACGTATCCTAGCTTTAGAGCATATTGACTTAAGTAATAAAAAAGATAGAAGAAAGAAAAATGCTATCAAGATTATTGAAAAGTTAGCTAAATCTGATCCTAAAACATTAGTACAAGCAGAAGCTATTGAGGTGTTAGGTAAATTAATGGAAGATAAATATGAAAATATTTTCAAAAAAGGATTAACTAGTGAATCAAATTCTGTTCGTAAGAGTTCTATTACTGCCTTATACCAAAATCCTAAAACAAAAGCATATGTAATTGAAAAAGCTAAAACGTATCCTAAAGATGAAAAGGAATTATTAGCAGATGCTATTGCACATATTTTTGTAAAAGAAAAAGTAGAAACAGAAATGCCTTTTATTGCTAATCATGTATTAGAAGGAATGTTCTATACACAAGATCAACAAACACAAGCTTTATATAAAAATGCTTTTGACTGGATAGGATCAAGTAACAATACAGAAGCTATTACTAATTTAGTAAATAAATTAGTAGAGATCGGTAAGAGATATAAGCAATATGGTTTAGATAAAATTGGAATTCAATTATTAAGACAAATGAATGATTTCCAAAATAAAGAGAACCATTCTAACAAAGCAGAAAATGTTGCTATTATCAATAAAGGAATTGAAAGACTTGTAGAATAAGTCGAAATTTTGAATCATAAAAAAAGCCTTAGATTTTTCTAAGGCTTTTTTGTTTTACATATGTTTTTGAATAATTGGTATCAATATTTTTTTGTCCATTACAAATGTTCCAAAAGGAAATACAGAAGCGATCATTACATAGAATAATGTTTTGAAATCCCATTTTACTTTGTATCCTATATATAAAGCGAAGATTACATAAATAACAAAAAGGAATCCGTGAATAGATCCTACATATCTTACAGGTTCTTCATGACCAATTGTATATTTTATAGGCATCGCAATAAAAAATAATATTATTGCCGAAAGACCTTCCATGATACTTATACTTCTAAATAGTTTTAATTCTTTTAACATGATAAATCGTGTTTTTTTGTTTCCTAATTCAATCTGCAAATATACGAGTTAATAAAACATTAACATTTTTAGAATTCAATTTTATTAAAATATTAACAAGTAAGTAAATTCCTATTTGTACTTTTGTTTTAGAAATAATTATCAACGGGGGTTGATTTCTTTCTTATCACAGAAAGACACACAGCTATCAATGATAGCTGTGTTTTTGTTTTATAAAGTATCTAATTTTTTATTACAACCATAGTTGCTACTTGACTTGTCAATAATCCCCAATTCTTCGAAGAAACTAAAACTCCATTTTCATCATAAACTCTAAGCTCTGCAGTATTTGGTCCAACACGTCCTTGATTTACAGCTTGAATATTTATTTTGTTATATCCGTCTTTTAATTCTAAAATCAATGATGTAGAATATCCTTTTAAATTTATATGTTGTGCTTGCGGACTATCATTCAAAAATATTTTAAC
The DNA here is from genome assembly GCF_015767245.1 of Aureivirga sp. CE67. Classification (GTDB taxonomy): domain Bacteria; phylum Bacteroidota; class Bacteroidia; order Flavobacteriales; family Flavobacteriaceae; genus Aureivirga. The sequence goes on from NZ_JADOTV010000003.1 coordinate 35,657, forward strand.
TTGATCACTATCTACTAAACCAAAGTCACGAAAAACGATGGAAATTCTTTTTGTATTCACATCAATTTTTCCTAAATATTGCGTAGTTTCTTTTACACCATATTCTCCACCGTTAAAATATTGAATAGTTTTTACACCTCTATTATCTCTTTCATATTGATTCATGAAGTTTTTATCAGACTCTTCCACCTTATAATCATCCACAGCATTTTCACTTATATTGTTATCAATTTTTGGTAACTCAAAAGTTGGAGTAGTAGGTTTTGTTGTTTTGTTATCTTTTAGATCAAATGTAACATTATCAAATTTAGATTTTGTTTTATTCTCCAAAGAATCAATTGATTTCACTACTAAAGGAAATTCTTGAGAGATTCCTTTAGCTGAAATAATTAAGAAAAAAAGTAATAGTAATTTTTTCATGTAATCTTAAATTTTATCAAAATTAAATAAATATTTATTGAGAACCAATTTTTTAATATTCTTACAAAACTTATTCCAATATTAAGTTTCAAAATATTTATTTTTAAAAGTTTTAGGTGTCATATTTTCATATTTTTTAAAAACTCTTGAAAAATATGAATAATCATCATAACCTAATTTCAATGCTGTTTCCGAAATTGGTATATCTGTATGAATTAGTAGTCTTTTTGCTTCTAAAATTACACGATCCATAATGAAATTTGTCAAAGTAATTCCAATTGTTTCTTTACAAATTCTGTTTAAATGTTTCAAAGAAGTATGCATTTTATCAGCATAAAAGCTAGGATTTTTAGAATGAACATAATTTTCATCAATTATCTTCTCTAATTTCTGTATTTGATGGACATAAGAATTATTCTGAAAATTATTTTCAATTTCTGTGATTAAAAGACGATTCAATTTAACATAAAAAACATCTAATAAATTCAATATTAAATTATCTTCACTGTAATTATTCAAATACTCTTCTTTAATTTCATTAATATAATTTAAGAAAAGATCCAAATCTTCCTCTTTAATAGAGTAGGAAGGAGTATTTAAAAATGAATTATAAAAAGGGTAATCTTCAATTCGTTTAGTATTGAAATATAAATTATAAAAATCTTTTGTGTGAAAAAAAATGTAACCATCAATATCCTGAGAAAGATTCCAATGATGAATTTGCCCTGGACTTAAAAAAAAGATAGATCCTTTTTTTACATCATATTTTTTAAAATCAATTTCATGAACTCCAGTACCATTTGTAAATATAACTGTCAGATAAAAATTATGTTTATGTGGTTTACTTATAAAATCATGACCAGAAAGATGCGAATTCAAATCATTTATATAAAAATCACTATTAAACTTTCTACAGTTAAATTGTTGTATCGAAAATATTGGTAATTTATCCATTTATACTCTAATGTCCTTTTTGTCCTAACATATGAGTATAAAAGTAAACTATATTTTCAAAAAAATGATGAATTTTGAAAAAAAATAATCGATGTCAGATATAGTAAATATTGCAAAAGGAGTTTGTCCTAATTGTCAGAAAGGTAAAATGTTCAAAGTAAAGGGAAGTTTACTAAAATTTAAATTTCCTCAAATGCATGATTTTTGTCCTAGTTGTAATCATAAATTCGAAAGAGAACCAGGATTCTTTTATGGAGCTATGTATGTGAGTTATGGTGTTTCGGTTGCAGAAGGAATAGCAACTTATGTTATAAGTAGTATGTTTTTCGAAGAAAAGCTAGATTTTAGAATCATGATAATTATTGCAGTAGTTTTATTATCTATGACAGTATTTAATTATAGAATATCAAGGGTGATTTGGGCTTATATTTTTAAACCTAAAAAAAGGATGTCTGCTTAGACATCCTTTTTTTATTTTAATTATTCTCTGCATAATCATTTAATGCGTCAATATAATCTTTAATTTCTAATGCGTTTCTTTTATGAAGAGGATCTAACATTAGAGAAAGTAAATACAATAAACTTTCAACTTGATTTTCTGTTGGATAAGTTACTTCTGCATTTTCTTCATCTTCCTCAAAAGTATCTTCTGGAATACTAATAAAAAATCCTTGATAATTTTCTAAATGTTCAAATGTTAATCGAATAACTTTAACTAATCTTGGATTCTTTTCCTCAATCGCACATATTCTTGCTTTCTGTAATTCTTCAATAATTGTAGGAATTTCAAAACTTCCCGATTCTATTTTTTTTCTTAAATTTTTAACAATTTGAATAAATTTATAATTTTCCACGATTAGTAAAATTTGGTTATTGTTTATTGTACAAAAATAATAAACGGTTTAGAATTAACCGTTATTATTTTGAATATTTTATAAATAAAATTCATCTTATTTTCAATATAAATAATAAAAGGGCACTTTAAAATCACTCTAAAATATTGATTATTATGTTAAGTAGTGTCTGTTTTTAGTATTAAAATGCATTTCAAAGAGTCAAACTGATAATATTACTTCATTTTTTAACGAAAAAACTCAGATTTTCTAACAAATACTCATTTTTTGATATAGGTCAAAAAAAAGATGCCCTTCATACGATAGTTTTGTCTATATGAAAAATACGAAACATTTAAAGAATTGTTGTCATTTATTACTAGGAGTAATACTTCTTTCTTGTGCAAAGGAAAATAAATTTCAAAACACAACATGGAAAGTAAAGGATTATTTCCATGAAGCAATATACAAAATTGAAGAAAATGATGACAAAATAAATGTTCGAGTTATTGAATATGATGATGGTACAACTAAAATAAATAATAAAAATGGACAAATAAAATACAAATTTAAAGACTTAGTAAAAACAAAAAAAGATGTATTGATTGATGGAACATCAGGTGAAACAAAATTGACAAACCAAGAAAAAATTAAAATTTCATTTATCCACAATGATACATTATTAGTAGAGGAATTAATTTTTAATAAAAAAAACAGTGAATTATGGGTGAGACTAGATTCAGTAAAATGAAGAAAATTAAATTATATGGTTTAATGTTATTTCTACCTTTCGCAATTAGTAGTTGTGAAGATGATGTAAGAAATATTTTACAACAAGTTGAAAATCCTGATAAGGAAGAAGAAGTTGTTGACAAAGAAATTATACCAGTTGATATTGAGGGAAATAATATTGGTCTAGAATTTCTAGAGCAAATGAAAGGACATTGGATTGGAAAAAATAGAGTAATTAGTGATGATTATGATTGGTTCGCATTCGATTATAGACCAATTTCTCCATCTCATATACATGGTATTTTTGAAGGTGGAAGTATGGGGAATTTGTTTACTTCATTTTTTATTTCAAAGTATAAAGGTAAAAAAACCTTGATGGCTAGAAATGGTGGAGTTTTGAGTGGAATTTATAGAACAAGTTATTTTGTAATGGACTCTGTTAATACTTCTGATGGAAATTATTATAGGTTTGTTGATGCAAAAGGTGGTGAAAAAATTATGTCTATTGAATTAAAATTCAAAGGAAATGATTTAAACTTTAATGCATACACTAGTAAACTTGGTGATCGAATGGCAACAAGACATATGACTTTTGTTGGAGAGAGAGCAACTAATGAACTAGCAGATTATGCTGCTTCAGAAAATCAATTTCCTCAAGATGTTATTGAATGGAATTATGAAGAGAATGTAAATCCAGATTGGTTTGCACCTTCAGAAGATGGAACAGTAAAAACTTCAACTTTTCTTTCTTATACGGAAGAAACAAATTATGATTTAGTACAACTAGCTCAAGAATCTGGTGATCCATTTATTATTTCAGATCACTCATATTTGAGTATTCTTAATGTGAATATTGAAAGAGAACCTCAATATGCTGAATCTACTGTGTTTATGAATTTATCATATGCTCCTTTGACAGATGAAAACGGATATTTTTCAAGTGAAGAAAATTTTAACACCATAACACAATTTCCAGAATTATCAATTGGTGAAAATGTTTTCTCATTTACATATTTACATCCAGGAACTTATTATGTAACTGCTATTCTTGATAAGAATAATGACGGTTTTATTAGCCAAGGTGATTTAGTTAATCCTAGTAAAGAAATTGTAGTTGCTCCGGAAAGTGTCGTAGATGTTACAATTAATAATATTTCAACTCCAAACTAAAAATGAAAAAAAGCTTAATACTTAATATTTCAATATTAACAATTTTATTTACTCTTCAAAGTTGTAGTAAAGCAATTATTGAAGAAGAAGAAACAGGAACAAATCCTCCTATAGATAGAGAAGTTACGTATAACCAAGATATTCAAAATATCATGTTTAATAATTGTATCACATGTCATGGAGGGCCTGCACCAAGTCAAGGTTTAGATTTATCAACTTATGAAAATGTTAGATTTTCTACAGAAAATGGAAATATGATTGATAGAATTAATGATTTATCTAACCCAATGCCACCTGATGGCTTAATGAGTCAATCAAAAAGAGATTTAATGCAAAAATGGAAAGACGATGGATATATTAAAGAATAAAATTTCAGTAATTGTTTTTGGTTTAATTACTACAATTACTTTCGGACAAAAATACATTACTAAAAATGGAGTAACAAATTTCAAAGCTTCTGTAGAAGCATTTGAACCAGTTCAAGCTGAAAATAAAAATACTACTGTTTTATATAACGAAGCTACTGATGAAATTGCAGCATTAATTTTTGTAAAATCATTTCATTTTGAAATTGCCTTAATGGAAGAGCATTTCAATGAAAATTATATGGATTCCGATAAATTTCCTAAAGCTAAATTTAAAGGAAAAATTATAACTGAAAATGATGCTCAGTTTATAATTGGAGATTTAATTATTAAAGGAAAAAGTCAAAAAGTTAAAACTAAAATTGATTTTAATAAAGGTAATAATGTTTCAATCAAAGGAGCTTTTAATGTAAAACCACAAGATTTTGATATTAAAATACCTGAAATAGTTAGAAATAAAATAGCAAAAGAAATAAAAATAGACTTTGATTATGTTCTTAAACCGAAAAATTAAAGTAATTGGGTTTCTATTAATCATAATAATTGCTTCTATAGTAGTTTTTAATCATGTTTTATATAAAGATCATGATAAAATAGAAAATTTAGAATCTCATTATGTAGGTAATTGTTCTGATTTTCTTTCAGAAGATCAAGAAACTTTTAATGATAAAATAGTAGACCTAAAAGGAGTTTTAACCAAAATTGAAAATTCAAGTTTGGTTTTAAATGAACAAATTTTTGTGTTATTAGATTCAACGCAAAAAACAGAAAATTTAAAATTGAATCAAAACTTACGAATAAAAGGTAGAGTAGTGGGCTTTGATGAAATTTTGGAGGAAACAAAAATAGATAAAGCAATACTTTTGAAATAACGAATGATGAAATATAAATATTTAGGAATATTATTATTTTTTATAATTACAAATATAAATGCACAATCTGATTTATTAGATGAATTGGAAAGTGAAACAAAAGATACGGAATCAACTTTTAATTATCCAGCATTCAAAGCAATGAAGATTGGAAATTTACAATCTACGAAAGTTGCTGCAAAAAAAGATTTATACTTATATGTATCTCATAGATTTGGAAGTTTAGAAGATGGATTTGAAACATTTTTTGGATTTGATAATGCGAACACAAAAATTCAATTAGTTTATGGATTATTTGATGGAGTTCAAATTGGAGTGAGTAGAGAATCTGTTAAAAAAACTTATGCAGGATCTTTAAAATTAAGAATGTTAGAGCAAACAAATAAGTTTCCATTAAATATTGTTTTATATGGAACAGCAAATATCAATACAGAATTAAAAAAAGAAAGATACCCATTGTTGGAATTCAAAGACAGAATGAGTTATGCTTCTCAAGTTTTAATATCAAGAAGATTAAATAATTTTATTTCTTTAGAATTAGCTCCAACTTATGTTAGACAAAATCTAGTTTATGAACCATTTCAACAGCATGATCAATTTGCTTTAGGAACTGGAGGAAGAATTAGAATCAGTAAAAGAATGTCCATTAATGTTGATTATGTTTATAATTTTAATCGACATAAAAATTCAATATTCAAAAATCCATTAACTATTGGAGCTGATATTGAAACAGGTGGACATATTTTTCAATTATTATTTACCAATGCACAATCTACAAACGAACCAGGATTTATCTCAAATGCTGAAGGTGATTGGACAAAAGGTGATATATTTTTCGGATTTAATATAGTTAGAGTTTTCTAATTTGTTTGAATTATATAAATTTCATAGAATAAGTGAAAAAGCCAGATTTTAACAATCTGGCTTTTTTTATTTAGATCTAATTCTACTTAAGGTTTCTTGAGAAATACCCAACATAGAAGCAATATATCCTAAATTAGTTTTCAATACAAAATCTGGATAATATTCTAAAAGTAAATCATATTTTTCTTTAGCAGTTAAAATATAATACCCTTGGTAAAAGATATCAAGAGATGCAAAAATTTCTTCAATTAAAATTCTACTAAAAGATTCTAATTCAGGAAATTTAGTATACAATTCTTGCCATTCATCATACGTTAAAGAAACTAATTCAGCATCTTCGATTATTTCTATATTTTCAGTTGAAGGTATTTGCTTGATATAACTTGACCATGCTGTCAAGAATGAATGTTCTGGATAAATCCAATAGGTAATATCTTTTCCTTTTTTATAAAAAAAAGTTCTTGCCATACCTGATCTTAAATAAAATAATCGGTTAGCAACTAAACCTTCTTTATGTAAAACAGTTCCTTTTTGTAATTTCTGAATTTTAATTTTTCGTTCTATTTCATTTTTAGCTTCCTCGCTAATTTTTCTGTAATTACTAATACATTCAATAATATCCATTAGATATATGATTTGTTTTTGGTTTAATTAAAATTACTGTTAAATACCTTAAATTATTATTGTTCTATAATATATATTATGTTAAATAGAATTTCATGGCTTATAGTCAATTATTTCTTTCTGCTATTTTGATAAATTCTACTTCTCATCACCTATTTAAAGAATTTGACCTAGCTAAGCTATATAATTTCTAGGTCAAATTCAACTACTCTGATAAGTTTCTATAAATAAAAACTATATTATAAATTTAGTTTATATTGAGATATTTAATAATTCAATAATTTCTCAATCTCTTCCTCTAATCTATTTTTAGGCAAATATTGATTTTCTAAATTCGTTGTAAAAGGAATTGGTGTTTCAATACTTGTAACTCTTTTCACAGGTGCATCTAAAAATACAAAACAATTTTCAGTTATCATAGCAGAAAGATCTGAACCTATACCTCCGAACATAGTATCTTCATGTAAAATGATAACTTTACCTGTTTTCTTAACAGATTCATAAATTGTATTTTCATCTAATGGTTGTAAAGTTCTTAAATCTATTAAATCCACAGAGATATTATTATGTTTAATAGAATCTGAATCTAATGCCCAATGAACTCCTGCACCGTATGAAATAATTGTAATGTCTGTTCCTTCTTTAATTTTAGCAGCCTTACCAAATGGTAATGTGTAATATTCTTCAGGCACTTCTTGATAAACTGAACGATATAAAGCTTTATGTTCAAAGAATAACACTGGATTTGGATCTTCAATTGAAGTTGCTAAAAGTCCTTTTGCGTCATAAGGAAATGCTGGATAAACAACTTTTAAACCAGGAGTTTTTGTAAACCAAGCTTCGTTTGTTTGACTGTGAAATGGACCGGCTCCTACTCCTGCTCCACATGGCATTCTTAATACTACATCAGCATTTTGTCCCCATCTATAATTTGATTTAGCTAATAAATTAACTATTGGATTAAATCCTGAAGTAACAAAATCAGAAAATTGCATTTCCATTACAGCTTTCATACCATTTACTGATAAACCATAAGAAGCTTCAACAATTGATGATTCACAGATTGGTGTATTTCTAACTCTTTCTTTACCATATTTTTCTAAAAATCCATCGGTAATTTTAAACACACCTCCATAATCAGCAATATCTTGTCCCATGATCACTAAATCATCATGCTTTTCCATAGATTGATTCAAAGAATTTGAAATTGCATCTACAAAACGAACTTTTGATTTTTTTGAATCATTAGGTTTTACTTCAACAGAATTATAATCAAAAGATTTGAAAACATCATTTAACTCTTCTTCTAAGCACGCTTCAATTGGTTCTTCTGAAAAAGCGATGTTTAAATTCTCATTGATTTCTTTTTTAAATTCTTTATTAAATGTAGAATCTTGTTCTTCAGTCAAGATATTTTCATCTAATAAGAATTTTAAGAAATTATCGATTGGATCTTTTTTACCCCATTCTTCCATTAATTCTTTAGGAACATATTTTGTTCCACTCGCTTCTTCATGCCCACGCATTCTGAAGGTTTTGAATTCTAATAAAATTGGTCTAGGGTTTTCTCTAACATCTTCAACAATTTCAGAAATTTTTGAATAAACTTCTAAAATATTATTTCCATCAATAATATGGCTTTCCATTCCATAACCAACTCCTTTATCTGCAATATTCTCACATTTAAATTGTTGAGAAGTTGGTGTTGAAAGTCCATAACCATTATTTTCAATACAAAATAAAACTGGTAGATTCCAAACTGAAGCAACATTAAGTGCCTCATGAAAATCTCCTTCACTAGTTCCACCTTCACCAGAAAATACAGCAGTAACTTTTTTATTTTTCTTTAATAAATTTCCAAGAGCAATTCCGTCAGCAACTCCAAGTTGTGGACCAAGATGAGAAATCATTCCAACAATATTAAATTCTTGTGTACCAAAGTGAAATGATCGATCTCTACCTTTTGTAAACCCATTTGCTTTTCCTTGCCATTGAGAAAAAAGTCTATGTAAAGGTATGTTTCTAGTGGTAAATACCCCAAGATTTCTGTGCATTGGGAGTATATATTCATCATTATGTAAAACAGAAGTGATCCCTACTGATATAGCTTCTTGTCCTATTCCAGAAAACCATTTAGAAATTTTACCTTGACGTAGAAGAATTAGCATTTTTTCTTCAATTAATCTAGGTTTAAGAAGAGATTTATATAGTGATATTAATAAATCATCTGATAAATTTTGACGATTATATTTCATTTAATTGTGTTCGTTTTTGGTTAATTTGATAATAATTTTAAATATTTAACTAATTTCAAAAATATGCAAATTATTATATAAAATAAAAAAACCTTATCATTTTTTGATAAGGTTTTTTTATTCTTCAATAGAAAAAAGATTTCAATAAGAAATTGATTAAATTTCTCTAAAAATTGAGTGCATTAATCTTTTCTTGTCGTTAATACTTTCTTCTAAAGAAATCATTGTTTCTGTTCTGATCACACCATCGATATCATCAATTTGGAAAATGATATTTTTCGCGTGATTTGTATCTTTTGCTCTAATTTTACAGAAAATATTGTATTTACCTGCAGTAATATAAGCAATCGTTACATTAGGAATTTTTCTTAAAGCTGCAATAACTTCTTTAGATTTTGATGTTTTATCAATGTAAACACCGATATGAGCGATAAATGAATATCCCATTTTCTCATAATCTAGAGTTAATGTAGAACCCATAATAATTCCTTCCTCTTCCATTTTTTTCACACGAACGTGAATAGTTCCTGCTGATACAACTAACTTCTTTGCAATGTCAGTAAATGGAGTTCTCGCATTCTCAATCAATATATCAAGAATTTGATGATCGATTTCATCTAAAATATACTTCTTCATAATGAATTATTAATATTATAATATAATGTCACGACAAATTTAATTAAAAAATTAGAGAATAAACGCTAAAAAAATTACAAATAATTCATTTTTTTGTTAAAAAATAATTTTTCCTTGTAAGTTTATCCTTTTGTGAGCCATTTTTTGATGATTATTTGATAATTCAATAATTTTTTGATTTTTAATTAATTTAGATTTTTTTACATTATACGTAAATAAAACACCTATTTCTTTATGAATAATCTCATCTTCAGTGTTTAATTTTGCATTTTCATAAATTACATCTAGAAACTTATCATCATTATTTGGAATAGTAAAATATTTTTCAAAATTATTGAATATTTCTGAAATTGCTATGTCCATACACCCAATTACAAGGCTATAAAAGTTGAATTCACGTGTTTTTTCTCTAGAATAATCCTCTGGGAAGTGCCCAGCTTCGATTAAAATAGTATTATGACCTAACTTTTGGAAGTTATCTCCAGTAGCTGTTGGGTAGAATTCATCTGTATATCGACCAACATGATTAGGGATTATTTTTTGTAAAAATTCATTCATCGAAACAATAACACTCATTGTTTCTTTTCTTCCTTCAGTCAATTTTCGACTCTCATCAATAGATGGTGCTAAAAAGGAAATAGTAGCAGGATTTTCTGTTCCTTCTACATTAAAAATTGTTCTTTGATCATGAAGATTAAAACAAAACTTTGGATTAAAATTATCTAAAACTGTTCTTAGTATTTTACTTTCTGAACCTTTTAAATTTACTGCATCACGATTTAGGTCTATATTTTGAGCATTAACTCTAGTGTATACTTCAGCCCCATCAGGATTTAACATTGGAATAGTTTCAAATGTACAATTCTCAAGAAGTTGATCTCTTAATTCTACTAGATTTCCAGGATTAGAAATAAAATTATAAAAATCAAAAAGAGCTTTCGTTCCTGTACTTTCATTTCCGTGCATTTGAGACCAAATCAATACTTTTTTAGAACCTGTACCAAATGATACTTTATAAATATCTCTTTCTTCAAATGACTTTCCAATATTTTCAATTTTGAAGATTTCTGTTGAAAGATTTTTTATCAATGGTAAGATTTCTTCTTGTCTTATATATAAACCTTCAATTGAATTTTCTTTATATTTTTTTAAATAATTCTTTTCTAAATTCTGTAAATCCCAATTCATTATTCTATGACATTAATTTTTTACAAATTTACAAATAAAAAAAAGAGGATGTTAAAAACATCCTCTTTTTGTATAATAATGTATTTTTTGTTAAATATTAAAACTTCAAGTTTACAATAACATCAAATTCGTCATAGATAAATTTATCTCCTAAATTATCGAAAAAGCTCTTAGACTTATATTTGATTCCATATTTAGTTCTATCCACTTTAATGTTAGCCATCGCAGAAGTTGGAGTAACATTCATAGTAAAAGTATTTGGTCTAGAAATTCCTTTAATGATTAAATTTCCAGTTACTTCGTATGAGTTATTTTTAATTTCACGAACTTCAGTAATTTCAAATGAAGCAGTTTTAAATTTATCAGTTGAGAAGAAATCATCATTTTTTAAGTGACCTACTAATTTATCTCCATATTCTCCATTCATATCAGTACAAGTGATAGACTCCATGTTAATCACGAAACTTCCTCCTACTAATTTAGAATTATCAAACTCTAAATTTCCTGATTCTAAATTAATGTTTCCTTCATGTTTTCCTGTTAATTTATGACCAACCCACTGTAAGCTACTTTTTGAAGTACTTACTTCTTTGTTTTGCGCACTTGCATTAAAAGAGATGATTAAAACTAATGTAAAAACTAATGTTTTAAAAATATTTTTCATGTTATGTTAATTTATATCTGCTACAAATGTATACAAATTTATTTACCATGGAAAATATTTTTTATTAATCTTCAAATAAAGTGTTCAATCTTATAGCTACAGCGTGTTTGTGAGCTTTTAAGCCTTCAGCCTCTGCCATAATTTCTATGACTGGACCAATGTTTTTTAGACCTTCTTTATTAATTTTTTGGAACGTTATCTTTTTAATAAAAGAGTCTACACTAATTCCACTGTACATTTTAGCATAACCATTCGTTGGTAAAGTATGATTAGTACCAGTTGCATAATCACCTGCGCTTTCTGGAGTATATTCTCCTATAAATACAGTTCCTGCATTTGTAATATGGCTTGTATAAATATCTTCGTTAGATACGTTTAATATTATATGTTCTGGAGCGTAATAGTTTATAAAATTGATTTCGTCTTTAATTTGTGAAAAATAAATAAATTTTGAGTGTTTCAGAGATTTCTTGATAATCTCTTTTCTATCCATGTTTTTAATTTGGATGTTTATTTGCTCTTTGATTTCTTCAAGTTTTTGTAAATTATTAGAAATACATACAACTTGACTATCCTCGCCATGTTCTAATTGAGATAATAAATCTGAAGCAACAAAATTAGCTCTAGATTTTTCATCAGCTACTACAAGAAGCTCTGAGGGTCCCGTAGGCATATCTATCGCAACTCCTAAAGAAGAAGCATAATGTTTTGCAGCAGCTACATATTGATTTCCTGGGCCAAATATTTTGAATACTTTCTGAATTGATTCCGTACCAAAAGACATGGCTGCAATTGCTTGGATTCCTCCTACCTTATATATATTAGTAATTCCAACAATATGTGCGGTAAATAAAATAGCTGGATGAATATTTCCGTTTTCATCAGGCGGTGTACATAAAATAATGTCTTCACAACCTGCTTCCATTGCAGGAATTCCTAACATTAATATCGTAGAAAAAAGAGGTGCTTTTTGATTCGGAATATAAAAACCTACTTTTTCTATAGCTCTTGGTTCTTGCCAACAATGAATTCCTTTAGATGTTTCAATGACATCTTTTTCTAATAGTTGGTTTACATGAAACTTTCTAATATTATTTTTAGCAAATAAAATTGCCGATTTTAATTCATCGCTTACTAATTCAATAGAATCGTTAATTTCTTCTGCACTTACTTTTAAATCTGAAATATCAGCTTTATCAAATAATTTTGTGTATTTCCTTAATGCGCTATCACCATCTTTTTGAACATCAGAGAAAATTTGATAAACTAATTTCTCAGTTTTTTTAATATCTAATAGAGGTCTTTTTGATAATTCGTCCCACTGATCAAAAGCTGGGTTGTTAATTGTAACCATAATTGTATAGATTAACGTGATTGTTAATAATTATTGAAAACGTTACAATAAGTTAAAATTTAGGGTTTCTTAGAAAGTTATCTAAGTGTTTTTAGGATTTGTACAAACATACTAAAAAATAGTTAATGAAAAAAGGGTTCTATCCCCTCTAGATTCTATATTAAAACCAAAAGTTAATACAACTCGAATTATTATATTTTTTGTTAAAAAACTGTTTTCTTATGTTTTAATAATTTTGATTGTTTTTTTAAATTGAAATTCAGTATCTTATGTTAAAATGTTAGATAATATACTTTTTTATTAAGACTGAAAATTATCGAATAAACACCCAATAATATTATTTGTGAATAAAATTTTTAAGTTTTTTTTAACATATACAAAACAATACCAAATATGCTGTTTTATTAAAAAATTACAATATCTAACAATTTGTTTTTTTTTATGAGGTTTATTGTTATTTCACACTGTTTAATTAATTTTGCTCAAAATTAAAAGAACATGCAACATATAATTGACAGATTTATAAAATACGTGAAGGTAGACACGCAGTCTGACCCAAATAATCCAGAATTTCCAAGTACTCAAAAACAATTTGATTTAGCTCATATTTTAGTTGATGAGTTAAAAGAAATTGGAATGGAAGATGTAACGCTTGATGAAAATTGTTATATCATGGCAACACTTCCTTCAAATGTAGATCATGAAGTTCCAACAATTGGTTTTGTAGCACATATTGATACAAGTCCAGATTTTACAGGAACAAATGTAAAACCTCAATTACACCCAAATTATGATGGGAAAGATATCGTTTTAAACGAAGAGGAAAATATCGTATTATCACCAGAGTATTTCGAAGACTTATTATTATATAAAGGTCAAACTTTAATAACGACTGACGGAACAACTTTATTAGGAGCTGATGACAAAGCTGGTGTTACAGAGATTGTTTCTGCAATGGAATATTTAATCCAAAATCCAGAAATTAAACACGGAAAAATCAGAATTTGTTTCACACCAGATGAAGAAGTTGGAAAAGGAGCACACATGTTTGATGTGGAGAAATTCGACGCAGAGTGGGCTTATACAATGGATGGATCTCAGGTAGGAGAATTAGAGTATGAAAACTTTAACGCTGCTGGAGCAAAAGTTACTATCAACGGTAAAATTGTTCACCCAGGATACGCTAAAGGAAAATTAATCAACTCTATGACGATTGCTGCTAAATTCATCGCTGCTTTACCAGCTAATGAAGTTCCTGAGCAAACTACTGGATATGAAGGTTTCTTCCATTTACATGGTATGAGTGGAGAAGTTGAGAAAACGGAATTAAAATATATCATCCGTGATCACGACATGAAACTTTTCGAAGAAAGAAAAGCTTTATTCCAAAAAATCGCTGACGATTTAAATGCAGAATTAGGTAAAGATTTAATTGAAGTTGAAATCAAAGATCAATATTTCAACATGCGTGAGAAAATCGAGCCAGTAATGCATATCGTAGATATCGCAGAAGAAGCAATGAAGAAATTAGATATCAAACCATTAATTAAAGCAATTCGTGGTGGTACTGATGGATCGCAACTTTCTTACAAAGGTTTACCTTGTCCAAATATTTTTGCTGGAGGTCACAACTTCCACGGTAGATATGAATATGTTGCAGCAGAGGCAATTCAACAAGCAACAGATGTAATTGTGGAAATCGCACAAATTACAGCTGAAAGATATAACAAATAATAATTTATTAAAATGAAAAGAGAACTTTTACTAGCATTAGCAGAAAAATACGATAGTCCATTATATGTTTATGATTCGGAAAAAATTATAAAACAGTATAAACGCATAACCAAGGCATTTTCAAGTGTAAAAAAGCTGAAGATTAATTATGCAACCAAGGCATTATCAAATGTTAGTGTATTAAAAGTTTTCAAAAGTTTAAATTCTGGTTTAGATACAGTTTCTTACCAAGAAGTACTTTTGGGACTAGAAGCTGGATTTAAACCAGAAGATATTATTTATACACCAAATGGAGTTTCTCTTGAAGAAATCGAATTAGTGGCAAAAATGGGTGTGCAAATTAATATTGATAATTTATCCGTATTAGAACAGTTTGGTCACCACTACCCTACAATTCCAGTTTGTATTCGTCTAAATCCGCATATTATGGCTGGAGGAAATTCTAAAATTTCTGTTGGTCATATCGATTCAAAATTTGGAATTTCTATTTACCAAGTTCCACATATCAAAAGAGTTGTTGAAAACACAGATATGATTATCAACGGTGTGCACATGCATACTGGTTCTGATATTTTAGATATCGGTGTTTTCTTACAAGCTTCAGAGATTTTATTCGATGTTGCAAAACAATTCCCAGATATTGAATTTATCGATTTTGGTTCTGGTTTCAAAGTTCCTTATAAAGAAGGTGATATTTCTACGGATATAGAAGAATTAGGAAAAGAGCTGTCTAAGAAATTCAATAATTTCTGTAAAGAATATGGTAAAGACGTTACATTGATGTTCGAGCCTGGAAAGTTTTTAGTAAGTGAAGCAGGATATTTCTTAGCAAAAGTAAATGTTGTAAAACAAACAACTTCCACTGTTTTTGCTGGAGTTGATTCTGGATTCAATCATCTGATTCGTCCGATGATGTATGATGCTTACCACCATATTTCGAATATTTCAAATCCAAACGGAAAAGAAAGATATTATTCGGTTGTTGGGTACATTTGTGAAACAGATACTTTTGGTTCTAATCGCAGAATTAACGAAATTCGAGAAGGAGATATTTTATGTTTCAATAATTCTGGAGCATATTGTTTCTCTATGGCCTCGAATTATAATTCAAGATTCAGACCTGCTGAAGTTCTAATTTATAAAGGAAAAGATCACCTAATTCGTAAAAGAGAAAATATCGAAGATATTCTAAGAAATCAAATTTCAATTGAAATCTAAATTTCCCCTCTCGAGAGGGGATTAAGGGTTGTGTTTATTAATAAATTGCTCTTAATTTGGTTTCAACAAAAAATATAAGGTAGCTGAGCGAAGTCGAAGCTAAATAAAACCATCAAAATCCTTCTATCACTAGAAGGATTTTTTATTTTCTAATTCTTTTTATCTTTGGGGCTTCCCTTTTCCTTCGTTTTAAGAAACTCATGAAAAGGTCGGGCTTTCCGCTATATCTTTTTTGCTAGACCAATTTCATGAAGAAAAGCAAAAAAGGATGCCGCTGCAATCCCTAAGCCAGAAAATCACGGAAAACAGATTATTATTTCATTTCTATTTTTCGTAAATTATAGTAAATACAAAATCACTTTTTTCATGCTGGAAATAATTATTCTATTCATAGTTTTCGTTGGAATATTTTTTCATTTCATTATGCCGAGATTTATCGGGCAAGAACGAATGTTTGATATTTCAGAAAAAGATATTTTAAACAATAAAGAAAAAAACAAATTTCATTTTACTTCTTTTGATGGATTGATGCTGACTGGAAAAATCTCTTATTCTAATTCCAAAGAAACAAAAGGAACCATTATTCTTTTACACGGAATTGGATCTGGAAGAATGATTTATGATTTCATCGTTAAATTTTTAAATCAAAATGGATATAACACAATTGCTTTTGATTTAAGAGCGCACAATGAAAGTCAAGGGAAATATTCCACATATGGTGTAAAAGAAAAAAAGGATATTCAGTTTCTTTTAGATTTTATAGATAAAGAATATAATATCAAAGAAAATATCGGAATCTGGGGAAAATCGCTTGGAGCAGCTGTTGCTTTGCAAACTATGGAAATTGATGAAAGAATTCAATTTGGAGTTATAGAAAGTACTTTTTCAAATTTCAGACAAATTGTTCATGATTATTTTGAATTCCATTTAGGTTTTGACGTTTACCCAATTACAGAATATTTTATAAAGAGATATGGAAAGTTTGCTGATTTTAATCCAGATTTTTCGAAGCCTATTGATTCTTGTAAAAAAATTGAAAAACCAATTTTAGTTGTTCATGGAGATTTAGATAAAAGAATAAAAATGAAATATGGTAAAGCAAATTTTGAAACTTTGAAAAACGAACAAAATGAGTTTCTAGAAATCAAAGGAGCAAATCATTTAAATGTTTGGGAAATTGGAGGACAGAATTATCTAAATGAAGTTTTGAAGTTTTTGGATAAAGTATCTCAGAAATCTGAAGTTGAAAAAATCACAGCATAAGAAAAGGAGCAATATTGCTCCTTTTTTATTTTTTTTGCAAAAGGGATAGTAGTGGAAAGCTTTTTCTTTTTTTGAAAATTTAGAAGTTCTTTGAAAACGGAGGCGACCTTAGAAGCCCACGTATTTCTTAGAAATTCTTTTTCAAAAAATAAAAACTTGTAACGAATAGCCCGACCCATTTCGAGATTTATCGAAGAATGGGTTTTGCCCTTATTAAAAAATTAATAATTATTTTTTCTTATAACTCTAGCATTCGCTAAAAATTGATATCCGATAAACGCATAAATATAGTAAGTTGACATTTTAATATTTATCGTTCCTACTTCATTTATTAAGTAAATCGTGAAAATTCCAAGAGCTGCTAGCGCAATCGTTGCATAAAAAACAATTCCTTTTTTATCTTCGCTTAAAAATGAACTCATTGGTAACATCATAGAAAATCCAAAAAAAGCGATAGCGAAAAATGTTTCTGAAATTGGAAAAGGTGTTATAAAATTTCCTATCAAACCAATAAGAAAAACTATTAAACTACCTCCTACCAAATTAGAACTCATAATTTCTTCTTTGTCTAAAAGATATCTTCCATAAGGATTAAGTCTTAAAACTAAATTGCTTATTGGAGTCAAAATCCATGTTGAAATTGCAAAGAAAATCATGATATAAAGTATCGGATTTAAATAAGGAGCCATTTCTGGATTAGAAACCGAAACATTGGCGATTACTTTTTGTAAAATAAAAAAACCGATAATTACAACCCATTGAAGATTAGCAGACAATTTACCCATTGCGAAAATATATTTCAAGAACATTCTGTACAAGAAATATTTTGCTTTCATGGCTTCAATGGTTCCACTCTTTGCATGTTCATTTGAAGGATCCAAACGCAAAGCTTCACGAAAATGTTCTAAAGCTTTTTTTGGTTTTCCAGCTTCTAGAAGATTCCATCCATAATTTGAATGCGTATAAGAATTATTTGGATCTTCATTTAAAGCTTCTTTGATAGTATCAAAAGATTCTACATTTCGATTTAGTTTCGTTAAAGCATTCGAACGAACATTTAAAGCAAGAATATGTTCCGCATCTAAACTTAAAGCATGATCTGCCAATTTTAGAGCTTCTTCGTATTTTTTTCGAACCAATTTAATACTTGCCCAATAAGCGAAATAATCCGCTTCTTCTGGATTTAGATTAATTGCTTCCGAAATACTTGCTTCTGCTTGATCAAATTCTAATTTTTGCGCTTCTACTTGACATTTTAAATAAAAAGCAGTTGGTAAATCTGGAGCAGTTTCAATCAAATTATTTATGACTTGTGTTGCTTTTTCTGTTTCACCAATTTGCATTAAAACATGAGCATAAAAAATCAAGGCATCAATATTTGTTGGTTCTTGACTTAAAATTGAACTAAGCATCTCTTTTGCTTTTTCAAAGTTTTGCTGCTGAATTAATATTTGAACTTTTTCTAAATTAGTATCAATCATTTATTTTTTTATGTTTAAATAAGATAAAACTTCATCATATAATTCAGATTGATTTGCGTACAAAGCATGATTTCTTGCTGTAACAAACCATTCTTTTGTAGAAGGTTTATGTTTTTTAATTGCTTTTTTTAAATCTTTTGTTGACATAGGTTTTGGAATTCCTTCTTCCATAGCCAGAGTCAGTTTTTCTTCAATTGCAATATCAATTACTGCTTCGATATCTGCACCAGAATATTCTTTGGTGTTTTTTGCTAAAATTTCATAATCGATATTTTCAATTGGTTTTCCTGCAAGTTTTAGTTTAAAAATTGCTTCACGAGCTTTCGTATCTGGTGGTGGAATAAAAATGATTCTATCAAATCTTCCTGGACGACGAAAAGCAGCATCTAGATGCCAAGGCGTGTTTGTAGCTCCAACAACTAAAATCCCTTCATTATTACTCACAACACCATCAAGTTCTTGTAAAAATTGATTAATCAAAAGTCTAGAAGAAGATTGACGCATATCTGTTCTGCTTGCTCCTAGCGCATCGATTTCATCAAAAAATAAAACACAAGGATTATTTCCACGAGCAGTTTCAAATATTTCATGAAGATTTTTTTCGCTAGAACCAACCCACATATCTAAAATATCATTTAGACCAACGCTGATGAATTTAGAATTAATTTCTCCAGCTGTAGCTTTTGCCATAAAAGTCTTTCCACAACCAGGAGGACCATAAAGTAAAATTCCTCCACCGATTTTCTTACCATATTGTTTATACAATTCAGCATGCTGAAGAGGTTTGATAATTTTTAAATCAATCTCTTTTTTTACATGTTCTAAACCTCCAACATTATGAAAATTAATAGAAGGTTTTTCCATAAAAAGATTTTGATTCACATCTTCAGAAATTTCTTCATTTGTTGGACCTTCTGCCCTAACTCGTAAATGAGAATCTATAAATTCATCTGAGTAAGTTCGATCAATACCTAAAATGATTTTATAAACCTCAGCGGCGTAATCAAGGTTATTTTCTTGAATAAGTGTTTTGGTATATAGTTCTAAAATGGAAATATTTTTAGTATCAGGTTGAAAAATGTCTTCTAAAATAACAGTACATTTTCCAAATTCTTTTTTAGCATAAAAAACTTTAGCCAAACCTAAAGTATGTGTCTCATTATTTTCAAGTTTTATAAGTTCCTGAAATTCAATTTCTGCATCATCCAGATAATTAAAATCATAAAGAGTTTGAGCCAAATGTAATTTAAGCGGAATATTATTTGGAGAAAACTTAAGTGCTTCTCTTAAAGATTCAATTGCTTTATTCATAAATGTATTTTTTGAACTTTGCCAAATATATTAATTTGTTCTAGTATTAAGTGGACTTGAAGCTATAAAATATTTGTAATATTATTAAGTAGATTTTATAATATAATTAAGTGTTTCAAGGCCATTTTAACTATAACTATTTTTATATAAAAATTGTAGAAGTCTAGAAATAGTTCTTTCTTTTTCAAAAATCCAAGAAGAATAAGAAAGAATGGTTGTTTTAACCTCAGCACGTTCTAAAATTTTATATTGTTCCAGACCAAGATCATGAGCAAATTCTCCAGGATAACCAATTAAATCAATACCAAAATATTTACCATCATATTTAATTAGTAAATCCAGAGTAATTCCGGCAATTTCAATACCTTTCCAAAAATGTTCAACTTTTTTACCTTTCAAAGTTTCAATAACCTCATCTAGAAAATTATCATAAACATCGCCAATATTTTTATTAGTTTGTGAATTTCTAGAAATAGAATCTAGATAAAAATAAAATAGAGATTCAGATTTTAATGCGTTTTTTGAAATTGAAGTATAAATATACTGGCGAGATTTAGCTCTAGTAATTGCAACATTAAAAACAGCTTCTTTATTTAGATGAACAAAAGCAGAATGATGAGAATTAGCATCAACAGCAAAAGATAGATGCATTTCATCTCTTTCTTCTCCCTGAAAAGAATAAGCAGTTCCTACACGCATTTTATGTTTTTCAATTTCATGCGTGGTAAATGTCTCATGAATTTTCTGATGTAATGCTTCTGCTTGATCTTTAAAAGGTGAAAGAACTCCAATAGTAGAATAATCTTTATATTCATCAGCTTCTCTTTCTATAGTCTCTTTAATATTTTCTAAAAGCTCTTTAATTTCTTCAGAATTAATACCAACCTCATCACGAGTTCCATTTGCTTCTATATGAAAAATAGATTTTTGATAAGAATCTGGTTTTTTAGTCATAATTCGTAAATCATTATTATAAAACTTTTCATTACTAAATTCTATAATAGTTGGAAGACTACGAAAATGTTCATCAAGCATTGTAAGTTGCTTTTCAGATTTTATAGATTTAATTCCAACATCTAAAATACTCTTCTCACGATAATTTAGAAATATATCAGGAAAATGATGCACATTATATTTAGATTGAAGAATTTGTTGCATACTCTTAGATAGAAAAGAAATATGACGAAGTTGATTTGTATCTCCAGCTATTACGACTCTTTTAGCTCTTTGAAATAATGGAAGACAACTTGCTATGTCACATTGCGTAGCTTCATCTATAATAACAACATCAAACATTTCTTTTTTTAGAGGAAGTACTTCTTTTACATTAGACATATTTAAAGCCCAAATAGGAAAAGCTTTTAAAACAGCATCAAAATTTAATTCATTATAAACTTTCGCTTTTCCAGTATCATTTTCAAAATTCATGGCATCTCGAAAATCTTTTAATACATTCCAATAATCTCTAAAAGCTTCATGAATTTGATATACAAGTTTTAATCGAATAATCAGATCAGACTTTTCTATAATTAAAAACTCATTCTTATTAATTTTTTCTAATATCCCTTGTAGCTCTTCTTCTTTATTAAATTTATAATTAAGATATTTTTTCTTTAAATAAGAAAATATACCTTTTTCATTTTCACTTAGAAATAAACCATTAACTAATTCTGTTGAAATTTGTTCTTTAAATTGTTCTTTTAACTTAAAATCTTCTTTTAGGTAATAATTTAAAATTTCCTCATTTTCTTCTATATCTTTTTCTATCCTTGAAGAGACTGGACTATAAATAGAAATTCTAAGCTGTCTAATTAAATAAGACAGTACATCCTTACTTGATAATAAACTCTTAATATATCTAGAAAAAGGAGTTTTATATTTTCGTTTCTTTCCAGCCCTAACTACGATTTGATCAATTCCAATTTGAGTTCGAATTTTATCCACAACCACATCTACAGCTTCATCCGTGCGAGAAGCAATTAAAACGCTTTCTCCATTTCTTACATGTTCAAGTGCTAAAGCTCCAATTGTATATGTCTTTCCTGTTCCAGGAGGACCATAAATTACATTAAAAGGATAATTCTTTGCAGCTTCTATAATAGATTCTTGTGCTTTACTTAATCCTAGTGGAATATTTCTTTTATCAAAACTTTTATAATTCTCAAATTCATGTTTCTCTTCTAGAAATAGTGACTTTAATGGTTTTGAATAATCTTCAGAATTTGCTATAAGTTCTAATTCATTTAGAATTCCTCGTGCTGCATTTGATTTATCTATAAGTCCTATATAACTAGCAGCTAAAAGTGAAAGATTCGTACTTGTTGAATCTTCTATAGATTTAAGATACGCTTTAAGTTTTGAAGCTTTTATATTATCTGGATACATATAAACCTCATCACATTTAATCATAGGAAAATATTTATTCAATTGCTTTACAATCTTTCCTATTTCTTCATAAGTTATAAATGATTTTGGTAATTCTTTATAAAAAGCTTCGTAATCTATTACATCGTCTTCTTCTAATAGTTGAAGAAGAGAATAATTAATCTTTCTACTCTCTATATCTAAAGAAATAAAATACAAATCTTCTCTTTGCTCTATAGTAGCTTTATAATAAAATAAGGGCGCAGTAATTTTTTGTTTCTTTTCATTTTTTAATAAATATCCTGTAACGAAAAAGGAAGCATAAATAAATTCTTTTTCTCTGTCATACAATTCAATTTTTTTAAGAATTGCAGCAGCTTTCTTTTCCGGAATTGGAATTATTGGCGAATCTCCTGTTAGTAACTCTTCTCTTGTTTCAATACAATATTTATTTATAATTTTTGGATTCAGAAAATCTGTGATTATAGTATCTCTATTATCCGATTGATAGCAATTTCTATAATATTTAATTAGGTTTTTAATATCTATCTCTTTCTGCATATATTCTATTTGAGTTGTAGGCCTAAATATATTTATAAAAATCATTAAAACGTATAAATAACTCTTATTTCTAAAAGTCAAATTTCAATTTTTAACAATATTTAGAAATCATTATAGATTAATTGAAATAAATAATATATTTTCGGTATTAAATTAAAAATCACCTTATGAAAACAAAAAATTACTTATTGATTGTAGTATTATTCCTTCTTACAATTAAAACAAATGCTCAAACAGATGAAATAAACGATACAGAATATAAAGATTCAAAATTTAGTATTTCCGTATATGCTAATTTAGGTTATGCAACAATAAATCCTGATCATGGAATTAATTATAATCTAGATGTAAATAGTGGAGAAATATTGCTTAACTATAAGTTTTATAAAAATTTAGGTTTTTCTTCAGGTATTGGTTATACATATATGAGTGGAAATGGTACTGATCAAGTATTTAATTATAATGATGTTTCCTACAATAAAAATTTCTACCATAGTAGAGGTGTAATTAAAATCCCTTTGAATTTCACCTATGAATACAAATTAAACGATAATTTAAATATGCAAGGTAGGTTTGGTGTTTATACACAAACTATTGTTTTTGATGAATATCAGTTTGTTGGTGTAACCCTTGAAGATATTTATGAAGGTTGGAATTTTGGAACAGGTATCGGACTAGACATTTTATATAAAACTAGTTCTAACTCAAGTATTGGACTTTCTTATAATGGACAATCAGATTTTACAAAATTTGAATCTAAGAATTCAAATCAAAAACAAAAAATCATCGGAACAAACACTTTCGGTTTTATACTCCGATTAAACTTATAATCAAAAACAAAAAGCCACGATTTGAATTTCGTGGCCTTTTATTTATTCCGAAAACTCTCTTTCAATTTCTTCTATAGATGGAAGTTTTGTTTTGATCTCTTTAGGAATTGCTTCTGTAATTTTAAATTCACTTATCCCCATTGGTTTATGAATATCTCGTAAAGCGTATTCAGCTTCAATCTTATCTTTTTTCTTACAAAGTAACAAACCTATCGTTGGATTTTCATTTTCTGTTTTTAAAAGATCGTCAACAGCAGAAAGATAAAAATTCAATTTTCCAGCAAATTCTGGTTTAAATCGTCCAGCTTTTAACTCAATCACTACATAACATTTCAAAGGAATATGATAAAACAGTAAATCGATGAAATAATCTGTTTCGCTAACTTCCAACTTATACTGTCTTCCAACAAATGCAAAACCTTTTCCTAGTTCTAATAAAAAATCTGTAATATTTTGTGTTAATTGATTTTCAATTTCTCTTTCCAAAGCTTCTTCTTGTAAACTTAAAAAGTCAAAATTATAAGGATCTTTTAAAGCTTGTGACACAATTTTAGAATGTGCCTCAGGAAGTGTATTCTTAAAATTATTGGATTTACTTCCTTTTCGAACAATATAATTATTCTCAATTTGAATTTCTAAAGTATCTCTAGTCCAACCATTTTTAGCAGTTTCTTCTACATAAAATATGGCCTCATCAATATCTTTAATTTTAGAAACGATCATTCTATGATGTCCCCACGGAATTTGTGCCACACTCTGTGGCACAAAAGCATACTTCTGAGAATAGAAAGTATACCATTGTTTAATAGCATAAATATTTCGTCTAGAAAAACCTTTCATGTCTGGAAACGCAATTCGTAAATCCGAAGAAATTTTATCAATAACTCCACTTCCCCATTTTGCGTTTTCCATTTTTGTAGTAATCTCTTTTCCTAATTCCCAATAAAGTTCAATCAACTGTTGATTTACAGAAAGAGCAACTTTTTGCTTGGCAAACTGAACTCGAGATTTTAAAGTTTGAATCCAACTCTTATATTCTTCTTGATTATAGGCAATTTTAGTCATTTCTATTTTTTAAATTATGAATTCAATTTAGTTATTTTTAAGATTATAAGAGCTAGAATGTTATATTATTTTAAGCTTAATTAGTTTTATTTTGTAAGTATTTTATCTTTTTCTTTAATCTTTTCACAACATATTTCTTTTCTAATTTTGTAATTTCTCTATCTTGATCTATTTTCTCTAAGCATTGTTTATAAACTTCTAAAGCTTCCTTGTTTTTATTTAAATTTTCAAGAGCTTCTGCTTTTAATTTATAATGTCTCCAGAAATCTGGAAACGCTTTAATTCTTTGGTTTTGTTCTTCTACAATATAATTCCATTCCCAAGCATCAAAACAAAAATTTAGTCCAGAAGGAATACCAATTGTTGGAGTAGAATTATGACTAAAACCTTCTAATAATTGATTTTTAAAACGTAAATCTTTGAAATTTCTAGTATTAATTTCCGTTACAAATAAATCATAATATTTTTTTATAGAAATGTCATCCCATCTTCTATCTCCAATTGCTAGATATAAATTTCCTTTTAAAGCATCTGTAGTTAAAAGCTTAGTTTGTACATCTCCATCATTTGGCCAATAAGCTGGACTAATAACAATGCAAGAATTAAATTTGTCATTATAATCTAAAAAAAGATTTGTCATAAAATATCCTCCAAAAGAATGACCAATTAAAGTCATTTTATCCATAACATTATATTTCTTTTTTAAAAATGGAAGAACCTCATCAACAATAAATTTCTCTAGATTTTCTTTTTCCGTTAATTCCTTATTTCTGTCTTCATGAATTATCCCTATCAGTATAGATTGTGGAATTTCGTCGTATAAATAAAGATTATTTGCAGATTGTAAAACTGTTGCTGTTATTTCTTCATCATTTGCATCCGTATAAAGAACACAATGCTTTGATGTATTTATTTTATTATAGTTTAAAGGTTTACTTATCGTAATTTTTCGATTCTTTTTAAAAACAGAAGATTTAATTTCTAGTGTATCTGGTTTTGTATAAAATGAATGAGATTGAGAAAAAATAGAAAATGAAAATAGAAAAAACAGAATGTAAATATGTTTCATAACAAGTATAATTAAATGATTAAGATGATAATTATCAGAGATTTTAAAATTTCTATACAATTATACAAAATCTGAGTTTGTTTTTGATTTAGGTCAAAATAAAATCTGCAACAGCAATTTAATTTTGAATTACAAAACAATAGAGATATGAGGATTTTTACAATTTTAGGAATAACGCTTTTGTTATTTTCTTGTTCAAAAGATGATGAAGGTTCAAGAAATGATTCAAACGGAAATAAATACAATTTAGAATATACAGGTTTACCAAAACCAAATATTGCTGAAGATAATAAACTAACAAAAAACGGTGTAGAACTGGGAAGAAGACTTTTTTATGAAAAAACTTTGAGTGAAGATAATTCTATGTCATGTGCTTCGTGTCATGTACAAAAAGACGCTTTTTCTGATATAAGAAGATTTTCTGAAGGTGTAAAAGGTTTACCTGGAAAAAGACAAGCGATGGCAGTTTTCAACATGGCTTGGAACGATAATAAGTTTTTTTGGGATGGAAGAGCAAATCTTCTTAGAGATCAATCTTTACTACCAATTCAAGATCATTTAGAAATGAATGAAACTCTGGATAATGTTATTTTAAAATTAAAAGCAAATGCTGATTATGTGGAACGTTTTCAGGATGTTTTCGAGGATGGTGAAATTAATTCTTTTAACATTTCTCTAGCATTAGAACAGTTTATGAATTCGATTGTGTCGAATAATAGTAAATATGATAAATTTCTACAAAATAAAGCAAACTTATCAGCTTCTGAAGAACGAGGACGTGTTTTATATTTTAGAGCTTATGATCCTTTAAAACCAAATCAAGCGTTTGGAAACTGTATAGACTGTCATGGTGGAGCAAATTTTGAAAATGATAGTTATATGAATAATGGTTTAGATACGGATGAGGAAATGACAGATTTGGGGCGTGGAGCTGTAACAGAAAGAGCTGTAGATAGAGGTACTTTTAAAATTCCGTCACTTCGAAATATTGAACTTACCCCTCCATATATGCATGATGGTAGGTTTGAAACTCTAGAGGAGGTAATTGATCATTATAATTCGGGTGTAAAACTTTCTACGACTTTAAATCCTACCATGTTAAGTTTAGCAAATGAAGGTTCTAAAATGAATGAACAAGATAAAAAAGATCTGATTGCATTCTTAAAAACACTTACAGATTATGATTTAGTTACAAATCCAAAATATTCAGATCCTTTTGAGTAAAAACAAAATATCCCAGTATAAAATTATACTGGGATATGTTTGTTTATTATTTCAAATAGGCACTATTCAATCACCAATTGTTTAATAATAGAAGAGTCTTTAAAATCAACTTTTATAAAATAAGTTCCAGAAGTGAACTTTGAAATATCTATTTTACTTCCTCTAAAATTATTATTATCCATTATAATTTTTCCTGATGTATCATATATTACAAGTTTATTAATTTGTTTTTCTGTTTTAATTTTCAAAATATTTGAAGCAGGATTAGGTAACAATTCAAAAAAATCAACAGAATTTTCCTCAACAGAAACAACTTCACCAGTGGTGTTTTTGTACAACTTTGTTATTACTTCATCATCTTCTGTTAATCCTGTTATTAAAATATCTATATCATCATCATTTTCAATATCATCATATGAAATAGAAGAATAAGCTACTCCTTCAAAAAAAACATCCTCGTTTTCAATGAAGTTACCATTTTGGTTATTAATATATAATTTAGTGATGGTATTATTATTTTCATTAATTCCAGAAATTATAAAGTCATCATCATTGTCATGATCTATATCTAGAACTAAACATTTACTTTGATAAACTGGCTCAAATGGAGAATTTTCTTCAGTAAAATTACCATTTCCGTCATTTAAATATAAAAGACTAACTATTACTTGTTGATTATCTCTACCCGTTATAATAATGTCAAAATCACCATCATTATCAAAATCAATTGAATTAATCGAGCCTAATGACGTATTTTTAAAAGTAAAATCTTCATTTGTAACAAAATTTCCAGAACCATCGTTTAAATGATAAAATTTTGCAACCAAATCAATATCACCATCATTATCAAAATCTTCAGCTACACACTTATTGAATTGATTAAAATCAAAAGAAGATTCTTCAAAAGTACCCGAACCATCATTAAATAATATTTTAGGAGCAATTCCATTATAAACTAAAATATCATTAAAATCATCATTATTAAAATCATTAACTACAAATTTTTTACAGCTATATTCTTGGCTAAATGCTTCAAGGTGTTCTTCAAAATTACCGTTACCATCATTTTTATAGACTAGGATTTTATTTTTATATTCTGATGGTGTTAAATCATAACCTGAAATAATAATATCTAAATCATTGTCATTATCAATATCTGAAAGGTCTATTTTTGGTCTACTTAATCCTAAAAATGAAGTATTTTCATCTAAAACATAATTACCGCTACCATCATTTAAATATATTGAGACTTTAACTAAATTATTAGTATCTGCTCCAGCAAAAATTATATCATTGTCATTATCGCCATCAATATCAGAAATTGATACAGAACAATAATAAAATTGATCAAAATTTTGTTCATAATTAACAGGTGTAGAATATTCAGTAAATTGAATTTCTTGGGAAAAACAAAAGTTCGATAATAAAATAAAAACTAGTAATTGTATTTTTTTCATAATTATATTTTTTAATTAGACAGCAAAAATATAATTATTTTACAAAATACAAGTTTTTAACATTATTATTAAATAAACTATAATTCATTCAAAAACTTATCCTGATCTTTTCCAAGTAAATTATTTTTTGGAACTCCAATTTTTTGTGCACTATAAATTCCTGTATGACCAGAAAAAAGATAAGCACTCACACAAGCAATTCCAATAAAAACTCCTGCTTCGATACCAAAAAGTTCAATTCCCATTAAAGTACAAGCAATTGGAGTATTTGTTGCTCCAGAAAAAACTGCAACAAATCCCATTCCAGCTAAAAGCGCCATTGGCAAAGGAAGAAAAGAAGAAAGAAAACTTCCTAAAGTTGCTCCAATAAAGAAAAGTGGTGTTACTTCTCCACCTTTAAAACCAGCTCCAATTGTGAAAGTTGTAAAAAGTATTTTTATAAAAAAATCATAGAAAGCTTGTTGTTCTGTAAAAGAAGCCACAATAGTAGGAACACCAAGTCCAATATATTTTGTAGTTCCAATAAAGTAAACTGCCAAAGCAATTACAATTCCACCATAAAATGGACGAAGTGGTGGATATTTTATTTTTTTAAATAAATTTCCAAAATAGTGAACTAATTTCGAAAAGATTCTTCCAGAAAAACCAAAAAGTATTCCAGCAAAAATAGCAATACAAACTCCTAAGAAATCTACATCAGGTGTAAAGGGAATTTCATAATGCGTGTGTTCAACATGCCAAAAATGAGAAAAATAATTCGCCAATACAGCTGCTAAGAAAGTTGGTAAAATTGCATCGTATTTAATTCTACCTATAATTAAAACTTCTAAAGCAAAAACAGCTCCAGCTAATGGTGTTCCAAAAACAGAAGCAAAACCTGCACTAATTCCCGCATATAGAAGAATTTTTCTGTCTCTTGGTCTTAATTTAAAATATTTTGAAAATTGATCTGCAATTGCACCTCCCATTTGTACTGCAGTTCCCTCTCGACCAGCTGAACCACCAAAGAAATGCGTTATGACAGTTCCTATTAAAATAAGTGGAGCCATTCGAAATGGAATTACTTTTTTTGGTGAGTGAAGTTCTTCTAAAAGTTGGTTATTTCCTTTTACAACATCTTTACCAAGATAATGATACATTAAACCAACAATAATTCCACCTATAGGCAACAAACTAATAATCCAGAGGTGACTTTCTCGCCAGTCCGTTGCCCAATTAAGTGAAATTAATAATATTGCGGATGCAGAGCCTGCTAGTATTCCAATTATGGTACAAATTAATAACCATTTTAAGACATAATAAATCGTTGGTAAAATTTCTAAAGATGTCTTTCTGGTAATTTTTGTAGTTTTCATATATACTTCTTCTATTTAATTTCGTAATAAAAATTATTTAAAGTAGAAGTCATCAGCCACTAGTGTGGCGGTTCAAGGCAGACATCATTGCCTATATATTTTCTGCAAATATAAATCATTTTTTAAAAAACTTATAAGAATTACCGTTAATTTTTAAAATATACATTCCTTGTCTTAGATGTGAAATGTTTAGTTTAACAAGATCACTACTAGGAATTTTCTTACTTTCAACATTATGAACTAATTGTCCAAGAGTATTAAATAACCTTATATCTTCATTTATGATTTGTGAAGTATTGTTTTGAATATATAAAATACCATTAGAAGGATTTGGATAAATCATAAAATCTTCTGGAGTTTCTTCATATTCTTCTGTTCCTATGATTTCTTCTCCTTCATAAATTTGAATAGCATCAATTGCAATATCAGAAGTATATCCACTACCAGTCAAACCTCTAAATCTAACTTTTACAACACTTCCAACATAATCATTTAAATTAACTTTCTGAACCTGCCATTGTTGTCCTTTATCTCCTACAATTGGAGCCATTACATCTGTTTTCCATTCACCATTATGATAAATATCTACATGTAAACTTCCCATCGCATTTCCATACATATGATATGCAAAACTCATTTCTATAAAATCAAATGTTGAAAAATCAAGACATGGTGTCACAAGAAAAGCTTCTAGGTTATTACAATTCGAAGATTCAATATAAGCATATTTTCCTTCGGGAGTTTGAAGATTATAATCAACTATCGGCCCTGTTTCTTCAGAAACTGTTTCACCTGCATTTATTAACCAATCTGTGTCATCTGTTCCTGTTGCATTCGTCCAATCATTTGGTAAAACGCATGTATTTGTAAAACAATTTACACCTGCTTGACACACATCTGCACTTTCAAAATCTTCAGAATAAGGTAAAGGATAACTTTCACCCTGAACCTCAACAGTAATTTCATTTATATTTTCATCAGAACCTAAAGTATTTGTACTTTTTAAAGTTATATGATATGAACCTGCACTTGTAAATTTTATATAAGGAGATTTACTTGATTCACTATTCCCTTCAATAAATTCATAATTATTAGGAGTAATTTTCCATTCCCATTCTGTAGGTCCGTAAGCAGAAAAGTCAATCAGTTGGATAGTTTCACCTATACAAGCTTCTGTTTTACTTACTTCAAAACAAGCTACAGGGGCTTTATCTCCAGGGTTTTTAAGTGGAGTTTCCCAAAGACCTCTTCCATAAGTAGATGCTCTAAGCATATCTTTTCCTTCACAGGTTTGATCATAATAAATTTCTAACTCAGTAACTTCAAGATTTGGTAAACCATTATTATAAGGTATCCAATCGTTTAAATCAGAATCTGTATAATATACACCAACATCTAAACCAACATATATTGCATCATTTGTACTTCTGTGATCATATACAATTGTATTAATTGATAAATTAGGTAAAGTTCCATCTACATGCTCCCAACTATCTCCACTATCTATAGATTCATAAATAGAAGTACCAATAGAAATCCACAAATGATCTGGATTATTTGGATTAATTTCTATATCATTAATATTTCCGGCTGGTTTATTTATTTCAGTAGTTACAGGAGAACTTGTTGTTGCATTTGTAATTTTATATAAATCACCTTTAGCAAAATAGACAATATCTGAATTACTTGGAGCTATTGAAATATCTCTTACTTTGGTCCCTCCATTAAAAGGAGTTACAGTTCTCCAAGAAACATCAGAAGTATTTAATGTTTTTATATTGTCAGATACCCAAACATTACTATAACCAATGTACATTCTATTAGTATTATTAGGATCAATTTTATAAGGTGTTACCCATGAACCAGATTCTGTAATACCATTTGTTCCACTTCTTGCAATTCTACTAAAAGATTGTCCTCTATTTACTGATCTTCTTATATCTCCATAATAAAGAGCAGTATACATATAATTATCATCTTCAAAATCTATGACACATTCCATACCATCACCTCCAACTTCAGTTCTAAAAGCTCCATTATCGAAAACGGTAGTTCCATTGTCTTGATGACCGTTAATAACAAGATCTTTTGATCTTTGACTTTGCCCTATTTTATATAACTGACTAATAGGTAATTTTGATGAATAGTTTATCCAAGAATCATCTGACTCATCTAGTTTATAAATTCCTCCATCATTACCAGCATAAAATTCTTTCGTATGTGGTGAAAACTCAAAGGCATGTTGATCTGCATGAATTTCCGTAACCCAATATCCCATCATTTCCCATGTAACTCCAGCATCTTTTGATCGCCATACATTAATACCACCAGCATATAAAGTATTTTTATCATTTGGATCACAAGCTAAAACTAAATCATACCAAGCTTGACTATTAAAATCATTTCCTGAAGAGCTGTATCCTAAAATATTTGGAGAATTAGACATTTCGGTAAACGTGTCACCAGAATCATCAGACATCACAAGCGATTTCATACCACTAGAACCTCCTCTTAACCCGTATAATCGATTTGGAGCATCTTCTGTAACTGCTAAAGCAATTCTTTGTGCACTATCATGGTTAGAATAAACTTCTGTAAAAGTTTGACCACCATCACTAGATTTTAAAATATTATTACCTCCCACATAAACAATATCTGGATTAGTTGGGTGTAATGCTAAATCTTTTGCTGTTGAAGTAATACTAGTTTGTGTCCATGTAGCACCAGCATCATCTGAAGTAAAAACTCTTCCACTGGCTACAGCAATTAATTTATTATAATTATCAGGACGAATTATAACCTCGTTAATGGTAATATGACCCATTCCAGTATTTGAAGGACTCCATGAATTACCTCCATTTGTTGATTTCCAAACACCATAACCTGGAGCATCACCAGCATCACGATCTCCAGTTCCAACATAAATAATATTTGGATTTTCTGGATTAATAGCAATACTACTGATTCCTAAACGTACAAAATCATTACTTAAATCTTCCCAATTATATCCTCCATCAGAAGATTTCCAAATCCCTCCAGAAGGAGTTCCAACATAAATTACTTTATCATCTGTTGGGTGAAAAGCAATACAATTAATTCTACCAGCACCATTAGATTGTGAGGTTCCATTTTTAGGTAAATCAATTGGACCAATTATTTTCCAATCACCTTGTATAGAACTCCTATTATTCGAAAATCTCTGAAAATATTCTTTGGCTATTTCTCTGGTCTTATTTAGTGAAGTAACATTATCTGTTGGAGCTAATCTTTGTTGTTTATAATATTCCCATCGTTTATATGCTTTCCAACCTGTACCTTTTTTCTTTCCAACCACTTCAAAATAAGCATCTGCTTTGTTCTGTATCGTTTCAAAAGGTACTGAAGGGTCATCCAACAACTCAAACCATTCTCTTTGATCATTTTCTTGTGAATAAGAAATAAAACAAACAAAAAATAGGATTAATATGGAGCTGATTTTAAATTTCATAATCTACACTTTTAGGGTTTTTATACGACTGAAATAAAAATCAAATTGCGGGGGAACAATCTCTCTTTTTTATTGTTTAATAAAATTAATTCTTTAAAAATGAGACAGTTTGTAAGGATTTGTTAAATCCAGATGGAAGTGTTTTCTTTTATCTTTTTCTTAGGAAAATAGTTGGATTTCTTTAAGGTTTAGAAAACTCTAAATAGCTGAAAATAAAAGTATTAAATCTTATTTTTAATTTGAAAAGTTTGAGAATTGTTTAACTAATTAAAATATTGATTATAAGTAATTTAAGTGAATATTTTTCAAAACTTATAGATATGAAAATACTTTATGCAATTCAAGCAACTGGAAATGGACATGTTAGTAGAGCAAAAGAAATTGTACCAGCATTTTTAAAAAGAATTAACATGGATATTCTACTAAGTGGAATTCAAACGGAAGTAAAAGCTCCATTTGATGTAAAATATCATTACAAGGGTTTGAGTTGGATTTTTGGTAAACAAGGAGGTGTAGATTTATATCAAACTTTTAAGAGGAATAGTATTCCTAGATTTATAAAGGAAATAAGAAATTGTCCTGTAGAAAATTATGATTTAGTTATTAATGATTTCGAACCAATTACTGCTTGGGCGTGTAGAATTAAAAAAGTTCCATCTATTTCTTTAAGTCATCATTGTGCGCTTTTATCAGAAAAAGTTCCACAGCCAAATTTTAAAGATTTTTTAGGTAAAATGATGTTGAAATACTATGCTCCTACAAAAACTCATTACGGTTTTCATTTTGAAAAATATGATAATCATATTCATCATCCAATAATTAGAAGTGGAATACGTGAATGTAACAATACAGTAAATAATCATTATACAGTTTATTTACCATCTTATAGTGATAAAAATATTATTGAGACTTTAAGTGAGTTTCAGAAAATTAATTGGCAGGTATTTTCAAAACATTCAGATCAAACATATCAATATAAAAACATAAAAATTCACCCTATAGAAGGAAAATTATTTGAAGAAAGTATTACTTCTTGTGAAGGAATTATTTGTGGAGCAGGTTTTGAAACTCCAGCTGAAGCAATTTATTTGAAAAAGAAATTATTGGTAATCCCAATGAAAAATCAATACGAGCAACATTATAATGCAGAAAGTCTTCGAAAAATTGGAGTTCCAGTTTTGGACAAATTATGTTTAAATCACTCAGAAATAATTAGAAACTGGATAAATTCACCTCAACAATTAGATGTTAATTATACAGATGACACACAAAATATTGTAGATTCAATTTTAGAAAAACATGTTTTCACCAAATAGAATGTTTTTTCTTTTGTCCACGAATTACTAATAAAACCCCAATAAAAACGATTAAACAAGCTATTATTTTTGCTACTGTAAAATCTTTAATAAAGTTTTTATCTGTAACAAAAAAGCTTAAAATAATTATTAACAAAAAAGCTGTAATTGGTTGTAAATAAATATAAGCTCCAGAAACGGAAGGATTCAATTTTTTTAATGAAAAAACTCCAAAGACATAACCTAGAAGTGTTCCGAAAATTACTACATACAGAATTAATAAATAATTCATTCCTGATATTTCTCCCCAATTTGTATTAATTACGGGTTCTATTGTTGTAGGAATAATAGTAAAACCTCCTATAAAAAACACCCAAAAAATAACTGTCGGTGCATTGTATTTTTCAATTAATGGCTTTGATACGACGATATATAAACCATAGGCAATAGCTGAAAGTAAAAAGATGAGGTTTCCTTCCAAACTTGCATGTACTGATGTTTCGGCAGAACTTTCAAATATTAAAAAAGCAGCACCTAAAAATCCGAGAATTACTCCAAGGGTCTTAGATCTTGAATTCTTTTCATATCCTAAGAATACACTGAAAAATAAAACAAAAATTGGAGCACAGGTAGCAAGAATAGATGCATCAACTGGTGATGTTAGATTTAACCCTTTAAAAAAACAATCTTGGTTGATAGTTGTAGAAAGAACTCCACACAATAGAAACATTAAAAAATCTTCTCGTTTTATTCTTTGAATTATAGAAAAAAATAGAATCAATAAAAAAGGAACGATTGCCCAGGATCTAATAAAAAGAAATACTTGTGGAGATAAAACTTCGGGCATTAACATTTTTATGAATAAATAATTGGAACCAAAAAATACATTGGCCAAAATCACTGCAGTATGATATTTTGTCAAATTTTCTTTTTGCATTCAAAAAAATATTAATCACTTCTATTAAAGATAGTGATAAATAATGATGAAAAGCTAGATTTTGCTAATTTTAGCATCTCTTTTAAAAAACGAAACATGAAACACCAATTAATAGAAATAAACAATCAAAGTGATCTAAATATAAAGAAGCAACACACACTTACCTTACATAATAGAATTCATAAAATTTTACATGAAATAAGAGAGCAAAACGATACAATTTCTTTTGATTCAAAAATGAAGAAATATTTCAAAATGGCTCAAAATCCTTATGCTTTCTATAGAGGTTCAAACCATTTGTATTGGGAAGATTTTTTCAATGATTGGCGTTTTCGATTTTTTGGTGGAAGACCTGAAACTTTAACTTGGGTTCAAGGAGATGCGCATATCTATAATTTTGGAGCTTTTTCTAATCATCAAGGAGAAGTTATTTATGGTTTAAATGATTTTGATGATAGTATTGTTGCAGATTATCAATATGATTTGTGGCGTATGGCAATCAGTATTGTTTTGGATGCTAGAGTCAATGGTTATTTTGATTTTAAGCAACAAAAAAGAGCTTTAGATTCTTTTGTTGAAGCTTATTTAGAGAAAATTACTTTCTTTTCAGAAAGAGAAAATTGGACAGAATGGCATTATACTAAAAAAACGACAGATGGTAAATTAAAGAAATTCTTGAAAAAAGTAGAGAAAAAGAAAAGTCGTTTGAAAATGTTGGATAAATGGACTATTGGTGAAGGAACAGAAAGAAAATTCAACACTGAATTGGAAAAACTTTCAGAGATTTCTACTGATATGAAATTGAAGATTCAAGAGAGTTTTGTAGATTATTGTAAGTTGTTTTCTTTAAAAAATGAGCAATTCAAAATTTTAGATATTGCAGAGCGACAAGGAGCTGGAACAGGATCTCTTGGAACAAAAAGATTTTATGTTTTAATTGAAGGAGATGAAGAAACCAATAATCTTCCAATTATTTTAGATGTAAAAAAACAACAAACACCACCAGCTTGTGCTAAAATGAATCAGGAAGAAATAGAAGAATATAATAACACTTTTCA
This sequence comes from Aureivirga sp. CE67, assembly GCF_015767245.1. GTDB lineage: Bacteria > Bacteroidota > Bacteroidia > Flavobacteriales > Flavobacteriaceae > Aureivirga. Next base: position 72,297 of record NZ_JADOTV010000003.1, read on the forward strand.
ACACGAAGGTGAAAGACATCTCTTGGCTTTTAAAGCAATAGCAGAGCATCCTGATTTATATTTGGGTTGGCTAGATTTTGAAGGGGAAATTTATTCTGTTAGAGAACGTTCGCCTTTTAAAGAAGCTTTTCCAACAGAAAAATTGAAAGATGAAGATGATTTTTATATGATTTCAAAACAATGGGGGAAAATTTTAGCTACCGAACATCAAAGAGCTGCTTATGCTTTACATGAAAATTATGATTCGTTTATTTTTTCTAAATATTTAGTTTCAAAAATTAATGCAGAAAAAGAAAAATTCTTATTTACAGTTAGAGAAATAGCTTTTAATTATGCAGATTGTGTGCAAGATGATTGGAAGAGTTTTGTAAATGCTTTGAATTTAGAAATATCAAAACAAGAAGAAACAATATAAAATGAAAAAGACCACGATTTGTGGTCTTTTTTTATAATAAATAAAATTGTTTTTCATCTGTTTTGGGCATTTCATGTTTCTCATTTACCAATTGTTTTAGGTTTAGTTCAATCGTGTTAGAAATTGCCGTTGTTGGTGTATCTGTTGGTTTATTTTCAAAAGGATCTTGAAGGTTAAAAGCTGTTCTTTCTAAAAGAAAAAAAGTCATAGCGATCACAAGAATAATCAAAAACTCAAATACTGGATGAATATCAACCATCGCAATATCTAGAATACATAAAAATACATAAATAAAAACGTGTAATAAAAGACAATACATTTTTGGGAAAACTGTATTTTTAATTCGTTCAGCTTTTCCCATAGAAGCAACCAATCTCACAAAAGTTGCATCAATTTCTACATATTGAAAATTATTAATCACATTCATCGCAAATAACTTTTGAACTTTACTAGAATTCAAATCCACTAAAGCTAAAGGAACATTACTATGTTTCGAAACCTGTTCTTTTTCTTCTTTTGAAATATATTTATCCAGAAAATCTGTAGCATTTTGTTTACGTAAACTTTTAGAAAGCGCATGACACCAAGCTATTTGAATATTTGCTATTTCTTTAATAATATTTTCCACTTCTGGTGTTTGATGTGACCTAGAAAAGTTTTTAACCTGAACAACTAAACTTCGAGAATCATTTACAATTGCTCCCCAAATTTTTCGAGCTTCCCACCATCTTTGATAAGATTGTGCTAGGCGAAAAGATAAGATTAGAGAAATTGCAGTTCCAAGAAAAGCAGGAATGGTAAGCGGAATATTTAAGGTGATAAATTGTTCTATAACGAACATTGCAATTGCAAAACCTACAACATAAACCAAATCCACACGAATTTGACCAATAATATAAGGAATAGGAATACTTTTATCTAAAATCATAACTTATAATATTATTTGATTTTTATCGTCTTTTTCTTTTTAGATACTAAGAAAATTCCAACAAAAATCATTAAACAACTTACTATTTTTAAAACAGATAAATCTTCAGTATATGCAGGGCTATGTGTGATTGATTCGTATATTTCTATCGCTATATAAGTAACTACTGGTTGTAAATAAATATAACTTCCGATAATAGAAGCTGGTAAATGTTTTAACGAATAAAGATTGAAAAGATACACCAGAAAAGTAGAACAAACAGTAACATATAAAATTACAAACAGTGCAAATGGAGTAATCAGCGTCCAGTCCGTATGAATAACATAAGAATAACTAAAAGGAATACTCGTAATTAATGCAACAAAAAACACCCAGCTAATTACAGTAATATGATGATATTTTTGCATTAAAGGTTTTGCAATTACAATATAAGCTCCATAACTCAATACTTTCAATAAAGTCAAAAGATTTCCATAAATAGATGAAGTACCTCCAGATTCATGATTTCCAAACCAGATTAGTAGAAATGTTCCTCCAAAACCTAAAATAATTCCTAGAATTTTTAGAAATCCCATTTTTTCCTTTAAAAGAAAATAACTAAAAAATAAAATTGCAACTGGTGTAAGTGTACTAATGATGGAGGAATCTATAGGAGAAGTATGTTCCAATCCTTTGAAAAATGCAAGTTTACTAATCGTAACACCTAAAAGACCACAGAAAAAAATACGGAGATAATCTCGTTTATCAATTTTCTCTTTTCTAAAAATATAAATACTCCAAAATAAAATCGTAGCTCCCAAAATACGTAGAAAGAAAAATGATTCTGCTGCAATGTTTTTTGGAATTACTTCTTTTGCTAATAAGTAAGTAATTCCTACAATTGTATTTGCAAGAAAAATTAAAGTATGGGACCTAAGATGATTTTTGGTAATCATATTTTTTGCATTTACTTCAATTTACAAAAAAATGAGAGAAATTTATTTAAAAAACTATTAATCAGAGTGTTAAAAAATAAAAAATCCATTTCTAAAAAAATAGAAATGGATTTTTAAATTGTATATTTTAAAAAATTTACATCATTGCTTTTCTTCTTGTGAAAGTTACAACTAAAAGTAAAATAGCTACAAAAGCAGAAACTTTTGCAATATAATCTCCTTGTTGCACATAATATGTAAATTTATCATTTGAAATAATATCTCCTTTAATTACACCTTTTTCTCCATAAGGAATTGAAGATAAAATATCTCCTTTTTGATTGATAATTGCAGAGATTCCAGTGTTTGCAGAACGAGCAACACCTCTTCTCGTTTCAATTGCTCTAAGTTTAGAAAAAGATAAATGTTGTTTATGCCCTTGTGTGTTCTCCCACCAACCATCATTTGTAATTACAGCAATAAAACTTGGATTTAATTTTAAATAATCTGTAACATATTCACCATAAACGGATTCGTAACAAATAACAGGAGCAACAGTATTTGTAGAACTATCTGATTCAAAAGTAGAACGGTATTTTTGAGTTCCTAAAGAACCTGTAATTCCACCCAAATCAAGTGTCAAACTTCCTAAAATAGGATTCAACACATTATGAAAAGGCATTTGTTCTACACCAGCAACTAATTTTGATTTATGATAAACCTGAATGTTATTTGATTTATTGATTAAAATTGCTGAATTATAAACATCATACCAATCAAACTTTACATTATTTCTTTTTCTTGCAGTTTCAGTTGGTTGTTTCTTTTTATTATGATAAAGTTTTACAGAAGTAATTCCTGAAAGAAAATTTGCTTTCGGATATTCATCTACCAAATCTTTAATCAATTTATAAGAATTTGAATTTTTAAAACGACTTAATGTAATTGATTCTGGTAAAGTTGTTTCCGGAGCAAGAATAAATTCTGTGTTTGGAGTGATTTTTTCTTTAGCTAGTTCAACTAAATCAAAAGCAAATTGCCCATTTGTTTTACTATATTTTTCTGTATATGGATCTATATTTGGTTGTAAAGCAATCACTTCTATTTTCTCACCTTTTTCTTCATAATCATTATAAATTTTGTAAGAAAAACCAATTGGAATCACAATTAATAAAATATAAAAAACAACTTTTCTGATTAAAACAGGTTTGTGTTTTGTTTCAAGAAATTGTTCTATAGCTTTAAATAACCCAATATTTATAATCCAAACCCAAAGTGAACCTCCAAATATTCCAGTAAATTCATACCATTGAATCCATTTATGGAAAGAAGCAAATCCATTTCCTAGATTTAACCAAGGAAAAGATAAATCCCAATGCATATTGAATTTTTCAATAGCTATCCAAGCTGTCATTAAAAATAAATAACTGGAAGGAATTATTTTCTTTTTGGCAATTATGTGGAAAATTAAAAACACTAAACTCATCAAAAGTGAATTGATAATAATGGCAGCAAACATTCCGAAAACGGAAGCATGTCTAATCCAAGATGTAGTGATGAAAGTAAAAATCAGAAAAGTTAACATGAAAATTCCAAATAATTTCTTTTTGGTGAAATTTGGAAATTTCGTTCTAATATTCTTCTCTGCAAATAGTAAAGGAATGAACCCTATAAATAATAATCCTGGAAATCCGTACGTTGGCCAACCTAAAGCTAACAATACTCCAGATAATATCGCTAATAATAAATTATTTTTCATGAAATTTTAACACGTTTCATTATGTGAAATAAACCCTGTGTTTTCAAGGGAATTTTAAAAAATCAAATGTATTAATTTTATATTTTTAATTTAGTCATTTTTTAAAATAATATGAGTCCTATTTCGTTAATATTTTAAAATAAAAATGATGAAACAAACTTACTTTTCTTTATTATTCTTTTCAATTTTTAGTTTAAATCTTTTTTCTCAGACTAGCACATCTGAAATCGAAAATCATTTAGATAAAATTATAAATACTGAAAAACCCAGAAATTATAAAAATGTAGAAACACTTAATGAAGTTAGTCAATACATTTATGATGAATTTTGTAAAAACTCAGCTGAAGTTAAATTTCAAGATTATAAAGTAAACAAAAATAATTATAGAAATGTAATCGCATATTTTGGTCCTGAAGATAAAAAGACAATTGTTATTGGGGCACATTATGATGTTTGTGGAGATCAAGATGGAGCGGATGATAATGCAAGTGGTGTCGTTGGACTTTTAGAACTTTCAAGACTCTTGAAAAATGAGAAGTTAAATTATAGAGTTGAACTTGTAGCTTACTCTTTAGAAGAACCACCTTTTTTTAGAACTAAAAATATGGGAAGTTATATTCATGCAGCATCTTTAAAGAAAAATAAAATAGATGTTTTTGGAATGATTTCTTTAGAAATGATTGGTTATTTTGATAATAAAGAAAACTCACAAAGCTACCCTTCACCAGAAATGAAACAAATGTTTGGAACAAAAGCAGATTTCATCACTGTTGTTTCCAATGATGGAGAGTCAAAATTCAATACGAAGTTTATGAAGCATTTTGTAAATCAAAATATTATTAAGGCCTTCCCTATTGTCGCTCCATCTAGTGTGCAAGGAATAGATTTTTCAGACCATTTAAATTATTGGAAATTTGGATTTAATGCTGTTATGATTACAGATACTGCTTTTTTCAGAAATAAAAATTATCACGAACACAGTGATACTATTGAAACTTTGGATATAAATAAAATGTCAAAAGTAATTGATAATCTATATCAAACGCTTATTCAGTTATAAATAAAAAAGCTACCATTTGGTAGCTTTTTTCCTTTCAATTTAATACTAAATTTTTCACGCTATAATTTAATAATAATCGTTTTTATTAGACAACTAATATTTTTTAAATAAAACTTAAGTCAAAGTTACAATTTACTTCGTTTGTTAAAATGTAAAATTTGGACAATTTTATGTATAAAATGGACTATTATTGTTTTAGGAATTTATGAAACGTATATTTTTTATTTTCTTCAAATATTTTTATAATGTAAACTCCTTTTGTCAAATCTGAAACATTGATAGAATTCGAGTTAGATTTTTGTACTATTAATTTACCCGATAAATCTTGTATTTGAATAGTGTTTACTTCTGAGATATTTTCAATAAATAATGTGTTTTTTATTGGATTTGGATAAATAAAAAGATTTGATTTATCCTCTACTGAAATATTTAAATCTGAACAAAAATATTCAGCATTGAAATCTTTAAAATTATTAACAATAATTATGTCATTTTCAATTTCGTTTTCATATAAATCTGTTACAATATTACAACTGACAAATACATCTTCTAAAACAGAATTGTTTATGAATAATAGAGAAGAATTTATTACAAGATTATCTAGATAAACCGACTTTAAATTGTCGTTATTTTGAATTTGAATATCATGAGAAAATTCATCACTTAATGTATTATAACTACCAATTGTTATTAACAAACTTTGCAAGTTTAGACTTGAAAGATTCGTATTATTTATATTTAAATTGATTACACTTTTTAAAATTGGAAGATTCAGAATTTCTAAAGCACTTCCATTTATATACATGGGAACATAAACAGAATTTAGAATAGGAAAAGAAATTTCTTCAAGTGCATTATTTTCAGATATATTAAAAGAATAATTAATTGAAATAGGAAAATCAAAATTTGTATCAATCTTATATAAATTTGGAAAAACGATACTTTGTAAATTTTCATTATTAATACATTTAAATCTACCCATTTTTTCAATATCTAAATTTAGATTAAGTGTTTCTAAAAAGATATTATTTGTAAAATAAAAACCTGAATTTATAAGAGTTAAATTACTTAGGTTTAATGTCTCAATTTTTAAATTATGAAATTGCAAATAATTTATTGTAGATACTAAAGGCATTGAAATATTAACATTATTTGCAGTAGGTTCATTAATATTAATATTCCCTACATTATTTAAATTTGGGAATTCTAAATTAAGATTTGTAACATTATTATTTTCTAAACTTAAACTTTCAATACTTTGTAATCCTTCAAAATTAATATCATAGTCTAACTTCGGATTATTTGTTATATTAATTTCTTGTAAAGTTGATAAGTGAGAAATAGTTGGAATGGTTTCAAGATTGGGATTATTTAATATATTTACATTATTAATATTTTGTAAATCATTATCTGCATCAAAATCATTAGGCGTTGTTATTTCTTTTAATTTTGAATTATTTGAAACTTTTAATTGAATAAATTCATCTAAGCCTTCAACATCAATTAAAACAGGATTATCTTTTATAGTTATATTTCCAGAAAAAGCTTCTTCTAAAAAAATTATAGTCTCAAGAGAATTATTATTAGAAAATTCAGATTGGTAATTAGTAAGTCCATTAAATACAATATTCTTTAATGAATCATTATTCTTTATTTCAAGACGTTCATTTAACGAATATCCGTTAGAATTATCAATAAATAATACAATATTTTGTAATGCATCATTATCTAATATTTCTACACCGCTTGCTTTGTAAATATTACCAATATTTATCAAAGAGTTATTGTTTTCTAATTTAAAAGTACCTTGTATATCTTGTAAATTCGGTAGTTCTTCTAAAGATATTATATCTGTATTTTTTATAATTAAATCTCCATTTATTTCTGTACAATTAGGGTAATTAGAAATAAAATCATTTAATTCATTTTGAGATGAAATAATTACGTCTCCTGCAGGACATTGAGAATAGAAAGAAACTGAAAATAGAACAAAAATCAGTTTCATCGTATTTCTAAAATACTTTTTCATATTAATATTTTTTTATTTTATGCGAATATATGATTTTAACATAAATTAAAAAACTAATATTTGATTACAATTTAATATGATAATAAAATATCATTTTATAAAAATAAAAAAGCGATTAACTATGTTAATCGCTTTTAATAAACCTTTTAATATTTATTATTCTTTTACAAACTTCTCTGTTATTATATTATTTCTAGAATCAAAAATCTTTATAAAATAAATTCCATTTTCTAAATTTTGAACATTTATTTGATCAGTATTAAATTTTTGAATAATTTTCTTACCGGTAATATCGAATATTTCAATTTTAGAAATATTTAAATTAGAAACAACTGTAATCTCTTTAGATGCAGGATTAGGTAGAATAGAAAATTCAATTAATTCTTCTTCATCTACATTTATAATAATATCAAGACATATTGAATCTATAGAACAATTCTCTCCATTATTTTCTATAAAAATATCATTATTATAGTAATTATGATACAATTCAGATATTTTATCACAATCAATAGAACATAAATCTAAATTAGGATTATCAATAATCTCAATTAAAGTTAATTCATCTGAATTTGGAATATTTATACTTCCTAATAGATCATTTTCAATAATTTTTAATTCATATAAATTATCTGTATTGCTAATATTTAAATTCTCAAGAACTTCGGTATTTTCGATAGTTAATTTGTTTAAACTTCCTGAATTTTCAATTGTTAAGTTTTCAATACTTACATTATTTTGTATAGAAATTTCTTTTAAAGAAGAACTATTTAAATTTTCAAACATAAAATTTCCAGAAATATATAAATTTTCCAAATCTGAAATATTTTCTATTTCGTTGAAATTACTTACTTGACCATGATAATTATATATTTTTAATGTTTTACAATTTTGTATCATTGGAAAAACAGGTTCAAAGTAAAAAAAATCTTGTTTAGCAATTCTGATGTTAATTTCTTCACTTGTTGTTAATTTTGAAAAAGTATTATTTAAACCTATAACATTATCATTTTTAAAGTATAAGAATAAATTATCTACTATTTCTAAATTTGAAAAAGAAATATTTGTCAGATCTTCATTAAAGTGAGTATAAGTATCATATATACTCAAATCACTATTATCTATTCTTAAACTTCCTATAGTTATTATAGAATCAAAAATTAAATTTATTAAAGTTGGATTTCCTTCAGGAAAAAGTTCTCCAGAAATTGTTGTTAAACTATCAAATCCTGTGGTGTCATAAAGCTCTTCGTTAAAAGAGAAATGAAAATCCCCACCTATAGATTCTAGCATATCAAATCCTTCAAAATTTAAAATTGAATCATTATTTTCTATAATTAAATTCCCTCCAATAGAAGTTAAAAGATTCAACCCTTCAAATGAAATTAAATAATTATTATTTTCGACTGTAACATCTCCAGAAACAGTTGTGATATTTAAACCTTCTAAATTCGTTAAACTTATATTTTTAATAACAAGTTCTCCAACAGTCTGAATATTCAAATCATTGAAATTTTCAATATTAAATAAATTTTGAATATTTAGAGAGTTTGCAACAGAGGTGATATTTTCTAATCCGCTTAAATTTTCTGCATCAAAACTGATAATATTCAAATCACCTGAGATTTCAGTACAATTAGGATAATCAATGATAAATTGATCTATATCTTCTTGAGAATTTAAGGTAACATCTCCATCAGGACATTGAGCAAAAGAGTTAAAACTAAAAATAGAAATAAGAGCAATAAGCAATTTTTTTGGAGTATTTTTTTTCATAAAATTAATTTTTAATTGTTTTTTTTTAAATATACAAATATTCAGTTAAATTTATATCATATTTTTAAATTCCCAGTAGTTCTACATAATTTACTAAATTATATAAGTAAAAAAGCGATTAACAACATTGTTAATCGCTTTAAATAAATCTGTTAATATTTATTATTCTTTAATAAACTTCTCTGTCATTGTATTGTTTTTAGAGTCTGAAATATTCAAAAAATACACACCTTTTTCAAGTGATATAATATTAATATTTTGAGTTTCTTTAGTTTTCAAAACCGTTCTTCCAGTTAGATCAACAATACTAATTTGAGAAATATCTAGATCTGTATTAATCCTAATTTTGTTTTTTGCAGGGTTTGGTAAAATTGAAAATTCATGTATTACTTCTTCTTCAATATTAATTATCTCTGGACAATATTCTTCAATATCAAATATATATTCACCATTTTCTATTATAACAATACTTAAAGCCTCTCCATTCCAATATAAGCTTGATAAAACCTCACATGGTATTTCTAAGCTCTGTAATTCTGAATTATTTTTGATTTCTAATCTAGTTACATTAATAGTTAAAGCATTTAATTTTATATCTTCAATTTTAGTGTTATTAATTACTAGTCCAAATTCTGAATACCATATATCAAAATCATGTGGTACTTCATTCACCTCTTCTAAAGCATCTAAATCTAGTGTTGTCAACGATTCCTCACCATTAATATTAATACCAACAGACTTTTTTAATGACTCAAAATTAACTTCCTCAATCTCTTCATTACCTGATATTTGCATAAAATCTTTAAATTCTAATATAGAAGAAAAATTGATTTTCTTTAATCCTGAATTGTTTTCTATTCTATTACTATCAAATAAATAATCATCTACATTTGTTAACTCATTAAGATTTTGGAAATTAATTTCTTCTAGATTTTCATTACCTATGAATTTTACATTTCCAATAAAATTAAGATTTGGAAGATTTAAAACTGAATTATCAATAAAATTATTTTCACTTATTTCAAAGAACAACTCAACTTCTTCTAGATTGGGAATATTAATAGATGCTATAGAATTTTGATCAAATAATAAATATGTAATTTTTTTTAAATCAGGTAAATCTAAATTCATTCCATTACCATTATCAATAATATCTAGTTCACTTTCAATTCCATTTTCAAAATTTAAAATAGTTAAATTCTCTAATAAAGGATTATGACTAATTCTAATAGTATTCGAAGTTATTTTATCAAATCCTCCAATTGTAAAAATCTTTAAGGAACTATTGTTATAAACTTCAGGACCTGGACTACCTCCATAATAATGATCATTATTTGTCAATTCTACATCTGAAATAGTACTGCTGTTTGAAGCAATATTTATAGTTTCTAATGCATTATTATCTCTAATATTAATTCCGTGAAGTTCTGTCACATTACTTAAACCTATTTCGTTTAATAATGCATTACCAGCAATTGTAATACCTCCTTGTAAATCAGTAATAGATTCTGAATTAATAGAAACTAACTCATTATTATCATTAATAATTAGATTTCCATTTATAGCATTTAAATTAGTGAAATTTATAGACTGAACAGAAGCATTATCCGTAATTTCAATAGCTCCTATTTCAGAGCCAATAATTTCGGAAAAATCAATTGTATCAATTTCAGGATTATTGATTATTTTAATTTGACTATTAATTTTATTAATTAAATTTAGTTCATAAAGGTTAGTATTGTTTGTAATGATTAATTCATCAATAATCAAATTATCATTAGTAATACTTAATGAGGTCATCGACTCATTTGCATCGATTTCAAATTTTTGTATGGAAATACCAGTATCAAAAATCATACTACTTAAATTATCATTATTTCTAATCGTAATATTTCCATCAAAGTTTTGCAAAGATTGAATAGAACCAGCATGGTGTAATAAAGAATTCCCCTCAATTAATATATCACCTTCAATTGATATAATATTTTGAAGTACTTCTAAATCTAATATGTGATCATTATCTTTAATTATTAAATCACCATTAATTTCTGTAAACGGTATAAATATATCTTCAAGGGCATTATTTTTAATTTCTAACCCACCAATAGAAGTGAAATTTAACCCATCGAAATTTTCAAAAAGTGAATTATTTAAAATGATTAATTTCCCTGTAACAGTAGAAATATTATTTAGACCATTAAAATTTAAAATCTCAGAATTAGAATCTGAAATAATTTTCAATTCACCAGAAATCTCTGTACAATTAGGATAATCAATGATAAATTGATCTATATCTTCTTGAGAATTTAAGGTAACATCCCCATCAGGACATTGAGCAAAAGAGTTAAAACTAAAAATAGAAAAAAGAGCAATAAGCAATTTTTTTGGAGTATTTTTTTTCATAAAATTAATTTTTAAAATATTTTTTTATAAATATAAATCATATTTAGTTAAAAAAACACTATAAACACAATTATATTCAATATTAAGTATTTTTACGTAATAAAAAAGCGATTAACTATGTTAATCGCTTTAGATAAATTAATTTATTATTCTTTAATAAACTTCTCTGTTATTATATTATTTCTAGAATTAAAAATCTTTATAAAATAAATTCCATTTTCTAAATTTTGAACATTTATTTGATCAGTATTATATTTTTGAATAATTTTCTTACCGGTAATATCGAATATTTCGATTTTAGAAATTTGTTTCTCAGTCTGAATTGAAATCGTATTCTTTGCTGGATTTGGTTTAATAGAAAACTGTAACTTACTTTCTTCATTTACATCTAAAATCTCAGGACATATTTCAATCACACTACTACACCCTTCTTTATTCTCATAAAAATAAAGGTCTGTATCAATAGAATTCCAATAAAGACCAGATAATAAAGGACAATAGAAATCACATTCACTCAACTGATTATTAGATATAACATTAATTAACTTTGCATCATTCAAATTTGAAAGATTCAAATCTACAACATCATTATTATTAATAAATTCAAACTTATTCACAGATTCAAGTATTGAAAAATTAGAATGATAGTGGTGATTATTATCCTTAATATAGATATTATTAGCAGACACTAGTTTTGGGAAAATAATTTGATCATATTCAGAATTATTATCCATTATAAAATTATTGTCTTCAATATTCACATCGTTTACACTTATCAAATCTGGAAATGATGTAGCTATAAGTTGTATATTATTTTTAAAAACAACACTACCCGTAACCATCTCTAAATCAAAAAAATCAAAACTAAATTCATATTCGGAAGAATTATTTTCTATAAAAATATTATTTATTGTATTTGGCCCACTCAATGAAATAATTTCTAATGTATCATTATTTTTAATTACTATTTCATTTATATTGACTATTTCAAATATCTCGATTGTGACTAGACCATCATTATTATCAAGTATTATTTTATCTACACTAGTTAATGCATCTAAGAAAAATTCATCTCTATTTGTATTTTTCAGTATTAAATCTCCATTTATTGAAGTAATCTGATTAAAATGGTTAAAATAATCATATGCATTATCCCCATCAATTATTAAATCTCCATTTATTTCAGTACAATCGGGATAAATAGAATTAAAGTTTGCTGTTTCTTCTGCTGTAGTTAAAATTACATCTCCTTCTGGACATTGAGCAAAAGTAAATTTAGAAAATAAAATTACACTTGCTAATAGCAATAGTTTTTTTGAAAAAAATTTCATATTTGTTTTTTTAAATTTTCAAGACAAATATAATATTTTAACATTATTACTAAATTATTTAAAATTAAAAAAGCGATTAATAATATTAATCGCTTTAGAATAATTAATTTTCTATTACTATCCTTTAATAAATTTATCTGTTAATATATTATTATTAGTATCAAAAACCTTAATTATATAAATACCATTCTTTAAGTTTTCGATTTTTATACTTTTCGATTTTAATTTCTCCAAAACTTGTTTACCAGTTATTTCCAAAACTTGAATTTTAGAAATATCATTTTTTGATTGAATTGAAATATAATCTTTTACTGGATTTGGAAATAATATAATTAAATTTTCAATATTTTCTTCTTCAATTCCAATTTGTGGGCATAAATCCGAAATATCATTTAAAAAACTACTGTTATTCTGAAAATATAAATCATCTTCAATAGTATTTGTATTTAACGCTTCAAAAATTGAACAATCAATCGTACAATTAGTCAACGAAGGATTTTCTTCGATTCTAATACTTTCGACTGAATTTAGATTTGAAAATAAAATATCTTCCAATTTATTATTGTCTTTAATATGTAAATCTAAAGGAATATAACCTGGATAATCTCCTGTGATTTCAGCTAAATTCCCAAATTCAATTTTTTCTAAATTTAAATTTCCTTCTACTTTAATTGGACCTATTTCAGTAACATTATTAAAAGTTATATTTTTCAATTCATTATTATTTTCAATAACAGTTCTGTGAATTGAGTTTAAGTTTTGTGTTTTTATTTCAACTAAATTCAAATTTTCTTCAATAGTTAAAATATAAGTTGAGGTAATTGAATTTAAATCTAGACTCAACATAGATTCATTTGAGATAAAATCAAAGTCTTCAACAGTTTCTAAAGAACTAATATTAAGTAAAATTAAAGAATCATTTTTATGTACAGTAAAATCATCAGCTGTGGTCAAACTCGGAAAATTCACAGCATTAAGTTCATCATTTTGATAAATTTGAATATTATTTGTAGAATTTTCTAGGCTTAAAAAGGTTAGAGATTCTAAATTATCATTATTTCCAATTAATAAATTATAAACTGTAGAAAGATCAAATAAATTTAAAGTATTCAGAGAAGCATTTCCATAAATATCAATTTCATTTGCAGACTCTAGACCAGTAGCATTTATTTTTTCAAGATTTGGATTTAACCTAATAAAAAGATCATTTAAATTTTCGGAGTTTAATGAAATTTCGGTCAATTGCGCATTATTCGTAATTTTCAAAAATCCTGAAACTGTTTCTAAATTAGATAATTCATCTAAAACTGTAATGGAAGTGTTGGAAATGAAAAGGTTTCCTCCAATTGATGTGATATTTTGAAGTGGTTCTAAGGTCGTGATATCCTCGCCCGAAATTGTTAAGTTCCCTGATAGTTCCGTACATTCAGCATAATTTGTAGAAAAAGAATTAATCTCAGCTTGACTAGACAAATTTATATTAGGATCATCACATTGACTAAAAGAATAAATTGGAATCGAAAGTAAGATTAGCGCTTTTTTAAAATAATTTTTTTACATATTTGTAGTAATTAATTTCAATCAAAACTACATTTATGGTTAAATATAAAAACTAACAAAAAAGACAAAATATTGTAAAAAAAAGACATTCCACTAATAAAAGTGAAATGTCTATAAATATTTGTTAAAGTTTATTATAACTAATTCTTTTAACTCAACTCAATAACCGTAATTTCTGGCCAAATTCCAACTCTTCCTGGAAAACCTAAAAATCCAAATCCACGGTTTACATAAAGAAATTGATTTTTTTCTTCATAAAGTCCTGCCCATCTTGGATAGATAAATTTCGAAGGACTCCATTTAAATCCAGGAATTTCAATTCCAAATTGCATTCCATGTGTATGCCCAGATAAAGTCAGATCAATATGTGTTTGGTGCTCTAAAACTTTTTCATCCCAATGTGTTGGGTCATGTGACATAAGAATTTTAAAACTATCATTTTCTGTATTGGTAAGAGCTTTGTCTAAATCTCCAATTTTTGGAAATCTTCCTAAACTCCCCCAATTCTCCACACCAACAATATCGATAAACGCTCCATCTTTATGAATTCTTCTACTTTCATTGTTTAGTAATTGGAAATCCATTTTTTCATGTTGTTGAAAAAGAAGTTGCATATTCTGCTCTTTTGCTTCTTTAGTTCCCCAATCTTTATAATCTCCATAATCATGGTTTCCTAAACAAGAAAATTTCCCAAATTTCGAATTAATAGATTTAAAAACATCCACATATTCTGTAATTTCTCTTGCATCATTATTTACTAAATCTCCAGTAAAAAATACAGCATCCGGATTTTGTGCATTGATTAAATCAATTCCTCTTTGCACATCTTCCTTACTATCAAAACTTCCTGCATGTACATCTGAAATATGTACAATTTTGAATCCTTTGAAAGCATCTGGTAAATTCTTTAGTTTCAGATTTACATTTTTTACAGTATAACGATATTTTCCTTTTGAAATTCCATAAATCATAGAAGCAAAAGGAACCGAAGCAGCTAAAAGTCCTAATTGACCAATAAATTTTCTTCGTTCTTTAAGTGTTACTTTCTTTTCTCCTTTTTTTCTTTTTATTATTAAATAAATATATTTTATGTATCTGTATATATCATAATTAAACAGATATAATGCTAGTAGTATTTTAAAAATAAAAAAGGATATAAAAACACCAGTTGTAATGTTCTTAAAAATCGAAGCATTGAATGATTCATTTTTTAAAACAAATCTTAATAAGTAAATATTTATAACTCCAACATAAGCTATAATTCCAAAAATCACATATAAATATTGAAAAACACGCTTTGACAACGTGCTTTTCAATAATCTATGGTAAACTCTTAATATATAAATATCGATTCCTAGAAAAACTAGTAAAAAAGCGATAAAAAATAATAATTCCATTCTTACATTTTTCTTCTTTCTCTCTCTGTCTTCAATAAGTTAAGCTCTCTACTTGTTTGCCCAGCAACAGAAGTATTTTCTTCAGCTCTACGAATCAAGTATGGCATCACATCACGAACAGGTCCAAACGGAAGATACTTTGCAACATTATATTGATGAGCAGCCAAATTATAAGAAATATGATCACTCATTCCATAAAGTTGTCCAAAGAATACTCTTTTATCATCGTGTTTCACACCTGCTTTGTTCATTAATTCCATTAAAAGATAAGAGCTATCTTCATTATGTGTTCCAGCAAAAATTGACATCATGTCTAAATTTTCAAACATATAAGTCATTACACTGTTATACATATTATCCGTATCTGGTTTTGTAGCACAGATTGGATCTTTATATCCCATTTCTTGAGCTCTTTCTCTTTCCTTCTCCATGTATGCACCACGAACAATTTTCATACCAATATAAAATCCTTGCTCTTTAGCTCTTCCATGTAATTCTTTTAAATAATCTAAACGATCCCAACGGTAACATTGAAGTGTATTGAAAACGATAGCTTGCTCTTTATTATATTTCACCATCATTTCTTCTACTAAATCATCTGCTGCATCTTGCATCCAAGTTTCTTCTCCATCAATCAAAATAGGAATTCCTGCATCATGACATGCTTTACAAACAGTATCATATCTATTCACAACAACTTCCCATTCTTTTTTCTCAGCATCTGTTAATTCTTTTCCTTCTGTGATTTTTTGATATAAAGCAAATCTTCCAAATCCAGTTGGTTTAAATACAACAAAAGGAATATTTTTTTTGTCTTGTGCGAATTTGATAATTTTTAACGTAATATTCATAGCATTATCAAACTGTTCTTCTTCCTCTTTTCCTTCTACAGAATAATCTAAAACAGAACAAACATTTCCTTTTTCATACATTTTATCCATTACAGGTAGACAATCATCTTCTGTTACTCCTCCACAAAAATGATCAAAAACAGTTGTCCTAATCAAACCTTCAACTGGTAATTTTGCTTTTAAAGCAAAGTTTGTTAAAGAAGTTCCTATTTTCACTAATGATTCTTTTTGAATCATGTTAAATAAAAAGTAAGCTCTGTTTAACTCAGAATCAGACTTTAATTTGAACGCTACCTCTGTGTTGTTAAAAATTCTATCCATGTCTTAAAAAAGTTTTCACAAATATACTTACTAGCTTTGAGTTTATCAATAATTTCAACGTAATTTGCAGTGTTAAAATATAAAATATGAAAACGATTCAGGCAGTAGATTATTCGATACATTTTCAAGAGGAAGGATATAAACATTTAAATAGCTATTTAGCAAATAAAAAACCTTCTACAATTTTCATTATTGTAGACGAACATACGAATGATAATTGTTTGCCAAAGCTTCTTCAAGAAATGGCTACAGAGGCTACTTTGGAAATTATTGAAATTGAATCTGGAGAAGAAAATAAAAATCTTCAAACTTGTACGCATATTTGGGAAGCTTTTACAGAGCTAAAAGGTGATAGAAAAAGTTTGGTGATAAATCTTGGTGGAGGTGTAATTACAGATTTAGGAGGTTTCGTTGCTTCTGCTTTCAAACGTGGAATTCCATTTATAAATATTCCAACTACTTTGCTTAGTATGGTAGATGCTTCCGTTGGAGGAAAAACAGGAGTTGATTTAGGTGTGCTGAAAAATCAAATCGGATTTTTTGCAAATCCTGAAATGGTTCTTATAGATACTTATTATTTAGGTTCAGTTCCAGATAGAGAATTACGTTCTGGACTTGCTGAGGTTATTAAATATGGATTGACTTATGATGCTAAAGTTTGGGAAGCTTTTTATGATTTAGATACTTTGGATGTTGATCATTTGATTCATAGAAGTATTGAAATTAAAAACGAAGTTGTTCTTCAAGATCCAAAAGAACAAAGTTTACGTAAAATTTTAAATTTTGGTCACACACTTGGTCATGCTATTGAATCTTATTGTTTAGATTCTGATAAGAAAGAAAATATTACACATGGAGAAGCTATTGCTCTTGGTATGATTATGGAATGTTATATTTCTAGTAAATTGCTTGACTTCCCTATGGAACTTGTAGAAAAACTAAAATCTATTTCACATAATATTTACGGTAAAATTGAAGTAAAATCAGAAGATTATGATGGTATTCTAGATTTACTAAAACATGATAAAAAGAATGTTGGTGGAAAAGTGAATTTTGTTTTATTAGAAAACGTTGAAAAATATAAAATCGATTGTCAGGTAGAAAATGATTTACTTGTGGAAGCTTTAGATTTTTATAGTAAATAAAATTAGTTATCTTTTCATTTGGAGACTGAGCGAAGCCGAAGTCGGATTTAAATCTAATTTTAAATTTATTAGACTTCGCTCAGTCTCCGAAATAAACCAAACTGAAATAGTTATTAAAGAGAAAAATACATGATTCAAAAAAGAGAAATTTACGACGCACTTAAAAAATATTTCGGTTACGATGAATTTCGTCCACTTCAATATGATATTATAAAAAATATTTTTGCTAAAAATGATTCCTTGGTAATTATGCCAACAGGAGGAGGAAAATCTATTTGTTATCAATTACCTTCTACGCTACTTCCAGGAATCACGATTGTAATTTCTCCTTTAATTGCTTTGATGAAAGATCAGGTAGATGGTTTAAATGCAAATGGAATTACAGCCGCTTTTTTAAATAGTAGTCAAAGTCAAGAAGATCAAGCTGAGGTTTTTCATTTAGCAGAAAAAAAAGAATTAAAAATTCTATATATAGCGCCAGAGAGTCTTTCCATGTTTGATAATTTTCTGAAAACTTTAGAAGTTTCTTTAATTGCAATTGATGAAGCACATTGTATTTCTGCTTGGGGTCATGATTTTCGTCCGGCATATACACGATTGAATTTTCTTAAAAAAGCATTTCCAAAAGCAGCTCTTATTGCTCTTACTGCAACAGCAGATAAAGCTACAAGAGAAGATATTCTAAAACAGTTAGAAATTCCTAATGCTTCAAAATTTATATCTTCATTTGATAGACCAAATCTTTCTTTAGAAGTTCGTCCAGCAAATGATCGTATTAAGCAAATTGTTAAATTTATTCAGCAAAGACCAAATCAGAGTGGAATTATTTATTGTCTGAGTAGAAAGACAACGGAAAGTATTGCTGAAAAATTACAAAATTCAGGGATTAATGCAGCCTGTTATCATGCAGGGATTGATCATGAAAAAAGAGCAGATATTCAAGAAAAATTTATTCAAGATAAAATTGATATTATTTGTGCAACTGTTGCTTTCGGAATGGGAATTGACAAATCCAATGTACGATGGGTAATTCATTATAATTTACCAAAAAATGTAGAAGGTTATTATCAAGAAATAGGTCGTGCAGGAAGAGATGGTTTAGATTCGGAAACAATTCTTTTTCATAGTTATGGTGATGTAATTCAACTACAAAAGTTTGCTAAAGATTCTAAAAACGCTGAGGTACAACTTTCTAAAATTGAACGAATGAAACAATATGCGGATGCATTAAGTTGTCGTCGTAAGATTTTATTAAATTATTTTGGTGAGCATATTATCAAAGATTGTGGAAATTGTGATGTTTGTAAAAATCCACCAACATTTTTTGATGGAACCATTTTAGCGCAAAAGATTCTTTCTGGAATTATGCGTTTACAAGAAAAAGAACCTCTTAATGTTGTTATTGATTTTCTAAAAGGTTCAAAGAATTATCATATTCTAGAAAAAAATTATCAGAATTTAAAAACGTATGGAATTATCTCTGATATAAAATGGAAGGATTTACAACAATATATGATTCAATTGATCAATTTAGGTTTTTGTGAAGTTGCATTCCATGAATCAAATCATATAAAAGTAACACCACTTGGAAGAAATGTATTATTTCAAGGAACAAAAGTTTCTTTAACTTCACTTCAAGACTTTAATAAAAAGAAAACAAAACAAGTCGAAGTTATTGTTGATTCTTCAGAATATGCAGAACTTTATGAAATTCTTCGTACGCTTCGTAGAACAATTGCTGACGAAAAAAACATTGCTCCTTATCTAGTTTTTGGAGATGCTGCTCTGAGAGATATGCAGAAAAAACTTCCCTTGAATGTTACTGAATTTCTAGAAGTTTCAGGAGTTGGTCAGAAAAAAGCAGATACTTACGGAGAAATTTTCATTTCTGAAATTAAAAAATATGTAGAAGAAAATAATATTGAAATTAAAAAAACAACTATAGAAGTAGCAACTCCTAAAAAAGAAAGAAAAAAAAGAGAAAAAGGTGGTACTTATAAAACATCTTATAATCTTTATGAACAAGGACTTTCTATAGAAGAAATTGCAAAAGAAAGAAAATTAGCAAAAACAACAATTCTAGGACATCTTCTTAAAATGTATGAAATGGGATTTGAATTAAAAATTTCTGATTTTATTACAGATGACGAATTTGCAAAAGTTAAAAAAGCAGTGAATGAAGTCAAAGACCCATCTGGAATGAAGGATTTCTTTATTTATTTAGAAGAGAAAATTTCTTATGATAAAATCCGAGTTGGACTTGCTCTTTTAAATAGAGGATAATGAACTTATTTAAAATTTTTCACAAGCCAGTTATGAACATGCTTGAAACGAATTTTGAGTTAAAAAGTCTAAAGGAGTTCAATATTTTAATCCATTTAAATTTAACTCCTTAATTTTATATTTTAAAGAGTTTATATAAAAAGGGAAGAATTCGAGAAGAGTTCTTCCCTTTTTTAAATAGAAATTTCTAGTATTTTTTCTTTTTTTCATTGAACTTGTTTAAAGGAGTTCATTTGGTCGAAACCATTTTTCTTCATTTTAAAAAATGCAGAAAAAGGTCGGGCTTTACATTGCAAGTTTTATTTTTTAGAAAAAGAATTTTTAAAGAATACGTGGGCTTCTTAGGTCGCCTCCGTTTCTTAAAAACTTCTAATTCCTCAAAAACAAAAGCTTTTCATTACAATCCCTTTCGAATATAAACATTAAAAAATTGTATAATTTACGCTACATTTTATGTAGTTTCTTCTTTTATAAAAAGAAAAAAAGAACATATTCAATTCTTATATTCTATACTTTAAGAGTATATTTGAAAAATTTTAAAAAATAGAAAAATGAAGAAAATTTTACTTTTATTAGTAACCTCTGTTGCTCTATTCTCTTGTAGTATGAAAGAGCGAATTGTATTCAATGAAGACATGACAGGAAAATATGAAATGTCCATTGATTTAACACCAATGCTAGAATTTGCTAATTCTATGGGAGGTGGTAGTAAAAATGACGCTAAGAAAAAAAATCTAACTTATGATACTATTGCTCACTTCGATGATTTCATTGAGCTTTATAAAGACAGTTTAGATTCCCCAGAGAAACAAAGATTAAGTAAGCTTAAAGGTTTAACAATGCAATCTAAGTTTAATGAAGAAAGCGGAGAAGCTTTTATAAAAGTCTACAAGGATTTTGACAGCATGGACGATTTGAATTTAATGCATCAAAATTTTAACTATGCAATGGACAAATCAAAACAAAACTCGGGTATTGATGGAATTGAAAAAAAATCAAAAGGAACGCCGAAAGTAAATGATAATGTTGAATATTCTTATAAAAGAAGAACTTTTAAAAGGACTTCTAAAGCTTTACCAAAAAATGAAGAATCTAATGAAGATGATTTAAATAAAGAAGATAATGATAGATTCAAGAAAATGATAAAAATGCTTGGAAAAACAATGGATTATGAAATTGAATATGTTTTTCCTAGAAAAATTAAAAAAGTTTCTACAGATAAAGCTATGATTTCTGAAGATGGAAAAACACTAAGAATCAATTATGATTTACAAGTTGTTTTAGATAAACCTGAAACGATGTCTTTTGAGGTTAAATTGAAATAATTTTAATTAAAACTTATAGTGATAAACGAGATTTAGAAAATAAATCTCGTTTTTTTATTTCAAAACCTGCATCATTTTTCTACACCTTCGTCTTTATAAGTGAAAACAATTAAATATTAGAACTTATGAAAGATTTAAATAAATTCAGAAACGCAGAATTAAATTCAAATACTAACTGTTGTACTTGTCCACCTGATTGTTGTACTTGTTGTTCAGCAGATTGTTGTTCAGATGAAAAGTACAATGCATGTTGTGATAACGGAACGGATGATTGTTGTAATAGCGAAAACAAAACTTGCTGTTAATTAAAATCTAAAAGTTTGTGAGGATTCGCTCTTCACAAACTTTTATTATTTAATTTTATTGAAAGAATGAATTTGATTATGAATAAAGAAATTGATGAAATATACGCTCCTCTCCTATCTTTTGTAAAAAAAAGAATTAATAATCGAGAGGATGCTGAAGATATTACCCAGGAGGTATTTTATAAATTTTCTAAAGCAGCCTTTGATGAAAAATCGAACTTTAAAAGTCTACTATATCGAATAGCAAAAAATTCGATTATTGATTATTATAGAAAAAAGAAGATTTATACAGAAGAGATTACAGATTTTAAATTTTCGGAAGATGAAAAATCACCTAGAATCACAAATGATATTTGTACTTGTATTTTTAAATTTATTGACAAACTTCCAAAAGAATATCAAGATGTTATAGAAATGTCGGAAATTCAAGATTTCTCGCAGAAAGATATTGCAGAAAATCTCGAGATGAATTATACTACAGTTCGATCTAAAATTCAAAGAGGAAGAAAAAAATTACAAAATCTTATTTCTGATTGTTGTGATATTATTCAAAATGAAAAAGGTAGAATTGTAGATCATAAATGCTCAAATAAAAATTGTGATTAAATTTTCGCTACACTTTTTGTAGTTATTTCAGTTTAAGCCAAAAAAACACGATTTAAATAATCGTGTTTCAAATTTTGTCTTCGAAGATTTTAGAAAAAACTCTGTGTCTCGAAATATCCTTTATAAAATAAATAATGAACTAAATATCCTATTCCTATTCCGGTTATTAAGTTAATTATAAAGATTCTCCAAAATAATTCACTCCAAAATATTCCTGTAATCAAAGAAGTGATAATAAAAAATATTATTGAAAATGGTTTTGCTAAACGTGCATATTTTTTGGATATAACTCTATTTCCATTAACATCTTGGTGAATAAAATTAGACTTTTCTCGAGTGAAATAACTAGTTACTCCAATGATAAGTGGAAATAATGAAAAATATAATAATGAAGCTAAACTTAGTCCTATTCCAAGAATAAAAGGGTAAATAATTCCTAATACAAATGGACTTCCAAGATAAATAAGCATTGTAAGTAAAGTTTTACTTATATTATTTTCTTCGTTCATGTTTTATTGAGTTTTTAAGTTATTTTTAAGTGTACTAACGATAATTTTTGAATTAAAATAACCAAAAATTAAACCAACAAATATCCAAATAGAAATAATTATACTTTTAAGTGTAAACTCTGAATCATAAATTAAATAATTTAATAAAAACTCATTAAACACCAGCATAAAAGCTCCCCAAATCAAACCTTCTATTATCCAACCTTTTCCTTTATAATATTTTATTATTTCTTCTGGGTTTTTATTTTTAAATCTTTTCCTCATAATAATCTAATTTTTAATATTTGCTAAACATATGAAAATGTCAAGCATATTTTACTACACGTAAGGATAGTTTTTGATTATTCACGAATTATTTCTTGTAAAAATTTCACAGGAACTTCATCTGTTAACCAAACTCCATTTTCAGATTCAAAAAACTGAATATTTTCCGCTACCATTTTTGTAGTGTCTAATTCAAAAACGACTAATTTTCCGTGACGTCTTCCTACTTTTTTAGCAGTTTCAATATCTTTACTTAGATGCACATGATGACGATTTTTCTTTTTTAAACCTTCCTTATAAATACTATTTGTAAACTTTGAAGCAGTTCCATGAAATAATTTCAAAGGTGGAGTTTTCACTTCATAACCAAGGTTAATTTTTATTGAATGCCCTTGATTTGCTCTAATTTTTGTTTTATCAGTATTGAAAGAAAATCGTTTTTTATCATTTGTAGCAACAACATTTTCTAATAAACTTAAATCTATTTTATACTGATATTTATTCATTTTAGAAATTAAATCTTCAACAGAGACCCAACCATTTTCATCCATTTCTAAATGTAATTTTTCTGGTTGATGTCTTAGCACAAGACTTAAAAACTTACTTATTCTTTTATTATTTTTATCTGGTTTCATATTCTACTTTTTATTCTTTAAAAAGGTCATTTGAATAATCCAATGAAGGACTAATATCAAAATAAAACCCCTTTATACCATCTTCATTTTCTTGCACTTTTAAAAAATCACATTTTTTAATTAATTGTTGAGTTCCACCAAATTCATATCCTAGCATATTTAATATATAATATTCATGAGATATTAATAAAACATAAAAAGGATCTTTAAGCTTTCTCCCTGATCCAGATGAAAGAATGGCACCAACTAAAGTTTTAAATTGCTTTGATCTTAATTTATATTTATCTCCTTCATTATTTAGTTGTTCTAAAAAATACAATTGATAATTATATACATTTAAATTTATAATATCTTTTTCTAAAACCTTATCAGCCAATTCTACAATTTTCTTATAGTCTTCCTGAACTAATTTTTCTTTATTTAAAATTGTATAAATACTATCAGTAAACACATCTTTACCGAAATTTGGAGAATATGCATCTTGATAACGATATCCATAATAGAAATGTCTTTTTTCTTTTAAAGAAAGTTCAGCATCTTTATCATTGAATTTTTTCAACAACTTTTCATAATAAAACTCTGAGTTTTCATTCAAGGTTTGTTTCTTAATTGACTTATAATTTGGTTTTTTGTATTTAATTTTATTTTGAGAAAAACTATAAATGGAAAAAAACAATGTAATTAATAAAAGTAATTTTTTAATCATAATATAAATTTTAAATTAATACTTCTTTTTCTTTTCTTTTTAAACCAAAATCCGATTGTCTAATTTTACACATATCCTCAGTTTCTGGGTTTATAAACACAATTCCTTCGATATCATTTTGACTTAAAAATTCTTGAATTCCTTCATAAGATAAATCATGAATTTCTAAAACTTCGGAACCATGTTTTATCAATTGATGACCAATTATATTTTCAGGATTTGATTGCACTTTCTCTCCACACAATTCATAAGTTCCGTCAATTTTATTCTCTAATAAATCAAAAGCTTGAAAATGATACTGATCTGCTTTATTATTTCTATCACAAGCTATCCAATGTGGATGATGTCCTGATTTAAAGTCTGCTTCTTGACAAGGAATCGCATTTTCTGGAATCGGCTTTTTATAATTTCCAGTCTTTTTATTTATTCTAGCGTCATATCTTTTAAATAATTCTCCTTGAAAAATAGCGCAAGAAGTTCCATCAAATTTTCTAGTAGCAATTCCATTTTCTAAAACCCAAGTATTTTCAGGGTTTAATTCATTTATAACTCTTCCCAGATCTTCTGGATTTTTTTTAAATAACGTAGTAATTTTTTTCATTTATTTTTCAATAATTAAAAGTGGTGTTTGTTCAGATGAATCATACATTTCTATCTTGAACATAAATTCATTAGCAATATGTAATTTTTCAAAAGCACCTTTTATAAATATTTTTTCAACACATCCCTAGCCCCTCTCAAGATGGGAAATTCACAATCTTACATAATTTAAATAAAGTCTAACATGATTAAGTTTAATCTAAAAATCAAATTTCTACTTTTCCCAAACATAAAGCATAAGTTCTTCCTCATCATCGCCTATGGATATATTTTTTTGAAATTTTAAACCTAGTTTTTCTAAAAGTTTTCGGGAACCAAAATTCTCTTCCAAAGTAATTCCGCTTAATTTTTCCAATCCTTTTTCAACGAAAATATCTCTAAGTTTTGCAACGCTTTCATAAGCATAACCTTTCCCTTCAATTTCTGGTAAGAAAGCAAAACCAATATCTACTCCATCTAATTCTTTTCTATCATAAATTCCACAAGTACCAATTGGAATGTTATTTTCTTTAATAAAAACTGTAAAAGATCCACTCCCATATTTTTCATACTTATGCAGCATTTTTTCCTTGATATGATTCTCGGCATCTTCTTTTGATTTGACATTTCTATCTCCTATAAATTGAATAAACTTTGGAGAATTTGTCAATTTTAAAACTAGATCATAATCCTCCAGGGTAGAAGATTTTAAAATTAGTCTTTCTGTTTCATATATTTCCATCATCCTTTTTTAGTTTAAAATTAATTCTTCTTTCACTTCTAAAAGCACCATTTTTTGCCAATACATTAATACAAAATCTTCAATATCTAATTCTTCCTCCTTTAAATCTATACTTTTATTCAAACTATAAACTCCTACTACAGGATGCTTTTCATCAATTTTTGTAACACCTTGTAATTTTGGATAAAGAATAACTTTTGTTTCTTTTTCATCTTTGTAAATAGTTGCTAGAAATCCTAATTCATCTCCTTCAAAAAATAATTTTCGATTTATTCTTACATAATCTTCATTTTTCTGAGCAGTTGAAATATTTTGATTCACATTGAAAAGATTAAAATTTTCCTCATAAAAAGGTAAAAAATCATTCTCATCTCCAGAGAAACCTCTTATTGCTAATTTACCTCCGTATCCTCTAGGATAAAATGGTAACTGAATTTTGAACGCATACCATTTACCTTTTACCAACTTCATATGACATAAACTCACAGAAGCAATTCCTGCAATATATCCGGTAGAAAAAACCATAAATAAAATGTGAGAAACTGCATGACCAGTATCAGCAAAAGAAACAATTAGAATAAATTGAAGTAAAAATATTACTCCAAACATTATTAATAATTGATTTCTAACTAAAGAACTATTTATAATCTTTTTAATTGAAAAATATGGACTTTGGTTTAAACTATTATTGATAATATGTTTTAGAATAGAAACCGAAAAAAGGAAAAATACTAAACTAAAAACAGCTATTAATCTCGGTAATTCAAAATAATCATCTAAAATTCTAACGAGCGTAAAACAAGCATTAAATAATATAGAATAGATCAAAAACTCTGGTACTGAAAATTTATTTTTTTTATAATCTTTTAATACAAAACCATAAGCGAAAATTGCTGTAGAACAAATAGTAACAAATAAATCAATTGTAAAAATGGAATCTATATTTAAAACTTCAGCTAAAGTAAAATGATTTGAATATAAAATGAATTCTGCACCAAAAAAACCAGCTGCCATCATGCAAGCATACAATATCTGATCTATAGGTTCATTTATTTCCTTTTTAAAGAATTTTTGAAACAAATAAAATGCAACAAATAATAGACCTGTTTTCAATAAATTATCATTGATAAACGATTCAAGAAAAGTTTTAAAATCGTTGTATTCATCAATTTTTACATAAAGAAAAGCATCATATATATAAACAAAACCAACGAGAGAAGCACCAATAAGAATCGATATTATAATTGTAACTATAGATTCTTTCTCAAAAACATCAATAGATTTGAAATAGTTTAACCATAAAAAAATACCTGCTAGTGCAATTGCAATAAAAATTAAAGTCATTTTTCTTTTTTGCTGCAATATATAGAAAATACTTAATTTAAAGCTAATCTTGATTTCCTATTAGTAAATTTAATAATTCATTCCTTTTTAACTTAAATGTTATTTTAATTTAGAACTAAAACTTCCTTTTCCATAGGAACCATTTTCTGCGGATAAAGAAATATAAAATCATCTAAATCATAATTATCTTTTGTGAAATCTAAATTCTGATTTAAACTATAAACATTTACGATTGGATATTTATTTTCCATGATTGAAACGCCGTCTAGTTTTGGATAAAGTATAACTTTTCTTTGCTTAAACTCTTCTTGAACCTCAGCTAAAAATCCTAATTCATCACCTTCGAAATATATTTTTTGAATAATCCTTGTAGGAACTTGGTTACCTCCTAGTTGTGATATATTTTGGTTGATATCACATAAAAAGAAATTCTCTTCATAAAAAGGAATAAAATAACTTTCTTCTCCAGAAAAACCTCTAATTCCGAGATTTCCCTGTTTTCTTCTGTAAATCGGAAATTTTAATTTAAATGAAAGCCATTTTCCCTGAATCAGCTTAAAATCATTAAGACTAAACGAAGTGATCGCTGCAGCATAACCAGTAAAGAACAAAATAATCATTAGATAAAAATAAGAATCTTCAAAACTAGTTTCTCTGATAATTAAGATATTTTGAAGCAAAAAAATTAAGGTAAAATTAAGCAACATTTGTGTCCTAACTTTTCTACTATTGATTGTCTTTTTAAAAGAAAAAAATGGACTTTGGTTTAAACTATTATTAATAATAATCCTTAGAATTGGCATTGTAAAAATAAAAAACAGCAAACTCATCAGCGAAAATGAAGAAGGAAAACCTATTAAATAATCAATTTCTTTAAAATAAAGATAGCCTGCTCTATAAATAAAAGATAATCCAAGAAATATTGCTACGTAATTTTTGTTAGCTGGTTTCTTATATTCTTTTAAGACAAATCCATAAGTGAAAATTGCAGTAGCACAAACATTTGTACACAAATCCATCGTAAAAATAGAATCTATACTAAATAAATCTGTTGAAGTAAATTGCAATGATTTTAAAAGAAAATCGACATTAAAAAGACCAACTGAAATCAAACTCGCATGCATTATTTGATCAATTGGTTCTTTGATTACTTTCTTATTGTATTTATTCAAAAGGTAAAAAGCACCAAATAACAATATTGTTTTTAATAAAGCATCATTTATCAAAAATTCAACAAAATGTAGAAATTTATTAGTTCCTTCAAATTGTACATACAAATATTGATCATATAAAAAGATCACAAACACCAACGAAATACCGATAAGCAAAGAAATAATAGTATCTAAAATGGAATCTTTTTCAAAAATATCTATAGTTCTAAAATAATTCACCCATAAGAAAATACTAGCTAAAGCAATAGCAATCAAAAACAATATCATATCTTTTTTAATGCAATATAAAAAAATTACTTAATAAACATATTTACAAATAATTCTTATGAGAATGTTTTATGTAATTTAAAACACACCCCTAGCCCCTCTCGAGAGGGGAATTTGATAATCTATTTTTTTAAACAAAATCAAATGTGATAATTTCTAATTAAAAACTAAAGCTTCCTTTTCTATAGGAATCATTTTTTTCCAGCCATGAAACTGAAAGTGTTTAATTTTTAAAATATGTTTGCTTAAATCATTTGATTCGTCGAAATAGTAAATCCCTACAATTGGATATTTATTTTCCATAGTGATAACTCCATCTAATTTTGGATATAAAATGATTTTTTCGTTATCAGCATCATTTACACTTTCAGCTAAAAACCCTAATTCATCTCCTTTAAAATATAGTTTTTGAAGAATTCTAAATTTCTGATTCGATAGAAAATCTGAATTTTGACTTACATCTAACATTTTAAACTCTGTATCATAGAAAGGAATAAAATCACTTTCATTTCTAGAAAAACCTTTAATTGCAATATTTTTTTTACCTGGTTTATAGATTGGAATTTCTAATCGAATTGGATACCATTTTCCTTGAATTAATTTATAATAACTCAAAACGACAACACTAACAAAAGCAACAAAACCTGTAGATTGAATAATAATTACAAGATAATGAACAGATAATTTTAAGTTTTCAATCTCAGCATTTAATAATAATTGAAGA
Organism: Aureivirga sp. CE67; assembly: GCF_015767245.1. Lineage (GTDB taxonomy): Bacteria > Bacteroidota > Bacteroidia > Flavobacteriales > Flavobacteriaceae > Aureivirga. Next base: position 101,647 of record NZ_JADOTV010000003.1, read on the forward strand.
AAAAACAAAGTTCCAAACATGTATAAAAGTTGGTTCCTTATTCTCTTAGAGTTTAGGATTTTCTTTTTATCAAAAAACGGACTATTATTTAGAGAGTTATTAATAATTGTAGAAAAAACAGAAATACAAAAAAGCACATAAATAGCCTGAAATAAAGGCCAAAATGGTAAGAATATAAAATCATTTAAAAAAACAACTACCGGATAAAGACTATATAAAACAATTGAAAAAATAAAATATAAAGGAAATAATAAAATGTTTTTTGTTTTGTATTTATATAGTACAAACGCATAAGCAATCAAAGCTGAACTAGATAAAAAGATTACACTTTCATAAATAAAATAAGTATCTAAAGTGAAAATTGCTTGTGACTTTATATTTCTTGCAATCAAGAAAAACTCTGCATTGAAAAAACCTACACCAATTAAAACTCCAGAAATGATATAATCTAAAGGTTCGTTTAATTGTTTTTTAAATAATAATCTAAAAAAATGAAAAACTATAAATACTAGAATTATTCGTAAAACAAATTCTTCAAAAACATATTTGAACAAATCTAATAAAGGTGATTTTTTGGAAACTTCAATTTCAATTGTTTGTGGTTCTATAGAATAATATTCTGAGGAAAAGATCATTTCTTTTTTTTCTGTTCCCGTTATTTTTACGAGTTGTGTATTTATAAAATCAATTGTGGCTTCAGATAAATAAACATCATATACCCAAATTAAACCTATTAAAGAAATTCCTAACCCAAATGCGGAAAGAAGTGTTATCCATTTTTCCTTTTCATAAATATCTATTGTTTTAAAATAATTAATCCAAATTAGAGAATTAACAATACTTATTAATAAAATTAAAACCTCAACTATCATAGTATATTTTTAAATAAAGCCAATATACAATTTTATATTTATGTTAATATCAATATTTTAACTATAATTGTATTTCAAAAAAACAAACTTATATGAAAAAATTAATACTCTTCGTTTTAGTATCCATTGTTATTATTTCTTGTACGGAAACTCAAAATCATAGAAAAAATAAAGGTTTTAAAATAGAAGCAAAAGTATCTGGATTAAAAGATAGTACTCTTATGTATCTTAAAGATATAAATCATGCAACTACAATTGATAGCGCTTATGTAATAGATGAAAAATTTAGCTTTTCTGGAAAATTCGATTCGGAACCTAAGTTTTTAAATATTTCTACAAATTTCAATTTAGACTTTGATAAGATAAACAAAGACACTAGAACTACCGATTTAGCAATTAGCAAAGCTATTTTAATTGGTAATGAACACATAATAATAGATGCTACAAAAGAAAATTTTGACATGACAATTAATGCAAAAGGCTCTAAATACAATGATTCTTATAATAAAAAAATAAAGAGTATTGGAAAATTAAATAATGAAAGAAGTGCTCTTTTTTGGAAATATCAGCTGATGTCTGGTGGTTTTATAGAATACAGTGATAGTTTAAAATCTTTTATAACCAATCGAATGGATGCTATAAAAGAGGAAGTGCAGGATAAAAGAATGCAGTTTATTAAAGAGAATACAGATAATTATACTGGAATGATTGAATTGAGCTATTTAATTCAAAATTTTCAACAAGAGAAAGCGAAAGAACTTTTTGACCAATTTCCTAAAGAAATACAAGAAAGCGACTTTGCTGAAAAAGTAAGAACTTATATAGGCATTAAACCAACTTATGATAATTCATTTTCAGATTTTACAGCGCAAGATCAATTTGGAAATACAATACAATTCTACGATTTAGAAAAGAAAAATATACACTTATTGATTTTTCAACTTTAAATTGTGGTGCTTGTGTAAAATCTATTCCAGAGCTGAAAGAAATTGTAAAAACCTATGAAAATAAATTAAACGTTTTCACTTTTTCTGCTGATAAAAATGAAAAAGATTGGAAAAAAAGTATTCAAAGAGATTCTCCAACTTGGTTAAATCTTTGGGATGGAAAAGGTTCAAAAAGTAAAACTGTTATTCAAAATCAAGTTACAGCATACCCAACTTTTATTTTAATTGATGAAAATAATCAGATAGTAGAAAAATGGTCAGGTTATAGTGATGGGAAGTTAAAGAAAAAACTAAATAAATACATTCAATAATATTACTATGAAAAAATTATTACTCTACGTTTTATTATCCATTGTTATTGTTTCTTGTAATGAAAATAATTCTAAAAAAAATCCGAAGGGGAAAGAATATTCAATTTCTGTAGAACTTAAAAATGCGGAAGCTAAAGACAGTACTATAATTTATTTGGAAGAAAATGAATTAAAGATTGATAGTACTTATATTATTGATGGAAAATTCAACTTTTCTGGAAAATTTGATTCAGAACCAAAATACTTAAAAATAAGTAGTGGAAATAGAGGAAGATTTTCAATTGAAAATATTAATGCTAACACAAAATTTTCTGATTTTTTTATTAGTAAATATATTTTAGTTGGTAATGAAAATGTAACTATAAAAAGTAATCTAGATAATTTCGAATACTCTACAAACGTTACAGGTTCTGAATTTCATAAAAATATGAGTGATTATCAAAAAATCATGAATCCTTATGATAAAATAATTGACTCACTAACTTTTAAATGGAAATTTTTACCAGTTTACGATCCTTTAGCTTATGATACTTTAAAAAATTCAATCTGGAATGAAATAGATAATTTAAGAGCTGAAAGAGAAGTTAAAAATCTAAATTATATAAAGAACAATACGGACAATTATTATGCTATGATTCGTTTAGGTTATATAAAAGAAGATTTTTCTAAAGATCTACTTAACGATATATATAAACAATTTCCAGAAGAAATAAAAGAAAGTGAACATGCTATCAAGATTCGAAATTATTTAAATTTTGATCTTTTAGAAATTGGAAATGATTATGCGGATTTTGAAGCTAAAGATAACTTTGGGAAAAAGGTAAAGTTTTCAGATTTAGTTCAGCAAAAATATACTCTTCTAAAATTTACTGCGGCAAATTGTGGTCCTTGTAAGAAGTCTATTCCAGAAATGAAAAAATTAAATTCTGAATATTCAGATATTTTAAAAATGATTTCTTTCTCTGTAGATAGTGACAAAAAAGTATGGAAAAATAGAATAAAAAAAGATTCCATTACTTGGTTAAGTCTCTGGGATGGAAAAGGAAGAAAAAGTGAGGTTCTAGTTAAATATCAAATTACAGGATATCCGACTTATGTTTTAATTGATGATAATGAGAAAATAATTGACAAATGGATAGGATATAGTGATGGTATGTTAAAAAGAAGACTTGGAAAATATTTAAATTAAAAAAGAATCCCTCCTATTTTGGAGGGATTTAATTTTATTCTATCTCAAAAAGCGCATAAATTTCATATCTCAAAACAATCTTTTTAGATTGGGCGAATTTGGATTTAGAACTTGGTTTTGCATAACTATATCCAGCATAAGAATTACTATTATTAGAACTTATTATATTTGATCTAGAAGTAGTATTCCAATCATATCCTGTATCTACATCTTCTTTAATTTCAATTGGTTTTCCTAATTTACTTCCAATCGCTTCTAATAAATATTGTGCTTTATCTCTTGCTGCTTTTATCGCATTGATTTTTGTTTGCTTTCTATATTCTGTAATTTTTGAATGATCATAACCTGAAATTCTGATATCCTCTAATCCTTTAAAATTCAACCCTTTTATTAAATCATTTGCTTTCTTAAAACTATTTAAAGTAATAATGTATGATTTTCCGATAAGTGTTTCTTTCCCTTTATAGCTACCAAAATCTAATAAAGCAGAAATAACAATCTCATCATTTTTTACACCTTTATTTTTAAGATTTTGAAATAATTCATTTTCAAGAGTTTCTATATTAACTTTTGTTTTAAATCGTTTCACTTTTTTCCCTTCAAATTCTTCTTTGAAATATTCCTTTAAAACAATTTCGACGCTTACCTCATCCGGTACAATTTCCATTGTTGCACTTCCTGTAACTTCTATGGATCTCTGAGCAATTTCTTTATTTTGAGCAAAAAGATTTAATGCTGTTAAAACTAAAAATAATGGTAATAATTTTCTCATAATATTATGTTTGTTGATTTTTTTATATTAACTGATTTTATTTTGTAATATTGTCAATAATTAAATAAATAACTAATAAAACTATGAAAAAACTAATCTTGAGCGCTTTAGTAATAAGTACTTTAATTGCTTGTAATGAAGCTAATTTTAAAAAAAATGAACAAGAAAAAGGGTTTACCATTAATGTAGAACTTTCAGGTGTAAAAGATAGCACTTATTTGTTTTTAAATAATCCTAATTTGGGGATATTAGATAGTGCGATGGTAATCAATGAAAAATTTCAATTTGATGGAAAATTAGAAAAAGAACCTGTCGGTTTATTCATCAATACTTCTTCAAATGAAACTACTGACTTTATATTAAAATATATTTTAATTGGTAATGAAAATGTGACAATTAAAAGTTCTAAAAAAGATTTTCAATATACAACTAATGTAAAAGGTTCTAAATATCATGATATTGAAAATAAAAAAAATCAATTATTAAAAGATCTTAATCAAGAATTTGATATTTTAATTACAAAATTAAAAAATATCAATGAAATAGATCCTGTGAAAATTGATAGTATTTACAATCATTTGATGACAAAGCTGAATAAAATTGATTCAATAAAAAAAGTAAAAACTCTTCAATTCATTAAAAATAATCCAAAAACTTATACAAGTATAAACGAACTTTATTATTTGAAAGATGAAATATCCAGAGAAGAACTAAAAAAACTATTTCAAAATTTTCCTAAAGATATTCAAGAAAGTGAAAATGGTATAAATATTAACACCATTTTAAATACAAAACTTGTAAATATCGGCGATACTTATGTTGATTTCACTGCAAAAGATATAGAAGGAAACGAAATTACATTCTCAGATTTAAAATCAAAAAAATATACATTGATTGATTTTTCTACTGCTTATTGTGGGCCATGTGTTCAGTCGGTTCCAGAACTTAAAGAAATAGCAGAGAATTATAAAGACAATCTCGAAATTGTTACTTTTTCTGGTGATGAAAATGAAAAATATATGAAAGCTGCTCATAAAAGAGATAATTTCCCTTGGAAAACTCTTTGGGATGGAAAAGGTCATAATTCTGAAACGATAATAGCTTATCAAGTAAAAGGATTTCCTACTTTTTGTTTAATTGATGAAGAAGGAAAAATTGTTGATCAATGGTTTGGATATGGTAAAGGTAGTTTGAAGAAAAAAATGAATACATATTTTAAATAAGTAATTTTTTAGATAAATAAAAAAACTAGTTCTTTCGAACTAGTTTTTCCCCTTTTCTACCTTATTATAAAAAACCTTGAATCATAGAATTGAATATTACAAAAGAGTAATTTTTCTAACCTTATTTTTATTCTATGATATTTTTTTATAAAAAATTATTCAAATTAACTCGAATTCAAATTCTTCTTTTTCTTCAGAAACCTCCCACAATTTCATTTAGAATTTAAACAATAATAAAAAGTAAGCAAAAGTATCATGTTGACATTATTTTATTACTAACTCGAGTGTGTATTAGATGAATTTTAACTTCTTCTTCTACAAAAAATACATGATTCCTGAGGACTGCAAACTTTTAAATGGAAATTTTTTTAACTCAAAAACTTAAAACCTTTAATTCGTATTTTAAAGTAATGACATTATTATTTGTAAACTTAATTTTGACTTTTAAACTTGAATTATAAGCTAATTTGAATATCACAAATTTGTACATTTAGTTAATTTTGAGGAACTGTATTTTTACTTAAAAAAAAATATCCGTATTTATACGGATATTTGATACTTTAAATTGGGAGTATATATTTCATTTGCTATAGCGTAAATAACAAGTCCTGCTGTATTCTTTGCGCCAATTTTTGCAATTATATTTTTCCGATGACTTTCGATTGTTCTTTTGCTTAAAAATATTTCATCTGCAATTTCTTGACTTGTTTTTTCATCGCAGATTAATTTTAAAATTTCAACTTCTCTTTTGGTTAATTTCTCTTTTACATCAAAAATTTGTTTTTGTTGATTTTTATTTTTCACCAAATTTGAAAGCATCAAACAATCTTGCTCTGTAAAGTAGACACCTTTTTTATAAACTTCATTTATTGCTTGGACAAATACTTTCTTCTCTACATCTTTTGGTATAAAAGAAGAAACTCCCATTTTTACCATTTGTCTAAAATTTGAATTATTATAATGCGATGATAAAATTATTATATGGCTTTTTATATCTCTTTCTTTAATAATTTCCACAAGCTGAAATCCATCTATTGGTTTCATTTGTAAATCTGTAACAACTACATCAAAATTTTCTATCTCAGAATGATTTAAATAATCACTTGGTTTAGAAAAAATGTAAATATCTTTCTCTTTAAAATCAGAAGACAATAATAATTTCAATGCTTGCACATACATTATTTCATCATCTATTAATGCTATTTTCATGCTTTATTTTTGTATTAAATACATCAGTTTTAAACCGCTATTTTTTTTAGTTTTCCATTTAAAATTAGCTTTTAAATACTGAAGTCTAGTTTCTATATTTTTAATTCCCATTCCTTTTTTCTTAAACATTTCCTCATCAACTCCTTTTCCACTATCACCAATAAGAATGGCAATATAATTATTTGTTTCTCTAAAATGATAAATAATTGATTCTGATTCTGAATGTTTAATAGTATTCGAAATAAATTCTTGAAGAATACGATAAATATTTAATTCCTCTTCTATTGAAAAATAGCTACAAGTAGAAACATTAAAATGTGTATCCAACTTTAATATATTTTGAACATTAAAAAGAACCTCATTTATAGAATCTATCAATCCAAATCTTTCTAAATAAACAGGATAAAGCGTATGCGAAATATTTCGAGATGTATTTGATAACTCCTTTACTAAACCTGTTAATTGTTCTTTACTTTGTTTTATATTTTCATTATTGATATTTTGCAATAATAAAGAAAGAATATTTATTTTACTTCCCAAATCATCATGTACTCTTTTTGCAATCTGTTCCCTTTCTGATTCTTGAACTTGAATATTTTGTTCTAATAAATTGTTTTGAAAAATTAATTCTTGTTGCTTTTGAAAGTTTTTCTCTTCAATTATCCTTTTAATATAAACATGATAAATCACAATCATTGAAACAATTATAATCAAAAAAAACAATAGAATTAATACAAAATGATATATATGTAAAGTTATTTCGATAATTTTCTAAATGTATTAAATGAAACAATATAAAGTATGATTAAAAAAACAATATTTAATGGCCATAGTAAATATAATATTCTTGGGTTCTTGATCAATTGATTTAAAACTGAAAACATTAATAAAGACAATGAATAATAAAATAATAAACCTAAAATAAGGTTTTTATATCGATATAATTTATTCTTCTCTGTTCCTTTTAATAATACCACTAAACTCATTATAGAAATAATTAATAGTGAAAATTGTGATGAAACCTTTACTATATTTATATATGAATAATTATAAACATCCCAAATTAAAAAAGAAACAGAAAGAATTAAAATCGAAAATAAAGTAATCCATTTTTTTAAATTATATTTAAAACTAGAAGTCAAAAATAGAGATGCAAAAAAGAATTCACCAGAAATATAAAATGGAAAGAGTAATTGATTCGACATTTTTAATTCCTTACAAATTAGAGATATTACCTCAACTATTAGGTAGAAAGATAAAAACCCTAAATAATATTTTATTGGAGTGTCTTTTTCTTTAACTGTCTTTACTCCAAAAAAAATAACAATAGCTAAAATAAAATCAGCTAGAATCACTAGTGTTTTATAAAAATTATAATCCATTAAATTATCTTTTCAATCTTTGTATAAAGCAAATATTCAACATATGTTAATTTAACATCATGCTTACAAAACTCTGACAAAAATCATATTTTTAACAAAAATATAAAATACTTTAATTATAAAACAATTAAACCTGAAAGTATATTGGTTTTTTAACATAATTTAAAATCAACCAAACCTTATAAATAAATGATTAAACAAACCTATAAAAAAAGCTCTTATTTGAAGAGCTTTTTTTATAGGTTTGTTTTAAGAACAATTACAAACACCTAAGAACTTAAATCCATATTCTTCATTAGGTGCTAATTTCGTATGAGTTTTTGTATGAACCTCATAAATTCCTTTTTTATGGAAAACTTTATCGCCTATATTATATGTGTTTTCTGGATTCCAAACTTCATATGAATCACAGTTTTCTTCTAAAATCGGATAATTTTCGTCCTCTATAGTACCTCTTTCTTGCCAAAGTGGATTTTTCTCAGGATCTACAACTCCAAGGTTTACATAACTTATATTTTCATAAACTAAACCATTATAAAGAACATAAGAACCTTTTGGATATGCTCTATACGGAACCCAATCTGGAATTCCTGAATTACATTCACAAACCTCATCAGGGTTTTTAATTTTTGAACAATCATATTCAAGTTCCATTTCTCCATAATTAAAATGGAATTCATTATCCTTTAATGCTAAACCTTGATAAGAAACATCTGGTGTAAAAATCGTAAATTGTGGTGTAATTGGTATAATGAAAAGAGTTAACTTCATTGATTTCACTCTAGCATAAGTAGAGATAATTAGATAATGTTCACGCGTATCTTTTCCTACATCTGCTCCTCCTAAAAATGTTCCTGTATTTTTATAAGGATTATAGTTTTCATCTCCTAATAAAATCTGAAAACCGTTTAACTCTAAATAACCTGTGTTGTTTTCAAATTCCCAAGCAACTTTTATAGCAGCATCTATAGATGTAGGTTCTAGAAAGGAATTATCTTTCACTTCAAGAATATTTACTTTTGAGCCGTCTACTCTACTTGTAAATTCTGTACTTCTTAGTTGATTTTCTTCTGTGGCAGCTGTTCTTTCTTCGATCATTTCATCTTTTGTACAAGACACAACTGTAAAAAGAACAATTACAGCTATTTTAACTAGATTTTTCATCGGAAAGTGGAGTTTATATGATTAGTGATTTTAATAAAAAATACAGAAGTAAAGTATTGTACGACCTTCTTTAATTCATTCTTATTAATTTATAACACTTTACCTCTTAGTAAACCCTAAAACATTTCTTATTTCTGAAATATTTATATGGAGAATTATTTAATATTTTTTCATGTAAAAGAAATTAATAATTCAAATACGACTTTATTTTATTTTTAGAAATAATTAAGCACAAAATGTATGCCCGATTACGATTAAAATAAGATTTTATCAAAAGTATAACATTTAGATTCTTGATTTATAGTCAGTTTTCAATCTCCTAAAACTTTAGACTAAATCAAGGGTAAAAAAGTTTCTGATTTTTATCAATAAATCTCAATTTTTAGAATTAAATAAGAATAAAGATTGTACAGTTTTTAATATATTTGAGAATTAATTTTTAGCCTTTTAAAAAACAAAAAACATGCAACACGACAAAATAATATTCGATTTAATAGAAGACGAAAAAGACAGACAAGTAGAAGGATTAGAACTTATTGCTTCTGAGAACTTTGTAAGTGATCAAGTAATGGCAGCAATGGGATCTGTTCTTACAAATAAATATGCGGAAGGGTATCCTGATAAAAGATATTACGGAGGATGTGAAGTAGTAGATGTAGTAGAGAAGATTGCAATTGATAGAGCAAAAGAACTTTTTGGAGCAGAATATGTAAACGTACAACCTCATTCAGGTTCACAAGCAAATGCTGCTGTTTATCTTGCAGTTTTAAAACCTGGAGATAAAGTTTTAGGGTTTGATTTATCACACGGAGGGCATTTAACTCATGGTTCGCCAGTGAATTTCTCTGGAAAATTATACGAGAATGTATTCTATGGTGTAGATAAAGAAACTGGAAGATTAAACTATGACGAGATTGAAAGAATTGCAAAAGAAGAAAAACCACAATTAATTATTGCTGGAGCTTCTGCTTATTCTAGAGATATGGATTTTGCTCGTTTTAGAGAAATCGCTGATTCGGTTGGAGCTATTTTAATGGCAGATATTTCGCACCCAGCAGGATTAATCGCAAAAGGATTACTTTCTGATCCTCTTCCACATTGTCATGTTGTAACAACAACTACTCATAAAACATTAAGAGGTCCAAGAGGAGGAATTATCATGATTGGTAAAGATTTCGAAAACCCATTTGGACAAAAATGGAAAAGCGGAAAATTAAAGAAAATGTCTGCTTTAATTAACTCTGCAGTTTTCCCAGGAACACAAGGAGGACCTTTAGAGCATGTAATCGCAGCTAAAGCAGTTGCTTTTGGAGAAGCTTTAACGGATGAATTCTTACACTATCAAGTTCAAGTAAAGAAAAACGCAGCTGCTATGGCGGAGGCTTTCGTTAAGAGAGGATATGAGTTAATTTCTGGAGGAACTGACAACCATATGGTGTTAATTGACCTAAGAAATAAAAATTTAACAGGAAAACAAGGTGAAGAAGCTTTAGTTCAAGCAGATATTACTGTAAATAAAAACATGGTTCCTTTTGACACAGAATCTCCAATGGTAACTTCTGGAATTCGTGTTGGTGTAGCAGCAGTTACAACTCGTGGATTAAAAGAGTCTGATATGGAAACAGTTGTTGCTTTAATGGATGAAGTTTTATCAAATGTAGACAATACAGAGGTAATTGAAAGCGTTTCTAATAAAGTAAATGATTTAATGAAAGATTTACCTTTATTTCAATAAATCAAAAAAAATAGTAAAATAATGCTATTTTTTAAACAAAAATTTTAAATTGCCGTTTTAAAATTAAACTGGTTTAGTTATCTTACTAAACCAGTTTTTATATAAATCTAATTTAACTATTAAACTATGAAGAATTTTATTTTTACTTTATTATTTTCAGTATTCACTTTAGGAGCATTTGCTCAAGAACCAACTCAATATGAAAAAGATACTAGAGAGTTAGTAGAGATGGTTTACCAAGAGCAATATGAGTCTACGATTAAATCTGTTAAAAATACTGTACAAAGTAAGTTTAAAGAAACTTTTTATGGACAAGGAAAGAGACAATTGAAATCTTTATTCTCAAAATATTCTAAAACTTACATGGAAATGTATTCTCACCAAGAAATTCAAGATAAATTAACTTCTTTAAAAAATGGAAATCAAGGAGAAGTTCTTGAAAAAACTACTGCTATTGAGCAATTAGAAACTAAATGGGAGCAAAACTTACAAGGATTAGCTAGTAAGTACAATTCAGCTTCTTAAAACAAAATAAAGTTTAAATTATAAAGGACTAATTCATATTTGAGTTAGTCCTTTTTATTTGTAATAATTTCTGATAAATATTTTTAAATCTATTAGCTATTTAATTATTTCTCTATTTATAATTAATGTAAATTGAAAAGATTCTAATAGATACATTAAGTTTTTTAATACTTTTGGTATCGCTTTTTAAGCTACTAAATTTTAATGCTTTATGTTTTAAATGTTTTTTTATGGGGTAGATGATTTTTATGTTAAAACTAATATTTAAATCATAATAAAATAACATTTTCATTGAGTAATATTTAAAATGGCACACAGTTTGAAAAGCAGCAAACAAATACTAAATAAATATTTTAAAAATGAAAAAAAAGTACGTATTACTAGTTTTAGCAATTATTTTCTCAGCAAACCTATTTGCACAGAAAAAGTATAATGTAATAGTTTATACAAATGAAGGTGAAAATTTTTGGTTAACATTAAATGGAATTAAACAAAATGAAGAAGCGTCAACAAACGTAAAAGTTACGGATTTGAAAGCGCAAAACTATGCTGTAAAAGTTATTTTTGAAAATCAACAAGAACCTTTAGAAAAAACACTTTGGCTACCAGAAAACTCTTCTGAGATCACTTATCGAATTAAAAAGAAAAGAAATGGAAAATTAGTTATGAGATTATTCTCTGCTGTTCCAATTCAAGAATCTGTAATTCAAAAAGAAGATAAAAGTGTTGTAAAGTACACTCCTGTAGAAAGAACACCAAGTTCAAATACTGTTTCAGTAACTACAACTACAAAAACGGTTACAGCTGGTGGATCTAAGAAAAAAGGAAACGGAAAATCTGGAAGTATCAGCGTAAATATTGGAGATAATAGTTTTGGTCTAAATGTGAATGTCAATGATGGTGAAGATGAGGATGAATCTTCAGAAGAAATCACGATTACCAAAACAGTTACTACAACAACTACATCAGAGCCAGAAGAAATAGGTGTTGTATATGTAGAAGAAGATTCTTGTCAGCCTATAGAAACTGGTGATTTTAATAGAGCAAAACAATCAATTTCTTCAAAAACTTTTTCTGACACAAAATTAAGAGTTGCAAAGCAAATTATTGATAATAACTGCTTCAATGCTGGACAAGTAAAAAGCTTAATGTCATTATTTACTTTTGAAGATGAAAAATTAGATATTGCAAAATATGCTTATAATAAAACAACTGACAAAGAAAATTATTATAAAGTGAACGATGCTTTTGAGTTTGAAATGACAATTGGAGATTTACAAGATTACATCAAAACACAAGAATAGTATGAAAAAACAAATTTTAATCCTTTGTGCTTTATTAATTTCAGTAGTTTCTTTTGCTCAAAAAAATTATGAACTAACTGTTTTTAATAAGAAAAATCAAGAATTTACTTTGTTTATTAACGGAATCAAACAAAATGATGATCCTTCTACAGAAGTAACTGTACATGATTTGAATCTTAGAAAATATAATTTGATGGTTATTTTTAAGAATTCAAAATTCAAGTCTTTTCAGGAAGAAGTTAAAATGCCTGATGAGTCGGGAGAAATTGTATATAAAATTAAAAGAAAAAAACGTGGAGATTTCTTTTTAAAACTTTATGCGCAAATTCCTGATGAAATGAAAGATTTCGATCATAATTCTGAAAATCAAGTTGATGAAGTAGAAGCTCCAGAAAAGATTGAAGTTGTAGAGGTAATAGAGGTTGTTGAAGAAGATGTTTGTACTTCTATGGATGCAGATGAATTTGACACTGCAATTGCTTCTATTAAATCAAAATCATTTGCTGATACGAAGAAGAAAGTAGCAAAACAAATCATTGACCATAACTGTTTTGATACGAATCAGGTTTTACAAATGTTAGAACTTTTTACTTTTGAGAGTGGGAAATTAGAAATGGCAAAATATATGTATTCTAAAACAAGTGATCAAAAGAATTACTATAAAATTAATGATGTTTTTTCGTTTAGTTCTTCTATTGAATCTCTTCAGAATTACATCAAAAAACAACAATAAAAAATTAAAGACCTCTTTTTTAGAGGTCTTTTTTTTATAAACTATTTACAAATTCCTTTTTAAGTTCTTCCACTTCTTCAGTGTTATATTTTCTAGAATAATGAACAGGAATTGGGTTTTTGATTTTACATCTTTTCATTATTTCTCCCGAAGCACTTGCATAACTATGATAATTTAACATTGCAGCTTCTTTGTCTTCATCTTTATAAAAAGCTTCTATAAACACTGTATTTACTTCAGAAAATAATTCTTCTATTTTAGCATGATTTTCTTCATTTGCAGCATGATCCATGATTATTCCAAAAGAATCCCCTTTTTTTTGTTCTAATAAATGATATAGATCTTTGGCTACATATTTATTTCCTTCGATTTCAATTTCAGTAGCATCTAAATTATTTTCAAAACACTCTTTTAATTGTCTTGCCCAAATTCCCCCTTTAAATCCACTGTCTTTTATATTTAATTTTACAGTATCAAATTCTTTAAATAAATATGAAATAGAAGGTGTTTTATGATCCAAGATTGTAAACTTCACATCAAATGTTTTAGCTGTAAAAATAGCATCAGATTTAATCGTTTTAATTTTCTTTAAATCCCAAACTGGTGGAATAATTTCAAAAACATTTATAGTATTTTCATCTAAAATTTCTCGAATTTCATAAATAATTGCTCCTTCTTGAATCAGATTCCAAGTATAACCAAGAATTCTAGCTTGTACTTGTTTTGCAATATCTTTAGGTCCGCAAATAATTACTCTTTTTTGTAAACCAATTTGATGGCGTAATAATGTATCGAAATTTATAAAATGATCAATGTGTGTATGACTGATGAAAACAGCTTCTAATTCATGACAATCTTTTATGGTAAGATTACTAGCATCTCCACAATCACATAAAAAGCTTCCTCCGTAGTTAGAAACTTTTACCATTACCGAAATATCTTCGTTCGGATTGTTTTTTAATTCTGGTGTAAACATATTTTTTTTTGCGAAAATACTTTATTTAAAAATATAATTGGAATATTTCTTCTACATTATTGATTAATTGAACTTTTATGAAGCTCTTTTTTATTAAAAAAAATAAAAAAAAGTGGAATTTAAACTATATTCGCAGGCTTTTTAAACAAAAATGAAAAGTAAATTTTTATAGTTATATTCATAAAAAAATAGAAGATGGATTTTTTTGAAATATTAGAGATTTTAGGAACGTCAACTTTTGCTATCTCAGGTGCTTTGTTTGCCATTGAGAAAAGATTTGATCCTTTTGGAGTATTTATTATTGCTTTTGTTACTGCTTTAGGGGGTGGAACAATTCGAGATGTATTGATAGATAGAAATCCTATCGGATGGATACATAATGTGAATTATATTTATGTAGTTATTGTTTCTACTTTAATTGCTATCATTTTTAGAAAATCAATAGGAAAATTTAGTAGATCTCTTTTTTTATTTGATGCTATTGGATTGGGAATGTTCACAATTATTGGTGTTAAACTTGGGTTTGATGCTAAATTAGCTCCGATTATTTGTATTGCACTCGGAACAATGTCTGCTTCTTTTGGAGGAATCGTAAGAGATCTTTTATGCAATGAAACTCCAATTATACTAAGAAAAGAAATTTATGCAACTGCAAGTATTATTGGAGGAACTGTATATTTTCTTCTAAAAACTTACGAAAATCCATATATCATAAATTATTTAGTTACAATATCTATTGTAATCCTTATAAGAGTAATTTCTGTAAAATATCATTTATCTTTACCTACTTTTTATAAAAAAAGATAAAATGACTTTCAAACATTTTTTAGAAATACAACCAAAATTAGAAAAGGCTAATCTTTCACCAGAAGAGCCTTTTTTAGAAATGATGCCAGCGAATAGAAAAAATATTGATTACTCAAACATCGATTTTTCTCAAGCTAGAAAAGCAGCTGTAATGTGTATTTTTTATCCTAACAAAAACAAAGAAGCTTGTATTCTTTTAACTTTAAGAGCTTCTTATAATGGTACGCATTCTAATCAAATCAGCTTTCCTGGAGGAAAAAAAGATCCTTCAGATTTAAATAGCAAAGAAACTGCGCTCAGAGAAACTTTTGAAGAAATTGGGATTGAAGATGTACATGTATTCAAGAAAATGTCTAAAGTTTACATCCCTCCTAGCAATTTTTATGTTAGTCCATATATAGGATTTGTGAATCATGAATTAAAAATTGTAAAAAATCATGAAGTTGAGCAAATAATTGAGCTTCCTGTAGAGAAATTACTAGACAACTCTTATTTTACAGAAGAAAAAATCAATACAAAAAATAATCTAAAAATGAGTGTACCTTGTTTTAAATTAGATGAATACATAATTTGGGGTGCTACAGCAATGATGTTAAATGAAATCAAATATCTTATAAAATTACATAAATAGATATTTCTTTTGTAAATTTGCAGTCTAAAAACGTAAAAGAACCAAAAATAAATGACTATTTTTAAAAGAAATCCTTTTGGTCATGTTTTATTTATAAAGAAAGTATTAATCCGTGTTTTAGGAATTATTTCTCATAGAAGATATCACGGTTTTAACAAGTTACACATTGAAGGGTCGGAAATAATTAGAGATTTACCACCTAATAAAGTTTTATTCATTGCAAACCATCAAACTTATTTTGCTGATGTAGCTGCAATGCTTCATGTATTTAATGCTTCTTTAAAAGGACGTGTAGATTCATTGAAAAACGTTGGATACATTTGGCATCCAAAATTAAATATATATTATGTTGCTGCAAAAGAAACGATGAAAGCTGGTCTATTACCAAAGATTTTTGCTTACACAGGATCCGTTTCAATTGATAGAACATGGAGAAGTGCTGGACAAAATGTGAAAAGACAAGTAAAAATGTCTGATATTTCAAACATTAAAAAAGCACTTGATGATGGATGGGTAATTACTTTCCCGCAAGGAACAACAAAACCATTTAACCCAATTCGTAGAGGTACTGCACATATCATTAAAACACATAAGCCAATCGTAATTCCTATTGTGATTGACGGATTTAGAAGATCTTTTGATAAAAAAGGTTTATTAATCAAGAAAAAAGGTGTTTTACAATCAATGGTTATTAAAGAACCATTAGAGATTGATTACGAAAATGAAAGTATTGATGATATTGTTACAAAAATTGAATACGCAATTGAGCAACATCCATCTTTCTTAAAAGTAATTCCTGTAAAAGAATTAGAAGCTTATAAAAAGCAAGAACAAGAATTAAATAAGAAAAGAAATTTCTGGAATTAATAATTCCAACAAAATATTCAAAAACCACCAAATTAATATTTGATGGTTTTTTTATTTATATTCAAATCTTAATAATCTTAAAGCATTAAAAACTACTAAAACAGTAGATCCTTCATGGATGATTACTGTCCAACCTATCCCTGTGATTCCAAAAGCTGCAAGTGGAATAAGTGTAAGAATTACAAGTAAACTTATAATTAGATTTTGAATGATAATTCCTTTTGCTTTTTTGCTTAAAGAAAGTAAAAAAGGTAGTTTTTCAATTTTATCTGAAAGTAAAGCTACTTCAGCTGTTTCAAGAGCAATTTCTGACCCAGCAGCTCCCATTGCAACCCCAATATGACTTGCAGCCATTGCTGGAGCGTCATTTACACCATCGCCAATCATTGCTACAGTTTTCCTTTTTTTAATTAATTCATTTATTTCAAGTAGTTTTTCAGAAGGTAAAAGATTTCCTTTTACACTTTCTATAGAAATTTGTTTAGCAACTTCAGCTCCTACAATTTGAGAATCTCCCGTAAGCATTGTAATATATTTGATACCAAGTTTTCTTAGGTTTAAAATTGTTTCTTTTGACTTATCTCTTGGTAAATCTTTAAAAGCAATCAAACCAATACATTCATTATCGTATTTTAAGAAGGAAACTGTTTTCCCTTCAGAATTAAGTTCAAATATTAATTCTTTTAATGCCTGAGTTTTATTTTCTAAAATATTCTCTTTTCCAAAAATAATTTCTTTTTCATCCCAAATAGCTTTTAAACCAATACCTTTTAATTGTTCAGGATTTTTAAAATCATAAATAGCAGGTTCTATTTTTTGTTTTGAAACTTCATTAAAAATCGCTTTACCTAAAGGATGTTTACTTATTTTTTCTAATTGATTGGCTAAAAATAAAACTTCTAATTCTTCAAAACCATTAAAAGCATAAACATCTGTTACTTTCGGTTTTCCATAAGTCAGAGTTCCGGTTTTATCAAATGCAATTGAATTTACTTTAGCTAGAATTTCAATTGCTCTACCTCCTTTAATTAAAACTTTATTTTGTGCTGCACGAGCAATAGCGCTAAGAACTGCACTTGGAGTAGAAATAGCCAAAGCACAAGGACTAGAAGCGATTAAAACAGAAATTGCTCTATAAATACTATCTTTTGGAGTTTCGTTAGTAATTAAAAAAGCGAAACATAAAAGAACAACAAAAATTAAAATAATTGGAACAAAATACTTCTCTACTTTTTTAGAAAATATTTGGGCTTTCGATTTTTTAGCATTTGCTTCTTTTACCAAATAAATCATTTTTTGAAGAACAGTGTCTTTATATTCTTTTAAAACTTTAATTTCTAAAACTTGATCTTCATTAATAGTTCCACCAAAAACCTTATAAGTTGAATCTAAAGCGTCAAAAGGTTTATTTTCATGAATATTTGGGTAAGCTTTTTTAGGAACAGGAATACTTTCTCCGGTAATAGCAGCCTGATTCACCATACTTTCCCCAGAGATGACCACACCATCAATAGGAATTTTATCATCAGGATTTACAATAATTACATCTTCAATTTTTAATTTATTTACCTCAATTTCCTTCGTACCATTATTAGTTTTTAATAAAGCTTTTTTGGGAAGCAAATCTCCAAGCTTAGAAATAGTGTGTTTTGCTTTATGAATGGCATAATGTTCTAAAGCATGACCTAAACTAAATAACAACAGTAAAAAACCACCTTCTAACCAATCTCCAAGAAAAGCAGCTCCGATTGCTGCAACAATCATTAGAAAATCAATTTCAAACTTTCCTTTAATGATTTTGATAAATGATTCTTTCAAAATAAAAAAAGAACCAAAAAAATACGTGAGGATATTTAAATATAATGTTTGCTTAAAATGAAAATTTTCGCCTAAAAAAGCTAATAATAAAAAAAGGGTTGTTAAATAAACAAATAAGATTTCTATGTTATTTGTAAGTATGTATTTTTTTCTTTTTTGAAGAGTTTTCATCTTAAAAAGGTTTGTTTATTCTAAAAATACAACCATTATATGGCATTTAAAAAGTATTATGAGCTTTTATGGTATGTTTTCAATGTTTTACTAAAGTTAATATTATGTTAAAATGAAATTTATAAAAGTTTACTGTTTTTTCTGAAAACTCTAATTTTTAATAATTTAACTTATTTAACTCTTCTGTTAAATATGAATTGTTTTAACTATATGTTTACACAGAATATACTTTATAACGTTTTATGTAATTTATATAATAAAATTCCTTATATTTGCTTCAGAGTAATTTTTTAAAGTGACAATTTATAGAATCCTACAATTTTATAATATTGAACAATAACTTTATTATTTTAGATGTAAGTTTTTTAAAAAGACTGTCTCAATTTGAGATGGTCTTTTTTTGTTTTAAAAATAAAATTGATGTATTATTTACATAATTTTAATATTAAAAAGCTTATTATTTAATAAGGGAATCTCAAATCTTTTATATATTTGACGCTTTCAAAATTTAAACAATGAAAAAAGTATTTTTAATTGTAGTAGTAGTTTTAATAGGTATTCAATTGATTAGGCCTAGTAAAAATGTTTCAGAAGAAGTTTCTGCTAATAAATTGGAAAATATACCTCCTAGAATAGAAAGTATTCTTAAAACATCTTGTTATGATTGTCACTCGAACAATACTGTTTATCCTTGGTATAATAATATTGCACCTGTTTCTTGGGTAATCGCAAATCATGTAAATGAAGGGAAGGAACATTTGAACTTTGATGAATGGAAAAAATATAATGAACATCAGAGAGAGCATGCTATTCATGAACTTAAAGAAGTAATTGAGGAAAACAAAATGCCAATGTCAAGTTATACTATTTTACATAAAAATGCCGTTTTAAAAGACAAGGATAAAAAAGATTTGTTGGAATGGATAAATACATTAAAATAAAAAATATGAAGAACAATACAATTATTACACTTATAACAGCTTGCTTTATTTCTGTAGTTTCATTTGCTCAATCTGTAAATCAATTTGACAAAAATGGAAAAAGACATGGAAAATGGAAAAAGTTTTATAGTAATAATCAAGTGAGGTATGAAGGTCAATTTAATCATGGAAAAGAAGTAGGTGTTTTTTTATTTTATGATGAAAAATCAGATGGAAAACCTTCTATCATGAAAAAATTTGAAGAAAACTCATCTATTTCTGAAGTAATGTTTTTCTTCCCTTCTGGTAAAAGAAAGAGTGAAGGAAAAATGGATTATAAAAATAGAATAGGAACTTGGACTTATTATTTTTCAGATGGGTTGAAAGTTCTTTCTACAGAAAATTATAAAGATGGTTTATTAGATGGAATTTCTATTACTTATGATCGAACTGGAGTAATCATTGATGAAACAAGTTTTTCAAAAGGAAAGAAAGAAGGTCTACAAAAAAAATATACGGATAAGAAAAAACTTGTAGAAGTTATTACTTATAAAAATGGAAAGAGAAATGGAGAAGCTTCTTTTTATGATAATAATGGTAATTTAATTAAACGAGGAAATTATCTAGATGATAAAAAAGTTGGGAAGTGGACTCGATATAAAAATGGAAAAATTATCGGTACGGATTATCCAAATAAAAAAAAGGAAAAACCTCAACCAAAAAAATAAAATAAAAAACTGCTTCATTTTGAAGCAGTTTTTTTATGTATTATATTTAAAATAACATTAGCTAATCACTTTCAATTTTGCAAACTTCAATAAAAGCTTCTTCACTCCTATCGGAAATTTAATTTCTGCTTTTTTATCTCCTCCTGCTCCTTCAATATTAAGTACAGTTCCTGTTCCAAATCTTTCATGAGAAACAACATTTCCTACTGCTAAATTCATCTGAGTAGTTCCTCCATTTGCAGAAGCTCCTGCTGAAGAAATCTTCTTTAAGTTCTTTGGTGGTGTAAATCTTTGTGAAGGCGTTACATTCACCGTATTAGGTTTTGTTTTTGTCTGAGGTTTTTTAAAACGAACTGTTTTAGCTGTTGTATTATCATCAAACAATCCTGAATCTAAAAATGGATTTGCTCTTGGATTAACTGGTGGAGCTAATTGTTCTAAATATTGTTCATCAATTTCTTCGATAAATCTACTTGGCTCAGCATCTACTAATTTTCCCCAACGGAATCTAGATTGCGCATAAGATAAATAAGCTTGTTTTTCTGCTCTGGTTAAAGCAACATAAAACAATCTTCTTTCCTCTTCTAATTCGCTTCTAGTATTCATACTCATTGCAGATGGGAAAAGATTTTCTTCAAGCCCTACAATAAACACATGCGGAAACTCTAAACCTTTTGCTAAGTGAATTGTTAATAAAGAAACTTTAGGTTCCTCATCTTCTTTATCTGAATCCAAATCTGAAGCTAAAGCAACATCTTCCAAAAAGAATGAAAGGGAAGCATCTTCTCCTTTTTCCTCTTGTGTATCTATAAAATCTTTTAATCCATTAAGTAACTCTTGAATATTTTCTACTCTTGCAACATCTTCTGGAGTACCTTCGCTTTCGATATCTTTAATGATTCTTGTTTGCTTAATTACATGCTCAGCAATATCAAATGCATTTTTAGATTTTGCTTCCACCTGAAAACTTTGAATCATTGTCGCAAAATTCGTAAGCTTCGTTTTGGTTCCACTATTTATTTTAAGATCAACCTTATCTAAATTTAAAAGAATATCAAAAATTGATTTTTTATAATGATTTGCAGCAACTGTTAATTTATCCATCGTAGTTTGACCTATTCCACGAGCTGGATAATTTATAATTCTTTTTAAAGCTTCTTCATCATTAGGATTGATCAAAACTCTTAAATAACCTAAAACATCTTTGATTTCTTTTCTTTGATAAAAAGACAATCCTCCATAAATTTTATAAGGAATATTTTTCTTTCTTAAAGAATCTTCAATCGCACGAGACTGTGCGTTTGTTCTATATAAAACAGCAAAATCATTATTTGATAATTGCTCTCTCATTTTAGTTTCAAAAATCTTTTCGGCTACAAATCTTCCTTCTTCATTTTCAGAATGCGTTCGCATTACTTTCACCAAATTCCCTTTATCATTTGCTGTCCAAATTGTTTTATCTAGCTTCGTTTGATTTTTATCAATTACGCTATTTGCAGCTTCAACAATCGTTGATGAAGAACGATAGTTTTGTTCCAATTTATAAATCTTCACATCATCATATGCTTTTTGGAAATTCAAAATATTCTGAATATTCGCTCCACGGAAAGCATAGATACTTTGCGAATCATCTCCTACTACACAAATATTTCTAAATCTATCAGCCAAAGCTCTTACGATTAAGTACTGCGAATGATTCGTATCCTGATACTCATCTACCAAAATATATCTAAATCTATCTTGATACTTTGCCAAAACTTGCGGAAATCTTGTTAGAAGTTCGTTTGTTCTTAACAATAAATCATCAAAATCCATTGCTCCAGACTTAAAACATCTTTCTACATATTGATGATAAATTTCTCCAAGTTTTGGTCTTTTTGCCATCATGTCTGCTTCTTGTAAATCTGAATTTCCAAAATATGCTCTAACAGTAATCAAGCTATTTTTTAATTGTGAAATTCTTCCTAAAACTTGTTTTGGCTTATATTTATCTTTATCCAAATTCATTTCTTTGATGATTGAAGTAATCAAACGAACTGAATCTTGTGTATCATAAATTGTAAAACTTGATGGATATCCTAAATGATCTGCTTCGGATCTTAAAATTCTAGCAAATACAGAGTGAAAAGTTCCCATCCACAAATTTTTTGCTTCAGAACCTACAACTTTCGAAATTCTCTCTTTCATTTCTTTCGCTGCCTTATTTGTAAAGGTCAGAGAAAGAATATTAAAAGCATCTACTCCATTTTGCATTAAATTGGCGATTCTATAAGTCAAAACTCTAGTCTTACCAGATCCGGCTCCTGCTATGATTATCATCGGACCATCTTTGTGTAAAACTGCTTCTTTTTGTGCTGGATTTAAATTTTCTAAATAATTTGACACGTTGTATTTTTTTAGTTTTAGAATAGTCATATTTCAACTTTTCTTTGCTGAAATATCAAACCTCAAAATTACTTTTTTAATTTGAAAAACATCAAACAATTTCTAAATTTGTTCAAAAATTGACTTATGAAAAATAGCTATAAAATTATTATTTTCTTTCTCTTAGGAATATTCAGTATTTTAAATGCAATGGAAGTTCTTAGCCTGAGGTTTCATTTTGTATTTTTAGGATTAAAAATTTTCTGGGTATGCTGGGTATTTTATATTATTTATAAATTAAAAATAAATGATTTTATTAAAGCCTGTTTTACTTTAATTTTTATGATTGCTTCTTTTTTTATTTTAAACATTCATAATTATTTTAAGTTCTTCCCAACATTCGGAGACTATACTTTTGGAGCTGCCTTTTATCAAAATTGCGAAGCATCCTATAACTCTCAAGATAGAATTGAAGTTTATTATAAGGATTATGGTCTAAATGATTCTTCAACCAAATTTGTTTCTGTAAAAAGCTATTTTTACTTTTTTGAAACTAGAGAAGAAATCTATCGAATCTCTCCTCCAGATTCCCCTTGTCAAACTTGGATTGATGAGGATTATTATAAAGTATTTCCTTAAAAGTATATATTTAAAAAATTATACTAAAAATCTTATTAAATTGTTTATATATTTGCTTTTTAAAATGCTATAATATAACAATCAAAAAATGAAAAATTCTTTTTATTATTTATTAATCTTAAGTGTATTTATAAATAGTTGTAGTTCATCTGATACAAACAAAAAAAATGAAATAACAATTAATTCTAGTAAAACTTCAATTGATTCACATCCAAATAAAAATGCATTGAAAAAAGCTTTCAAAGAATGGGAAAGTATTATGATCAATAATTCATATCATGATTACGTAACCAATAAAGATTGTGAAAATTTACCAAAAATGAATGTTTTATATGACAATGGAAAGTATCCGATGCATTCTAGAAATCAATATGTAATGGAGCTTAAGGATTCTAATGTTTTAAAAGATTATATTTTAAGTTATGATCTTAAGAACTGTGTTGCAGGCTCAGGAGTTTCAGATGACTTTATATTTATTCGTATTTCAGGAGTAGATTCGCCTGAGATTTTAGAAGATTTAACTAATGATTTTAAAGAAAAATATTCCGATTTTGTAGAAAGTAATCTAGGTTATGAGTTTCAAAAAAATTCTAGTTCAAATTTTATAAATACAAGTGGAGTAGAATTTTTAAATTTTGAAAATGATGAAATATTTGGTAATATAAATATTCCTGTTTCAAATGCTAAAAAAGAAAAGAGAGGGAGTTTTATTTACAATCTAAAAACACATAAATTTCTAGGAAATACTAGAGATAATTAAGAAACTAAATAAAAAGTATCAGTATTTTATTTTAATACTGATACTTTTATAAATATTCTTTTCCTTAATAAGAATTCAATGATTTGATAGTAATTGGAACATCAACATCATCAGGAACTTCTTTAGGTTTCATATCATTTATTAGCATCACTACATGTTCGGCTGACATCATTGCTCCTTCTTGCCAACCAGGAATTGTAGAAACTTGATCACCCGTAATATAAAATCTTCTATCAGGCATTAATAATCTTCTATACGCATCGGAATGTGTCGCATCAATAACGTCATGATGATTCCATAATGGCCACGAACCTTCAATATATGGAACATTTTGCCATGCAATAGAAACAGATTTCTCTATAGGAACAATGTTTCTGTCTAATATTTCTGGATGAAATTTCCCTATACTTTCTTTACTTATTCGACATCTTTCATTTGGAGATAAGTCTCCTAAAGTATCTGTATCTCCAGTATATGCACCTACTAAAACTCCTTTTTGAGAATAAAAATCATGGGAAGGATACCAGATTTGACGAATAGGATCTGTTGTCCAACTAATACCTCCAAAAATATGATTCTTTGGAGACTCCCAAAACCTTTCGTTACACTGCCATCCAACTTTTGTTGCTTTACTGAATACTATAGAATCTAGGGACTTCTGAAAAGTTTTCTCAAAATTATTATCTATATTCTTTAAAATTGGGGCAGGAATACAGGAAATACAATAATCTGCATCTGCCATATATTCTTCTCCTCCTTGATCATAATAAACTTTTACACCATCAGATTTTACTTTAATTTTTTTCACAGGAGCATTATAAAAAATATCATCCTGAAGCACATTTGTAAAACCATCTATTATTTTATCCATTCCTCCTACTGGTTGTAATAAGGTTGGTTGCCAATTTGTATAATAATGCGCATAAAAGGAATCTTCCCAAAATCCAGAATTTAAAAGATCATCTAAAGGTATTTTATCGGGTGCATTACATAAATTATAAATATTCGGTGTTGCATTTCCTTCCTCATCATCTCCGCAATGAATACTTTTTGAACCTTTATATTCGTATTTACCATCTTTATTTTTGGTAAGATTACCATATACTTCTAATAAAGATTGCAATTTTTTATTTTGATCTGGACTTAATTGTGCAAAATTTGAATTTTCAGCAAGGCAATTTGCTAAAATTTCTGAGATATAACCGTTAACATCAAATTTAATATGATTATGTGAAAATCCTTTTTTAGGTGAATTTTCATCAGAATAAAAAATATTATTAGAACATTTAAATATATATGGTTCAAGATCAATATTAAATTCTTTACAATAATGTAAAACTCTTTTATGCATGTGGGAAATTCGTCCTGGCCCTAAATTTATATATAAATCTTTTCCTTCTGGCATTTGATCAAAAGTACATTGTTGAATTAATTCTCCATTAGGAAGTTTTTCTTTAATAACAGTTCCTCTTCTTGCAGTAAAATTTCTACCTCCTGCTCTGTTAGATGCTTCTAAAATAACAACATCATAACCTCCTTGTTTAAGCATATATGCAGCTGTTAAACCTGAAATACCTGCTCCTAAAATAGCAACTCTTTTTCCTTTTCCTTTATCTGAGGGGATTTCTGGAGGTTTTGCCCAAGTATCATTTGTTTGAAAAAAACCCATCAAACTCATTACTTCTAACATTGCTAAACTTCCACCAGCTTTTCCAATTCTATTCAAAAACTTCCTTCTTGACCAATTTCCAAACTTCTCTTTTTGATTTCCCATTTGTAAGCACTTTAATAATAAACAATATAAAATAATACTCTGAGAGAATATTTCTTTTGAAATTACTAATTTTCAACAACTTATCTTTATAAAAAAAAACTAATATTTCTTGATTCGTGAAAAAAAATTAAATATTTAATTGATTAACAAGTAATGAATAATTGTTTTTAGCGTCTTTTTCAATATTAATTGAATTATGAAACAAACAAAATTTTAAATTATTTACAATTAAACCATGTTTAAACTTAATAATTACCTCTATACAACCAAAGAAATAATTCATTTAATAAATTAAACAACAACTAATTACAATATCAATAATATTATTTTAACAGATTTTAACATTAAAATTGAAATAAAAAATGATTAATTTTGTTAACAAAATATAAAAACTAAGAATACAATCATATATTTAAAAACAAACTTCAAAATATGAGAAAAAATTATGCTTTATTACTAATATTTTTCACAACAATCTGTTTTAGTCAAAACAAAAATGAAATAAAAAATATATTAGAATCAGAAATTGCAAAATGCAGCTCAATGTTTGAGACTAAAAGCGATATGACAGCTTATAATTTAGATCTTAAAAACAATTTTATTCATACGGATGGAAGCTGGCCAAATTGCGGATGTAATTGTGATGTAACTGCTAAAGTTTTCACGAATTCAGAAAATAAACATTTTGTAATAAAAAAAGAAAGATGGTCTTGCGAGAATTCTTATTCTACTAATTTAAAAGAATTACTTCCAGAAAATTTTGATATTAATATTTTCAGTAAAAAAGTATCTAAGCTTAAAAACACATTTTATTTAAATGTTGAAATTCCAGTGGAAGGAAATGAGATTGTTGCGCAATTAAGTCTTATTCCTTTTGGTACAAATTACAATACTGATGAAGAAATAACTTTTCATTATGAAGAAAATGAAAAAAGTACAATTCTAGAAGAAATTCAAACTCTCGTAAATATTTTTGATGATGTAAACACTCTTGATTATATCCAAACTGAGAATTTTGATTTAATTTCAAGCTCTGATATGAATCTTATCAATCATTTTACTTCAAAGAATGAAAACACAATTTGTTCAAGGAAAATGTTGAGTGAATATGTAAATGATTTAAAAGAAATTTATGATGTATATTCTAATTTAGAAAATAATAAAATAGTTCTTAGTTGGAATAGAAAAACATCAAAATTCAATATTATCGATGAAATGAATACGATCAAAAAACAAGATTTTAATACTTTTATCAAGGAACTTAAGTTTTGGATTCCAAAATGTTAATTTCCTCTCATAAAAACTACTGTACTAATTGTTTTAATTATTATTTTAAAATCCATTAAAATAGATCTTTCACGAATATAATACAGGTCATATCTCAGTTTTATTTTCTGTTGTTCATATGTACTAGCATAAGGAAATAAAACTTGAGACCATCCTGTTAAACCAGGTTTGATCATATGTCTTAAAGCATAGAATGGTAAATCTTTCTCTAATTCATCAACAAATTGCGGTCTTTCTGGTCTTGGACCTATTAAACTCATATCTCCAATCAAAACATTATAAAACTGAGGTATTTCATCTAATCTAGTTTTTCTCAGTATTTTCCCAAATTTTGTAATCCTAGTATCATTTTTACTTGCCCAAACAGCTCCATCTTTTTCTGCATTGGTTACCATTGATCTTAATTTCAATATTCTGAATGGTTTTCCTTTTTTACCAATTCTTTCTTGATAATAAAACAAACTTCCTCTATTTGTAAAAAAATTGATAATTGTAACAAAAGGAATAATACAAGCTAAAAAACTTAATCCTAGAATACCTGCAAAAACATCTATTGTTCTTACAAATGCTTCATACAAACCATCTTTTTTTGTTTCATTATAACTAATGTAGTTATAAAATGTAGAGTCAAACCTTTCCATTGGGATTTTTAAAGATAGCTTTTCATAAAAACTTTCAAAACTTGTTACTCTAACTCCTGATAATAATACTTTTGCAAGTTGAGGGTCGATTATTTT
Source organism: Aureivirga sp. CE67 (assembly GCF_015767245.1). Lineage (GTDB taxonomy): Bacteria > Bacteroidota > Bacteroidia > Flavobacteriales > Flavobacteriaceae > Aureivirga. The sequence goes on from NZ_JADOTV010000003.1 coordinate 129,492, forward strand.
TTCAAAACTTTCATTATCATAATTAGAAACAATAACTTCAGAAATATTTAATTCTTGTATTAATTCTTGTATATTTTTCTTTCTAAAATCAAACCATTTAATATCTGATTGATTCTTTGATTTTTCAAAAGAAAATTGTCCTAAAATAATACTATCTACTCCATCAACCTCGATAAGTTTTGACGTTTTTAAATTTGATTTAGTACTTCCTATCAATAGAATTCTTCTTTGAAACCTAGGAGAAACGATTAAGAATCTATAAGAAAACCTCCAAATCAATAAAGCTGATAATACACTAAAGAATAAATAAATTATCTGAATTCTATTTTCGGGTAAAGAAGGTGAAAGTATTGGTGTTAAAATATAAAAACTAGTAGTAAATATAGATGTCAATAAAACACCTCTTGTCACCAAGTAATTATCATTTTGAGCCTTTAAGTTATACATTTCAAAAACTTCAGAAAAAAATAAAAGGTAAATAACGAATGTAGCTATCCAATAATAAAAATTTTCATTTATAATATTGAAATATTTATAATCAAAAAGTTCTGATTCTATCAAAAATATTTGAAATAGAATCACAAATAAGACATCAAATAGTCTTAAAAAGAATCTTCTTTCTGAAATAGAAAAATGTAAATTAGATAACATATGTGGGATTAGGGGTTTAATTTTAGGATCTCAAAAGTATTAATTTTGCTGAGTAAATCATAACTTATAATAAATTTATTTCTTTAAAAGTTTTAAAATAACATTGAATATTAAATAATAAAAAGCTCTTAATATAGAAAATTTTTCAATCTCTCTAAATAATTTCCAATTCCATTTTAACAAGTCAATTTTATTTGATGAAACTGAAATTTCTCTAATTCTATATAAAGCTAAAGATTCTTCAAGAGCATAAGCATAATCTACTTGTTTAAGTAATTTTAACCAAAGTGCAAAATCCTGTCGTTTACGAATCAAAGGCATTTGAAAATCTGAAAAATATTTTACATCAAACATAACCGTTAAACACCCCATTACATTATTTTTCAACAATTTACTGTATGAAACTTTACCTTCTACAAGTCTTGAACTATCTAAAGAAACTCCTTCTTCATCAATACAATCATATGAAGTATAAGTGATTTTAGCATTATTTTTAATCATAAAATCAAGTTGCTTTTCCAGTTTATTATTTTTCCATAAATCATCACTATCTAAAAAAGCTACAAAATCTCCACTTACTCTCTCTAATGCGTAATTTCGTGTATGCGCTGCACCCATATTTTCTTTTAGAGAAAAAAGTTTTATTCTAGAATCTTTAATTGACAAATTTTTAATAATAGAAACAGAATTATCTGTTGATTTGTCATCAACTATTAGCATTTCCCAATTTTCATAAGTCTGAGATTGAACACTTTTAATTGTTTTTTCTATATATTTCTCAGAATTATAACAAGGAGTTATAATAGAAACTTTTCTATTCATTTAATTAATATTTGATATAAAACTTTTTAATTTTCCTTTTTTTGACTGAATATTAGTTTTATCATTTATTCTAATATTCATATCTGTTTTGAAATATTTTTTTATTTCAGTTTCAAGGAGTTCAGTTTCATTATTAGTCAAAGTTTGTTCAATTTTAAACTCTAATTCACCTTTTTTATTTTGTATTACTTGATAGTTTAACAAAAGCTGATGTTCTTTGTCTAAATTTTTAAAAATATAATAGAAATAAAAACTCGGATAAATATTTGATATTCCATACACTTCCTCTCCTATTCTTCCAGTAATTTCTTCTAAAATATGATGTTTCATCCCACATTTACATATCTTTTCTTTAGAAGCTAATCTTATATAATCTCCAAGCTTATATCGAATTATTGGAAATGATTCTAATTGTAAATTTGTTATCAAAATTTCTTGATCAATTTCCTCTACAATCACTCCTTCCATATTTAAATGCATGTTTCCTTCAGGACATTCAAATGCGATAATCCCAGATTCGGTTGCTCCATATTCACTTGAGATTTTCAAGCCAAAAGCTTTTTGAATTTCTTCTCTATATCTATCCTTTATTTTTTCAGAAGTTCCTTTTACTAATTTTAATTTCTTTGGTTTTGGTAAATTATTTTCATTGATAAGCTTTGCTACCTGATAAATTGTAGAAGAATATCCATGAATTAAAGAAGCATTTTTAAGTTTATTTACAAAAGATTTGAACTCATTTTCTTCATAACTAAACAATCTAAAACGATTTTGTAAACTATCTAAAATTTTTGTTTTGATTTGTTTTGATTTCGAAAAACTAAATCCCCAAAAATAACCATTACTTTCCCAAGGTTTTAAATCATACCACGAATATCCTCTAAAAATACTTGCTCTATTAAAAGAATCTGCTTCTTCATTTCTCTTAAATGAAAGAGAATTTCCCGTTGTACCAGAAGTTGATGCTATAAATATTTTCTGAAATTTATTACTAGAATGAAGTGAATCTACATTCGACAACAAATCGTTTTTAGTCAAAATTGGCAATTTTTTTAAATCGTCTAAAGATTTAATATCATTTGGTTTCACACCAATTTGGTCAAAAGATTCTTTATAAAACTCTGTTGAATTATAAGCTATAGAAACAATTTTTTGAAGTCTTTTTAACTGGTAAATTTCCAACTGAGAAATCGACCATTTTTCAGATTCTTTCAAAAAATCATATGTTTTTTCTAAAGAAGGATTACGTAATTTTTGTCCTAATAAAAAGATTTGTTTAAACATGTATTCTGGTTAATTAAATAAAAAAAGACACTATTTTACTAGCGTCTTTAATTTATCTTTTATTGTATAATTAAGTTAAAAATGGCTTATTTTCACTTCTAAAGAAATACCTTGTTATTACTAAAGTTATCAATAAAGCTACTGCACCTAATTGATGTAAAACTCCAAGAGTTACCGGTACATGCATTAATAAAGTTAGTACTCCAAGAACAAATTGGAAAACAACTATAATTCCTAACCAAGTTACTAGTCTGAATTGTCTTCCTTTTAAAGAAACTTTTTTTGCTTTCCAGATTAAAACTCCAACAGATAAGACTACTAAAACGGCAATCCATCTATGAACAAATTGAACAGAAATAGGATCTTCTACAAAAGTTAAAACTCCAATTTGATTTAATCTTGATGGAATTTCTGAAGCTATCCAGCTATCTCCCATTTTGGGAAAAGTTCCATAAATCAATCCTGCCTTTAATCCTGCTACAAAAGCTCCATAAATAATTTGAATAACTGTAATAATTATTGAAATATTTGTCCACTTTTTAAAAGATTTTAATTTTTCACCTACAAAGTCTTTTTCAGGATAAAGTAATTTCAGAGCAATCCAAAGAATGTAACAACATAAGAAAAGTGCTGTAATGAAATGAATTGCAAGTCGAAAGTGACTTACATTTGGATCATTTACCAATCCACTTTTTACCATAAACCATCCGATAAATCCTTGTAACCCTCCTAAAAAGAAAATTACAATTAAGTTTTTCATCAAACGCTTATCTTTAATTTTATTGGTGAATAAAAAGTATAAGAATGGAATTAAGAATACGAATCCAATAATTCTTCCTAAAAGACGGTGAATATATTCCCACCAAAAAATAGATTTGAATTCATCTACAGTGAAGTGATAATTTTTTATTTTATACTCAGGTGAGGTTTTATAATTTTCAAACTCTGCCATCCATTGTGTTTCATTCAGTGGTGGTAGCGTTCCTGAAATTGGTTTCCAGTTTACCATTGATAAACCTGAATGTGTTAATCTTGTAATCCCCCCGATTACAACCATTGTGATTACTAAAAATACCCCAGTTAGCAACCAAATTGCGACCTTTTTTCTATCAGTCATATTTTCATTTTGTATTCCTAAACTTATCACAGTTATATACTATGATAAACTTCGATTATTTCTTATGCAAAAATATTACATAGACTTTATTTTTTCATGAAATTTTGTAAAAATTATTGAAGAATTTCAAACCATTTTTCTTTTACAACATTCCAATCAAAACTTTCTACTTTTTCTCTTGCATTTTTAGTAATAGTTGAAACTTTTCCTGGATTATCTAATAATAATTTGATAGCAGAAATCATTTCTTCTTTATTCTGTTTTGAAACTAAAATTGAATCTTTATCATTTTCTAATAAATATGGTAAACCTCCAACATTTGTAGAAACAATTGGTAATCCTAAAGCCATTGCTTCAATTACAGAAACTGGTGTATTATCTACATTAGTTGTATTTATGAAAACATCAAAGTCTTCAGATTTTTTATGCCAATCTTCTTTAGATAAAATCCCTGTGATTTCAACAGAATCTCTTAATTCTAAATCATCAATATATTTTTCAACATCTTTCTGGCAACCATCACGATCTGGACCAACCATACAAAGTTTCGCATTTGGATAATCTTTTTGTAATTCTTTTAAAACATCAATTGCCAACCAAGGATTATAAATTTTTGCGAAAGCACGAACCCAATATAATTTTGGTTCTAATTTTTTTCTGTTTTTAAAAGGATAATTTTCAAGTTCAATATTATTTGGAATATAGACGGTTTTATAGTTTTCTTTATCAAAAGCTTCTTTTAAGTAATTTGAAGGCGCTATATTTTTCCATGAATTTGTAAATATCATACTTGATAATTTAGGTGAATTTTGCAACCTATTAGGCAAATTCCCTCCATGTAAAATAGGAATATATTTAATTTTAAAAATTTTGGCTAATTGAGAAATAATAAATGCATAATAAAAATTGGTCGTACTATAAGTATCGATTAAAATAATATCAGTTTTGATTCCTTTTTTAAAAAAAGTAAAAATCATATCTAATAAACGTAATAATTTATTGTTTTTTGACGAAGAACAATAAACTTCATAATTTTCACTACTTAAAAAAGAACTTAACGTTTCTATTGTTGTAGGATATTTTTTTCCTACTAGATTATTCCCAAAGTAAAGGATCTTCTTCATTTTTTTCTGTGATTGTTATTAAACTAATTCCATATAAAAATCCTGGAAATGCAAGTCTCATTGCAGAGTGATTAATCGTCATAAACCAAAATATTAAAAATGCACTTAAAAAAGCTTTATAAAGTAAAGGTTGTTTTAAAATATGAAATGCTGGAACAATTATTAATAATACTAAAATAATAATTCCAATAATTCCATGTTCTCCTAAAAGTCGACTAACTTCATTATGTGCAGTTGCAACAATTTTTTCACCACTTCCGATTCTTACATATTTTCCACTTCCTACTCCTATCCCAAATATTGGGTTTTCATATAGACTTTGTAAATCATTTTCAAAAATATGACCTCTTCCTGAGGTAATATCTTCTTTTACATTTCCTTTAAAACCTCTATTCGTATATCTATTGAAAAGTTGTCCTTTTGTTGCAATAATTCCATATGTCCATAAACTTATAACACCAACAATAGTTATAAGTGAATATTTTAAAAAATTTCTAGTTTTATTTTTAGATGCTAAAAAATAGAAAAATAAAAAAGACAATAGCATTGCTACACCTGTTAGTACTCCACCTCTTGAAAAAGTCATCATTCCACGAAATGCCATATAACCAAATAAAAGTAAATCTAGAAGTAAATATCCTGTAAATCGCTTTTTAAGAATTAAGTAAACTCCTATTACAAAAAAACCTACACCTAATGTAGTAGAAACTTGATTTGGTCCAAATCCACCTGAAGCATCAAAATTTGAAGCTCCTCCAAATTTAATATCACTTAATGCTGGTGTTTTAAAAAATAAGTAACTAACAACAGCAACCATTGGTAAACCTAGGAAAAATATAAATTGTAAAATTGTTTTCTTGGAAAGTTTTCTTTGATAACAATATAATGCAGAAAAACACAAAGAAATAGGACCACTTAAATTAAACATAACTGCTTTACGAATAGATTCTGGATATGGGACTTTTGTAAAAGCAATTCCTACCAAAAACAATAAAGTAACATAAATGTAAACTGGAAAAAGAATATGTTTTCTTTTTTCTACAATCATACCAAAAGTTAAAAGAATAATCACCAAATATTTCGTCAACTCCCAAGATAAAACACTATTTGTCATTCTAAAAAACACCTCAGCACCAACAAAATAACTTGTCCAAATTAATGCTTCGTTATTCTTATTTTTTGTTCTATAAATCGCTATAATAGCGATTAAAATTAAACTTGCAGTAAAAAGTTTACCTAAAAACCCAATAGGAAATATAAATCCAAGCAATAAATGTGCAAGGATAAACAATATTTTTTTATTTTGGAAAAAACTCAACATGAATAATAAATTTCTTGTATCTGTTTAAGAATTACTCTTTTGGAATAATTTTCTTTTAAATATTCCGAAAGTAAATCTGCTTTTTGAAGAGATTCTTCTTTATTTTCTAATGTTTTAATAATTGCATTCCCTAAAGCTTCTGCATTTTTTATAGGAACTAATTCACCATATTTTCCATTTTCTAAAACAGTTGAACATTGTCCAACATCTGTAACAACTATTGGTAAATTTGACATTCCATATTCCAATAAAGAGACTGGTAAACCTTCTGAATCTGAAGAAAGTACTCCAACAGAACTTTGTTTTAAAATATTTGAAACATCTGAGCAAGCTCCATAAAAATGAACTTTATCAGAAATTTTATAAAGCTCGACCAAATCATAAACAGATTTTGTATATTCAGATTGATATAATTTCCCTACTAAATGAAGCGTTGCTTCTGGAATTTTTGATTGAACTTTCTTAAAAGCTTGGACCAAATTTAAATGATTTTTCTCTGAACGAAATCCTGCAACACAAACAATTCTAAAATCTTTATGCCCTTTTAAAGTTGTTCTTTTTAAATCACTATTTAAATTTGAAAAATTCTGAATAAAATAAGAATTTTTGAATTTCAATTTTTGTTTGACCCATTCATTCAGTTCAAAACTTACATTAATTACTTTACTTGTGAAGAATAATTGACTTTTCAGGAAAATTTTTCTTTTTAAATCCGAATTTGTATTTGCACCTGTATGATTGTGCCAAACGATTTTAATTGGCGAATAAAGTAACTTTACTAAACAAGAAAAAAATAGAGAAGTTGTATGTACATGAATAATTTTAATGTCATTTTTCTTTAAAAATTGAATCAATAATTGAACAGCCGAAAAATCAAAAGTCTTCTTCTTATTCAAGAATAAATATTCTACTTCTGGCAACAGATTCTTCTTTAAATCTCCTTCTTCTCTTGTGCTACATAAAAAAGTTTTCTGATTTGATTGTGTTAAGCTATTTGCAATATTAACCGCCATCATTTCAGCTCCTCCAACATTCAAAGAATCAATTAATTGTATTACTTTTCTTTCTTCTTGCATTTCTAAAATTTCGTCAAAAATAGTTTAAATTATAATATTTTACTGATTTCTGTTTCAAATTTTTCTAAAGTATAATTTTGTGACCAATTTGCCCCATTTTCAGAATGTTCTGTATATTTATTTTTATTAGAAAAATAGGATGAAACTGTTTCAACAATAGATTCTAATGAATCCGAAACGATACTTCCTCTAGAGCCATTTCCTAACATAAAAGGAACACAAGAAACTTTCGTTGTAATTGGAACACATTTCCAAAACATAGCTTCCGCAACTACTTTTGGCCAACCTTCAGATTTAGAAATGAAAATTAAAAAATGTGACTTTTGAAAAGCTTTTTTTACAGTTTCACTTGACACATTTCCATGTAAAACGATTTTTTCTTGTAAATTATTTTCTAAAATATAATTTTCCAATTTTTTTCGTTCTACTCCTTCTCCATACATATTTAAAACTACATCATGTCCTTTTTTCAAAAGCTCATGTGCTGCTTTCACACTTAAAATCGGCTGTTTTCCAGTACTTAATGCTCCAACAAACATTAAATCAACGGTTTCGTTTAATGTTTTTGAATTAATTTCTTCAATTTCAGATTTATGATAAGTTGCAGTAAAAAATGGTAAAATATTTTTTGTTTGATTTTCCCATTCACCATAAACCAAAACTTTCATATTTTTTGTCAAAAACGTATTTGATAAAATCCATTTTTGAATCTTATAAGTAAATGGTTGTTTTGATTCTGGATCCCAATTTCCGGCATATTTTGCTGTTTTTGGTTTGGAAGGAAATAAAATTTGCACAAAACAACCTAATAAACCAATATTTCCTGGACAACGTAAATGAATATGATCTGCCCATTTCATCGATTTATAAATTTGAATTAAAATAGATGGAATTACAAATAGTGATTTTACTAAATTTTTTAAAGAAGTTATATTAAATTCTTTAATCTTAATAAACTCTAATCTTTCATGACGATATGCCAATTCATTTGAATGGATTTCATCAGTTGAAATTGGAGCAACTACTTGTAATTCCTTCGTATATTTTTCCCAAATTTGCATTTCTCTCACATAAGGAGCATAGGAAAACCATTCATTTTCCTTTTTTTTATGAACTGCGTGTGTGATGATTGTAAATTTCACTATTCAAATGAATTAATATAATTCCCTAACTCTTCCAAGTTTTTATTATTATACCCGTAGAAAGAAATTTCATTAGCAGTTGCCGCTTCATAATCATTAATGGAATCTCCAATTAAAGCAAAATACGAATTTTCAATATCTGTATTTGCTTTTAAAATTGTTACTACATTTTCTATTTTAGCAATTGGTGATCCATATATTTTTTCAAAATAACGATTAATATTTAATGATTCACAAATATGATTTAATTCTTTTTGATCAGAACCAGAAGCAATATACATTGTAATTTTTTCGTGATTATTTTTAATAAAATCAACAACTTCTTTATTTAATAATTCTTCTTTTATTAAATTTTGAAGCATTACTTCTGAAAATCTTTTTGCCCAATTATTTACTTCTTCTTCTGTAATACTTTCATTTCTGATTTCTTCAAAAAAATATCGAAATTTCACATATCTTGATAATCCACCATTTGCTTGATGAAAATCTAAAAGAGCATCAACTTGATCTTTTGGAAAATCTTTTAAAACATCCACAAAACCATTATCTCTTACTTCATTTGAGAACATGATAACACCATCAAAATCCCAAATTATTATTTTTTTATTCTTAATCATTTTTTAGAATTTTTATTACTTTTTCAAGATCTTCAGGATAATCCACAGGAACAGAATCTTTAGATAATTCCACCATTCGAATATCATATCCTAACTCTAGAAAACGTAAAATTTCAATATCTTCAATATTTTCAAAAAGCGTTTTCCCATTTGTTTGTGTAAAATTTTCTAAAGCTTGTTTAGGAAAAGCATAAATACAAACTTGACGAAAACCTTTTACAAATTCCTTTGTTTTATTAAAAGGAATAGGAGCTCTAGACATATAAAGTAAACGCTTATCTTCTCTAAAAACTACTTTAGGTAAACCAACACTTAGAAAGTCTTCTTCATTATCGATTTCACAATAACCATTAATAATTTCTCCATCATGTTCACTGATTAAATCATATACTTTTTTAATGTCTTGTGAATTAATCACTGGTTCATCTCCTTGTACATTAATATAATAATCCGCTTCAACAACTTTTGCAAATTCAGCAATTCTATCAGTTCCTGTCAAACAATCTTCACTTGTTAACACAACATTAAAACCTAAAGATTCACAATGTTCTGAAATTTCTGTTGCATCTGTTGCGACATAAACTAGTTCTTTTGGAATTACCTCTAAACATTTTTCATAGACTCTTTGAATCATCGACTTTCCTAAAATATCAATCAACGGTTTTTTAGGAAATCTTGTAGATTTTAAACGAGCCGGAATTACAACTACAGTTTTCATTAATTACAATAATTTATACACAGAATTTGTTGGAATTGAATTATACAATGTTGGTGTGATTGCATTATACGTAATTCCTTTTTTAGAAAAATCTTTAAATAATTTAATATTTTCTTCAAATAATTCTTGATCCTTTTGTACAATTTTTCCGTCAGCATAACCATCAAAACCTGTAAATAAAACCTCATCAACTTCTAATTCAATAGATAATTGCATTGCAATTGCCAAATGAGAGTCTTTCACAATTTTTGTGAATTCAATTTGCTCTAGTTCATAGGTTACATCTGAAATTTTTTCAGGCACATATGTTCCCATCACTCTTGGAGTTGGTGGTAAAATACATTGACCATTAAAATTATCTAAAGGTTTAAATACTTTTTTAATACGTAAACCTTCGTTTCCAACTAAGCAAAAATATTGATCAGCAGAAGTATTTGAATAAACATTTGCATTTTTAGAAGATGCATGAATTACACAAATATCTTTTTCTGCTTCTAGAAGTTCTAAAATTGCACTACTATGATTAATTGCTGTTTTTCCTCCTCCAATAATTAATGCTTTTTTATATTCTTTTTTTGGCGTAAAAGTTTTATATGTATTCGAAGAAGCATCTTCGTTTAAAGCTCTTACAACACTATTTAAAGAATAGAATTTCTTAGAAACCCATTCCATAACATTTTTCTGCGGTAAAGAACGAATTCCAGAAACCATATATGGTAATGAAGTTCCCCAATTATACTCTTCTTTTAAATTACTAAAAGCACTTGTTACTTCACTTAATGCATCAAAATCAACAGGAATTTTTTGTGTTTTATTTAAAACCGAAAGTAATAATTCTGTCTTTAAGTTTCCAGCTCCTCTTCCCATTCCTGTGATAGTAGAATCTATCAAAGTTGCTCCAGCTTCCATTGCTGTTAAAGAATTAATTAAAGCTAATTCTATATTATTATGCCCATGAAAACCAACTTCAACATCTGTTTTAGATTTAACATATTGGATTTTTTCTCTTACAAAATCAGGAAAAACACTTCCAAAAGAATCTACTAAATAAAAATAATCAACCTGTCCAGAAAGTTGTGGTAAAACCAAATCAATTTCTTCATACTTATCCCATTCAGATAAATACATAACATTAAAAGCAACTTTTAAATCGTATTTTTTAATTTCTTTTGCTAAATCTAACGCATCAAAAACATTTTCAGGTTTAACTGCAATTCTTACTAAATCAATATATTGAATACATGAAGAAAGAAGATAATCTAAGTCCTTTTTCTCTACACTTTTTTGATCAATTAAAATTGCAATTTCTTTATCTGTATTTTCTTTTATTTTTGCTAAAGTATTAATTGGCGTATAAAAATATTCTCCTTGATATCCTTCATGTATAATATTTCTATAACCAACTTCAATAATATCAATTGGTAATTTATTTATCGATTCAAAATATATTTTCTGAATATTTTCATTAAAGTCCCAGTTAGTATAATAACCTCCATCTCTAAATGTACAATCTAATATTTTCATTTATTTGTGTTATTTATGAAATAAGAAAAATTATTTATATAAGAAAGTTCTTGTTGACAAGCTTCTATAAACTTTTTCATTTTATTTTTATTTTCATCTCGCATTGCAACATGTCGTGGTAAAGTTTTAGAACCATCGAAATATTGCTTTCCTCCTTCTCCTGCATCTAAACCGTAAATATTAAAATTTTGAAGATTATCAAACTTAGAGGTCAACCAAATTCCATAACCATACAACATCAATCCACTATTAGAATCTGGATTTGGAGTTTCAATATTTTTAGAAACAAAATCAAGTCTTTCACTATAATAATTGACTTTATTTAGTTCTACTAAATTTTCATTATTTGTAATTACAATTGGAAAAGGAAATTTTCTTCTTTGTAAATATTTTTTAATATAATTTATTGTCATCGCTCCAAAACCATTTCCACCAGAATGTGTTGGAATTTCTATAATAACAAGTTTCGGATTGTATTTTAAACCAAAAAGTAAAAATTTTCTTAGATAACCTAAGTCTTTAATCACATGAACAAAATCATATTTTCCTTCTAAATATAAATAAGAAGAATTAGTTGTTAAATATAAAGTTTCGCTATTTGGTTTACATAAATTTAAAGAAGGTCCAGAAGCAAACATCGTGATTTCTTTATATTTTCCAATAAAATCTTTTAAATCTAAAAAAGATAATTTCTTTGAATTCCCTAAAAAATTATAGAACATTAATAATTTCGAAAAATGCGGATATTTATTCGTGTATTTTATTTTGTCAGAAACGTTCATTTCTTTAATTATTTTATTATTGATTTAAAAAATCTAACATTATCTTTTACTATTTTCTCTGTTTCAAATGTATCTGAAATAAATATTTTTGATTTCTCCGCACGCTGTAAAGCAGCTTCATAATTTTCAAAAACAGATGCTATTTTTAATGCAATATCTTCTGGAGAATTCGGATCGCAAAGCAAAGCAGTTTCACCATCTTTTATACATTCTTTTGCTGGTCCAATATTTGAACCTAAAAATGGTTTTTTAGATGCTAAAACTTCTAACCATGCTAAAGGCATTGCTTCCATATGTGAAGGATATACACAAATATCATGTGCGCTGATAACTTCCGGGATAGTTGTATTTGGAACAACACCAATAAAATTTACATGTTTTTCAATCTGTAAATTTTTCACTTCTTTTTCTAATAACGCTTTATAACTTTCTCCTGTTTCTTTAATTTTCACATCAGGTCCAACTAAATCAACTACGATATTTGGGTATGTATCTCTTAAATAAGGAATTGCTTGTATTAATTGTCGAACTCCTTTTTTCTCCACCAAAGAACCAACATAAAGAATTTTATGAGAAATCGTATTTTTCACTTCTACATTTGAAAACCTTTCTGTAGAAATTGGATTGTAAATGACAGTATATTTTCTATCTTTTTGCTCCAATAAATCTAGTGTTTCTTTTCCAACAAAATCACTTACAGCAACCAGTTCATCAGCTTTAGAAAAAGATTTTTTTTCTTGAAATACTTTCCATTTATTCAGAGGTCTATTTTCATATTTTGCAAAAAAATGATGTCCTCCATGCATTCGAATAATATATTTTATTCCAGTGATTTTCTTTAAAAAAGCCAAACCTAATTCTGCCGTTTCTATAACAGATATTGGCTTATTTTTATGAATTTTCTCAATTTCTTTATTTATTCTATACCTATTTTGAAGAAAACTTCCTTTCGGAATTTTACTTTTTGGTAAACGAATAATTTTAATACCATTTTCATTTTCTTCTTCTCGTTTTGGTATATTGTTTATTCCTAAAACAGTAATTTCAAAATTTTGAGAAACTAATTTACTAGCTAATGTTTTTAAAAAAGAGCCCACTCCACCATGTGGAACGTTTTTCTTCGGATATTCATTGGTGATAAAACAAATATGCATTTCTCTATTTATTTAAAATTACATTAACCAAATTATCACAAGCATTGTTTTTTTCATTCACAATACAATCAAACCACTTTTTATTCGAAAGCTTTTCTTTAGAATGTAAAGCTTTTTCTACAACAGTTTTAATTTCAGATTTATCATTTAGCCAATGAACTGAATTCTTATCAGGCATACTTCTAAAATGTTGAAATTTATAAATTGTATCCACAGACCAATCACTTTCTTTTTCTATATCATAATTAATATAAATTGCAGGTTTATTATGAATTGAAAAATCGTGCGCCATTGTAGACCCAACATTCACTACTGTATCACAATGCTTTACAACATTCATCAATTCTATAATATCTGAATATTTCGGATACACTAAATCCCACCCTATTTTAGTTCCTTCTAATGCCCATTCTGGATTTCCAACTTTTATAATGTGCTTATAATCTTCTAAAACCTTATCGAATCTATCAGAAAGATCTACAGGACATCTTCTAAAAAGAATTTGAGGTTGAGATTCTTTAGGAAAGTTTTCTATTTCTTTTGCTAAATGTTCTAAATAAATAGGATCAAATGGAGAAGTCTTTTTATCATCTCCTGAATAGCAAATTACTTTTCGATTTACATCTAAATTATGCTTTGTAAAAAACGCTTCTTTAGAACTATATAATTCTTCTTTATTATAAAACTCAAACTGTGGTGTTCCTGTAATTGTTACTTTATCTAAAGATATTTCTGGATAATATGTTTTCATTTCTTCTTTCATTAAAGAAGACCAAACAACATATTCATCTGTTCTCACAGAAAGTCTAGCTTTTGGCATATTATCCCAAGAAAAAATTGCTCCAACTGTTCGAATTCCCATTCTTTTTGCTTCTGTCATAATCGGAATCGCTTGAATCGCTCTTTGATGTGTACAAAAAACAACATCAACCTCATTTTTCTTTAAATATTCATTATAAACTTGTGGAATCTCTCTTATAACCAGTTTTTCATAATAAGATTCTAATTTTACAATATCTTGATAATTCTTAGAAATTTTCTTTCCATATAATTCAATTAAACCAAAAAGATATTTTTTGACACCTTGCTTTCTTGGCTTCCAATTATTAAGAATCGTTTCGTTTTTTTGTAATTTCGAATTATAAAGTAATCTTGAATAAGAAATTAATTCTCGAATAAAAACCTGCGATTTTGTTTCTCTAAACAAAGGCATTCTTTCAAAAATAATCTTTTCATCTGAATATACTTTTTTGATTTCTTCTATGGCAGAATTTGATAAAGTATGCCAAATGAATATTTCAGAATTATTTTCGATTAGTTTTTTTAATAAATCTGAATATAAATAATTTCTTATCCCAACTCCATCAGGAATTACTATACAAACTTTCATTAACTTAGAAATTTTAAAAATTTTTCTAATATAAACTCCTCTGTTTTCTCAATGGATTCATGCGTATTTCCGCCAATATGAGGAGTTAATATGATATTTTTATGCTTTTTAGCATATTGAAAAATAGGATTTGTTGTTATTTCTGGCTCTCCAAATAAAACATCTGAAGCATAACCAGAAACAATATTATTTTGCATCGAGTTTACCAAATCTTCTTCCAGGATTAATCCTCCTCTCGAAGTATTTACGATTAACATTCCTTTTTTCATGGTTTCAAAATAGGAAGTATCTATAATTTCATGATTTTCTTCATTATAAGGTAAATGAATCGATAAAACATCTACTTCTTGTAACATTTCTTTTACAGTATCACACTTTTTAAAATGTTTTGAAGTTTGCTTTTCTTTTGTATCAAAATAAAAAACTTGCATTCCAAAAGCATGTGCATAACCTGCTACAATTTCTCCTAATCTTCCTAAACCAAGAATTCCTATTTTCTTTTTATATAATTCTGAACCTTGAAAAAGTGTTCTGTCCCAAATTCCATTTTCTACATGTGTAATTGCTTTATCTGTTTTTCGAATTAAAGTCAAAAGTAATCCCCAAGTATGTTCAGCTGTTGCTCTTACTTCTTTTAAAAATTCAAATTCATTTTTCAAACTAATCACAGTAATTCCAAATTCTTCACAAGCTTTTAAATCTATATGATCTAAACCTGTTACAGCACATAAAATATATTTACATCTTGCTGTTTTTAAAATTTCTCTTGTAAGTTTATGATTTAAGCGAAACCAAAAAACATCACAATTTTGTAATGCTTCTTTTACATCTTTATCTGATTCTAATATGACGTATTCTATTGAAGAAACTTGTGTTAATCTATTTTCAACATTTCTATCAAGCTGCTCAATTCCAGAGATTTTTGTAATTAAATTCATATTATAACTCTCCTTTTTTCCAAAGTTTAATTAAAGCTTCTGTTATAATTAAATCTCTTTCTGTATCAACATTTGCCCATTTTGATTCAGGCATTATATATGCTTTTTTATTAGCAGTAATTACTTTTCCTTCTTTTTTGAAAATATCTGTTCTTACAGCATAAATACTTCCATTTCGAAGGTAAACTTTTGGTAACTCTTGTCTTCTTTTCTTTTCTAATTCTGGATTTAAAGAAATCATTTCTGCTTTTTCACCAAGTCTATACATTCTTGCAGGATGAATATCATCTAATTCAATCACAGAAACCACACTTTCAATTGTTTGATTTTCAGAAAACACTTTTATTACATTATCAATATCTTCTGTTTCACGAATCGGAGCAGTTGGTTGTAATAAAATAATAATATCATAATTTTCATCTAATTTCGATAAAACTTCATCAATTACTCCTTCTATCTTGGCAGTATCTGTAGCATTTTCCTTAGTACGTAATTGTACTTCACAACCTGCTTTTTCAGAAACTTCTTTAATTTCTAAATCATCTGTTGTAACAAGAAGTTTTGAAATTTTAGAACTTTTTAAAGCTGTATCAATTGTATAATGAATCAAAGGTTTTCCATCAACTTCTCTGATATTTTTTCTTAAAACACCTTTAGATCCTCCTCTTGCTGGTATAATTCCTAAAACTTTCATCTAATAAGTAATTGTTTTATGAAAATGTAAATCTGTTGTTGCTAAAACTTCTGCAATTCGTTCTCCTGAAAGTCCATCACCATAAATAGGATTGGATGGATATTCTTTAATTGTTGCTTGTTTTGAAATTGCTTCTTTAATTTCTTCTACATCATAATTAACATCTAAAACATTTTCTCCTCGTTGTCTTCTATTTTGTCTAGAACCAATATTCACTACAGGAACACCAAGAAAAGCACATTCGCGAATTCCTGCGCTTGAATTTCCAATCAAACAATTACTATTTTTTAATAAACGTAAGAAATCATGTGGTTCCATATTCTTAAAGAATCGAATATTTTTAGGTTTTACAGTTTCTCTAAAACTTCTAATTGCTCCTGAAGTTCCATCAGAACCCGCATCTACATTTGGCCAAAACCAAAACGTTGGAATTCCTAATTGTTCAACAGCTTCCAAAGTTTTGAAAGCATCTTCTCTTGCTTTATCAAATTCGGTAGTTACAGGATGTTGTAAAACAACAATGTATCCAGATTTCCAATCAAAATCTTCTCCTACTCCTCCATATTTTTCAATTGGATCATAATCTAGCGTTGGATTATCCATGATTTCTTTAACCAAATCCATCGAGGGACAACCTGTATTAATCACCATATCCTCATTTTCACCCATTTTCACCACTCTTTCCCTAGCATCATCAGAAGCTACAAGATGTAAATCCGCCAATTTTGTATTTGCATGACGAACTTTTTCATCAATATTTCCAGTAACTTCTCCTCCTTGAATATGAATTAGAGGAATATTTTGATATGCTGTCGCAATAGAAGTTGCAATTGTTTCAAATCTGTCTGCAATTGTCACAACAGCATCAGGTTTTAAGTTATAAAACACATTAGAAAGTTCCATAACGCCTATTCCTGTTGTTTTTGCCATTGCTGTCGGATTTTCACCTTCTAAAACCATGAAAACTTTTTCTGTGATTTCAAATCCATCAGCCTGAATCACATCTACAGCGTTTCCATATCTACCTAATAAAGCAGAACCAGCAACAACTAATTGTAATTCTAAATTTGGATGATTTTTAATTGCAACTAATGCAGATTTAATTCTACTATACGAAGGTCTTGCAGTTACTACAACACATATTTTTTTCTTCATATTCTTTCTATCAATATTTATTTAAACAGAATTTTAAACTAAATCTTCATAATTCAGAAAATCCCATTTTTGCATATCATGTTTTATTTCTTTACCAATAATTTCTTCATATTTCGAAGCTTCAATTCCGAAACCTTTTGGTTTTTTAGTTTCTAAATCTTCAAAAGAAATCACATGACCTGCTGGTAAGTTTTTATTTATTGCTAAAGATTTCTCAAAAATAGATTTTAATTCCGAGAATCTACTATTATCTGCTTTATTTATTGGATTATTTTTGGCAATTTCAATATTTCTAATCGCATCTACCATTTGTTTTGTTTCTTCCATTGTTAAAGAAGATTTTGCATCTGGTCCAAACATTTCTCTATGAAAAACTACATGAAACTCTAATATTTCAGCTCCTATAGCACAAGCTGCAATTCCTGTTTCAATTTTTGCAGAATGATCTGAAAATCCAACAGGCACATTATATCGTTTCTTTAATTCTAAAATAACATTAAAACCAAAATCTTTCGGATTTGTTGGATAAGAAGTTGTACACTGTAAAATTGAAAAATCTACATTTCTTTTTTCTAAAAAAGCAATTGTTTGATCTAACTCCTCAAAAGAACTCATTCCAGAAGAAATAATTACAGGTTTTCCTGTTCTTGCTATTTTTTCTAATAACACAAAATTATTTACTTCACCTGAACCTACTTTATATCTCTCAACACCAACTTCTTCTAATAAATCAACAGCAGTATTACTAAAAGGAGAACTCATAAATTCCAATCCAACCTGATCACAATGTTGTTTAATACCTTTCCATTGTTCCAAAGAAAACTCCATCCTTTTCCAATATTCATAGCGAGTATCATCTTGTTTCGAAAACTTCACTCGAAAAGGTTCATGAATACTACTTTCAGCTTCTGCAATATGTGTTTGAAATTTTATTGCATCAACTCCTGTTTTTGCCAAAGCATCAATATAAGAATGTAATAATCCTAAACTTCCATCATGTGCTTGTGCAATTTCTGCTATAATTTGTGTCATTTAATTATTGATATAAATCTTCTAAATTTTCTAAATTTTTAAAGAATAGAGGCTTAATTGCTTTCAATTCATTCTCTGTTTTATTCCACCATTGTAGTTCTTCAACTTGAGAAATTATTTTATCAGAAAAACGTTTTTTTAATGGTTTTGCAGGAGTTCCTGCTACAATTGTATATGAAGGAACATCTTTAGTAACAACAGAACCTGCAGCTAATATAGCTCCATTTCCAATAGTAACATTTCCAACAATAATTACATTATGTCCAATCCAAACATCATTTCCAACAACAACTTTATTTGTTGTTTTTAATGTTTTTAATTCTCCATTGAATAATAGTTTATTGATATACGTGGATAAATAGTTTATTGGATGATTTGTTGTATGAATAGCTACATCTGCTCCAATTTGACAATATTTACCTACAGAAACATCTCCCATTAACATATTATTATATCCTAATGTTGTTGCAAAACCAATAGAAATTTTTCCAGAAAAATTACATCTATCAGGAATTCTATTTTTTCCTTCAAAAGAAACATTTTGATATCCTTTCGATTCTTTTGAGATAAAAGTTCCTAACTTTTTATTCTCTTTACGAAATCGATATTTCTTATAACGTGTCCAGTATTTATATAGTAAGTGTTTTATCATTTTGATCTAAAAATTAAACGGATACCTTTAGCTATAATCTTTTTAAACATAAAAGAAAATCGAATTATTTTTTTATTTTTTTCTATAAAATCAATACTCTCTGAACTTACACCAACCTCATTTTCAATCCATTTAGGTATATTATTCCCTAAGTGATATGCAAATGATTTATTTAGAGACAGTCTATAATATCCTAGTACATCTATCGGTTTATCCAATACTTTGTTTTCATAACCGTTTTTAAAAACATATTTTGGTTTTAGGTATTCTATATTCTGTAATACACTTCTTCTATATGTAGCAACAAAATGACAAGCTCCAATACAAATTGGATAGTCTCCTGATTTTAAATAAAATTGTTTATTCTTCCATTTCTTGAAAACTTCTTTATTTCCGACTCCTTCTTCAAATAATTCAAATGACTTATTGGAAACTATTTTTCCTTTTTTAATACTAAATAACTTATCAAAAAATAATGAAGTATTATTATAGAATGCTAAATTAGGAACTGGCAAAGGTGAAATCACACCTGCTTTTGAAAAAGTATTAAAAGCTTTAATTATTTCATTTTCCCATCCTGTAAAAAAGAAAACATCTGCATCCGTAATTGTAATTAAATCTTCATATGATGCTCGTGCTTCTGCTAAAACTGTATAAACCTTTCCGTAATTCTCAGTATATTTAACATGTTTATCAATATATTTATTGATTAATAATGTTTCTATATAATCTGTAACTTCTACTTTACAATTATTATTTATTATTGTTATAACTGTATTATTCAAATCTACAGTCTTCAATATAGACTCTATACAAACTTTCAGAACCTCAAATAAATTTTGAAAATATTCTTCATCTGATTCTGGAATATATACAGGTATAATAATACGATGCTGCTTATATTTTATTTCTGATAACTTTGATTTTTCAGGATTTACCCCTATACGCATAACATTCCATTTTTATTCAACAATATTCCAATTATTTGGTGTATAAACTCGCCCGTGTTGTTGTTTTAAAGGGTATTTATATCCTGTAAAATTTGTATTGATAAGATTAAATATATATATATCTTCAAAATCTATCGTTTCACTAGTGAATAATCTAAGATTAATACTATATTCTCCTTCCTTTAAAGAAAAACCATTAATTAAATTAGTTTTTAATTCAATCTGATTTTCTCTTGGTGTAATTATTTCTGAATTTAACCAACTTGAAATTGTTGTTTGAGGCTGTCCAAATAAATCATTAATAAAATATTCTATCTTTAAATCAGAAGGAATATTATTCTCAAATAATAATTTTAAATTAAAACTTATTGGATCAAAAACTTCAATAACTTCAACGATATTTGATTTTGAATTTCTAACCTCAAAATCAATTACTTGAACTCCTTTTTTAGATTTACATAGATTTAAAAATGTTGATTTAACACTTAAATAATAATTAATTCCTTCTTGAACTTTACCTTGAAATCCAACACCTCCATTCTCTAAAACGACTAACCTTGAGCATAAACTCTGGATAGCGCCCATATCATGACTCACAAAAAGTACTGTTCTCCCACCTTGTTTTGAAATATCCTTCATTTTACCGATAGCTTTTTTCTGAAATTCTGCATCACCAACAGCTAAAACTTCATCTACAACCAAAATATCTGGTTCTAAATGTGCAGCAACAGCAAATGCCAGACGAACTTTCATTCCACTAGAATATCTTTTTACTGGAGTATCTACGTATCGTTCGCAACCTGAAAAAGCAATAATTTCATCTATTTTTGAAGAAATCTCTTTTTTTGTCATTCCCAGAATTGCTCCATTTAAATAGATATTTTCTCTACCTGTCATTTCTGGATGAAATCCTGTACCTACTTCAAGTAAAGATGCTATTCTTCCTCTAGATTTTATACTTCCAGTAGTTGGGCTAGTTACTTGTGATAAAATTTTAAGTAAAGTTGATTTTCCCGCACCATTTTTACCAATAATTCCAAGAACTTCTCCTTTTTTTACTTCAAAATTAATATCTTTTAAAGCCCAAACATATTCTGAGTTTCCTTTACTAGAACGATCATTTGTTTCTCCAATTTTTAAAAAAGGGTCTTGTTTTCCTCTAATCTTAGCCCACCATCTATTCAAGTCATGGCTAATTGTTCCTGTTCCAATCGTCCCTAGACGATATTGTTTTGAAACATTCTCTACTTTTAATATTGTTTCCGCCATGATTAAATTGTATCAATAAAACTTTTTTCTGTTTTGTTAAAGATTACAAGACCTACAAAAAACACTACAATGGATATAACTGTTGTGTATATAATTCCTGATAAAGAGAAATTATTCTCATTTAAAAGCATGAATCTTGAAATTTCAATAACATGTGCCATCGGATTTAATTCTACCATCCAAGCTAAATCTGGTATTTTTTGTTCAATCAAACTCATTGGGTAAGCCACTAACGAAAAATACATCAATAACTGAACTCCAAATTGAACTAAAAAAGTTAAGTCTCTATATTTTGTAACCATTGAAGAAATAATCATACCTAATCCTAAACCTAACATTCCCATTATTAAAACTAAAACTGGGAAAAACACTAATGCTACATTTGGTCGAACTTCATTTCCAATAAAAACAAAATATAAATAAAATGCTATAAAAATAGTAAGTTGAATTCCAAACTTTAATAAATTTGATACTACAATAGACATCGGCATAATAACTCTTGGAAAGTAAACTTTTCCAAAAATTGCTTCATTCTTTTTAAAAGTATCAGAAGTTGCTACTAAACATTCTTTGAAATAATTCCAAACTGTCACTCCTGCAAGGTTAAATAAAAATGGAGGTATAGAACCTGTTTGAATTCCAGCAACATTATTGAAAATTAATGTAAAAACTACGGAAGTAAATAAAGGTTGAATTAAATACCATAAAGGTCCAAGAATTGTTTGTTTGTAAAGTGTAACTACATCACGCTTAACAAACATTAAAAGTAAATCTCTATAACGCCAAATCTCCTTAAAATTTAGTGAAAAAAGAGTATCTTTTGGCTTTATTTCATACAGCCAATCTTCTTTTGGGGTTTTCATTTAACTTAGTATCTTTTGGGAAAGCAAAAATAAAATTTATTCTTAATTAATCTATATAATTAATACTTATTTACTGTTTACCTTAGCAGTTTTAAATTATTTATAAAAATACCATACTATATCATAAGTTTTTAAATATTTATGAATAAAAAAAATGGAAGCTTATTAAACTCCCATTCCTTTTTATATTATTTTCATAATTTACTACCCTTCAAAAGCTTCAATAATTTGCTCTGAAATATCTTGTGCAATTCGAGCTTGTGCTTCGATTGTTGAACTACCAATATGTGGTGTCATCGAAATTTTATGATTCATCAAAATCTGAATTGCTGGTGTTGGCTCATCTTCAAAAGCATCTAATCCTGCATATAATAATTTATCCGCATTTAAAGCTTCTACCAAAGCAACCTCATCAATAGCTCCTCCTCTTGAAGTATTTATAATTCCAGCTCCATCACGCATCATTTCAATTTCTTTAACTGAAATCAAATGCCCGTCTTGGTATGGCGTATGAATTGTTACAAAATCAGAGTTTTTAAGTACATCTTCTTTATCTGTAGTTAATACATTAAAGTGAATTGCTTGCCCATCATAGAAATCTAATTCAATTGTAGCTTCTTCTACGTATGGATCACAAGCAAGAACTTTCATTCCTAAACTTAAGGCGATTTTAGCAACATTTTGCCCAATTTTACCAAAACCAATAATTCCTAAAGTTTTCCCTCTTAACTCTGTTCCAGCAGCATAAGAATTCTTTAATCCTTTAAAATTAATTTCTCCTTCTAATGGCATTGTTCTATTCGAATCATGTAGGAAACGAACCATTCCAAATAAATGTGCAAAAACTAATTCTGCAACAGAATTTGAAGAAGCATCTGAAGCTGTAATCACGCGAACTCCTGCAGACTCTGCATATTCGACATCAATATTATCAATTCCAACTCCTGCTCTAGCAATCATTTTTAAAGAAGGACAATCATCAATAACATCATCTCTTACTTCTGTAGCACTTCTTACAATCAGAATTTCAATATTATGTTCGTTTATGTAGTTGATCAATTGACTTTGTGCAACTTTCACAACTAGTACTTCAAATCCTGCATTTTCTAAGGCTAAAACTCCATTTCTAGCCAAACCATCATTTGCTAATATTTTCATTTTGTATGTTTTCTTAGTTTAGTTTTTTTTCAAATTTTCGCAATGTATCTACTAAAATTTCGATGCTTTCAAATGGCATTGCATTATAAATACTTGCTCGATATCCTCCAGCAGATCTATGTCCAACAATTCCACTTATTCCAGCGTCATCGCAAAGTTCTTGAAAAAGATTTTCTTTATCTGTATTTTTTAAATTAAATGTCACATTCATTTTTGAGCGATCTTCTGTTCTTGCTGTTCCTTCAAAAAATGGATTTCTATCAATTTCTTCGTATAAAAAAGAAGCTTTTCGATTATTTTCAACTTCAATTCCTTGAATTCCTCCTTTATTTTTCAGCCAAGTGAGATTTAAATAAGCTGTATAAATTGCAAAAACTGTTGGAGTATTACTTAAACTTCCATTATCTATATGTTTTTGGTAATCTAATAGAGTTGGAATTTTTCTATCTGTTTTCCCAAGAATTGAATTTTTCACAACAACCAAAGCACAACCTGCTGTTCCAACATTTTTCTGTGCTCCTGCATAAATTAAATCGAACTTATTAAAATCCATTTGTCTAGAAAAAATATCCGAACTCATATCTGCAACCAAAGGAATTTCTATATCTGGAAATTCATTAATTTGCGTTCCATAAATTGTATTATTTGTCGTACAATGAAAATAATCTGCATCTGTTGGAACATGATAATTCGTCGGAATATAATTATAGTTTTTATCTTTTGAAGAAGCTACAATTTTTGCATTTCCTAGAATATTTGCTTCATGAATTGCTTTTGAACTCCAACGTCCAGTATCTAAATAAGCTCCTGTTCCTCCGATTTTCATTAAATTATAAGGTACTAACAAGAATTCTAAACTTGCTCCTCCATGAAGAAACAAAACAGAATAATCATCCGAGATTTGCAATAAATCTTTGACTAAATCTTGTGTTTTATGTAAAATTTCAAGAAAAGAATCACTTCTGTGCGAAGTTTCTAAAATAGACAATCCAGTATCATTATAATTAATTACAGCTTTTGATAATTGTTCAAAAACTTCTTGTGGTAAAGTACTTGGTCCAGCACAAAAATTATGTTTCTTTTCTTTCATATAATTAGTGTTAAATTTATTTGACTTCGACTGCGCTCAGTCATCGCCAAATATGCTTAATCGTTATTAGGTTTGTATGAATTAATTCTAAATTTAAAACTATTTCTATTTTAATCCTATTAAAAACTCTAAAGTATTTACACCATCAGCATAATCCCAAAGTCTTGGTTTTTGCGTATTTCCAAAAGCAACAGTTTCTCTTTCTAATGTTTCGTCTTTTGCAACTACACATTGGATTTTTTCCTCATCTGCTTCTAATTTCTTCTCTAAATCTTCTAAAGAATCATAATATTCATAAAATAAAGTAGAAATCGGTGAAGTATAACTTTCATCTTCTTTTAAAACTAAAAACCCATTTTCTCTTAAATCAAAAAGACTCATCAAATAAACTGCTTTGTTATAATCGTAGTTATTTGCATATCTTTCATAATTAATAATATCCTTTTTATTATAAACAGCTTTGAAAATTAAATCAAAATCATAATCTCTTGGAACAAAAATCTTAGAAACATTTCGACAACCTAAACCAAAATATCTAAAAATATCATCTCCTAAAGCCACTAATTCTTCTTCTGATTCTTTTCCAGTAATTACGGCAACAGAATTTCTATTTCTACGAATAATATTTGGATATTTCCCGAAATAAAAATCAAAATACCTTGCAGTATTATTACTACCTGTTGCAATCACAGCATCAAAATCTTTTAACTCTCCTTGTGTTATTGTAATGGTTTCTTTAAATTCTGGATTTAAATATTCTAAATATTTTACGGCTAAAGGAATAAAATGCGTATCATTTGAAGATTGTTTTGCTAAAATATGATGACCAGACATTACAACCGATAAAAAATCATGAAAACCAACCATCGGAATATTTCCTGCCATGATTACAGCAACTTTTTTTGGAGAAATGGCACTAAAATCATAAGCATTTAACCACGAATTTAAATTCTCTTCTGTAAGTGCTTCACTCCAATTTTGTAATGAAAAAAGCACATTATCTTGCGTAAACCAACCGTTAACTTCTTGTGCTCGTTTAATTTGCATTTTAAAAGCATCAAAAAACAAGTCATTATGTGGGATATTGTCTTTCTTCACAATACCTACCGTTGTAAACTGACTTAAGAACTCTCCTAGAGCTATGAACGCTTTTTTTCTATCTTCTATCAACATTTTACCTATAATTTTACAAAGATTTATGTATTTTTGTTTTGCAAATTTAAAGTAAATATAATTATGGCAATAATAATAACTGACGAATGTATCAATTGTGGTGCATGTGAACCAGAATGTCCAAATACTGCGATTTACGAAGGAGCAGAAGATTGGACTATGGAACAAGGAACAGAATTATCTGGTGATGTAGTTTTCCCTAACGGAAATTCATATAACGCTGAGGACGATCAAGAGCCGATCAGTGATGAATTTTATTTCATTGTTCCAGATAAGTGTACTGAGTGTAAAGGTTTCCATGATGAGCCTCAGTGTGCAGCAGTTTGTCCAGTAGATTGTTGTGTTCCTGATGAAGATCATGAAGAATCAGAAGAAACATTATTAGAGAAAAAAGCGTTTTTACATAACGAATAATCTTTAATAAGTTCTACTTAAAAATTAAACGAATTATATCAAAATATTTTTAAAGAGTTTTCTATTTTATAGGAAGCTCTTTTTTTATATATTCGATTCAAAATAAATATTATGAAAAAAATTATTCAAATTCTTTTATTTTCATCCTTAATTATTAGTTGTCAGGAACCAATTCGTATTGAATTGGATACAAAACTTGAAAATGTAAAAATTCAACCAAAAGAAGCTTTAGCATTGGCAAATGATGAAATTGAAAAAAACTATCATCTAAATAAAGATAATCTCAATTCTAATAATCCAAATTTAGATCTAAAAATTCACATTACTAAAAAAGGAGAATGGTATTATTTTAAAAAAACTAATTATCCCGCAATGAGTAATTCTTTTTATTTAGAAAAGGCTGTGATGGTAAATTCTAATACAGGAGAAATTAAACTATCGAAATAACTTTTGAAATTAAAATAAATTAATGAAAAAACTATTACTTCTAATTTCACTTTTCACTATTTTTTCTTGTAAGAATTCAAATATTTTAGAAAAACCATTTTTATCTCCTGAGGATTATAAACAAGAAATCTCAAGACTTAGATATGAAACTTCAATTGATGATTTTTATCCAAATTAATCCTTTAATCAAAAAAATTATATTTAATAGAAAACCTCAACTATGAAAAAACTTTTTTTAATAGCTTTATTTATTGTCAATTTCATAAATGCTCAAATAACTAAAAACAATGAAACTACTTTTGAACTAAGAAAGACATCTTTAAAGTTTATCAGTTCAAATCAAGTAGAAACAAGTAAATATTTTATTACTGTGAATAATTCAGAAAAAGATTTAGACTATTTGAAAAAATTAAATAAAAAAGAAATTTTAGTTTTAATTCAAGATGAAAAATACGATTGGCGAATTAATTTACTTCTTTATCAATATTATAAAAAAAATGCAATTATGTTTTTTGCTTTTGATTTAAAAACCAGAAAAGATTGGATAGATTATTTTAAAGAAGAAGATCAAAAATACTGGACGATAAACCTAGAAAAATGTGGTTTGTGTACTGAATAAAAAATTAAAAAGCCTCAATTATTAAACAATTGAGGCTTTTTAATTTTTACTTTAATTCATTCCCGTGAAATGGACAAAATTTCCATTTACCATTCATTGCTTCATTGTCAATAGGACAAATTTTATCATCAATTAGAGAAGAAAGAGGTAAATCCCATTTAACTTCATTCCCAGAATGTAAAACACTAAATTCACCTTCTTCATATTCATTAATAATATTTACACCGCTACTATCTTTTACTTCAAAAATATAGAAATGCATTCCTTGTCCCATTTTCCCTAAAGTTTGTGCAAAAAACGGTTTCAAATTTGAAAGAAGCATTCTTGTACTTAATTCTACTTCTTCATCTGGAATAGGTTTAAAAACCCTACCATTAATATCTTTAATTAAAATATTTTTTCTAATTATTTCTTCAGAATCAAATCTCACATTTGTTCCATTAGAAATTTGTTCCATTTTTAAAGCACAAATCAATACATAGTCTTTAAATGATTCTTCAATAAGATCAATAGTTTCTGGTGTTACATCAGGTGAGTTTGTTAAAGCAATCCTCCAATAGCTACTAGGAATCCATAATGTCCCAGTCATATCATTATCATTATGTTTATTCCATTTCCAAAGATCTGACATTAATTCATTTTGATCAATTACTTTTTTTTGGGCAAAAATGGAGATACTAAAAAGTAAAAGAATCAGGGTAATTGTTTTTTTCATGTTTTAATTTAATTTTGATGTTTAACTTTTCTTTTTCATCAAATGATTTTGAATTGGATAATTATTTTAACATTAAATAGTATTAAACTCTTAAATCATTTAATTTTTCAAATATACTCTTAATTTTTTAGCAACAAAAAGTACTTTTTCATAAAAAAAATACAGTAAAAAAACTTCAATAAACGCTATAACACAAGGAATCAAACAATTAGTAGAGTATAATTAAAAATGCTATTATGAGATAAATTTTTATTTT
Organism: Aureivirga sp. CE67; assembly: GCF_015767245.1. Classification (GTDB taxonomy): domain Bacteria; phylum Bacteroidota; class Bacteroidia; order Flavobacteriales; family Flavobacteriaceae; genus Aureivirga. The sequence goes on from NZ_JADOTV010000003.1 coordinate 157,639, forward strand.
TGAACAAACAAAATATTTATGTTGCATAAAAAGTATTCTACTAAAGAAATAAGAGAAATTGCTTCTAAAATCATAAAGAATAATCCTGCATTAGTTTCAAAACTAGAAAAAGTTCCATTTGAAGAAAAAATAGATGTGAAAGAATTATTTGTAGAGGTTCTGAAATTTCTTTTTTTAGTAGGAAAAAATAATCAAACACTTACGCCATCTCTAAATGTAGACTTAGCTTGGCATGAGTTTATTCTTTTTACAAGAACTTATCATCAATTTTGTGATAATCATTTTGGTAGATATATTCATCATCAACCTGAGGAGAATATTGCTAAAAACAATTCAAATTTTCAGAAAACAATAAAATTATACATTATAACTTTCGGAGAACCTAAAAAGGAATTTTGGGGATGCTATGCTCATTCAGAATGGGAAAGCGCTCAATGTGGTTCTTGCGAAGCAATCTAAAGAAATATGTACTTTGAATCAAAAATTACTGTGGATCCGAAAGAGATTTCACATATTGAAAGAATTAAACCAACTAAAGCTTTCAAGAAAATATTATTCTATCTTACTTCAGGAAATGTTGGAAAAAAAGAAGTAAGACAAACTTTTACAGCAGTTTCTATCTTACAGCAAATCAATAGGGTTTGTGTAGGACAAGGAATCTCAAATATCATTCGTCTTTCACACGATGGAATTGATTTTTATTTTGATGAGGAAGGAAAAAAAGATGATCTAAAAGAAGCTCTAGACACTTATGATTTAGAAATGAATGAGGAAATGTCTCATTTTTTCAAAAATCTTTCGATGATTTTAGAGCATGAAGATGAAAATTTTAAATATTTGATTTCGATTGATATCTATAAAAATCATGATGTTGGAAAATTTCCTATTCAAATAAAGATTACAGGATTACTTAAAGACTTCAAGGCAAACGAAGAAACTACTGCAGAGATGAAAGAAAAATTCAAATCTGTATTTACTTCTCAAGAATCTATTGATGCTTTTAGAATAGAAAAAAGAGAGTTCTTCAATAATTTTGTGAATTCGTTCAAAATGAATTTCCAAAAGTTAATGCATGTAGACTCTGTGGAAACAGATATTAAAACAAAAGTGATTGTTCCGAAAAAGAATTACAACAGAGTAAGTGAAATCGGAAATTCTCCTGATTATAGTTTTGAATACGATTACTATTATAACTACCACGGTTTCGATTCTTTTTATTTATACACATTAGCTTGGTCTTCTTTTAATCATGAACAATCTTATGATTTTAACGATACACATTTTGAAACAGAAATGGGTGAAAATTTAGGATTTGCGGAAAACATGGAAAGCTCCTCTCCTATTTTCAGTGAAGATTCTTATTCTGTAGAAGACACAACTTTAATGTCAGATACTTTTGAGGAAAGTCCTGCAGTGTTGGAAGAAGTTGGAGGCTCTAGTTCTGAATCAAGCAGTTGGTTTGATTTTGGAGATTCGAGTTCTGATGATGGAGGTTCAAGTTTTGATGATGGAGGATCTTCTTGTAGTTCCTGTTCTTCCTGTTCCTCTTGCAGTTCATGCTCTTCTTGTTCTTCTTGTGGAGGAGATTAATTAGGATTTTAAAAAAATAAGAATTGCTTTATAAAATAATAAATCAAAGTTATTTTATAAAGCAATTTTGATTTTATAGTGTTTTCATAACAAAATTAATTTTTATTTAAAAGTATAGGAATATTGGGTTAATGTTTAAATAAAGAGTCTATTCTATTTTTCTTTTTCATTTAATCAAAAACATTAACGGTAATGAAAACAAAAAATACTACTACTAGAAGATCTTTCTTAAAAAACACTTTGTTAGCCTCAGGAGGTATCATTTTAGCTTCCAATTTTATTAGTTGTTCTGATGATGATTTGGACGACAATACAGTACCTGATAATTCTACAATTGATAAATTTAATCATGGAGTAGCAAGTTTTGATCCTACAATAAATCAAGTTATTATTTGGACAAGATATTCTACAGATGCTCCAGAAGTTTCTATTTTTTGGGAGGTTTCAAAAAATATGGATTTTACACAAGTAATTCGTTCAGGAAATTTTATCACAAATGCGCAAAGAGATTACACGATTTCAATCGAAGTTCAAGATTTAGAACCTAATCAAAAATTATATTATCGTTTTGCTCAGTTAGAAGAAGAAACGGGTTCCGTTATTGGAGAAACGATTACATTGGCTGAAAACCCAAATGAAGTAAAATTGGCAGTTTGTTCTTGTTCTAATTATGCAGCAGGGTATTTTAATGTTTATGATGCTATGGCAAATTCAGATGCAGATGTAATTGTTCATTTAGGTGATTATATCTATGAATATGGCGAGGGAGAATACGGAAATACTTCAGAGGTAGAAAGAGAACTTTCTCCGCTTCATGAAATTATAACTTTAGATGATTATAGAGAAAGATATCGTCTGTATCGTTCGGATAAAATGCTACAATTAGCACATCAGAAAAAACCATTTATCTGTGTTTGGGATGATCATGAAATAGCCAATGATACCTATAAAGATGGTGCACAAAACCACGATTCTTCTGAAGGAAGTTTTACAACAAGAAAAGCTAGTGCAATTAAAGCTTTTAGTGAATATTTACCTGTGAAAACAGAAGATAATAATTTGATTTATAGAAATATTGAATTTGGAAATTTAGTTAATCTAATCATGTTAGATACTAGAGTGATTGGGAGAGATAAACAATTATCTTATGGAGATTTTATTTCAATTTCAGGTTTTGACAATGAAGGCTTTAAAGATATTTGGTTAGATCCTACGAGAACTATTCTGGGACAAGAACAAAAAAGTTGGTTATTAAATTTAGCTAAAAGCAATAGTGCTACTTGGCAAGTATTGGGACAACAAGTACTGATGGCAAAAATGTTATTACCTTTTGATTTCTTAAATCTACTAGAAGAATTTTCAGAAGAAGAAAGAAAAGGAAATATTACAACACAAAAAAGAATTGCTTTAGAACAAAAAATGAAAGAATTCATTGAGTTGCAGAGGAGATTTGAAGTAAATGATCCAACATTAACAACCGTTCAAAGAGCGAGTGTCAGCGAAGGTTTTCCATATAATTTGGATGCTTGGGATGGTTATCCTAAAGAGAGAGATGTGGTTTTAAACGCTTTTCAAGGGAAAAAATTAGTTACGCTTGCTGGAGATACACATAATGCTTGGCATTCGGATTTAAAATTAAATAATTATGGAAAAGTTGGTGAAGAATTTGCAACTACTTCGGTTACATCTCCAGGTGTGGATTTAGTTTTAAAAGGCAATATTCTTTCTTCGATTTTTGAAGCATTTATGAAATCAATGATTAAAGATTTAAATTATGTGAATGCTTCAGATAGAGGTTTTATGAAAGTGATATTCACGCATGGAAGTGCAAATGCAGAATGGATTTTTGTAGATAATATTTATAGTGAAGACTATCAAATATCAATTGAGCAAACAACTAGTTATAGCGGTTAATCTAAGTAAATTTTTCTCAAAAACCGAGTTTTCAGACTCGGTTTTTTTATTACACAATACTTTTATTTATAGTTTTTCGTTCTTTATATATCCATAAATTATATTATTTTTTTAATAATAAAATTTTATAATTTACTACCAATAAAAAAAGCTAATCCCAAAAATGAAAATTTTCTTCTACTTTTTATCACTTCTCTTGCTTGTAGCACTTATTTGGAATTCTCATTTTTTACTTGGAAATATTCTCATGACTATTCAAATTCCAATATTTCTATTTGCAACATTTGTATTTATATCTAGAAGAAAAAAATTGAAGAAATTTCACAATGTTTTTTTCATCTGCACATTTTTAGTTTTTCTAAACTTTGGTTATAATTATATCAGAGGATTTCATTTTACCACAAATGAAGTAAAGCAAAATAAAGAAGTTACAATTCTTACTTACAATCTCTTTTTTAAAAATAAATACAAACAGAATATTTTAAATGAAATAATTTCTACAAAACCGGATATTTTACTTGTACAAGAATTGACTTATCAGTGGAACAATGAACTTCAAAAGAAATTATCCAAAATATATAAATACAAAAAAATATCCCAAAGAAAAGGAACGCATGGTTTTGGCGTATTTTCTAAATATCCAATAACAGAAACCAAATATTTAAAAAACATAAACAAACTTCCTTTTTGTCAAATAAATAAAATAAAAGTTGGAAAAGAAGAATTGATAGTATCAAATATACATCTAGCTTCTCCAGCAAAAGCAATAGAAAACCCTAAAGATTTTTATGATTTATATGAGAAAATTTACAATCTAAGAGAAAAAGAATGGGCAAAAATAAATTTGTATTTAAACAAGAACTTTTCAAATAAAAACATTTTGCTTTGTGGTGATTTCAATACGATGAAAGTAGAACCTTTATACAATCATATTCGTCAAGATTGGTCAGATTTGTTTCATGAAAAAGGCGAAGGATTTAGTTATACATTTCCTAATAGTTCGAAAATCCCTTTTCCAATAATCACTCTTGATTATATTATGTATAAAGGAAAAATCCAACCAATAAAAGCTGAAGTTCTGAAACAAAGTAGTTCAGATCATTTTGCGGTTTTTGGAACGATAAAGATCTAGGTTTAATGCTATCTATTAAAAACTTGGCGGAAGTGGATGAATATCATTTACAATCGCATATACTACTAAACCAACTGTATTTTTAGCTCCGACTTTTTCTAAAATTCTTTGCCGATGATTTTCTACTGTTCTTTTACTTAAAAAAAGGTTTTCTGCAATTTCGTGGTTAGTTTTTTCAGTACAAATCAATTCTAAAACTTCTATTTCTCTTTTTGACAATTGATCTTTTGTAATTATAGATGGTTTTTTAGTTCTAAAATTCAAATGATCTTGAACTAAATCTTTATCTTTTTTAGTAAAATAGACTCCAAATTCATAAACTGCTTCAATTGCTTCCATAAGTAAAGTTTTATTAGCATTTTTAGGAATAAAAGCTGAAACACCTAATTTTATCATATGTCCAATTACATTTTTTTTATAATGAGAAGAAAGAATTATAAGTTTCAATTCGGGATATTTTTCTTTTAAAATAGCTACAAGTTCAAAACCATTTATCGGTTTCATTTGAATATCAACTAGGGCAATATCTGGGAAAAAAGAAGGCTTTGTTTGTTCTAATTTCTCAATAAAGTCATTAGCATTATTTTCTGCCAAAACAACTTCTACTTTATTCTCATTGGAAAACAATAATTTCAAACCTTCGAGAAATAATTGTTCATCATCTATTATTGAAATCTTTATCATTTGTCAAGTTTTTTTATTGAAACAATTAATCTACAACCTTTATTTCGTTGAGTTTTCCATTTAAATTTTGCATCAATAGATTCTAACCTAGATTCTATATTTTTTATTCCCATCCCTTTTTTACTAGAATTTAAATCAAAGCCAATTCCATTATCCGAAATTAAAAAAGAGAAATAACTTTCACAGTCTCGGATTATTAATTTTAACTCAGAACCTTTAGAATGTTTAATGAAATTAGTTAAAAATTCTTGAATAATTCGATAGATTTGAACTTCAAAGTTGATGTTTTTCTTTTGATAAGGATGGTTTAAATTAATACTAACATGAATAGACGAATCCATATTAGAAAATAATTTTTCAAGCATAGAAATTAATCCTAATTCTTCTAAATTTACAGGATACATTGTATGAGAAATATTTCTTGTAGCATTTATCAATTCAGGTATTTGTGATGAAATTACTTCTCTAGATTTTTCATTTCTCCAAGTTTCCTCGTTATTAATCCATAAAGACAAAATATTTAATTTATTCCCAACTTCATCATGTAATAATTCAGCAATTCTTTTTCGTTCTTCTTCTTGTCCTTCAATAAATTTCTTTGTTGTTTCTTTTTGATATTCTAATTCCTTTTCAAATTGAACTCTTTTTTCTTTCATCAATTTCACTACAAAAGCTTTGTATGCTAAAAAAGAAAAAATGATAATTATTGAAAATACTATAATTATTAAAATTAAAAATTTTAGATCATACATACTTTTTATGTTTAAAAAATGAAATGATAAAACTGAAATATAAAATTGAAGACAAAAGATTATTCAATCCCCAAATAATTGATGCTTTTTCTAGACTTACATTTTCCAATTGATTCATTAAAACAAATAAAAAAAGTGAAATTGAATAGTAAAAGAAAAGTACGATATAGTTAACAAGTATATAGTTTAGTTTCTCAAATTCTTTGATGGTTTTAATTAATAAATAGGCTATAGAAGAAATTATTAGCAGATGAAAAATAATTTTACTGTAACTGTTTGTTAGATTTTTTTGTTGGACAAATAGAAAAATATTTTCAGCTAAAAAGAAAAGACTAAAAATTGTAATAAGAATGTACTTAGTTTTTTTACTGAATATTTTATTGAATAATAATAGAGAAAGAATTAGAAATTCACCAAAAACATAAAGTGGATATAAGAGGATATTTTGAATTCTTAACTCAATTAAAATATTAGAAATAATTTCGATAATACTGAAAAAACAAAGAAAATAGAAAAACCACCTCAATTCATTAGGTAACTTTTTATAATGAATAACACCACTAAAAACAGCTATTCCCAACAAACTAAGAGAAATTATTTTTATAATATCATAAAAAACTATTGACAAAATTTATTTTTTCAAAAACTTAAAATCATATTTATCTTTACAGAAAGGAGGACAAGGACTAGAAAAATCCTTTGAATTTGTTTCAGAAATTGTTTCTTCGCTTCTTTTACTCAACAAAACTGTTTTAGAATCATCTTTATGTCTTGAAGTTATAAAAACAAGAATTGGATATTTCATTTTATAAATTGATGAATATTTCATTCCAAAGACAATACTAAGTTCCTTCTCTTTTTCTTTTTTAACGTTTATATCAGAAAATGGTACAATAAAAGCTCTAAAAATTCGTCGACTTCCTTCATTTATAATTTCATGATAAAACCAGTCCATACAATGACTTTTCCAATTAATTATATCTTCAGATGTAATATTTTCTTTTAAATCAGGACGTTTATAAACTGAATATTTTGTTATTTCTTTATAATTTAAAACATCTAAATCTTTAGAAAAAGAAGTTTTTTTGATATTTGTAACAACCTCTCTTTCTATTAGAGAAAATTTTTCTTTTATTTCAGTTAATACAGAATATCTATAATCGACAAGTTTCGTTTTTTCTTTATGATTATGATCAAGTGGAACAAAAATTAAAATAATTTCTTCTTTTTTCACTCCAAAATACACATGGAAATTAGAACAATCTTGATTATGACTTTTCATCCAATTTATATGTTCATCTGGAATTATAAATCTCCCATTAGGAATAAAAAATTTTACAAAATCACTATGCTTTTTTAAAAGCTCTTCCCAAGAATCTACAGCTATTTGAACTTCATCATATTTCAATTTAGACATAATTTTATATTAAATTTAACAACATTTCATAATTTACTTTCCACTTTAAATATAAACATTTAAGAACTTGAAAACAATTTAATTAGTTGTTAAAACTAGAATATAAGAGTGTTAAAAGTTATTCTATTACAGAGTTAATTTTAATAATTCAAACCTTTCTGTCTTATTTTATCTTTTTTCAAAAAAACTTTCTTAAATTAATGTTAATAACTGAAAATCAAACATTAAACAAATGAAACAAGTAAAAAAACTCTGGATTACACTCACTGTAATTGTAGTAATTTCATTTGCTATAATTGGATATTATGGTTTTGAAATCTATAGAGAAGCACCGCCTATTCCAGAAAAAGTTGTAGATCTAGAAGGAAATGTAATTTATACAAAAGAAGATATTCAAGAAGGTCAACGAGTATGGCAATCTATTGGAGGACAAGAGCTAGGAACGATTTGGGGACACGGAGCCTACACTGCACCAGATTGGAATGCTGATTGGATTCATAGAGAAGCTGTATTTATATTAGATCTTTGGTCGCAAAAATTATATTCTCAAGACTTTAACTCTCTTTATGAAGACCAAAAAGCATTATTACAAACAAATCTAAAAAATTATATTCGAGAAAACCACTACAATCCTGAAACAAAAAATTTAACTATTGGTCCTGATCGAGAGGAAGCAATACTTCACAATCAAATTTATTATACAAAACTATTTTCAAATGATCCAGAATTGGCACAAACTCGTGAGCATTACGCAATGATTGAAAATACAGTTCTTGGAGAAGAAAATTTGCATCGAATTAATGCCTTTTTCTTTTGGACTTCTTGGGCTTGTACTACGGATAGACCTGGAGAAAATATTACTTACACAAATAACTGGCCTCCTGATAAATTAATGGGAAATGAGCCAGATGGTTCGCTAATGCTTTGGACAGGTTTCAGTATCATGATGCTTCTTCTAGGTATTGGATTTCTAGCTTTTTATCATGCAAAAAATACGGAAGAAGAAATCAATAAAGATTTTTTACCAAAAGAAGATCCGCTTCTTGGAATTCATCCAACCCCCTCAATGAAAGCTACTTTGAAGTATTTTTGGGTAGTTTCACTTTTGATTTTTCTACAAGTTATTTTTGGAGTAATCACAGCGCATTATGGTGTGGAAGGTCAAGGTTTATATGGAATTCCTTTGGCAGATATACTTCCATATTCTGTGACTCGAACTTGGCATGTGCAATTAGCAATTTTCTGGATTGCAACATCTTGGTTAGCAACAGGACTTTATATAGCTCCGGCAGTTTCTGGTTTTGAGCCAAAATTTCAAAGATTTGGAGTAAACTTTTTATTTATCTGTCTTTTAGTAATTGTTCTTGGTTCGATGACTGGACAATTATTAAGTATCTTCCATTATTTTGGTTTAGATATGAGTTTCTGGTTCGGACATCAAGGATTGGAATACGTAGATTTAGGTAGATTCTGGCAAATTTTCTTATTTGTAGGTCTGGTTCTTTGGTTGATTTTAGTTTTAAGAGCTCTTTGGCCAGCCTTGACAAAGAAAAATCCAGATCACAATCTTTTAGTTCTTTTTGTGATTTCTTCTATTGCGATTGCTGTTTTTTATGGAGCTGGATTAACTTGGGGAACACATACACACCTTTCATTAATTGAATATTGGCGATGGTGGGTTGTACATCTTTGGGTAGAAGGTTTCTTCGAAGTTTTTGCAACAGTAGTTATCGCTTTTCTTTTTGTTAGAATGCAGATTTTAGATATTAATAAAGCTACAAAAGCTACAATTGCTTCTGCAAGTATTTTCTTGATTGGAGGAATTATTGGAACTTTTCATCATTTATATTTTACAGGAACGCCAACAGCAGTTCTTGCTTTAGGCTCTACTTTTAGTGCTCTAGAAGTTGCTCCACTTGTTTTCATGGGATTTGAAGCTTTTCATAATTATCGGGTGAGTAAAGCAACGGAGTGGACGAAAAATTATAAATGGCCGATAAATTTCTTTATTTCTGTTTCTTTTTGGAATTTGATTGGAGCAGGAGTTTTTGGTTTTATGATTAATCCGCCGATTGCACTTTATTATATGCAAGGTTTAAATACAACACCTGTTCACGGACATGCTGCACTTTTTGGAGTTTATGGAATGTTAGGTATAGGTTTGACACTTTTTGCAATCAAAGGACTTTCTGCACACGCTCCTTGGAAAGAAGGAATGATAAAGTTTTCTTTTTGGGCTTTAAATATTGGTCTTGTTTTAATGATTGTTTTAAGTTTACTTCCGGTAGGATTGGCTCAAACGGTTGCTAGTGTAAATGAAGGAATGTGGTATGCAAGATCTGCTGAATTTAACCAACAAGAATATATACGAACCTTAAAATGGCTGCGATTAGTTGGAGATACCATTTTCGCAATTGGTTCTCTAACTTTAATCTATTTTATCATTGGTCTTAAAACTGGTTGGTCTTTGAAGAAAGAATAAGAAATTGATGGGCTGCTTCAATATGAAGCAGCTTTTATTCTGAAAGACCAAAGCGTTTAAAAAAAAGTGCTTTATAACTTCTGCCTAAAGGAATTTTATTTTCTCTAACTAAAAGTTGATTTCCTTCAATTTCATTTATTTTATTTATAGAAACGATATAAGATTTATGAACTCTCATGAAATCTAATTTTGGTAAAATTTCTTCAAGTTCTTTAAGAGAATAAAGCCCCATAATTCTTTTTTCTTTGGTGTAAAAATTCACATATTCTAAAGCTCCTTCTATAAAAAGAATATCATCAAAATATATTTTGTGGATTTTACGATCTGATTTAACAAGAATAAAATTTGACTTTTTTTCTTTACTGTAATGTTTTTCTGAAACTTGATTTATGTTTTTTATATTTATTTCTGTTTTCTTTTTTAAATAAATTAATTCGCAAGCTTTATTTACAGCTTTAATGAATCTAGGTAAGGAAAAAGGTTTCATTAAATAATCTACAACATCTAATTCATAACCTTGAATAGCAAATTCGGCATAAGCTGTTGTAAAAATAATAGCTGGAGGGTTATTTAAACTTTTAACAAAATCAATACCAGTCAAATCAGGCATTTGAATATCACAAAAAATCAAATCAACTTGATTATTATTTACAAAATTTAAAGCATAAAAAGCATTATCAAAAGAATCTAATAAGTTTAAGTGAGGAACTTTTTCTATATAATCTATTAATAGTTTTCTAGCAAAAAACTCATCATCAATTACAATACAATTTACCGTTTTCATTTTACTTTAAATTAATGTTTAATACTACTTTAAAAATATTTTTATTTTTTTCAATATGTAAAGAATACTTTTCTGGATAGAGAAGGTTTAATCTTTTTTTTACATTTTCCAAGCCAATCCCTCCTTCAGAATTTAGCCAATTTTGAGCTTCTATTTTAGGGATTGAATTTTCTATTTTAAATATTAAATTGTCGTTTTTACAAATTAAATCAATATTCACCCAAGCGTTTTTGTCTGTATCAATTTTACTATGTTTAAAACTGTTTTCAATAAAAGGAATCAAAATCATAGGAGAAATATGATTATTATTTTTCACATTATCTATTAAGAAATTTATATTTTGTGGTTTCTCAGTTTTTAATTGTTGAAAGTCTATATATGAAATAATATAATCAATTTCACGAGATAGTAAAACATGATCACTTTTACAATCATAAAGTACATACCTTAACATATCTGACAGTTTTAAAATTTTATCGGGAGCAGATTTATCTCCTATATAACTTATTGTGTAAATAGTATTTAAAGCATTAAATAAAAAATGCGGATTTATTTGACTTTTTAAAAATTTTAGTTCCGTTTCACTTTGTAATTTAATTAAAGATTTAATTTCTTTAAGATGTTCTCTTTCTTTTTTTAAAATATCAAAAAAAGTACTAATGAATAAAGGGACTCCTAGAAAAAAAATATTGAAAAAAAATATAAAAACAAAAGGTGCACTTCGATCATCAATTTGACGAGCTGGAAGTATAAATTTGATTGCTATTATTGTAAGTCCAGTTGAAATTAGGACAAACGTTAATAGTAAAATAATTGAATAAATTTTATATTTCCTACTATTATAAGAATATTTGTTTAATAATATTTTTAAGTTCATCTGAACTATTAAAGCCTGTAGTATTGTATAATGAATAGAATTATATATAGCTTCTTTTATATTCCAAAACGATAAGATACTAAAATATATCAAAGCAATTAATATCCAAAATATATAAGGATTATGAATTGAAAATGTTTTTGTGTTTTGCTTCATTTATTTTTATTTCTTGCAAAATTACATATTTCCTCTAGAAATATTCTTAATAAACAATCAAAGGTCTATTTCTTTCAACCAACAACATACTTTCTTCAATATCCGAATTTTAGGTATATTTTTTACAATAATTGATTAATTGATAGCCATCATTGAAAAAAAAATGTTTTTAAATTTTTTCTCTTCAATTTTGCCTCAGAATTAATCATTAAAACTTTTTAAAATGAAGTATTAAATGGTTTATAATAGTGGAGTTATGTTGAAATTAGGAAGGAAAGTTTTTACTGTTTTATGGATATTAGTGATTATTTATTTAATAATTAAATACTTACAAAATCCAGAAATTATTAAGGTCGATAATATTAAAGCATTTGTAGAATCTTATGGGAATGAAATGATCTTTATTTATATCCTGTTGACATTTGTTAGAGGTTTTTTTTTGATACCAAGTACACCATTTGTTATAGGGGGAAGCTTATTATTCCCAGATCAATTATTTTTAGTCTTAATGATTTCGATTTCTGGAGTTCTATTTTCTGCAACATTACTTTATTTTTTAGCTGACAAATTAGGGTTTAGTGATTATTTTAAAACAAAACAATCTAAAAGTATTGAAATATGGAAAACACGATTAAAAAGTCCTAAAGCAATATATTTTGTTATAGGTTGGTCTTTTTTTCCTTTTGTTCCAACAGATGTTATTTGTTATGTAGCAGGTTTAGTTAAAATGCCATTTAAATATATGATTACAGGTGTGTTTATAGGTGAACTAGTGTTAGATGTGTTTTATATCTATTTCGATATTATATTATAAAATTTTAAATGAATCATGTTATGAATTCCTTTTTTAAAGAAGCGTTAAAATCATTAAAAACTAGTGGAACAATTAAACCTAGTTCAAAATATTTAATAAATAATTGTTTAAAGGATTTACCTTTTGACAAAGCAAAAACAATAATAGAATTTGGAGCTGGAGATGGTTGTTTTACTAGAGAAATTTCAAAAAGAATGAGAAAAGACACAATGTTATATTCATTTGAAATAAATAAAAAATTTTATGAGTATAGCTGTTCTCAATTTGAAAATCAAAACAATATTAAGATTTTGAATAATTCAGCTTTAGATTTTGATGAAATTTTAAGTGAAAAAACAATTTATAACGCTGATATAATTATCTCAAGCTTACCTCTTTCACTTTTAAATAATATAGAGGTAAGTAGATTATTAAACAAAATAAATAAGTATTTGAAAAGCGGAGGTGTATTTGTTCAATACCAATATAGTTTAGGTAAATTTTATCAATTTAAAGATGTCTTTTATTATGTAAACATGAGCTTAACTTTAATAAATATACCTCCAGCTTTTGTATTTAAATGTTATAAGTATTAATATAAATAAACTAAATCATGAAAAAATATTTAATAGGATTTTTGACAATGATAATAATTATGCTATCAAGTCAAAAGGTAAAAAGTCAAAATATTGACAAATCGAAATTAAATAATTATTTAGAAACACTTGCAGAAAATGACAAGTTTATGGGTAGTGTTTCAATAACAAAGGATGAAAAGTTAATTTATTCCAAAACTGTAGGACTTAGAGATATTCATAAAAACAGAAAAGCGGATAGATTAACAAAATACAGAATAGGTTCTGCAACTAAAACATTTACAGCAGTATTGACGATGAAAGCTGTAGAACAAAACAAATTAACTCTAAATGAAACAATTGAAAAGTTTTTTCCAAATATTAAGAATGCAAATAAAATAACAATAGACCAATTATTAAATCACAGAAGTGGAATTCATAGTTTCACCAATGACTCTGACTTTTTTAGTTGGAATACACAGAAAAAAAGTAAAGAAGAAATCATTAAGAAAATAGAAAAAGGTGGAAGTGATTTTGAACCAGATAGTAGAGCATATTATAGTAATTCAAATTATATCCTTTTAGGAATTATTTTAGAAAAAGTATATGACAAACCTTATGGTGAAATTTTAAAGAAATATATCACGAAACCGCTAAAAATGAGAAGTACGTTGGTGGGTAAGAAAATTAATACTTACAACAGAGAAGCACAATCTTATAGAAAAATTGGGAAATGGGAACAAGAACCTGAAACTGATATGTCAATACCACTTGGAGCAGGTTTTTTAGTTTCAACTTCTCGTGATCTTGTGAAGTTTAGTGATGGATTATTTACTGGTAAAATTATCAGTCTAAAGAGTGTTGAAATAATGGAAGCTTTGAAAGATGGTTACGGACGTGGAATTTTCGATACTTCTTTTGAAAACAAACAAGCATATGGTAATAGTGGTGTGATTGATGGATTTAATTCAGATTTTTTGTATTTCACAAAAGAAAAAATCTCAATTGCTTTTACTTCAAATGCTACAGATTATGATTTAAGAAAAATCAGACACGTTCTTCTTCTTGCTACATTTGGAAAAGAATATGAAATCCCTAAATTTTCTACTTATAATGGAAAAGTTGAAAATCTGGATGAATATGTCGGTGTCTATGAAAGTAAAGAGTTTCCTTTTGATATTACAATTGAAAAAAAGAATGGAACAATTACAGCTCAAGCTACAGGAATGTCAATTTTTGGTACAGAAGCAATTGGAAAGAATAAATTTGAAATAGGTGCAATAAATGCTGTTTTAGAGTTTTTCCCTTCAGAAAATAAATTAGTTTGGATTCAAAATGGAAAAACATTAAACCTATTTAAAAAATAAATATCGGAAAGATGTTTAGAAATAGAGGATTGTTTTTTAGTGGTATAAAGTTCATGATTTTTCTATCTAAACATTATCTTTCCCTGAAAAGACTTGGTTTACACTAAGTCTTTTCTTCTTTTACTTTAATTTTAAATCATTTAAGTATTGAGATTTAAAATATTTTATCAATTCAATTTTTCATATCATTTTCCTTGATAGAATCCGTTTATTTATACTAAATTTGCAGTTCAAATTTTAAATAAAAATGAATATTCAAAACACATTAACATCCGTAGTTAAAGAAGGTTTCAAAGAAATCTATAATGTAGAAATTGATAATGTTGAATTTCAAGCAACAAGGAAAGATTTTGCTGGAGATATCACAATTGTTGTATTCGCATTTTTACGACACGTAAAAGGAAATCCTGTGGAGATAGGAACTCGCATTGGAGAATACATCAAGAATAATGTTTCGGAAATTAGGGATTTTAATGTTGTAAAAGGATTTTTAAATCTAGAATTTTCAGACGCATATTTCGTAAATACTTTTAATTCTATTTATAGCACAGAAGATTTTGGAATTGTTGCTCCAAAAGAAGAAGAAAAAGCTGTGATGGTCGAATATTCTTCGCCAAACACAAACAAGCCACTTCACCTTGGACATGTTCGTAACAATTTATTAGGTTATTCTGTTTCTGAAATTATTGCTGCTTCTGGTAAAAAAGTGTACAAAACACAAATTATCAACGATAGAGGAATTCATATTTGTAAAAGTATGTTAGCTTGGCAACGTTTCGGAAATGGTGAAACTCCAGAATCTACTGGATTAAAAGGAGATAAATTAGTAGGGAACTATTATGTTGCTTTTGATCAGGCTTATAAAAAAGAAATCAAAGAATTAGAAGAAAAAGGACTTACAACTGAAGAAGCTAAAAAGCAAGCTCCAATTTTATTAGAAGCACAAGAAATGCTAAGAAAATGGGAAGCTGGAGATGAAGAAGTTGTAGCACTTTGGAAAACGATGAACCAGTGGGTTTATGAAGGTTTCAACGAAACTTACAAAGCTCTTGGAGTTGATTTTGATAAAAACTATTATGAAAGTAACACATATCTTTTAGGAAAAGAAGTAGTTGCAAATGGTTTAGAAAAAGGTGTTTTCTATAGAAAAGAAGATGGTTCTGTTTGGATTGATTTAACAGATGAAGGTTTAGACGAAAAAATCGTTTTACGTTCTGATGGAACTGCAGTTTATATGACACAGGATATTGGAACTGCAATTGAGCGTTTCAACGATTATAATATCGATTCTTTGACTTATACTGTAGGAAATGAGCAAGATTATCACTTCAAAGTTTTATTCTTAATCTTAAAGAAATTAGGATATGACTGGGCTGAGAATTTATATCATTTATCTTATGGAATGGTTGAGTTACCATCAGGAAAAATGAAATCAAGAGAAGGAACTGTTGTAGATGCTGATGAATTAATGGTTGAAATGACTGATACAGCTCGTGAGATTTCTCAAGAATTAGGAAAATTAGAAGGTTACTCTGAAGAGGAGAAAGAAGAATTATACAACGTAATTGGTATGGGGGCTTTAAAGTATTTCATTTTAAAAGTAGACCCAAGAAAACAAATTCTTTTTGATCCAAAAGAAAGTATTGATTTCAACGGAAACACTGGGCCTTTCATTCAATATACGTATGCGAGAATTCAGTCGATTTTAAGAAAAGTAGATTTTGATTATTCTAATACAAAAACTGATATTTCTCTTTCTGATAAAGAAAAATCATTATTAAAACAATTAGAATTATTCCCATCTGCTGTTCAAAATGCAGCGAAAAATCATAGTCCGGCATTAATAGCTAACTATACTTATGATTTAGTAAAAGAATATAATTCATTCTATCAAAGTTCTCCAATTTTAGGTTGTGAAGATGAAGACTTAAAAATCTTAAGAGTTCAACTTTCAGAAAAAGTTGCACAAACAATTAAAAATGGATTTAAACTTTTAGGAATTGAAGTTCCTAACAGAATGTAAAAAAATATATTTTGAATCTAAGAAGGCTAACAGTTTTTATTGTTAGCCTTTTTTGTTTTATATTGGTTGCAAATTAAAATTGTTCAAAATACTATGAAAAAAATCTATACCCTTGCTTTAATTTTATTTATTTCAATTGGAAATTTATTTGCTCAAAATAATCGAGATTTGTTAGACAGACTATCAGCAATCAAAATGGATCCGATTGTTTATTATAATTTTGATGGATATAAAGTAACCAGTAAACATTATAGTGATTTAGAATTTTCCGAAGAAAATATTAAAAAAAATATATTGATTTTTAATCCACAATTAGAATTTAAAGAAACATATGATTTACAAACAAGTACTGAAATAGCAGAAACAAATTATATGGCTTATTTTCAGCTGGATGATGAAAATTTAGGTGCTATATACTATGTATTATATTTTTTAAAAACAAAAGAAAATAAAGTTTTATCCTTTGAGTTTAAAAAACCTGGAACTAGACTCGCCTTAGATGAGATAGAATTGATGAATCGTGTTTTGAATGATGAAATCCCTGAAGAAGTTTATACTACAACAGACACCGAGTATATTAATTTTGTTGGCAGAAAAATACATTTAGGAAAAGATAGATGTAATTATATGGATTTAAACTCTATTCAATGTCCATATTATGGTCAAATAAATTGGTCAATTCATAAAACCTTAGAAAGTGCAAAAGAAACAGTCAACATACAGTTTTTAAGCGCAAAATCAAATAAAGATTATTTTTATAGGATTGAGGAACAAGAAGTAGATTTAATTTTTGAAGGAGTTGAAACTAAAGCTAAAAAAGCTATCTTTTATACAGAATCAGGAATACAATCTGTAACCTCAGGAAAACAATTGATAGTTTATTATATCGCTACAGAAGTAAGAGGTAAATTCGTAAGTACTGTTTTTAGTTTTTGGGACAATGATTATATAGATCCCGAAACAAAATTACCTTTTCTAGCTAATCAGTTTATTGTATTAAAAAAGAGAGATTAATCTTAACCTCTCTTTTAAAAACTAAATTTATTTTTTAATAATTTTTTCAGTGTAAGCACCTTTTTCAGTATTTATTTTCACGAAATAAATACCATTTTCTAAATTAGAAATATCAACATCTAAATTTTCTTGAAGTTTGATGTTTTTTAGATACTTAACAATCCTTCCATTTTGATCATAAATACTTATAGAAGAATTGAATGATTCATCTTGATTTGAAATAGTAATCTTATCTTTAGCTGGATTTGGATAAATCGAAATATTTTGCGTTAATTGATTTTCATTACTTAATCTAGCCGATGAACTAGGAAGATTTGTTTTCCAGATTCCTCTTCCGTAAGTAGAAGTATATAAAGTATTATTTACATGATTAATTTCTAATTCTGTAATCATCACATTTGGTAAATTATTATTGAAAGGAACCCAATTGTTTAAATTATCATTAATCATATAAACTCCATATCCCATACCAACATATAAAGAATTTTGACTATCATTTTGCCAAACAATAGATGTTTTACTAAAGTTAGGTAAGTTTTTATCATATTGAGACCAAGAATTTCCTCCATCATTAGAAACATAAACTTGGTTACTACTATTAATACAAACAGCTACTTTATTAGGGTTTGTAGGATGAATTGCAATATCTCTAACTTGACCATAAAGTCCACTTACCGTTTGCCAAGCTTGACCTCCATTAGTTGTTTTGTAAAGTCTCGATCCTTGTCCGATATAAATAATTTGATTATTTGTTTGAGAAATTTCTATATCGTTAATATAGCTTGATCTAGTTGTAGAAATACTTGTCCAAGTTTGACCTCCATTGGTAGTTTTGTATAAGCTTTTTCCTCCACCATAAAAAGTATTTGAGTTTACTGGATCTGGCTCATATGCAGTTACCCAAGGACCTGTGAAACCTTGTGGTAATGAAGAATAGCTATTTCCACCATTGTAACTTCTGTAAAGTCTACCATTATAGATTGTACCATAAACAATATTTGAATTATTTATGTTGAAGAAAGTTTCCATTCCATCTGCACCAAGCCAATCTTTCCATTGTCCTGTTTGCTCACTATAAATTGAAGTTCCATTATCCTGTGAACCTCCAGATATTTTTGTTTGAGATGTTTGAGAAATTCCTAATTTGTAAAATTCACGAATACCAAGACCTGAAGTTAAATCATCATAGTAATTACTACTAATATAACTTGTGTTATCTGCTACAAATAATCCACCATCACTACCTACAAATAATTCTCCATCTACAAATTCTAAAATATCAACATCTGCATGGCAATATCCTATATTTTTATAAGCTGCATTTGCTGGAACCCAATCCGATGTAATTTGAAATGAAACTCCTCCATTTGTTGATCTCCAAGTTAAAATACCAGCAATATGTACTTCATTTGCATTTGTATTAGAAACGGCAATATCCATATCTCTAGGAGCTTGACCTCTATTATCATTAGCAGTAGTACTATAACCAAAATAGTTTTTAGTTCCATGATTTAAGGTTGTAAAAGTTGTTCCTCCATTATTTGAAACATATAAAGCACCGAATTTTCCACTAGCTTCTTCTAAAACATAAATTTTATTTGAATTTGCTGCAGAAACACCAATCATTTTTACTCCTGAACTAAAATTATGAGTTGTAGTGCTAGAATTGTCTATTGTAGTTTTATGAAAATTTTTACCACTTAGATATACAATATTTGGATTACTTGTATTGAATTCAATATCATATCCATAATAATCTGATGTGATTTTTGTCCATGATTGACCTCCATTTAAAGTTCTATAAAAACCACCATAATTCATTGCAACATAAATAATATTCGAATTTGTTGGATGAACAGCAATTTTATAAACCGAAGAACCCGATAAATCTGCAAAAGTTTGCCAAGTTGTACCTTGGTTTGTAGATTTATAAATTACACCGTTTGTAGAACCCCAATAAACTGTATTTGTATTAGACGGATCCATTGCTAAAGACCAAACTTTTAAATTTGAAAAATGATCTGTAAGAGGAGTCCAAGTATTTCCTTTATTTGTAGTTCTCCAAACTCCTGCATTAGGTGTACCGATTAAAATGTTATTAGAATTATTAGGATTAATTGCTAGAGAAGTAATTCTTCCAACACCTGGATTCCAACCTGAAGTTTGATTATAATAAGTTGGTCCAAGTTCTGTCCAGTATTCACTACTAACTGTAGTAGCAAAAGTGCTTTTTTGATTTTGAATTTTATTTACTTTTTTTAATTCTTCAAAATAAAATTGATCTGATTTTAAATATCCATCTGGATCCATTTTTTTTAAAGCAATAAACTCCCATCTCTTAAATTGTTTGTATCCAGAACCTTTTCCTGTTCCATTTTCTCTAAAGTATTTTTCCGCAGAATCTTGAATTTCTTGAACAGTAAAAGTTCCTTTTCGAATCATTTCTTTATATTCTTGAGAATATAGATTTGAAAATGAAATTAAGAGTAGAGTAATTAATAAATGAAGTTTTTTTGTCATGATTTAATTAATTTTTAGTTACGCCCTTTATTTACGGGCTTTTTTATTGAAAAATAGTTTTTGATTGTATATAAAATTAGTTAAATAATGTAAAAAACAATAATTAAAATATTAAATTACAATTACATGTGTAAGATTGAAAGTAAATTATAGCTATTAACTGTTATGTTTATATTGAGTAAATTTTCATCTGTTTTTAGAAGTTTTTTCTTTAAAAATATGGTTGTATAGACATGTTTTTAAATCTACTTCACACAAAAATCGTTTATAAAAAACGTTTATCAAAAAATACTTTTTGATATAAAAAAGATATTGAATTAAATTATGAGTGAGATTCAATTTTTAAAATCAGGTATTTAGATATTTTGTTTTTAAAAAAATGAAAATAGATAATACTTTCAATCAAAATCTTAAAGGAATAGCAACTCTACAAATTACAGCTTTTCCATTTTTAATAGCAGGGTTCCAATTTGGAGAATTTAAAAAAGTAGATTCAATAATTTTTTTATTTCTTTTATCAATATCATTTCTAATTCGCACTTTTACTATTTTTCCATCTTTATTAAAATCAAGAAATACTATAATCCTTTTGTTTTTTAAATTTATTTCAGAAAAATTATTTTTAAGATATTTCTTTAGTTTTTCATTCCCTCCAATAAAAGAAGGTTTTTTGTCTACTTTAGAAAAGAAATAATTATTTTCTATTTTATTTTGTATATCAATTTTATACGCTTTCTCAACATTTGGAATAATTTTATAAAAAATATTTTCGTCATGATTTTTATAAAATTCTTTTTCCATTGTTTTATAGTAAGCATCTAAAAACGGTGTTGGTTCACAATAATCAAAAACACTATTTACATTATATACATCTTTTAAATATTTTTCATAAAAATTCAAAAAATCCATATCATTACTGACATCTCTAGGAATAAAAAGTTCATATCCTCCTTTTTTAATGTCTTCTAAAGCTTTTGTTTCGCCTTTTTGTTTTTGATTATCAATTGTTTCTTGTAGTGGTTTAGTTTCCAGTTGAATTTTATTTTCTGTTTTAGATTTACTACAAGAGATTAACGAAATAATAAATAGGAAGAATAGTTTTTTAAGCATTATTGAGTTTTTTAAAATTTGAAAACAAAAATTATACCTTTAAGTAATTTATTTTAATTAATACTTAGTATTTTTAATCATCTATTTAAAATTATGAATATTAAAAATTAAAGAAAATGAAGAGAATTTTATTTAACACTGTATTTCTATTGTTTACAGTTTTAAGTTTCAGTCAAAGTTTAACTGCTGAGGAATATGTTGAATTAGCAGGAAAAGAATTGAAAAAAAATGATCCTTTTGCAGCAGTAGCAAAGCTTAATGAAGGAATAAATGTACACTCTAAAAATCCAATACTATATGAAAGTCGAGGTGTAATTTATGACGCTTTGACCTTGTTTGATAAAGCATTAGAAGATTTTGACACAGCTCTAAATTTAACAGAAAACATCAAATACAAATCTATTTTATATTCTAATCGAGGTGCAACGAAATATAAAATACGAGATTTTCAAGGTTCTTATAAAGATGTAAAAAAAGCTATTGAATTAGATAAAAACAATCTTGATGCCTTAAATAATCTTGCTAGTGTTTGTGATGAAGTAGGAAAACCTGAAGAAACGATCGTTTACTTAAAAAAGATACTAGAAATTCAACCAAAATATACTGCAGCTTATGTAAATCTTGGATTTAAATACCAAACAATGGGAAAACATAAAGAAGCGATAAATTATTTTAATCAAGCAATTTCTTTAGACCCAAATGAACCTTTTGCTTATAGTAATAGAAGTTTTAGCAAATTACAAACTAAAGATTTGGACGGAGCAATGCAAGATATTTTAAAATCCTTAACTATTTATGATGCTAATTCTTATGCATATAAAATTCGTGCTCTAATTCTTATTGAACAAAAAAAATATGAAACTGCGTGTGATGATTTAAACACTGCATCTAAGCTTGGATATACAAATCAATATGGTTCTGAGGTTGATGAATTGAAAGAAAAATATTGTAAATAGAAGTATTTAAAACTTTTAGCTACAAAAACTCATATTAGAAAGCCGTTAATTTTAACGGCTTTTTTTATATATATTAAAATTTCACCCTATTATTTTTAGTAATTCATAAAAATATAAAAGTTTCTATACACTGACTTTCGTCACTATTTTAGATTTTCTTTCTAGATACTTTTGAAATATCAAAATAATAAAACAAATAGGTATTATGAGAAAAGTATTTGGAATTTTAATGCTATTGGCGTTATTCATCACGACTGGAATGAACGCTCAAGAAGATACTAAAAATGATTTTAAAAAATGGCAAGTAAGATTTAGAGCTGCTGCTGTTATTCCAGATGTAGACTCAAAAGTTGGTGTGATTGGTGGTGATGTAGACATTTCAACTCAAATTATTCCAGAGGTTGATTTTACTTATTATTTCACAAAAAATATTGCTGCTGAATTAATTTTAGGAACAACTCAGCACAATGTTGAAGATTTATCAGCAGATTTATCAGCATTAGGAATTAATACTCCTACAGATGTTGATTTAGGAAGTGTTTGGTTATTACCTCCTACGCTTAACTTACAATATCACTTCTACCCTACTGAAAACTTTAAACCATATGTAGGTGCGGGTATTAATTATACTATTTTCTATGGAATTGACGAAGGAAATGCTGTTGCAGATGTTGAATATGACAATGCTGTAGGATATTCTTTCCAGTTAGGATTTGATTATAAAATCACTGATTGTTGGTTCTTTAACGTTGATGCTAAGAAAATGTTCTTAAAAACAGATGTTACTGTTGATGCTTCTAATTTATTAGATGGATTAAGTATTCCTGCGGAAGTAGAGATTAATCCTTGGATTGTAGGGGCTGGATTTGGATTTAAATTTTAACAATACTAATAAATACATTTTTCCTTTATTCGATTAATTCACTTTTTCGATAACCTTGGTTTAAATTTTTAGGCCAAGGTTTTTTTATGTTATAAAATTCTGAATATCTATGACATATAAAATAATTTACTTTTTTGATATTTTTTCTGTAATGAAAATAAAAATTACCGACTAAAGTGTAAATTTTAATAAAACATGTATAGATTAATATTAGTATCCTTAGGGTTAATGGTTGCATCATGCAGTACTTCTGATGCTACTAAAAAGAAAGTGGTAGAAGAAAAAAAAGAGGAAATCAAAGTTGATATTTCAAAATATCCGAAAGAGCTTATCAAAGTATTTGATGCACATGGAGGAATTCAAAATTGGAAAAATCAAAAAATGCTTTCTTACAAAAGAGGTTCTGAAAAATTCATGACGGATTTACAAACTAGACATGATGTTTTAGAAAATGATAAATTCAAAATGGGATTTGATGGAAAAGAAGCTTGGATTAAACAAGATTCTGCAGTGTTCAAAGGTAGCCCAGATTTTTATCACAACCTTTACTTCTACTTTTTAGCAATGCCTTTTGTTTTAAGTGATGATGGGATTGTTTATGATACTAATGTAGAGCCAATTCAGGCAGACGGAAAAACTTATAAAGGTGTAAAGATTTCATATAATGATGGTGTTGGAGCTTCTTCAAAAGATAATTATATTTTATTTTATGATGAAGATACTTACCAAATGAAATATTTAGCTTACACAGCAACGTTTTTCTCAAAAGAAACTTCTGACAAATACAGCTTAATTAAATACGAAGATTGGAAAAATATTAGTGGATCTACTTTACCAATGAAATTGACTTGGTTAGACTTTACAGATTATAAAGTTGGAGAGCCAAAAGGGCCTGCAACTATTTTTGATGAAATTTCATTGAGAAAAGAAAGTCCTAATAAGATGCTTTTTTTAAAGCCATAGTTTTTTATCTAAGGTTATCTTACCTTGAAGAAGGTTTGATTTGAACAAAAGGTTATTTCTGTAAAAAGAAATAACCTTTTTTCATGTAAAATGAATTCGATTCTATTTTTTTGTAGTAAAATTTCAAACATCTCCTAATATTTAATTATAATCTGCTACATTTGGATTTAAATATATAAATGAACTATGATTTATTTAACTCTTCTTTTGTTTTATTTCATTCTATTCGGAGCTGTAATTTTATTTATAAACCTAAGAAGCAAATATATTTTTAAGAAATATCTTGATTTAAAAAAGACAGGGACAACTAGTTTTTATAGCAATGTAAAATGCAAAAGTTTATTGAGAAGAAATCCTTTTTATTTTAAATATTGTGACATTCAAATACAAGAAAACCATATTATTTTATTTGGATTTAATTATTTTTTAAAAACAAAAATTCATCAAAAACCAATTATTATTTTTACTTCTGAATTTAATTCAACAAAAAGATTAAATAGCTATAAAATATTAAAGATAAAAGAACTAAGTAAAATTGATTTTGGCACCGAAATTACTATTGATACAAATAAAAAACACCAAGTTAATAATGAACTATTTTTATTTGATTTTAAAGTTGAAAATTTGGATAAAATATAACTATAACAAATTGTAAAATTTTTAAATAAAAAAGGATAAATTCAATTTAAAAAAAGATATAGAATCTATTAAATAGTACTTAAAAAATCAATTACTATTTTTTTAAATAAACAAATAAAATTATACATATTCGTTCATAAAAAATTGCACAAAAATATTATTATGAATAAAAAAGGTGCTCTGACACTAGGAATTATTGAAATTTTAATCTCAGCTTATTGGATTTACAACAATATCGAATTGTATTATGAATATCACTATACAGATATACTATTTATGTTTATGTATCCTGATTGGGTTTTATTTTCAAATATTATTATTGGGCTTTTAGGGATTATAAATGCCTTATTCTTAATTCGTTTAAAAACTTCTATAAAAAGAAATATACAGATTACAGGAGGTTTAATTTTGATACATTTTATTATTCAATTATTGAACACTTTATTTTAGTACAAGATATAATAAAAAAACCGATAGATATCTAATCTATCGGCTTATAGCGCTCTTTAAAACACTTTTAATTCAATAACATTTTGTTTTTATCTTCAAGATTGAATTTATCAAATTTTATTTTGAACTCATACCCACCAGAATCAGCTTTTATAATCTGCACATTTGAATTTGCATTTTCTAAAACTTTTTCATTTTTAGGGTTATCTAGAATTTTAACGAAACTTAATTTATAGTTACAGTGATCAATCCACTCTATTTTATACTCCACTTTTACTCCTGAATCTAAATTATGTTCAATTTGTTTTGAACCCTCTCTAGTAATTTCAGTTACTCCAGACGTTTTATCATTAATTTTAAATTTACCTGACTTGAAAGCCTCGCAATCAGCAGGTGAAATATTTGGTTCTGGTTCTTGATGTGGAATAGTAAATTTACCTGATTGAAACTTTTGGCTACTTAAAACTTGACCAAAAGAAAATATAGAAATAAGAAAAAAGAAGCTAAATAATAGTTTTTTCATTTAGATAATTTTTAGGTTGATTTTAATGGTTTAATAGTTACTTAATATTTTTATTTTATTTGTAAGTTCTACAATATTACAGATTCTTTCATCGATATTATCTTCTCCGAAAAGCTCTGCATTTACTTTTAAATATTTCTTCTCACTATTTCTAACAAATAAAATATAGTTCGAAAATTTATAATTTCTTTTAGTTCCTTCAGCTAAAAACCAAAAACTATCTCTGTCTAGAAATTTACCATTTCCATTTGAAACAAGTTTTAGATTTTCTTGCTGTAAATAATTATTTATTACCAACGATTCTGAATCTTTATCCATTTTTAAATCTCCATTAATCATCGAAACATCATAAATAAATGTTTTGGTTAGATCTTTAGTTGTATCGGCTGTAAAAATTTCACTTTCATAATCATTATAATAAAGATTTGTTTTCCAAGTTTTTGGAGATTTTAAAATAAAATTCTTATGTATATCCATAACCTCTTCCAGATCTTTCTCATTATATTCTGAATCAGAACAACTTAAATCCTTATTCAGATAAGTTTGATTTTTATCCGAACAACTATAACAAATAAACAAAAATAATATAAAAACAACAGCAATATTTAATTTATTTTTCATATTTCAATATTAATTTAATGTTAATTTAGCAATTTTATTAACTCCGCCTAACCAAGCTATTTTAGAATCAGCGAATTGCACTGAAAAATAACCTTGATCACTTACTTTTTGCCAATCTGCTCCTTGGTTTTTTGTATAGTAAATTCCTTCTGTACTTACAGCAACAATCTCTTGTCCTTTAGAGTTTGGAACAAACTTCACAGAACTTATATAACCTGGTAGCTTATCATTTGCAACTAATTGCCATGTTTTACCTCCATCTTTTGTAATTGCTTTATTCGCTTTTTTATTAGGCTTGTCTGTATAATCTCCTCCCATAACAATTCCAACATTTTCATCATAAAAATCAGCTGTATAAATACCTGTTGTTTCTTTTCCTTGAACAATTGGAGTATCAAAACTTGTCCATGTTTCACCTTTGTCAGTAGACTTTAAAACTCTTGATTTTTTTCCTCCAGTAACAATCCAAGCAGTATTATTTTTTAAAACAATATTAGAATTACTTGCAGCAAAAGCAGCTTCTCCTTCTTCCATAGGTGGAATATTCTCACATGCTATTTTATTCCAAGAATTTCCTCCATCTACAGTTTTCAATATTGTTAGACAATTATTTTGAGGATCTCCCATTACTAAACCTTCTTTGTTGTTCCAAAAATTAATGGCATCATAAAAAGCGGTATTCAAAGAATCTCTATAAACAAATTTTGTTCCTTGATTAAACTTAATAATCCCCGCAGGTTTTTCAATACTAAGCAAAAATAAATCATCTCCATTTTTCTTTATTCCTCTAAAATGATATTTCTCTTCTCCTCTCGGAATAGAATCTAATTCTAAAGACAAATTGAAGTTATCCTTAATAAAACCAAACTTCTCATTAGAACCAGCGTACCAAACTTTTGAAGTATCTATAACATCCAATGCTCTAATATTTGTTTCTGGCACAGGAAACTCTTTTAAACTAATTTTTTTTTCATTATTTTTAGTATTATGATTCTCACATGACACTATAATTAAAGATAAAAAGATAATTTTTAGTAATTTTTGCATAAACTGATATTTTTTAGTTCCCAAATGTAAAATAAAAAATGTAAAATCTAATAGTAATTTCCTAAATATGAAAAAAGCATTAGTGATTTCTGGTGGAGGAGCAAAAGGAGCTTTTGCTGGTGGTGTAGCCGAATATTTAATAAAAGAAAAGAAGAAAAAATATGATATATATATTGGTTCTTCTACTGGAAGTCTTTTAGTTACGCATTTAGCTTTAGGAAAAGTGGATGAAATCCGAGATGTATTTATAAATGTAAATCAAAAATCCATCTTTAATAATTGTCCTTTTAAAATAAAAAAGAATCATGGACATAAAAACATACATATCAATATGTTTCGTGTTCTATGGAGTTTATTTCGAAAAGAATTAACATTCGGACAAAGTTTAAATCTAAAAGATTTAATAAAAGACAATATTCATCCCTCTTATGTTGAAGAATTAAAAAAATCAAAAAAAGAAGTTTTTATAACTATCTCAAATTTTACAGAAAAACAAATTGAATTCAAAAATTTAAGAGAAAATTCATATGATGATTATTGTGATTGGGTTTGGGGTTCTTGCAATTTAATTCCTTTTATGAGTGTTTTAGAAAAAAACAATAAACAATATGCGGATGGAAGTTTTGGTTCAATTATCCCTATTAAAAAAGCAATTCTCGAAGGAGCTAAGGAAGTTGATGTAATCATCTTAGACACTGAAAATATATTATATAATCAATTTTTAGCAAATAATACTTTTTCCGTGCTTTTTCAGGCTTTTGATTTTATGATGTATAATATCGGACAAAGAGATATCAACTCAGGAAGATTTAGAGCAGAACATTCTGGTGTTAAACTAAATTTTTATTTTACTCCAAGAGTATTAACCTTAAATCCACTTCTTTTTGATAAAGAAAAAATGACAAAATGGTGGAAAAGCGGTTATAAGTTTGCTGAAGAAAATTATATCAAGTAATATTTATTTCGATAGTCTAGTCTGATAGTTTTTTCTTTTAAATGCTTCGTCCAAAAATTTCTCCACTATATAATTATAAAACACAGACTCATCTTTTATATAATTATAATTACTATTTGGTATTACAAATAATTGGGCATTCTCTAAATTATTATAAATTTCTACTACGTGCTCTAATTTCATAAAATCATTATCCGAAGCAACAACTAAAACAGGAATTTTAATTTTATCTACATCTGATTTTGACATATTCGGCTGAAACTTTACAAGTTCTAATTGATTCCTGAGTCTACTCCAATCTTCAGAAGTATCATTATTAAAAATCAATTCTTCAGTTTGAGTTAATAATTTTGCATTTGCATCTATTTCCTTTTGCTTAACAGCATCATTTCCTGGTCTAAGATTAGGTGAAGATACTACCATTTTTGAAACACGGTTTGGAAATCTACTCGCCATTTCTAAAGCAATATTTGCTCCATCTCCATAACCAATCACAAAAACTCGACCTATTGAAAGATAATCCATGATTGAAACATAATCTTTCGCTAATTGTGTATAAGTTAGTTCATTTATTTTCCCTTGAGATTTACCATGTAACCTACTATCAGCTGCGATGATATGATAATTCTCCATGAAATGAGTAATCTGACAAGACATATCTGCGATACTTTGTCCACTTCCATGAATAATCAAAAGTGTCTGATTTTCTGGATCACCATAAGATTCTAAATAAATTTTCGCTCCGTTGATTCTAGCAAAAACACCAACATCTTCATTTTCACCAAAGGGAATTTCCGTATTACAATTTTGAGAACTTACAGCTAATACATTTAAAAAAAATATTAAAAAAAATATATTTCTCATCATAGATAGTTTTGTTTAGAAATAGAGTGTAAATTTAAAAAAAATATAATTTTCACAATGGAATCATTCTGATTTAGAGTGAATTTTAATTAACAAAAACAAAAGTAATTTAAATAGCTAAAAATCAGAAATATTCAAACTAAAAAATGTTTTTTTTCACATAATTACAACATAATATAACTTTTATTAATCTTAATTTTAAGTAAACAAAAGATTTATTATGCGAAAAATTATATTCATTTTTAGTCTATTTTTAATCTTTTCTTGTAAAGATGATGATGATAATGTGGTAGTTCCTGAAAAAATTATCACTGGTTATATGTATACCTCAACAAATGCAAATGGTCAAAATGCTGTTCTAGGTTTTGCACAATATCAAGATGGTTCCTTGGCCGAATTAGATAATTCCCCTTTCTTCACGAAAGATTTGGGTGCAAGTGAACAAGGTGACTTTGACGCTCAATATTCTATAAGAATTATAGATGATTTATTATTAGTTGTAAATGCAGGGAGAAACCCATCTAATGGAACTATTTCTGTTTTTAGAATTGATAAACCTTCAGGAAATCTAACTTTAATTGATCAAACTCCAAACGAATTGGCTTCGTATAATATTAATAGTCGAGGTATTCGTCCAGTAACCTTAGATGTGAAAACAATTAACGGAAAAACTTGGGTAATTGTAGGTAATCAACATTCACAAGTTGGATATATTGGCGAAGATGAAGAATTATCCGGACCAATTATAGATTCAAATGAAAGAAATATCACACTTTTTTCATTGGAATTAGAAACTGGAATGTTAACTTTTGAAACAGTTTTAGACACTTATTTTGATGGAAACTTAGGTGGAGTTTCAAGTGTTAACTTTAATCAAAATGGCGATAAATTTACAGTTACAACTATGGGAATTTATCATGCATTAATCAATTATCCAAACCCAAGTCTTATAAAACCTGCTCAAACATATTTTTATAATTTTAATAATGGATCTGCAACAGAAAATGGTGTTTTTATGGAAGAAGGAGTCGCTGGAACAGTAGCTGCTATTTGGTCTCCATCAGAATCTAAAGTATATACAGTAAGTTTTAATGTTATTGAAGATAAAATAGATTATGATGTTGTTTCCATTAATACATCGGATTATAGTTTGAGTCAACACTTTCGCTCTGGTTTAGAATTAGATAATTCATCATGTTGGTTAGCTTTTTCTGAAGATAAAAGAGATTTATTCGCTGTGAATTTAGGAGAAAACACAATTGCTTCATATAGAGTTGGAGCAAATGATAATTTAGAAATTATTGCAAATCCTTATATTACAAGAACTACTGGATTAGAAGGACGTGAGTTAAAAGATATTATTTCTCAAAATGGTTTTGTATATGCTGTTTCTGCTGTAAATTCTCATAAGATTTCTATTTTTCAATTAAATGGAGATGGTTCTTTAACAGAATTAAGTTATAGCCCATTCCCTATTCCATCTGCTAGGAATTTCACTGAAGAAGATGCAATTTTCTTGGGGTTAGTTGGATATACATTAATAGATTAATATTTAAATATTTTTATAAGTAATTAATATGTTTCTATTCAATAGATATTATGTCAAAATAATTTATATAAACCGTAATATATCTTTATAAAACTATTCATATATAAAAAATTTACTTTTACTCAATAAAATTTAGTCGGAAAAATTATTAAGACTTACAATTAATATAAATCAATATATTAAATCATTTAATTGTTGTTTTTTCATTTAATTTAGAATATTTTTGAATATTCCCCTGATAAACTAACCTTAAAAAACAATTTTTTTATGAAACAACAAGTTTTAACACTTAGCTTACTATTTCTTACTTCTTCAGTTTCCCTCTTTTCACAAGAATACAAAGAAATGATTCAGAAAAGAACTCATACAGTAGAAGAAATTAAAAATTCTGCAAACGAATATTTTGAATTACATGGAAAAGGAAAAGGGTCTGGCTATAAACATTATAAAAGATGGGAGTACATGGCTTATCAAGAAATGGACTCAGACGGTTACTTAAAACCTAAAAACTTTTATTTTGAAGAATTAAAAAGAGTTAATCAATATGAAAATCAAAGAAGAGATGAATTTCCATCCAATGATAATTGGGAAGAATTAGGTCCTACCTATTATAATCAAACATCTGGTTGGAATCCTGGAGTTGGGAGAATTACTTCATTAGCATACAATCCCGAAAATCATGATGAAATTTATATTGGCACTCCAAATGGTGGAATTTGGAAAACTTTAGATAAAGGAGAAAGCTGGACACCACTAACGGATAATTTTAATAATATGGAAGCTTACGCTTTAGCTGTGGATCCATCTAATCCGTCTACAATTTATTGGGGGTCTGTTGACGGATATATCTACAGATCTACTGATAGTGGTGCTACCTGGGAAACATTTACACAGTTAACTTCTATTGGAGGAATATTAGAAATTGCTGTTCACCCTACTAATCCAGATGTAATATATGCTGCGATGAGTAATGGTGGTTTTTGGAGAACTCATGATGGAGGAGAAACAGCTTGGGAGAATATTTTAGAAGTTGGTACAACTACAGACGTTCAATTTAATAAAGAAAATCCTAATATAGTTTATTTAAGTGGAACAAAATTCCATAAAGTTTATGTAGATAACTCAGAACCAACAGTCACTCATAATTTTGGTAATCATCAAAAAGCAATTGGACTTACAGCTGCAAATTCAGATAAAATTTACGTATTAGAAGAAAATGGTGCTGGAGGATTTAATGCTTTCTATGTTTCTGATGATGGTGGAGATACTTTTACAGAATTAGATCATACAGGATATAATTATTTAGGTTATAGTACATGGGCAGATAGTGCTGGAGGTCAAGCTCCTAGAGATATGGCTATTGCAGTATCTCAAACAGATGAAAATGAGGTTCATATTGCAGGTATTTTAACTTGGCGTTCTACTAATGGAGGACTTGGATTTCAGAATACCTCAGACTGGATACCTGGTAATGCTTTTGAAAAAAATGTAGGATATTGTCATGCAGATGTCGATTTAATAGAAATGATAGATGAAGAGCTTTTTGTTGCTTCAGATGGTGGACTTTTTGTTGCTGAAAACACAGCATCTATTAATGCAAACTATTACAAAGATTTATCAACTGGTTTAGGGATTAGACAATTTTATAAATTTGGAATTTCTCAAACACAAAACACTGTAATTGCTGCAGGTTCTCAAGATAATGGTGGTTCTGTCTATCATGAAAACACAGGACAATGGAAGGATTGGATTGGTGCTGATGGAATGGAATCATTCGTTGATAAAGATAATTCAAATATTATATATGGATCTATCTATTATGGGCAATTATATAAATCTATTAATGGAGGAAATACTTCATCAGGTATGCCTCAAGTTTTTCAAGGAGATTGGGTAACTCCTTTTGAGCAAGATCCTATAGCTTCAAATACCATTTATGGTGGAGGAAAAACCTTATACAAAACTACAAATGGAGCAATCACCTGGAACCCAATATCACCTACTTTTGGAGACCATATTACGGATATTGAAGTAGCAAACACAAATAATCAAATTATATTTTTTGGTGTAAACAATACGCTTTATAGAAGCACAAATGGAGGTACTACTTGGGAAGATATTGATGGTTTAAATGGGCGTATTTTAGATATTGCAGTACATCCTACAAATCCTAATAAGATTGCTATATGTATAAGAGATGAAGAAGGTATTTATGTTTCTAATGATGGCGGTGATACTTGGGAATCTTATAAAAAGAATTTACCAGATTTTAACCCTACAGCTGTAGCTTGGCAAGATGATGAGGATAATGGTTTATATGTTGGAATGAATTATGGAATTTACTTCACATCTGATTATTTTGAAGAATGGTATCCTTTTAATAATAATTTACCAAATGTAAGAATTGAGGAATTAGAAATTAATTATGTAAATCAACACATTTATGTTTGTACATATGGTAGAGGTGTATGGAAGTCTCCTCTATATGATAGATGGTTAAGTGTTGAGAATGAAAAACAATTGGATAAACTTAAAATCTACCCGAATCCTGCTTCTGACAAAATAAATCTAAAATGGACGGAAGATACTGAAGTTAGCATTAGAGTTATTGATCAGAGAGGAAGAATTGTTAAGTACATTAAAAATGTAAACCTTGTTGATAAATATGAAGTTGATATTTCTAATTTAGACAAAGGGATGTATTTTATCAAATTAAGTACTAGCAAAGGATCACATATTGAAAAGATTGTCAAAAAGTAATTCTTTTTAATCAAAACTGATTTTTTGGTTTAAATTATTAAAAAAGGTAATGAATTTAATTTTTCATTACCTTTTTCTATTTTACTAATTAGATTCTATGAAATATTTAAGATAAATCATATTCCAAGAAAAAAAGCTACCATATTTCTATGGCAGCTTACTATAAACCTATTCAGTTCTTACCATGCAGAACCAAATGCCAATTGACTATTTAAACTTTGAATTAGACCTTGTTTAAACCAAGGCTGTCCAGCAATTCCTGCAGGAAATCCAGAATAATTTATTCCAGTTATAAATCCATTACTATCCATAAATGTTCCTGAAATTGGGAATACAGCTGGCAAAGAAATTCCTCCAGTTGTATAAGAGTAATCCCCTTCAAAACCTACAAAGTTTTCATTGATATAATCGATTGTTACCTTTAAAGTATATTGTACTTGTACATTATTTACTTTAAATGTACCTGAAACTATTTGACA
Organism: Aureivirga sp. CE67; assembly: GCF_015767245.1. Taxonomy (GTDB): domain Bacteria; phylum Bacteroidota; class Bacteroidia; order Flavobacteriales; family Flavobacteriaceae; genus Aureivirga. The sequence goes on from NZ_JADOTV010000003.1 coordinate 191,518, forward strand.
AGTATACTCAGGTATTCCGATTTCTCCACACTCACATGGATTTTTAATTACTTTGTCTTTTGACTGTGCATTTGCTGAAAATACTGATACGAAAAAAATCGCTAAAAAACTTAAAATTAAATTTTTCATTATTAATGTTTTAATTAATTGATAAATGGTTTTAAGCAACTAAATGATAGTTGCCGTTGTAATTTGCGATAATCGATTATTGCTTGTTCAAAATTTTGTTAGTCTAAATTAGTAAAAAACTATTAACATAAACATATAGTATTTACGCAAAAACTAATAATATATTACCTTATTTAAAAGATAATATTCTATCAGTAATTATTACATAATTTCATAAAAAAAGCATATTAGATAATTATCTAATATGCTTTGCATAGAAAGAAGGTTGTTTTAATTTTATTCTGTATACGAATTGAAATATGCATTTGATGATTCAATACCTAAAGAAAATTCTTTTGATGCTATTTTTTCATCCAAATCAATAATTAAAACTTTAGAATTAGATTCCATATTTTTTTGGAAACCAAAAATTGTATTAATTCCAACAGAAATCATATCAACATCTACATCTAACATAATTGGATCTTTTGGTAAAGTTGAAGCACTAGGTAGCATTTTATAAATAGAATTATTTAAAACGTAGTATAATCCATTTTGATAATGTGTAATACTTTGTGGGTGGTTTGTGTTATTTCCAAAATAAAAGTTCTTCTCAATTTCTAAAGAATTAGAATCTATCACAAATAATTCTCCTGCTGTTTCATCTTGATTCATATCTCCAGAAGCTAATAACCAAACATTTCCATGAACATCTGAAGTCATCGAGTTTAGTCCATTAATTAATTCTATTTCTTTAATCACTTTCTCTGTATTTATATCTATAACAGTTAGAAGATTACTATTTTCACCTCCATGTATAACAAATAATTTGTTATCAATAATCAGCATTTTTTCAGGTTTAGCAACAACAGGAATTTTACTCACTATAATATGAGTACTCATATGCATTACAGCGATATAATCATCATTTGAGTTTTCTTCATCTCCCCAATTTGAAATATACCCTTTTCCTTCTTCTCCTTCTAGTTCATTTGATACAAAATAAGAAGGGCTTGAAATATGCTGATGAATTGTTTCTATTTCAGTAAAACGATATCTGTCTACAGATACAAGTTTATTTTCTCCTTTTATAACAATCATCGCTTCATTAATGTAAAATCCTAAAGAACTTACATTATCTCCTAAACTTTGATTGTTTATTTTTTTATAAATATCATTTTCTACAAAAGATAAATTATATGATAAATAAGAAATACTTCCAGAAGTGCTTTCGTTTCCTTTATTTACAATTAATAATCCTTCATCATAATCTCCTTTTAGGTATCTGTCTTCTGTGTCTTTTCCACATGAAGTAATCAGAATACTTACTAAAAATAAATGTAGAAATAATTTAGTTAACTTCATTTTTTTCATACGTAGGGTTTAGTTTATATTTAAAAGTTGTATTTATTGATTCTTAAATCATCACGATAGTAGTTAAAACATTAAATAATAATTATTTAAAAAATAATAAATTTAAAAAACCTAAACAAAAATGAAGTTACATATTATAATTTCAACGGGGTATTATTTGGGATTTTAAAAATGCAATAACAATATTTAATATAAATGTATTAGCTTTACATATATTTTAACATACACAAATTTAAATATTTTTTTCATTTTAAGAGTAGTAAGAAAGGAAAAATAAATGGTAGATTTTAACTTAAAAATATAACTAAATGAAAGAGAATGGATTTTAAATGAAATCTGTTAAAATATTAATAATTTATTTACAATTAATTTTCTCTAAGAATATCGTTTTACCCTATTACAATACTATTTTAGTACTTGAATTCTGATAGAGATTTCATTTTAAAAAAGTTAGTTATTTGAGGTTTTATTTAAAATAGGTTGTGTTAGTTACAACCTATTTTTTTGCTAAAATCATATAACTCCTTATTATATGATTTTAGCAAAAACTTTATTTATGAATTTCGTATAAAATTAGTGCTATGAAGATTTTATTTAATGATAGTGTTCAAATTACCCTGAAATATTGCAAAGTAAATAGTATATTTGCAGCGCAAAATTTTGACTAAAAGAATACACATATAAATATGAAAGCAGGAATTGTAGGATTACCTAACGTAGGAAAATCAACTTTATTCAACTGTTTGTCAAACGCAAAAGCACAATCGGCAAACTTCCCATTTTGTACAATCGAACCAAATATTGGTGTTGTAAATGTTCCAGATCGTCGTTTGGAAATTTTAGAAGAAATGGTGAACCCAGAGCGTGTTGTTCCTGCAACTGTAGAAATCGTTGATATTGCTGGATTGGTAAGAGGAGCAAGTAAAGGAGAAGGTTTAGGAAACCAATTCTTGGCAAATATTCGTGAAACAGATGCTATTATTCACGTTCTAAGATGTTTTGATAATGATAACATTGTACACGTAGATGCAACTGTAGATCCAGTAAGAGATAAGGAAACGATTGACATGGAGCTTCAATTAAAAGATCTTGAAACTACAGAGAAAAGATTAGAAAGAATCAAAAGAACAGCAAAAACTGGAAATAAAGAAGCACAAAAAGAATTAGAAGTTTTACTTAAAATTCAAGAAGCTTTATTAGAAGGAAAGTCTGTAAGAACTATCGAGTTTTCTGAAGAAGAAATGGAAAACGTTGTTAGCAAAATGCAATACATTACTGCTAAGCCAGTTCTTTATGTTTGTAATGTTGACGAAAGTGCAGCTGTTTCTGGAAATGATTATGTAGAGAGAGTTCGTGAGGCAATCAAAGATGAAGATGCTGAGATTATCCTTTTAGCTGTAGGAACTGAAGCAGATATTAATGAATTAGAATCTTACGAAGAGCGTCAAATGTTCTTAGAGGATATAGGATTAGAAGAGCCAGGAGCTTCAAAATTAATTAGAGCTGCTTATAAATTATTAAACTTACAAACTTACTTCACTGCTGGAGTAAAAGAAGTAAGAGCTTGGACAATCAATATTGGAGATACTGCACCACAAGCTGCTGGAGTTATCCACACTGATTTCGAAAAAGGATTTATTCGTGCAGAAGTTACTAAGTATAATGATTTCGTTGATTTAGGAGGAGAAGCTAAAGTAAAAGAAGCAGGAAAATTAAGAGTTGAAGGAAAAGAATATATCGTTGAAGATGGAGATATGATGAATTTCCGTTTTAACGTATAATTTGTATATTTAAGTAAATTCAAAATAGGGTTAAGTTTTTAGTAAGCTTAACCCTATTTTATTCTAAATGAAGTTCGTAAATTTATAGTAGATAAATTTTTTCAATTTTTAGTTCTAAAATATCAATTTTACTAATGATACTATTAGAAAAACTAATAATTGACAAAAAAATCATTTCTATTTAAAAACTACTTTAGCAAGAGAAATTAATGAGAGTATGAAGGTTCCAAAGGATTGGTTTACAACATGGTTTAATACAGAATATTACCATTTATTATATAATAATCGTGATGATTCGGAAGCGCAAAGCTTCATGAAGAATTTAACTTCTTATTTAAAATTACCACAATCAGCAACTATTTTAGATCTTCCATGTGGAAAAGGAAGGCATTCAAAATATTTAAGTTCACTAGGTTTTCATGTTACAGGTATGGATTTATCTGAAAACAGTATTGAGTTTGCAAAACAATTTGAAAATGAAAATTTAGTATTTAAAGTTCATGATATGCGTGAACCTTTCCCTGAAAAGTTTGATGCTATTTTTAATCTTTTTACAAGTTTTGGATATTTTGAAGAAGACAAATTTGACATTCAAGTTTTACAAAATATAAAACATGGATTAAACGAAGGAGGAGTTGCAGTTATTGACTTTATGAATGTAGAGAAAGTTGAAAAAAATTTAGTAAAAAAAGAAATTCAACAAAGAGATAAAGTAGATTTTCATATTGAGCGAGCAATTGAAGATGGTTTCATCGTAAAACAAATTTCTTTTAATGCTAAAAATAAAGACTTTGTTTTTTACGAAAAAGTAAAATACTTAAATTTAAGTAAAATTGAATCGTATTTAGAGCAAGTAGGATTAAAATTAATTACTACTTTTGGCGGTTACAATTTAGAACCTTTTAACAAAGAAACATCAAATAGATTAATTTTAGTTGTCGAATGAGAAACATAGCGCTTATTTTATCAGTTTTAGTTGGAATAATAGTAGTTTATGGGATAAAACCAAGTGCGAAAATAGTTCATTTTTTACTAGCTTTTAGTGGAGCGTATTTATTATCAATTACTGCTTTACATTTATTACCAGAAGTTTATAGTCATGAAATTCATGCGCACACTTCTAATTATAATATTGGAATTTTTATTGTTTTAGGTTTATTATTACAAATAATTTTAGATTTCTTTTCAAAAGGTGCAGAACATGGACATATTCATATTCATGATAAAGGAAAAATACCATGGCTTTTAATTATAAGTCTTTGTATTCACGCCTATATGGAAGGAATTCCTTTAGCTCATAATCATGGACATAATACACTTCTATGGGCAATTGTAATACATAAAATTCCGGTAACAATTATTTTAGGAACATTTTTGATTCAAGCTAAATTTAATAAAAGTTTTTCTTTACTTTTTTTAATCATGTTTGCATTTATGTCTCCTCTAGGAAATTTATCAGGAGAATATATTCCGTTATTTGTCACTTATAAAACACAAATAACAGCTTTAATAATTGGAATATTTTTACATATTTCTACTACTATTTTATTTGAAAGCTCAGAGAACCACAAATTCAATTCTTACAAGTTTATTTCTATACTTGTTGGTGTGGCAGTTGCGCTTTTAGCATAAAATTTAATTACACTATACTTTATATTTTTTTGTTTATCAAAACGATAAACAACTTTAAGATTCCGTTTCATGATTTATTTATTGAAACGGAATTTTTTCAGTATTTTTGCTGAAAAATAAGGACATTTGAAAAAAATACTTTACATAGCGTTTTTACTTTTTTCTGCCTTCGGAATAGCGCAGGAAAAACAAATAAAATTAGTGAATGCTAATTTTCAAAATATAGATGAAAAGGAATTTCCTGGAGCAATTATCGCAACAGGAAATGTAGAATTTGAACATGATGGAGCGAAGATGACTTGTGACAAAGCAATTGTTTTTCCTAAAAGAAATTTTATTCAAGCATATGGAGATGTTTACGTAAATCAAGGAGATACAATTGTACAAACTAGTAAATATGCTAATTATGATGGAAACACAAAAAAAGCGATTTCTTGGGGAGATGTTGTCTTAAAAGATCCACAGATGACATTAACTACAGATACACTTCATTTTGATAGAGAAAAACAAATTGTTTTCTATGAAGATCATGGAGTAATTCGTGATAGCATCAATACTTTAGAAAGCAATCTTGGTCATTATTATTTAGAAACAAATAAATTCAAAGCACAATCTGATGTGGTTGTTACTGGAGAAGATCATGTTTTAAAATCAAATCATTTAGATTATTATACAAACTCGGGTATTGCTTACCTTCACGGACCTTCTACGATTACTAATGAAGAAAATTCTATTTATTGTGAAAAAGGGTATTTTAATACAAAAACAAACATTTCTTATTTCAATAAAAATGCAGAAATCCATTATTCTGACCGAATAATTGAAGGAGATAGTTTGTATTATGATCAACCAATTGGTTTTGCCTCCGCTACCGGAAATATCAAAATTACAGATACCATAAATAATTCTGTAATTAAAGGAAATTATGCAGAATTATTTGAATTAAAAGATTCTATTTTTATTACGCAAAGAGCAGTTGCAATTTCGGTTATGGAAAAAGATTCTCTTTATATGCACGGAGATACTTTATTCCTAACGGGAAAACCTGAGAAAAGAATTTTAAAAGCATTTAATCATGTGAAAATTTTCAGCAAAGATCTTAGAGGAAAATGTGATTCTATTTATTCGGATCAATCTACAGGTTTAACTTTTATGTATCGCAGTCCAGTTGTTTGGGCGCAAGGAAATCAGATTACTGGTGATACAATTGAATTAATTTCTAATGTAAAGACAGAACAAATGGATTCCTTAAAAGTTTATAATAATGCATTTGTAGTTCAAAAAGATAGTGTTGGATTTACACAATTAAGTGGTAAAAAACTTCTAGGAAAATTTCAAAACAATGATTTAAGAATTGTTGATATGCTTGGATATAGTAAATCAATTTATTATGTAAGAGATGAAGATGGAAAACTAATTGGAGTTGATAAACAAGAATCAAACACCTTAAAATTTTTGATTGAAAATAATGAAATTATCGAAGTACAAGCAATTGGTAACCCTGAAGCAAAAACATATCCTTTGAAAAAATTCCCAAGAGAAGAAAGGTATTTAAAAGGATTTATTTGGCGAGAAAGTGAACAACCTTTGACAAAAGAAGATATTTTTATTCCAGATGAAGATGGAGAAGAAAAATCAAAGGAAAACACGAAAAAACTAGTTCAAGAATAAAAAAGAAAAACATTGAAATCAGATTTTTATAAATATCAAGCGCAAACATCTAAGCATCCACTAGCTATTTCAATTAAAGCAGCTAAAGGTTCATATGTTTATGATAAAAATGATAAAGCATATTTAGATTTTATCGCTGGAGTTTCTGCAAATACTTTAGGGCATTCACATCCGAAAGTATCTGAGGCAGTCAAAAAACAGGTTGACACATATACACATGTAATGGTTTATGGTGAATTTATTCAAGATGAACCAGTGCTTTTAGCAAAATTATTAGCAGAGAATTTACCAGATCCATTAAACGCTACTTATCTAACCAATTCTGGAACTGAAGCTACAGAAGGTTCTATTAAATTAGCGAAAAGATATACTGGTAGAGCTGAAATTATTTCTTTCAAAAACGCATATCATGGAAATACACAAGGTTCTATGAGTGTTTGTGGAAATGAAGAAAAAAATGGAGCTTTTAGACCTTTAATTCCTGGAGTTCGTTTTATCGAATTTAATAAAGAGGAAGATTTACAAAAAATCACGAATAAAACAGCTGGTGTAATTGTAGAAACAATTCAAGGTGGCGCAGGTTTTCTAGTTCCAGAAAATGATTATTTAGCTAAATTAAAAAAGCGATGTGAAGAAGTTGGAGCTTTATTAATTTTAGATGAAATTCAATCTGGTGTTGGAAGAACAGGAAAATTATTTGGTTTTGAAAATTACAATGTAGTTCCAGATATTTTTATCACAGGAAAAGGTCTTGGTGGTGGAATGCCAATCGGAGCTTTTATATCTTCAAACGAAATCATGGAATGCTTGACAGATGGCCCTAAACTTGGACATATCACGACTTTTGGAGGACATCCTGTTATTGCAGCAGCAGCTAGAGCTACTTTAAAAGAAGTTATTGAAACTAACTTAATGAACGAAGTAATAGAAAAAGAAAAGCTTTTTAAGGAATTACTTCAACACAAAGAAATAAAAGAAATACGAGGAAAAGGTTTAATGCTAGCCATCATTTTAGAAACACCTGAAAAAGCTACAGAATTAATCCTTAAATGTATGGAAAAAGGATTGCTTCTTTTCTGGTTACTTTTTGAAGGGAAAGCTGCTAGAATCACTCCTCCCCTAACTATTTCTGAAGAAGAAATAAAAAAAGGTTGCAAAATTATTTTAGAAACTTTAGATGAATTATAAAAAGAAAGCTATCTAATTATAGATAGCTTTTATATTATTAATCTTTATATAATAAATAAGGATCTTCTAAATGAATTGTTTCTACTTTCGCCTTATCATCAAATTGAACAAAATATAAATCTTTCTTTAAATGTTCACTATCTTTTTTACTTAAATAAGTTTTTAATTTTAACAAATATCCATTTAATGCTTGCCCATCTTTAGCTTCTAAAGAATCAATTATTGCTTTTAAACTATCGCTATATTTTACAACTTCTTCACTTGGGCTTCCGCTTAACAACATAATATTATTAGATCTAAAGAGATTCTTTTCATGTGCTATTCTTCTTTTATTATTTATTTGAAAACTTTCAATTACAACTATAGAATCCAAATTAACATTTTGTTTAAGCAATGGTTTTAATCTATTTTCAAAACTGATTTTTAAATCATTATCATCAATCTTTTTATCGCAAGATGATAAAAAGATTGATGATAATGTAAATACAGAGAATAATATTTTTTTCATATAAAATTATTTTATTGAATTTTGAATGCTAAATATAAGAAGATATCTGAAATATCAAGTTAAAATTCTTCTCAAAAGCAGAATAAATAATTTCCCTTTTAAAAGAAAACTCCTCTCATATTTTCAAAGAATTTAAAACTTCTAAAATTCCATCTATTTCTTCAAAACCTTCTTCTTTTACATCGTCAACAGCTTCATGTTGCCAAGTTGTATGGAAAGGAACATAAATAGCTTTTGCACCAATTTTAACCAAAGGAAGTACATCAGAACGAAGTGAATTTCCTATCATTAAAAATTGTTCTGGCTCTATATCTAAATGTTTGATTAGTTTGATATAATCTTTTTCTTTTTTATCACTCATCACTTCTATATGATGAAAATATTTATCCAAACCAGATTTTTCCAATTTTCTTTCCTGATCCAACAAGTCTCCTTTTGTAGCAAGTACTAAACGCATTCCTTTTATATGAAGTGTTTTAAGAACTTTCTCTACATTTTCTAATAAAACAACTGGTTTGTTCAGCATGTCTTTTCCTATCTGGATAATTCTATTCATTACTTCATTTGGAACTTGATTGTTCGTAATTTCCAAAGCACATTCCATCATAGAAAGCGTAAAACCTTTAATTCCATAACCATAATGCACTAAATTTTGAATTTCCGTATTGAAAAGTTTTGTATCGATTTCTTCTTTATCACCGAAATCTTTTAAAAGTTCACAGAATTCAGCTTCTGCTTCACGGAAGTAAGTTTCATTTATCCAAAGAGTATCGTCTGCGTCGAATGCGATTGTTTTAATATTGCTATACATTTTTTAATCTTTTTATCGATTTTAATAATTATTCAATAGCTCACATCGAATTTAGAAAAGTCTTTGCAAAAATACATTAATTTATTCTTAAACCTAGAATTTCATAACATTTACCTAGAATTTTAAATCTATTTAAAAGCAATTATGAATTTAATTTGTATCAAAATAAATTTAAAAATTATGAGAGATGTAATGTTAATTACACATTTTATTGGTATTAGTATGTTTATCGGAACTGGTTTTGCTTTTATGTTTCTAGAAATATTTAATGCAAAACTTGAAAAAGATGAAAAATTAAAATTCACTAAAAGAATTTTACCTTTAAGTAGAATGGGACATATTGGTTTATTTATTCTAATTATGTCAGGAGGTTATTTAGGAACTCCATATTGGAAAGTAATGGATAATCTTCCGCTTTTTAGAGTGAAATTACTTTTAGTTTTATTATTAATTATAGTTATAAGTGTTATGGCTGTATTTACCAGAAAAGCAAAAAAAGGTAATGAGGAATACTACTTTAAAAAAATTGAACCATTAAGTAAAATTTCTTTTCTTCTAGGGTTTTCAATTATTATTTTGGCAGTAATGAATTTTCATTAAAATAAAAAAGGGATTGACTCAAATAAACCATTTGAATCAATCCCATAAAAAAAACAATAATTATATTTTATTTTCTAATTAAAATCTTCTTCGTAACTAAGTGTTTTTCAGAAATTATTCTCAAAATATATTCTCCGTTTGGTAAAGAAGAAACATCAAATTCTGTTTTTGGTGTTATCTTAGAATAATCTTTCTTCAACATTAACTTACCAGTTGTATTATGAATTGTTAAAGAAGCATCTTCAGAGATTACTAAATTAACTCTAGCTATATTCTGCACAGGATTTGGAAAAACTTGACCTAATTTTAAAGTACCCTCAAATTCTTCAACACTAACATCATTTCCGTCTCCATCTCCGTCACCGTCTCCATCTCCGTCACCGTCTCCATCAGTTATCAAACTATCTTCTACAACAGATCTTCTCCAAACACCTCTACCATAAGTAGAAACTAAAACATGATTTTCAATAGTATTAATCTCTAAATCTGTAATTCTTGTGTTTGGTAAACCTTCTTTATACAGAATCCATTCTTCAGTATTATCATCCATATAATAAACCGCATTATTCTGTGCTAAGTACAATGTATTATTTGGAGAATCAAATTGATGTGCAACTACAACATTTGACACACCTTCTGTAGGTAAATTATATGTTATATTTTGCCAAGTATCCCCAGAGTCTTCTGATTTATAAACATTATTTGAAGTTACAACATAAATAATATTAGGATCATTCTGGTTGAAATCGAAATTTCTTACAGGATCATCTCCTGAATAAGGAAAATTATTAAGTTGGCTAAAAGTTAATTGATTACTTGAACTAGGATTTGATAAATAAATACGATATCCATCATAAACTAACACTCTATTATCATCTGTTGGATCTACTCTAATTACCTCTAAATTATTTTGAAAAAATGAAGTTGTAGCTGAAACAAATTGATGATCTTCAATTTTGTATAAACTTTCAAAACCACCATAGATCGTCCCTCCTTTTCCAGCTTCTAATGGAGAAACCCAATTACCTGAAGTTTGGTTTGCAATATAAAAACCTCCTTCTCCAGTTTCAGCATTATATCTTCCTAAATAATATCCGAATTGAATAAAACTATAATAAATATCCGAATTTAATGGATCTACTGCAGCATCCATCCCATCTGCTCCATGAAATACTTTCCAGCTTTCATCTGAATAAGCAAAACCACCATTATCTTGTAAACCTCCAGCAACTTTTGTTGCATCTGCTTGAGCTACATCCAATCTATAAAATTGGCTAATATTAACTCCAGCAGTTTTATCATCAAATTTAACTCCATCATTCGAAGAAATATAAATTCCACCATCTGTTGAAGCATACACTTTATTATTATAATATTTCAAATCATGAATATCTGCATGCGTATAAGAACTATGGTTTGGATTATCCCAATAATTTAATTGCGAAAAAGTATTTCCTCCATTTGTAGATTTGAAAATATCAATACAACCAACTAAAACAATATCTTCATCTTCATCAGAAACTGTTAAAGCTAAATCATAACCTGCTTGAGAACTTCCTCCATAAATATCTAATTCAAAAGAATCATGCACTAATTCAAAAGAATCACCTGCATCTGAAGATTTATACAAACCTTTATATGAGTTTCCAGTATTTGAATACAAAACATAAAGAACTTCAGGGTTTGCAGGAGTTACATCAATAACAGTTCTGGATGTTTGTGGAATTGAATGTATTGTTTCAAATGTTTCACCTCCATCCGTTGATTTTAAAATCACTCTTTGAGATTGTGAATATCTTGAAACTAAATAAATAACAGAAGAATCATCTGGTTTAAGTCTAATTTCTTTTGCAAAATCATACGTTAACTGTGTCCAGTTTTCTCCAGCATCCGTAGATTTAAATAATCCACTACTTGTACAAACCCATAAATTATTAGAGTCGTTTGGATCAATCTTAATCTCACCTGCCATATAAAAACCTGTAAGATTTTCAAGCTTATTCCACGTCGCTCCTCCATCAATAGATTTATAAACTCCATCTGAATAAGAATCATACCCATCTTCATCTCCAGTTGAAATATAAATTATATCCGAATCATTATAATCTACTGCAATTCCTGAAACTCCTAATGACGGTAAATCACTTGTTAAAACTTCCCAGTTTTCTCCAGCATCTATAGATTTCCAAACACCTCCATTTGGACTTCCTATATAAATAATATCCTCATTACTAGGATCAACAGTTGTAATATTTACACGACCTTGTCCTGGACTATAAGATCCAGCATTTGTATGTGAAAAAGGACCTAAAGGCATCCATTCACTTGAGTCTTCATTTACAAAAGAAGATTTGAAATTTGACAGATTATTCCATGCTTCAGTCTGTTGTTGTGGTGTGAAAATTGTTCCATCTGGGTTTAATTGATTTCTCCAAGTTTCTTTCCACCTTTCATAGACTTTTCGTCCAGTAGATTTTTTTTGAACAGGAATATTTTCCCATTGCTTGTCTGCTTCTTTTACTAATTCGTGAAAATTTGAGGTTTTGTTTAATTCTTCTAGTTGATTTGGAACCTCTATATTTTGAGAGAAACAAAAAATAGAGATAGGAAAAAATAATAGGGGTAGATTTTTTCTCATGTTAAATAGTTTTTGTGAATTGCAATATTACACTTTATAATGTTAAAAAATAAATATATTCCCTACTTTTAACATATTTAAAAATCATATATAACACAAAAAAGCAAATATTATATATATTAAATATTTTTAATCCTAAAATTTTTTCACATCTAAAAAAACTAAAATATTTTCATTATCAACTAAATATCAATCAATTAAAAATTAATCTAAAAACCTATAATAGGTATGTACTGATAATTATTTCGACTTAAAACTTAGCAATATTATTTCATAAAAAAAGTCAGAGATAAACCCTGACTTTAAATATATGTTTTTTGAAAGATTACTCAAAAACTACTTCAAATGACATAAGGTCTTTATTTTCTAAAGAGTTTTTAACATCAAATTTTACATTCACGGTCTTTCTATCTTTAGAAATTATTGCAGATGGTACCGAAACAGATTTGATTCTTTTTGGGAAAACATATTCTAGCTCATATGATAATGATTCTTCTAACATTTCTATAGATTGAATCAACTTTTGAGTATCTGGATCATCAGACTCTACTTTTCCTTCAAACTCTGTTTCTTCAACTACTTCTACTTCAGCTTTCGATTCCTTTTTTTTATTTGAAAATCGTTTAAAAATCTTTCCATCGTAAGAATAATGAGTATTCTTATTCATTATAGAACCTTCTCCCAAAGGATTAACAGCTCCAGAAGACTCTTTAGCATTTGAAAGAGCATCTTCAATAGATCCACTCATATTATTAAGCTCATTGAACTTTGTGAATTTTTTTGAAAGAGTTAGTATTCCAAGTCCTTCATCTTCATCCATTTTCATATGCATTGTCATTCCACGTAGCATTTCAGCTTTCATTCTGTCTTCGTCCGTTTTAATACTGTCCTTATAAAGCTCTAAGAAATCGTCAAAAACAATAGTAGTATCAATTTTTTCTTTCTTTTTCTTAGAATCAGAATTAGTACCACCTCCCATATTTTTTGAAATAGATAAGATCGGCGACATATCCATTGACACTTCATAATCTCCAGACATATCATCATTAAAAACAATACGCTCTTTAATGTTACAAGACACTAATAATAGTGACAAACTTAATAATAGTAATAATTTTCTCATTTTTAATTTAAATTTTAAGCAAAGGTATAATAAATTGTATTTTTTTGTATTAATTTATTTAAGAATTAAGCTTATAAAATAATTATAGATCAAGTACGTTGCGTTCTCTTTTTTAAAAGTCATTATTCTAAAACATTGTGAAAATATATCGTATTTTTACCCTATGAAATCATTAAAAGAACTAATACTCTCTTCTGGAATTTCTCCTGAAAAAGAAAAAGAATTTATAAAGTCTATCCGTAAAATAAAAATCAAAAAAGGAACTTTACTACAAATGAAAGGCGATGTAAATAATAAAAGTTATTTCGTATGTTCGGGAATGTTGAGAAGTTATACAATTGATGCAAAAGGTAAAGAACATGTTTTTATGTTTGCCCCTGAAGGATGGATTATAGGAGATTTTCAAACTTATAATAATGAAATTCCTACTGAGTTATTTATTGATGCTCTTGAAGATTCGGAAATTGAAGTTATCGATTCTAAAAATCTACAAGAAGTGGATGATCTTCCTCAAGAATCATTAGTAAAACAAGTAAATTTATTATCTAAAAGAGTCGGTGTTTTACAAAATCGAATTTTAATGTTGATGAGTGCAACTGCTCTAGAACGTTATCAAGAATTTTTAAAAACATATCCTAATATTTCTCAAAGAGTTCCACAAAAACTAATCGCTTCCTATCTTGGTATCACTCCAGAGGCTTTGAGTAAAATCCGAAGACAGATGGTTAAGTGATTTTAATAAGATTAATATTTATTTTTTTGATTTCAACAACTTAATAATTGGTTTATAAGAAATCCAAACAACTAAGCATAATGTTAAAAATGAAGGTAAAGCTAAAATTTTATCTTCATTTACACCATTAAATAAATGCAGCCATCCGAAGCCAATATGAGATGCAACTGCACCAAATAAAAGAGGGATTAAAACGATACCTCCAAATGCTCTATATTTATTTTTTTTAGCACCTAAAAAAAATAAAATCCCACCGATTATTTCTATATATGGAATTATCGTCAGCATCAACTCTGGAAGAGGATATGCATAAAATGTTTCTGCCGGACCAAATCTAAAAATTTTAAAAAAAGCAGAAAGCAACATTAATGGGAGTAAAAAATAACAGCCAATAATTTTATATTTATTCATTTTAAAAATTATTTTATATTTAAATTACTGCATTAAATTACAATAATTAATGTATCCAATCACTCCAAAAAGGAATATTTAACTTTTTACATTTTTCAATCATCGAAAGCTTATACGCTAAAAGTTCAGGTTTCGGATTTCCATAAAAACAGTGATCTTCTTCATCATAACCATAATCAAATAATTTCTTAATATAATACCCTATTTCATGTAATAAATAATGTTTGATATTTTCTCCATAATAAATTACATCAGTATAAATTGACAAAACAGGACTATAGTTTTCATTTGGTAGAGAAACAACAAATCGATGTCCGAAAATAGGTAGTAATTGTGGACTTGATTTATATTTTTCTTTTAGAACACTTTCTATTTCATCAATAGTTGAAGGTTTTTCTCCCCAAGATTTCACCCACCCTCCATATTGAATTCCAACATCAATATTATTATAAGGAGAATTCAACATTTCTCTGATTTCTTTTTCATCTTTTTGCCAATTATAAAAAAATGGTCTATCAGCTAAATATTCACCTTTCTCTTCATTATAAAGCATTCTAGGTTCCATTTTATCAATGCAATGAAGAATTTTCAAAAACTCTTTATGCTCATAAGAAAATTGAATTTTATATTTTTTTTCAATTTCTAAAATTTCAGAAACAGATAAAGGCTGCCATTTAGCATTTAAAATCCATTCATTTTCTTCTAACTGACTCCAGTAAAATTCTGTTTGTTCTTTAAACCATTTTAAAAAATCAATATAATCTTCAGGAAATAACATTTTTAATCATTTTCTATTTTTATCACAATTATATAACATTTTTGAGTACATTTCGAATTATTATATAATTATAAAGTATATCTTAAAAAATAAATACAAACTGCTTGAATTTGTACTATTAAAAACTATTGCTTATTAAGAAAAAATGAAAATCAAAATTCTCAAAGAAAAAAACAAATTTAAATACCCTAAGAAGAATTTATTTGGTTCTATTTTAAATTCAGTTTTAAATAATTCTAGTTTTATTAAGACTAAAGAAAATTTGAACACCCCTTTTAGTAAAATATGTTACCAAAGTGATGTTAAGAATGTTACATACTATAATTGGCTACTTCCCTTTGAAGACATAAAACATCTGATTCCCAAAAACTTGGAATTAGAAACTTATAATGGAAAAGTGCTTTTTACAATATTAAACTATAATCATGGAAATTTAAGACCACGAACTTTAAATTCAATCAAATCAATATTTGGTTCGCCAAATCAAAGTAATTGGAGATTTTATTTAAAAAACACAACTTTATTTGATGAAAAACCAACTGTTCTTTTCTTATCGAATATCATGAATAGTTCTTTTTACACCTTTGGAAGTCGAGTTTTTAGTAATATTCTTCAAACACATTTACCTTTAAAATTTGAACATTATCTAGAAAATAATCATTTTTTTACTAAAATTGATTCTGGATATAGTTATGCTCCTTCCATAAATTTTCAATCTGAAATAGCTGAAAATTGGAAAATCCCTGAAGCGTATCAAAAAATAGCAAAGAATAAAGATGAATTATTGAATAAAATTTGTGTTCAAGATTATGCTATTACAGAACTTAAAGATAAACTTTGTGTTTCTGAGATTAATTTAGACTTTGACATAAAACAAATAAAACCTTTAAAAATTAAAACTTTAGAAAGTAAAGAATTAAACTCTTTCATAAAAAATCAAGATTGTTTTGCTTTTACGATCCCAAATTTAACTTTAAGAACATTAAACGAAAAAATACTAAAATGAATTTTATCGATTTTATCATCGGAGTATTATTAATGAATTCCATGCCGCATCTAATCTTTGGGCTGACCAAATCACATTTTCTAGGCTTGTTTGGTTATAGCTCAAAAGGAAATATTTCCTATGCAATCCTTCAGTTTATAATTTGTATTGTTTTATTATTCATTAATTATGATTTGAACGAAATATTAAAGAATTATTTTCTTTTAGGAAGCTTTACAGTATTAATACTATATTTTATATTAGGAAAATTTATGGTGAAATTTTATAAAAAACAAAAGCCTGAAAATAAATAAATGAAACAACAAGAAATTAGAGCAAATTTCGACAGAGATACAATTACTGTTTATCAAGCTTATAATGCAAAAATTGGGAAACCAGCTATAAAAAATAATCGTTTTGAACCTCCTTTTTCTTTTCAAAGAATGACCTGGATAAAACCTTCTTATTTATGGTTAATGGAACGAAGTAATTGGGGAACAAAAAGCAATCAAGATTATATTCTTGGAATAAAAATAAAAAGAGAATATTGGGAGAAAGCACTTTCCATGGGAATTTTGACACATCCAGATAAAGAAATTTATGCAAATGGTTGGGAATGGGAACAGCAATTTTCTAGAGCTAAAGTGCATATTCAGTGGGATCCTGAACGAAATTTGAAAGGAGGAAAATTACAAGAAAGATCTATTCAAGTTGGAATTAGCCGACATTTAATTGAAGAATATAATGAAAAATGGATTTCTGAAATTGTAGATTTAACTCCTTTAACGAAAAAAATAAATCAATTAAGAAAACAAGGAAAATACAAAGAAGCAAAAAGATTGTTACCTTCGGAGAAAATTTATCCTTTAGAAAAAGAAATTGAAACAAAAATTGGAATTAGATAAAATGAAAACAAATCGAGCAAAAAGAAAAAACTTAGCAGAAGAAACTTTAAAAATATTAGAAAACGGATTTTTTCAAACAAATTCTGGTGAGAAAATTAATATAAAAGAAATTCAAGAAAAAGCAGAGAAAAACACAACACTTTATACTCCAGAAGATTCTGATCAATTATTGAAAAATGACTTCAAGGAATCGGAAACATTTGAAACAAAAATATGGTTAGAAAGAGATACTACTTTAAATACTACAAGAAATCTAATCAAAAACGGATTTAAAGATGCAATTTGTTTGAATTTTGCATCGGCAAAAAATCCAGGAGGTGGTTTTCTTGGTGGAAGTCAAGCGCAGGAAGAAAGTATTGCAAGAGCAACAGGTTTGTATCCTACTCTTTTAAAATGTTCAGAATATTATGAAACAAACAGAAATACGAAATCTTGCTTTTACACAGATTATATGATTTATAGTCCAAATGTTCCAATTTTTAAAAGTGAAGATGGAGAAAATTTGGATGCTTTAGAAGTTTGTAGTGTGATTACTGCTCCTGCTGTAAATGCTGGAGTTGTTCGAAATAAAGAACCTCAGCGAGTTGATGAAATTGAGAAAATAATGAAACGCAGAATTGAAAAAGTGCTGGCTATTGCTTTAGAAAACAATCATAAATCCATTGTTTTAGGAGCTTGGGGATGTGGTGTTTTTCAAAATAACCCAGAAGAAATAGCTCTTTATTTTAAAGAAATTATTGAGGGAAAATTCCCAAATCAATTTCAAAATATAGTTTTTGCTATCTATTCTAATAGAGAGCATTTTGTGGCACCTTTTGAAAAATATTTTGGAAATACAGTATTAAATGAGAATTAGTTTAATTAAAAAAATTACACTCCTAATTTATCAAAAAAATTTAGGGTTTGGACTTACATTGTTATTTTTAGGTTATTTCAGTCTTATTCCATTTTTTAAAAACTTTTCCTTAGGATATTTTATAAAAAATGAGATATTTCATGCACAAACAATGACAAAATCAGGAGTTGTAACAGATGTATATACTGTAGGAAGTTACAATGATATAGACGTTTTAGCTTTTGAATATTATTTTGATGTTTCTGGAAAAAAGTACATTGGAAAGGATGTTACAACCAATTCAAATATGGAAATTGATAACTCTGTTATTATTAACTATATCAAAGATAATCCTTCATATAACATTTCGAAATATGAAAACATTAAAGATTTTGATTCTAGTTTCATAATTATAGGCTTGATTTTCACCATAATTGGTTTTTTCTTAATATTTAAGGGAATTAAAAAAGGGATTATTACTCTAAAGATATTACAATTCGGAATTTCTGGTAAAGCTATTTGCTATGCTAAAACACAAACTTTAATACGAATAAATGATCGTCGAATTTATAAAGTAAAATTTAAATATAATTTTAAGGGAAAAGAATATAAAACTATAATAAAAACAGCAAGCTGGTACAAATTTGAAAGTAATAGTGAAAAAGAATATGCTATTATTTTTTTAGAAAAAGACCCTTCTAAAGTTTGTGTGGTAAAAAATTTACCAATAAAAATCTAAAATAAATTAAAACAACCTTTTGATATTATCACGTTTGATTTTGTATGAAAATCTATCGATTTTAATGTTGTCTCTCCTCTTGAAAGATTAAACGATTAAATCATCATATTTTACAAAAAAATATCATTAAACTTTAAACGTGATAATATTTATTATTTAGAATGAAATTTTAACTCGCTTTAAAAGATAATTAATTCAACAAAAAACTTTGTAACAATTAACTCTATTTATTCAGAAATCTCAATAAATATATTAGTTATTTTATTATAATTACAGTTAATTTTTCTTCGGTATTCTGATTTTTTGCCCAACTTTCAAACCATTCGACTTCATCTTGTTTAATTCTTTAACAGCTTGCATTCTCACTCCATTATCTTGAGAAATAGAAAACAAAGTATCTCCATATTCTACAACATAAACATTTCCTGAATCAACTACAGCCCATGATTTTCTGAAGGAAGGTTTTACTTTTTGATCAAACTTATTTAAATCAAACCTCTCAATTATAGAAATAATTTTATGAGCATATCTTGGATCTGTAGCATATCCTGCCTTTTTTAAACCAAAAGCCCAATTCTTATAATCTGTACTTTCATAATTAAACAAAAAAGCATATTTATATCTTTCAACAAGAAATTTTGAATGATCTTCAAACGAAGCTACTGGCGTATCATACTTTCTGAAACATTCATCAGCTTCATCATCATCATGAAGAACTGAAGGCCCTGACCAACTTGTGTGACATTTTAAACCAAAATGATTATTTGACCTAGAAGTAAGATTAGATGTACCTTTACTTGATTCTAAAATACCTTGTGCTAATGTAATACTAGCAGGAATTCCATATTCTTTCATTTCAGAGATTGCTACTTTCTTATATTTATCTATATAGAAGTTAGTAAGTTCTACTTCTGAATATTTTTTCTCAATATATGGAATTTCAATTTCCTCTTCTTTCTCAGCACTTGACTTTCTTTCTACAACATAAGACAATACTTCTTCTTCCAATTCAATTTCTCCATTGAATTTTTCGTTATTATCATCAATAGTTGTTTTTCTTATTCCTGCACAAGAAATAAAGACAAAATTAGCCAATACTATATAAAATAGTTTATTATACTTCATATTAAAAATTCTAAAGTCTGATAGTTAATTATTATATATATTTGAGGAAAAGGGGGAAATTTAAGATCGATGATCGTGGGGAATCATTTCAATATAACTACTTAAATATTCCAGCCAAATATAGAAATTTTTTGTTTATTTCAAATTAAATTTTACTAAAATTTTGTGAAACTTTAATAAATATAAAATAAGTTTTTCATATTTAAAAACTTAACAATAAATTTTTGTGATTCTATTTTTTTAAAACAAATTTCTCTATTAAAAATACTAAACCATATTTACGAATCTGATTAATAATTTCTACCAAAAACTTATACGATTTAAATTCTTCATTTATAGTATTATTCATTAGTTTTATTTCTTCAACTGAAATATCTTTTTTCAATTTGAGTTTTTTCAAATCTGTCTCAATTTCCTTAAATGAACTATATTGTTTTTTCATTTCTTTAAATTTTAAATAGATTCATCAAAAAAATCTTTCGAAAATGTTTTAATAACTTTTTTATCTATCTTCTTACGGAAAACATAGGCTATTAAACCAACGAAAATAAATATTACTGCTACAATTATACAAGCTAATGGATAACTATTTAGTGCTTTCCCTAACCACATAACCAAAGCTACAGAAAGAAAAATAGAAGCTCCAATTAAAATGCTAAATAAAATAAGAAGCTTTATCCCAAACGTAAAAGATTTAGTCAGATGGTAGAATATTTTCAACTTAAAATAATCCGTTGAATTATTCACATAATCTGTACTAATATCTCTTACCCTTGTAGATAATTTATCAAAAGACTTAAAAACACTCATTTGATTTTAATTTTTATTTTGACTTTTTAAATCTGCCAATTTTCTTTCTAAAGCTTGAATAGCATCTTCTACCTCCACTTCTGTTTCAGCCAAGAAAGAATCAATTTTTTGTCCTAAAGAACCATTATTAAAATTGAATTTTTGCTCAATTGTTTCTTTCAGATGAGATACTTTATTTTTAAGATCATCTGTAGAATGTGCAACCTCATCTTTGATCATTTTACGAGTAACAGCTCCTTTTTCTGGCGCAAATAAAATTCCTAATGTTGCTCCAATCGCTCCTCCTACCAATACACCTAAAATAGTGTTTCCTGCATTACTGTTCATTTTTTAAAATTTTAAGGTTCATTTAATTATTTAAAAATCATCTACTTAAAATTAGTAATTAATGCACAAAAAGTTCTAAATATTATATTAATAATAGAATCTACTATCAGATAGAATTTAACAATGGTAATTGTAAAATTTTTCATAAAAAAACCTGCTCATTTTATATTGAACAGGTTTTCATTAAGTTATATTTTATTGAAATTTAAAACATTTCTGCTTTTACTTCATTATATTCTGAAACAATGTTTTTCAAAATATCTGCAGCTGGTAAAATATCTTGAATCATTCCTGCAATTTGTCCAATTTCTAATTCTCCTTCTTCAAGATCGCCTTCAAACATTCCTTTTTTCGCTCTAGCTCTTCCAAGAAGTTCTTTTATTTCCTCCACAGAAGGATTGTTCTTATAAAGCTCTTGAACATCATTGTAAAATTTGTTTTTAATTAATCTCACAGGAGCTAATTCTTTCAATGTTAAATGTGTATCTCCATCTTCTGTTTCTACAATCGTATTTTTAAAATTGATATGTGCTGAAGATTCTTCTGATGCTGCAAATCTACTACCAATTTGCACACCATCTGCACCAAGAACTTCTGCAGCAAGCATTCCTCTTCCTGTTGCTATTCCTCCTGCAGCAATCACAGGAATTTTAAGCTTTTGTTTCACCATCGGAATTAAAGTAAAAGTCGTAGTTTCTTCTCTTCCATTATGTCCTCCAGCCTCAAAACCTTCTGCAACAATTGCATCAACACCAGCAGCCTCTGCTTTCAGAGCAAATTTCACACTACTTACAACATGTACAACTGTAATCCCATGTTCTTTTAAATGCGAAGTCCAAGTTTTTGGATTTCCAGCAGATGTGAAAACAATTGGTACTTTTTCTTCTATAATTATTTGAATTATTTCTTCAATATTTGGGTATAACATTGGTACATTTACACCAAATGGCTTATCTGTAGCTTTTTTACATTTTTGAATATGCTCTCTCAAAACATCCGGATACATAGAACCTGCTCCAATCAATCCAAGTCCTCCTGCATTACTCACAGCTGCTGCCAATTTATAACCACTCACCCAAATCATTCCTGCTTGAATGATTGGATATTCTATATTAAATAATTCTGTTATTTTTTTATTCATTTTATTGTTTGATAATTTTCTGGGTTGTTTTATTTCCTAAGTTTTTAAATTCAACGATATATGTTCCAGATGTAAGTGTACTAATATTTATAGATTTTTCGGAAGCTTTCATTTTTCTTGATAAAACATTTCTTCCTAATACGTCAAAAATATTAATTTCATACATATCTCCTTTTATTTTTGAATTTATTTTTAAAACATCATCTACAGGATTTGGGTAAAAAGAAGTAGTAAAATTATTTTGAATATTATTTTCTAAAATAATTTTTTCCATATTAGGAATTCCGTAACCTTCATGGTTATTTGGATTATTGTATAAATGTGCTGATTTTTTAACCATTTCTACAATTTCATTATTTGTCTTTTCAGGAAAAGCCTCCCAAAGACAAGCTATAACTCCCGTAAGAACTGGCGAAGAAAAAGAAGTTCCATTTGAAACTTGTATTTCTCCTTGCGGATTAATAATCGGAATATTTCGACCTTGTGCACAAACATCTGGTTTTAATCGATTATCTGCAGTAGGACCGTATGAACTAAAAATAGCGATCACCTCATTTTCATCAACAGCTCCGATACTTAAAACTGAAGGAGCATCCGCTGGAATTCCAACATACTTCCAACTACTATTTCCACTATTCCCTGCAGAATTTACTAAAAGCATTCCACGAGAGAAAGCAGCTTCAGCTCCTCTAGAAGCAAAAGCAGTTTTTCCATCCAAATCATTATAAGTATGACTATAATTTGGATTATCATATTCTGTATAACCAAGCGAAGTATTCACAATATCTACTCCCAAACTATCTGCTTTTTCAAGAGCTTCCACCCAATTACTTTCTTCTACTGGAGTTTCTTTGCTTCCATCTTCTGTAATAAATAAATAAAAACTAGCATTTGGAGCAGTTCCTACATATTCGTTTTTAATATTCCCTGCAATATTTGATAAAACCATCGTACCGTGTGAACCTCCTGTATAGAAATTTTCAGAATCTAAAACATAATCATATCCTCCCAAAATTTTATTTTGATCTCTCAAATATTTAAAAGCTTCTAAATTGTCGACATTCGGAAAACCTGCATCCATCACAGCAATATGAATATCATTACCTGTATACCCTAAATAATGCAATTGCTCACCTTTCAACATTTCGATTTGATTCCTTGCATCACCATAATTATAGCTCTCTGTAGTTTCAAATTTACTTTGTAGTTTATTTTTTCTTGGTTGAATTTGTTTTGAAAATGTATTTTGATTTAAAGTTTTATCTGCATATTCAATTTTTAAAACAAATTCTTTATTTAATAAGTCAGAAATTTGCTCAAAAGTTCCCTGAATATGAAGTGCATTTAACCATTTTGATTTCGCTAAAATTTGGATTCCTTCTGAATTTTTGATCTCAGAAATATAATTCAAAGTTATTGGAATATCTTTTTCATCTAAAGAAATATTTTGCTTCTCTCTTCTAGCTAAAGCTCTCTCAGACAACATTAAAGTTGGTGTTTCAAAATACTTTTCTGTTTCTTGTTTGTCTTTAAAATATATCCAAGCATCCTGAATAGATTCTTGTGAAAAACTTATACTCGAAATAAATAAAGTCAATAATAGTAGGAGTTGTTTCATATGATTTATCGTGTTTATGATTTCAAAATACCATATTTTTTTATTTAAAACCAAAAAATAAAAATCTTATTATACTTTTTTCTTAAAGCTTAAAAAAATGAAGTTGTTTTTTATCTTTAGTTTCAATTACATATAGCTTTTTAAGAGGTACATTATTAGATTAAAGAAAATTAAAAATATTGGAAAATAAACCAGAAAAGATTCCGTTTCAATTTTATGAATAAAAAAGTAAAAAAGAGAACGAAAAAGACATTAGATATTACATATTTTATTTTAGGATTACCAACTGTTATTTATCTTTTAGATATTTATATAAGTTACTTTATAAAATCTAATACACTTGGTTTTTCGCCAATTTATATGTCTGAAAATTGGAAAAAAAGCACCATCAAAATAGATTATTTTCTTCCTTTTGAAATTAAAAATTTATTAATGAGTTATTTTATCATTTCATTTTTAATTTTGATTCCAATTCTGATAGCGCATATTTCCCTTTCTTATTCTCAAAAAGAGATTCCAAAAATCAGTCTAAAACAAATATTATTTCTAACAACCGGTTTTATACTTTTAAGTTTGTCTTTTATTTATCCTAGTTTTAGTGATGCATTATCTTTTGCTTTGGATTAATAAGCATCCACATCCACAATAAATTTAATTGGACGAAATTCTCCTACAGCCTGAAATGTACTTTTCATTTTCTGAATGTATTTCTTCGTTCCTTTAATTCCTTGTTTTGGTGGGATTTTCACAATAATTGTACGGATATATTCATTTCGAACTCTAGAAATTGATGGAATTGTAGGTCCAAGAACATTTCCTTGTTCAAAAGCATTTCGTAGACCTTGTGCAAACCATTTTGCTCCAGCTTCTACTTTTTGATAATCTCTATGTTTGAACGTCAATTTAATCACACGATAAAATGGTGGATATTTAAAAACCCAACGTTCATGTAATTGTTCTTTATACATCAAATTATACGAATTTGTAGAAACTTGTTGTAAAATCTGATGATATGGATTAAAAGTTTGAATTGCTACTTTTCCACGTTTTTTAAATCTTCCAGAACGCCCTGCAACTTGCGTCAAAAGTTGGAAACTTTTTTCATGTGCTCTAAAATCTGGGAAATTCAACATCGTATCTGCATTTAGAACACCAACCAAAGTAACATTATCGAAATCTAAACCTTTTACAAGCATTTGCGTTCCAACTAATATATCAATTTCTTGTGCTTTAAATTTGGAAATAATATTATGAAAACCATATTTCTTTCTTGTAGTGTCAGCATCCATTCTTCCAATTTTATGATCTGGAAAAAGTTTTTCTAACTCCATTTCGATTTGTTCCGTTCCGAATCCTTTTGTATCCAATTCACTACTTCCACAAGCTGCACAATTGTGTGGAACAGCTTGCACATAATTACAATAATGACAACGAAGCTCTTTTCTATGTTTATGAAAAGTCAAAGAAACATCACAGTGCGGACAATTTGGAATATTCCCACAAGTTTTACATTCTAAAATTGGCGCATATCCTCTTCGGTTCTGAAAAATGATAATTTGTTCTTTTTCTTCCAAAGCTTCTTCCATCATTTTCAACAAACGATCCGAAAAATGCCCAGTCATTCGCTTTTTTCGATATTTTTCCTTGATATCAATTAATTCAATTTCTGGAAGTAAAATATTTTGATAACGAGTAGTCAATGGAACATAACCATATTTATTTTGCTCTACATTATGGCTACTTTCCAAAGAAGGCGTAGCAGAACCAAGAAGTGTTTTTGCTTGAAATAATTTAGCCAAAACAATTCCAGCATCACGTCCATGAAAATAAGGTGATTTTAAAGATTGTTTATACGAAGATTCATGAGATTCATCAATAATAATTAGACCTAAATTATCATACGGAAGAAAAACAGCATTTCGAACACCAATTACCAACTTTGATTTTTCGGTTTTATTCAACACATGATTCCAAGCTTCCACTCTTTCATTCACAGAATATTTAGAATGAAAAACTGTCATTTGATCTCCAAAATATAATTGCAAACGCTCGATTAATTGTGTTGTCAATCCAATTTCTGGTACCAAATACAAAACTTGTTTTCCAGCATCGATAACTCTTTGAATTATTTTGGCATAAACCTCTGTTTTTCCACTAGAAGTTACACCTTGAAAAAGTGTAATATCTTTTTCTTTATAAGATTCTATTATTTTCTGATAAGCTTCTTCTTGAGGTTCTGTTAATTGCTTGATAGACTCTTTTTCTTCTGGTTGAAAAGAAACTCGATCTGTTTGAATATGATAAAATTCAAAAACTCCTTTATCTACCAAAGTTTTCAGAATAGCACTTGATGCTCCTGATTTATCTTGAAGTGTTTTTGCTGAAATTGGCTTTCCAGTTAATTTCAATTGGAAAAAAGTAAGTACAATTTCTTTTTGTTTATGTGCTCTTTGACTTAAAGTTTCTAATAATTCTCCAAGTTTTTCATTGTCTTCCCACTTTTCTTGTAATCGAACATATTTCACCAATTTTGGTTTATACTGCTCAAAGATTTCTTCTTTAACTTTAATTGCTTCTTTTTTGATTAAAGTTTTAATAATTGGTAGACAATTTTTCTTAGAAATAATATTACTGATTTCTTGAATTGTTAATTGAGAAGCATTAGATAGAGCTTCAAAAACCAAAAATTCGTTATCGTTTAAAATGGATTCTTCTGTGAAAGATTGGTTTTTAAAAATAATGGTTTCACTTTCTAAAATAAAAGCTGTAGGAACTGCAGTTCTGAAAACTTCTCCAAGAGTACACATGTAATATTCTGCAATCCATTTCCAAAACAATAATTGCTTTTCAGTTACAATTGGTTCTTCGTCAAGAATCTGAAAAATATCTTTTACTTCATATTGAGTAGGAGCAGTTTCATGAATCTCATCTACAAGTGCAGTATAGATTTTTGATTTTCCAAATGGAACAGCAACACGCATTCCTTTTTTCAAAAAAGAAGCTTCTGCTTCAGTAATTCTATAAGTGAATAAATTCTGAACAGAAATTGGTAATATGACATTTATATATTTGATAACGCAATCTAATTTTTAAAATTCATAATTATCAGATAATCAAAATATTAAGAGTTTAAACAAGTAAACATTTACTTTAAATAAAAACACCTAAACACCTGTATTACAGAATTTTAAGTTATTTTAAAAATCATTATAAAGAAAATCTATTGAACTTGAATTTTCAAAATATTAAAGTAAAAAACTCAATATCAATAATTTACAAGATTCATTCTTAATTATATTTAATATCTATTTTATGAAAAAAATGAATAACAAAATTAAAGGATTTTTTTAAAAATTAATCATCTATTTAGAACTCATTTTTAAAAATATCTAAGACAAATATTTTCAAATTAATGAAGATATTGCCATAAACGATTTAAAGAAGTGGAGTCTAAATGTGTTTTATCATTTTGAAAAAAGAATCTATGATAATGATAGTTGACAGAATCTTTATTTGTAATTTCTAAATTTTGAAAACGCTGCCAACTTTCTTTAGATACATTTTCTAATTTTGGACCAATCAATTTTTTGTCAAATTTATGACAAGCAGCACAATTTGAATTGAAAATTTTTGTTCCGATTTTCTGTTCATTATTTAATTCTCTTTCCACCAAATATGTTCCACAACCATAAACGATATCTGTTCGATTAATTAACCTATCTCTTTCACAAGCAGCAAAACAGATTACAAAAAAAATTAAAATCAAAACTAAATTTAAAAGCCCTCTCTTTTGCTCTTTATTCATATTTTTTAATAATTAAAGAATATTTTATTTCATCTTCATCGGAATTCCAGAAACTATAAAGTAAGCTTCATGAGATATTTTTCCAATTTCTTGGTTTACCCAACCTTGTAATTCTGTAAACTTTCTTCCTATGTGTGTTTGTGCATGAAGACCCATTCCGATTTCATTGGAAATAATAATAATTTTCGCATTCTTTTTATTCAATTCATGAATTTCTTTTTTAGCAAAAATTAAACATTTCTCGATGTCATTTTCAAAATCGGTGATCAAATTTGTTAACCAAAGGGTCACACAATCGATTACAACAACTGCGTTTTCTGGAATTACTTTTGAAATATTTACCTCCTCTTCAATTGTTGTCCAATTTTCATCTCTATCTGAAACATGACGATCTACTCTATTTTGGAAATCATCATCCCAAATTCTAGAAGTTGCTAAGTAATAAGGTTTTTCGGTTAGCTCTTTGGCAAAATTTTCTGCAAAACTACTTTTTCCAGAGCGCTCGCCACCTGTGACATAATAAATCATATAATTTTCTTATAAAATAGAATTCGAAACTAAAGAAATAAATTGTAAAAAAAATATTAAATAATTGAAATTTTTGATTTACTTTCGCCCTAGTTTTTGAGCAACCAAATTTTTGGTTTTAAAATTCAATGAATTTTAAAGGGAATTGTGTGAAAATCACGAGCTGTCCCCGCAACTGTAAACTATAAAGCTTATCAAAAATAAAATCCACTGTTTTTACGGGAAGGAATTTGATAAGACGTGAGCCAGGAAACCTATCAGAAACTATAGTTAGAACAACTTTCGGGTGAAAGGTTAAATAATGAAGAATGAGGATTAAGAAACAACGACTATTTTTAAGCGTAGCATTTCTGCTACACTTTATGTATACATTTGGTCAAAACGATCAAAAAAAAGATACAATTCACCAACTTGAAGAAATTTCTATTTCAGGAATTAAGCTTCGTGACTTTTCTACTGGACTTAAAGTCTATAATTTCAAAAAAGCAGAGTTAGATAAAAACACAAAATCTCTTGGTAACTTTTTGCAAGAGAATACTTCTATTTATTTAAAATCTTATTCGAATTCGATGCTTTCTTCTATTTCTTTTAGAGGAACTTCTTCGTCCCAAACTTCTGTGGTTTGGAATGGAATTCCGATTAATTCTTTCATGAATGGACAAACAGATTTTAATACTGTTTTTACAAATAGCTTAGATAATATTTCTATCCGTGAAGGTGGAGGAAGTGTAATTTATGGAAGTGGAGCTATTGGAGGAACAATTCTTCTGGATAATTCATTTGCTTTTTATGATAAATTTAAAAATGAAATAAGTACTTCTATTGGAAGTTTTGATACTTATAGAGGAAAATATAATTTGGACTATGCTAATGAAAAATTTGCTATAAAATTTTCGGCAAATGCTTTCAAATCTGAAAATGATTATAAATTTCTTGGAACAGATAAAAAGAATAATGGAAGTTATGAAGGTTTAAATATTGGATTAAACCTTGCTACAAAACTTAACGATCATAATACTTTGAAGTTTTATTCTTTAGGAACTTTATTAGACCGTAACCTCTCTTCTACTCTTTTTAACAAAGCAAAAGACAAACAAAAGGATGAAAATCTAAAAAGCTTGGTAGAATGGAATTATAAAAAATCTGGTTTAAATTCAAACTTAAAAGTAGCTTATATTCAAGATTTATATCAATATTTTCCAAATAGAGAAAAAGAAAATCATGATTTTGGTAAAGGAAGAACTTTTGTTACAAAATATGATTTAATTGGAAAATTGAGTGAGAAAATAAAGACAGGTTTTGGTTTAGAATATACTAAAAATTGGAGCCAAGGTACGGTAGATAGTCATCGAAGAAATACTGTTGCTTCTTATGCTTTGTTTAGACATTTGGTTACAAAGAAATTTGATTATGGTGTGAATGTTCGAAAAGAATGGACGACCCCTTATGATGTTCCTTTTGTTTTTGGGGTTGATTTTTCTTATAAAATTCTTCCTTTTTATACAATTACTTCAAGTGCTTCTACAAATTATAGAACACCAACTTTCAACGATTTATATTGGCCAAATCAAGGAAATCCGGATTTAAAACCTGAAGAATCGAAACAAATTGAAATTGGTAATTATTTTAAGTTTAAAAATTTAGAATTTAATGTTATCGGATATTTAATCGATAGCAAAAATATGATCCAATGGAAACCTACTGGAAATGTTTGGAAACCAATTAATGTTGCAAAAATGGAAGGTTATGGTGTTCAGTTTTCAGGAAATTATACTTACAAATATAATAATCATAAATTTAAATTAACGTCAAATTTCAGTTATACAATTTCGGAAGATGCAGAATTGAAAAAACAAATCATGTATGTACCAAAATTCAAAACTTCTGAAATATTGACTTATAGTTATAAATCTTTTTCATTTAATTATTATTTTATCTGGACAGATTCTGTAAAAAATCTTACTAACAGTAATCAAGAAATTGATCCATATAATATTTCAAATATTGCGATGTATTATGATTTTAAACTGAAAAAGAAACAAAAATTAAGTATTGGTTTGGAAGTAAATAATATTTACAACACGCCTTATACTGTGGTTTATAATAGACCAATGCCAAATAGAAATTATCAATTAACACTTACGTATAAATTATAGACAAATGAATTTTAAGAAAATTTCAATCGCAATTTTAGCATCAGCTAGTTTATTCTTCACATCTTGTAGTAGTGATGACGATACATCAGGACCAATCGGAGATTATGACAACGGAATGTTCGTAGTAAACGAAGGAAGTTTTGGAAATACTCCAGGAACTGTTTCTTTCATTCCTTACGATTTATCTGAGGTAAAAAAAGATATCTACAAAACAGTAAATAACGAAGATTTAGGATCTCTTGCACAATCTATGACAATCTCAAATGATAAAGCATATATCGTTGTAAATGATTCGCATGTAATCAAAATTGCTAACAGATTTACTTTTGAAAAAGAAGGAGAAATCGAAGAAGGATTAGACAATCCAAGATTTATGACAACTGTTGCTGGAAACAAAGCATATGTTACAAACTGGGGAGATACTTCTGATGAAAATGATGATTTTATTGCAGTTGTTGATTTAAACTCAAATACGGTAACTAGTACAATTGATGTGGAATTAGGTCCAGAAAAAATCTATACTTTAGGAAATAGAGTTTTTGTATTACACCAAGGAGCTTGGGGACAAAATGATAAAGTTTCAGTGATTAACACTTTAGATAACACTGTTGAAAAAGTTATTACTGTTGGAGATATTCCAAACTCTGCTGTTTTAGACATCAACGGTAATTTATGGGTAATGGGAGCTGGAAAAGCAGCTTGGACTGGAGACGAAACTGCTGGTTCTTTAACTAAAATCAATACGACTACATTAGAAATTGAAAAAACAATGGATTTTGCTTCTGATGAGCACCCAGGACACTTAAATTTCTACAACAATAAAATGTATTATGCTTTAAATGGAGGATTATATTCTTTAGAAACTTCTAGTGAATCTTTACCAACACAAGCTATTTTAGATGGAATCAATGCTTATGGTTTAAAAGTAGGAAAAGATAAAATTTTCGTTACGGATGCTAAAGATTATATTTCTTTCGGATCTGTTGTAGTTTATGATTTAAATACTTTAACAGAAGAAAAATCATTAGAAGTTGGTATTATTCCAAATAGTGTGACTTTTAATCAAATAAACTAATCTAGAGGTTAGTCATTATATTCTAAATAAAAAGAGAAAAAGGTAACATTAGTTTGTTACCTTTTTTATTTTATAAAACTTCAAGTTGTTGCATTACTTTTTTCAAGGAAGTTACTTTTTTAATAGTTTTGATCAAATTTTCATCTGAGTCTACGATAAAAATGGAAGGTAAAGCATTCGATTTGTATTTTTCAACAAAACGTTCGCTTTCTATAAATACTGGACTATCTATTATAATTGGATTTGGATAATTCAAAATATATAAAACATATTCTTCGTTTACTTTATTGATAAAATTGACATCTGAAAAAACTTTTTTCTTCATTTTTATACATGGCTTACACCATTCTGATGCTGTAATTACCAACATTATTTTTTTATTCTCTCTTTTTGAGGTGTCAACAGTTTCTTTCCATGTTTTCAATGGTTTTAATTCTTGAGAAAATGACGTGAAACTTAACGATAGAAAAAAAGCAAAAAAGATAATTTTAAGAGTTTTCATAAGTATTTTTTTTGAATAAACTTTTTTACATTAACTAGCTTTCGGAATAATTATTGCATGGTAAATAAAAAAACAAATTAAAATGAAATTAAACAAAATACTACTTTTCAGTTTAATCTTTTCTTCTGCAAGCATGATAAGCTGCAAAAATGAAAGTAAAATTGAAACTAAACCTTCAAAAAAGATTAAAATAGAAAAAGTATATAATTCGGAGATTATCCCAAATTATGACACGATTGCTTATAAAAGTTTCAGAAGCACAAATCCAGATAGTTTGTATACTTCTGTATTTAAAGATGATTTTAGTGAAGAAGATAAAAATCAATTTATAAATAGTTGGACAAATTTTATAAAATCAATAGGAGATTATAAAAGTAAAGAAGAGCATACATGGGAAACACAAGATAGTTTGGTAAAAGTAACATCTAAAGTCTATTTTAAAAAAAATGGAGAAGTTGATTATTTTACTTATAAAATTAGAAACAAAAACATTTCGGATAAGGATAAAAAGTATTTAGAAGAAACTTTAAGTGATTTCGTAAAACATGAAAAACTTGACTACGCAAATGCATCAAAATTTTCACAATGTGGTTCTTTAAGTTTTAGAACGAAGTAGTATCTGACAAAAATCTTATATAAATCAGTAAAATAGTTCAAAATATTCTTGCTGATTTATTTTTTATTATTTTACTTTGCTTTTCAAAGTTCTTTTTAAAACAATTAAACATTCTATAATAAAATCTTGATTTCGTAGTTATGATATCAACATTTATTAATCATTAGATAAAAAATATGCTAATCAACAAAAAATTTGGATTTTACTTTTCGGTAATTTTCATTTTTATCATTCTAAGTTATTTGTTCAAGTTTTCAAATTCTGAGAATACACTTTTTCTCACAAAACCAGTTAGTTTACTTTTAGAATTTGCAACAAACTCCACTTCTACTTTTACAAAAGAAGATGGATTTTATTTTCAAAAATTCCACATCTATATTGATAAATCTTGTGCTGGTTTTCATTTATGGATGAATTCTTTTTTAATTTTCTCTTTTTTAATTATTTCAAAAATCAATAAGAATCTTTGGTTATTTCTTTCACTTTTTTTGAGTTTAATCTTTAGTTATTCGATTACTATTATCATAAATTTCTTTAGGATTTATAGCAACCTTATTTTGAAAGAATTAAACTTTCAAATAATGGAAACTTATCCAAATATTACACATCAAGCTATTGGTTATACTACAACAATTACATTTTTAATCCTGATCTATTATTTCACAAATAAAATTTTAAACAAAAAAATCTATGAAAAACTTTCTTAATCCAAAATGGATGTTGATTATAAGTACTCTTCCTGTACTAATTCTTGCAATTATATGCTACAATCAATTTGAATTAATCACGCCATATCTAGATGAAAAAGCAAAAGAAAACTGGAATTATCTTTTCATTTTTCTTGGATCCGTAAGTATTATTGCATTAGTACATTCGATTTTTTTAATAACAAAAAAGAAATTAATATCACTAAAATTTACGATAATTCATTTTATCACTTTTGCTGCTTTTTTTATTTTTTTTATAAAAAACATGAGTAGTTATAGTTCTTGGAGAGTTCCAAGATGGCTTACAAATACGGATAATATTTTTCAATATGTAGGAACTTTTATTATTCCAACATTGATTTATTTAATGATTTGCGGGATAAAAATTCTGACACCAGAACACAAAAAACACAATGCATTAGTAAATATGGGTATAGCAGTTGCAATTCCGATTAGCTGGTATATTGTAGTAAATGTGATTTCTAGTTTCTGGAAATTTAGAAGTAATGAAATTATTGAAAATATAGGAATTTTACTTTTTGTGATTAGTGTCATTGCGTTTTTCTTTTTTCTTTTCAGATTCTTTTATATCGTTACTAGAAAAAGAGCTAATTCTAAAAAAAGTAATAAATATCAGCAACATATTAATTTCTGTATTGGTTTTATACTTCCGCTTTTAGGTCTATTAATCTATGCTTATTCTTTTGAAGGAAATTTACAATTTATCGGAAAGTTCGATAATTTTTGGATATATTTTTTTACAATTGTCAATGGAATAGTTCTAACAATCCGATCAACTTCGAATCCAAAAATTAATATTTTATTATTTTTTATTAAATCTATTTGCTTCACTTTTTCTTTATACTTTTTTGTAATCTTTTTACCATTAATTCCATTTTCATTAATTGCAATTATTTTTCTAGGAGTAGGAATTCTAATGTTAGCTCCTATTTTTCTTTTTATTATTCAAGTTAAAGAACTAAGAACAGATTTCGACAATCTTTCAAAACAATTTTCTAGTAATAAATTAATAACCTTAATGATTGTTGGTTTTCTAATAATTCCGATTGGAATTACCATAAAATCTATCAAAGACAGAAATACAATTATGAATACGTTAGATTATATCTACAATCCAAATTATTTTGTCACTAAAGATATTAATACAGAATCGCTAGAAAAAGTCATCAAAAGCATTCGTCATAATAAACAAAAAAGAGATCAATTATTTGAAAATGAGCTTCCTTTTATTTCTAACTACTACAATTGGATTGTTTTAGATAATTTGACACTTTCTGAAGATAAATTAAACGAAATTGAAAGTATATTTTTTGGAAAGGAATATAAAAAACCTATAGTAGATTTTGTTAAAGAAAAAGATGTTATAATAAAAGATTTAAAGCATAAAAGTGTTTTTGATTCGAAAAATAAAGTATGGATTTCTACTATCGATTTGGAGGTTTTGAATAATTTAGATCGAGGTTTTAGAGAATATAGCACTATTTTGAATCTACCAGAAGGAGCTTGGATTAATGATTATTATTTATATGTTGGTGATAAAAAAGAAAAAGGAATTTTGGCCGAAAAAAAAGCTGCAAAATGGATTTATTCAAGTATCAAAAATGTAAATCGAGATCCAGGAATTCTTTTCTATACAACAGGAAATACCATTTCTTTTAGAGTTTTTCCTTTTGCAAATAAAGAATTAAGAAAAACTGGATTTGAAATTATTCATAAAGAACCATTTTTGTTTAAAATAGATGATCGAAAAGTACAATTAGGAGAAAAAAATAATTCTTCTGCTTTTTATGAGAACGATGATTTTGTTTTCTTGACTTCTAAAGAAAAAGATAATTTACTAAAAATAAAACGAAAAGGATATTTTCATTTTCTTATAGATACTTCAAAAAATTTAGATCGTTTTACTCTTGAAAATCGAATGGAAGAACTACAGAAAAAGCATCCAGAATTCTTTAAAAATGCTAAAATTACATTTGTAAATCGAGTACAAAAGACAGTTTCATATGATGAAAACTGGAAAATTGAATATGAAATTTTCAAAAAAGAAGGTGGTTTTTATTTAGATCGAGCAATTCGAGAAAATCTAGTAAAATCTTACATGAATAATGAGAAGACTTTTCCGATTTTTATCACAATTACTGATGAATTTGATGAAGCAATTTTAAATAAAGATTTCGCTGATTTAAAATTCACTTTTCCTGAAAACCCTTTCTTTTATAATCTAATAGAAAATGGAAATTTAGAAACGCATTCACTGATCAAGAAACCTAGAAACACAATAGATTCTCATGAATTCAACAAAAATTTTGAATCTGTTTTGGAATACGAAATTAACCTTACTAAATCACGATTTTTAGCGAATAATTCAGGATCGGAATTAGTTCTAAAAAATGAACTTTTTAATATTCCTGAAGATTTAATTCAAGAAAATTCAGCAATTACAGGGTTATATATGGATGCGAAAAATCGTTCATTTTTATTATATCCAAATACTTTAGAAAATGACTGGAAAAAACAAGTAAAATATAGTTTTCAATCTAGAATTATGAATCGTTTTACTTCTTATATAGTTGTAGAAAATGAATCTCAGAAAAAAGCTTTATTGAAAAAACAAGAAGAAATTCTTTCAGGTAAAAACACTCTAGATGCTGGAGAAGAAGCGCAAAGAATGAGTGAGCCAAGTATGTATATTGTGTTGATTTTGTTTTTAATAATTATTTATAGAAAAAAGATTAAACATTTTTTACGTAAAGTTTCAATTCAAAATCAATAATCAATGGAAGTATTATTTCATTTTATATTTCAACTATTTAAGATTTCAATTCAAGCATCTATTTATGCGTATTTACTGATTCTGATTATAGTTTTTATAGGAAAATTCAAGAATAATCAAAAGATTCAAAAACTGAAAAAGAATAAGAAGAAATATTGGTTTGTTTTTGGATTTATAATTTCACAATGTTTATTACTTTTCTCTTTTACTTATTGGGGAAATCATGGATTAGGTGATGGACCAATAATTCCGATTGGTCATTGGAAAAAAATAGAAAATACAAATTGGGAAGATGTCGGTTATTTAAACAATATTAGATCCAGTGATAATCATGACATTCATACTACAAGATTTTTAGTTCAAAATGGTAAATTGTGTGGAAATCTTGAAGATTGGTTTTATAAATATAAAAACAAATATTTCATTTTAGATTTAAGCTCCTCAGAAATGCTGGAGTTTAAATCTGAAAATGATTACAACAAATATGCTATGAAAAATAATTTACCAAAGTCTGAAAACTTACTTTCTTTTTCTAAAAACTACAGAAATTATTGGGGAGGTTTTAGGTTTTGGTTATTACCTTAAATAATGAAAAAGAAGATGATTCTGTTATTAATGTTTTTGTATTCTCTTTTAAAGAATTATTAAAATACATTTTTTCATTTTTTGGTTTTAAATTAACAGCCTAATTTTTATCTAAAAATGATTTAATCGTAATTTTATTTACAAATCATTTTAAAATGGAAACAAAAAATCTTTTCAACTTAGAAGGAAAAACTGCTATAATAACTGGAGGTGCAAACGGTATTGGGAAAGGTGCTTGTGAAATATTAGCACAGCATGGCGCCAATGTTATTATAGCAGATTTAAATATAAATGATGCAAAAAATACTGCTGAAGAAATTAATAATTCTTTTGGAAAAAATTTAGCAATAGCGACAGAGTGTAATGTCTTAAAAGATGAAGATTTAGTGAATTTGGTTAATCTTGCCAAATCAGAATTTGGACGTGTAGACATTTTAGTCAATAACGCTGGAGGTGGCGGAGCTGGTAGAGAAAATCCATTTAAAATTTCTGTAGATGATTTCGCTAGAGTTTTTCAATTAAATGTTTTTAGTTCTTGGAGACTTTCTCAGCTGTGTGCTCAAGAAATGAAAAAAAATGCTTATGGATCGATTATTAATATTTCGTCGATGAGTTCTATCAATAAAAGTCCAAATATCAGTGCTTACGCTAGTTCTAAAGCAGCAATTAATCATATGACAGCTAATTTAGCTTTTGATTATGGACCATTTGGGATTCGTGTGAATGCAATAGGTCCTGGAGCTACAAAAACGCATGCACTTTCAACAGTTCTTACTCCTGAAATTGAAGAAAAAATGTTGAAAGGCACGCCAATTAAAAGATTGGGTGAAGTTTCGGATATAGCTGGAGCTATTTTATATTTTGCTTCGCCAATTTCTGAATGGGTAAGCGGGCAAATTCTTTTTGTAAATGGTGGTGGTGTACAGACTTTGGATTGATATGAAATTACATAGTGATTTTTTTTCTACTAAATCTACCATCTCCACAATCTGAATGAACAACTTCTATTGTCTTGCCATGAATATTTAATTTATTTAAAAATAATTCTTCGTATTCATCCCAAGGAATGTTAAGTCTATTCCCTCTACATCTTTTTGCCAATAAAACAATATAATTTTCTGTAGAAAAAATAAAACTTCCAGATTTTGGAATCGTTGTTTGTAATACAAATTCACTTGGTATTTCAGGTTCTCCTACAGATCTATGAATATATTCTTTAGAAAATTCTTTAAACTTTAAAAAAGCAGTCTTTGCATCTTTTTCTGTTTTATATTTAATTAGAAAAACTTCGAGATCAGCTTCTTTTATTTTTTTCCAGTTTTTATATTTTTTGTTTCCAAAACCTTTAATTTCAATTACATTTTTATTAAAAAATAAGTCTACAAAATTAGATTTATACTCCTTTTTTGGATAAAAATTAAATTCTGAAGCAGCTGAATTATTTAAAAAAACATTAAATTCTTGAACTAATTTTTCTATATTTTTTTTATTCTTTAAAATAATATTTGAAGAAATTTCTTTTTCGTTTATCCCTAAAACCTGTTTATTTTCTGAATTAAACCAAAAGTTTGTTATATATATTAATAATAGAATTATAATTCTCATGCAATTTGTTTTAAATATTTTACCATTTCATTTAAATTTTCAAAAGCTTCCTTTTGTCTGTAATCTTTAAAAATTACAAGATTTAGTATTTCAGTTAAAAGATTCATTTGATTTCTACATACAATTTAAAATAATTGAACAATATTATGAACTTTTTTCCATTAAAAATGGAAAGAAAATCGATTTTACAATAAATTAAAATGCAAGGCTTTAGTTGAGCATTTTTGATATTTAAATAAAAAAATGATTCTTTTAAATTATCTATTTAAATTGAAGTGAGATAATAAGATTTAAACATAAAAAAGACCGAATAATCGGTCTTTTCTTATTTTGTACATCCTAGTTTTTTGAATAATTCTTCTGGAATTTCATATTCTTTTTCTTCGGGTAATTTCGGGAAGTGTCTAGAATATTTCTTTTTTAGTTCTCCGAGTTTGTGAGCTAAAGGAGTTACATCTTCCACAGAAATAATATATTCGGATACATATTTTTTAATAACTTCTCCACGAATTCCAATCTGAATTGCTTGTCGATCCAGTCTTTTTCCAATAATATCTCTTTCCGGATCCCACTGATGAATTACATCTGAATTGTCCAACTGTTTTTTCCATGTATCTTCAGAAGGATAAA
Source organism: Aureivirga sp. CE67 (assembly GCF_015767245.1). Lineage (GTDB taxonomy): Bacteria > Bacteroidota > Bacteroidia > Flavobacteriales > Flavobacteriaceae > Aureivirga. The sequence continues at coordinate 230,362 of NZ_JADOTV010000003.1, forward strand.
TCTCAGAATCCCAATGTGTAATTATAGATTGTTCTAAAATTTCTAAAAAGGCTTCATGTGTAATTTTAATTCTAGCAATTGCTTGCATTCTGTTTTTAGTTGCATATTTCGATCTTCTCAAAATCCAACCAAAAGAAGGTTTAATCCAAGTAATTCTATCCAAACCAAAACCTTTTCCAAACGTTTGTAACTCTACGGCTACTTTCACAATTTCAGGTTTAAATGCTTGATAAAGATAAACACCTTCATCATCATAGTCTGCATAAATTAATTTTTTCATTTTAATAATTTTATTTGCGAGCTAATATATAGAAATTTTCAAAAATTAAAACACTTAAAAAGAATCATTTAAGTTATTGCTATCTTATCTAATTTTTAACTTTAAGTAAATTATCCACCTCAACTAACTTTTCTGAAGACCAATCAAAAATTTGATGTTGTTTTATTTTTGTTTTAGAATCTTTTTCAAAACTAAGTTCTAAACTATGAGAAACACTTCTTAAACCTTCAACATAAAGTTTTGAGTTCACATCACTCCTACTTAATTCCAATTCTTTTTGTTTGAATAAATCTTGGAATTTTATCAGAACTTTTCTCTCAGTTATTATAAGTTCATCGATATAATTTTTGTTTTTAGAATAAATCGCTAACAACATTAAACCAATAAATAAAACTATAGCTATTACAAATAGAATCAAGGAATTTTTGGCTATTCCAAATAGAAATATTATAAGAGGAACTAACATCCTCTCAAAGATTCTTCTTTTTAAACTTAATTTTTGTTCGGACTTAAATTCAAATAGTACTTTTTCTTTTTCAGACATTTTAAACGAAATAATTTTGCACAATATTAGTATTTATTTAAACATAAAAGAGACTTCAAAAGAATATTTACTCACCAATCTTTATTTCTGTTATTTACATTTCCTTAATAATTATTTTACATATCAACATAAAACTCGGTATTAATTTTGATAAAACAGCAACTCAAACACTTAATAAATTCGTATATATGAAAAAACTATTACTACTAATTTTTCTTTTAAATTTTAGTTTCATTTTTTCTCAAAATTCTGTGGAAGAAATTTTATATAAAGCTGACAGTATTTTTGATAATGGAAATTATTTGAAAGCTATTGAACTCATAGAAAAAGAAAAAGACTCCTCACCTATTTTTATAAAGAAAATTGCAGATATTTATTATAATTCAAAAAATAAGAATAAAGCACTGGACTATTATTTGAAGTACAATGAAAAAGAACCAAGTCTAAAAACCAAACTGAAAATTGCAAAAATTTACAATTCTGTTGGAAGAAAATTAAAAGCTTTGGACACTTATGAAGCTATCATCAAAGAAGATTCATTGAATATTACCGCAAAATATCAATTGAGTCTGATTTATTTAAAGTTTAAAAATTATGACAAAGCTTATGAATATCTTTTGAATCTTACAAATCAGGATTCTATCAATCCTATGTATCCTTATTTGACAGGAACAATTCTTGAAAAACTACTACATATTCCGCAATCTCATAGAATGTATAAAGAAGCTTTTCAAAGAGATCCGATGCATTTTAAAACTTTGAAAGCCTTACAACGTTCATACTCTTCAATGAAAATTCCAGATTCTAGTAATATTTTTCTTGATAAAGCTTTAGAGATTTCGCCAAGTGACAAAAAATTAAATGAAAAGAAAATAAAACGTCTTTATATAGCTAAAGAATATAATACTGCTTTTGAATATTTGAAAAAATACGATGCCATTTATCCTAAAGAATATTTTAGTTTTCTTATTAAAGGAATGATTTATACTAAACAAAAAAAGTGGGATGAAGCTGAAAAAAGTTATTTAAAGGCAATCTTTGGAGATCCAGAAAATCATAAAACTTATACTTATGTTGCAGAAATGTATCGAGAAAAAGGAGATTCGGACAAAGCAGCTCAATATTATTTTCAAGCAATTGCTGTTGGACAACCAAAATTAGATGAAGAGCATTTCCAGCTTGCGATGCTATTTAAAGAAGATCAAAAATATAAGAAAGCTTTAAAACATATCCATATTGCATTGAAACAAAATGGAGGAAATTACAAAGCTTTGTTTCAACAAGCACATCTTTATGATATTCTAAAAAAAGAAGATAAAGATGTTTTGGAGCTTTATGAAACTTATGTCCGAAGATATGAATATAAGAATAAGCAATCTACGGAATTTGCTCTGGGAAGAATCAGTAGCTTGAAAAAGAAAATATTTATGAAATAAAACGAACCTTAATCAAATAAAATGAAAAAATTAAAATATTTACTTATCCTATTTCTTTGTTTTTCTATAAATTCTTTTAGTCAAAACAAGGAAGAATATTTAATTTCTATTGGAAAAAAAGAAAGTATTTATTCTGAAATTTTAAAAGAAAATAGAGATTTCTATGTCCAACTTCCACAGAATTACGATATGTCTAAAAAATATCCTGTGGTTTATATTTTAGATGGTGAAATGATTTTACCAACTGTTGTAGATGTGCATCAATATTATAGCGGTGGATTTTTCCCAGAGATGATTTTGGTTGGAATCTCTAATCAGGAAAATAGAGTTCGAGATTTGACTATTTCTAAAGTTGAAAAATTATATGGAATGCCTTTAGCGGATGAAAGTGGTAAAGCACTTGTTTTTGCAGATTTTCTTGAAAAAGAATTAATTCCACATATTGAAAACAAATATGCTGCAACAAATTATAGAACTTTAATCGGACATTCGTATGGTGGATTGTTTACTTTAAACACTTTACTTCACAAACCTCATCTTTTCGAAAATTATATTGCAATTGACCCAAGTTTGGATTGGGATAATCAAAAATTAGTAAAAGATTTCAAGCAAAATAAAAAGAATTTAAATCTTGAAGAAAAATCTGTTTTTATTTCTCTTGGAGGGCAGTTACATATGCAAAATTCAAATATCACTATTGATAATGTGATGGAAGATAAATCTGAAATGACAATTTTTGCAAGATCAAATATTCAATTGAAAGAGATTTTGGAGCAAAACTGTCCTAAAATGAATTTGGATTGGAAATTTTATAAAAGAGATTTACATGGAACTATTCCTTTTCCATCGATTATGGATGGAATGATTGCAAATTTCGAATGGTATCAAATGGAAAATACAGATAAATTCAATTCTTTTGAAACATCTACAAAAGAACTGAAAAAAATCATTGAACATAGAGCTAAGAAATTAAAATCTCATTTTAAATATGATGTTGCTCCTTACCCAGAAGATTTGTTGAATGCTTTGGGATATATGAGTATGGATGTTGGCCAAAATATGAAATCGAAAATGTATTTTGAATATGCAATTCAGTTTTATCCTGAAAGTCCGAATGTCTATGATTCTTATGCAGAATATTATGAGAGAAATAATAATTTCAAAAAAGCGCTTGAATATGTAAAGAAAGCTTATGAACTAAGTAATTCTGATTATCACAAAAAAAGAATTGCACACTTTGAAGAAAAATTAAAAACCAATTAATTGAATTCAAAATTAAATACTTAATTTCGTATGAAATATTAAAAAATAAAATTATGAGAACTTTTAAAACCTTTAAAATGTAATCTGGTGTGTCCAAAGAATTCGGCAATGATATTATTAATTAAAAAATTTAAAAAATGAATAAAATATTCTTTACATCAGACAACCACTTTGGACATAAAAACATCTTGAAATTTTCTAACCGACCTTTTGATTCTGTTCAAGAAATGGATGAATATATGATTCAAAAATGGAATGAAAAAGTTGGAGAAAATGACGAAGTTTATCATCTTGGAGACGTTGGTTTTTACTCTTCAGGGAAAATGAGAAAAATCTTAGAAAGATTAAATGGTAAAATTTATTTAATCAAAGGAAATCATGAAAAATCTGCAGAAGCTTGCCATACAAGATTTGAGTGGATCAAAGATTATCATGAACTTGTTGTAAAAGATGATGAATTTGAACGCGGAGAACAATTAGTTATTTTGTTTCATTATGCCATGAAAGAATGGAATTGTTCGCATTGGGGAAGTTATCATTTATATGGTCATTCTCATGGAACTTTACAAGAAGATGAAACTTCTCTTTCTTTCGATATTGGTGTAGATTGTCATGGTTTTGCTCCTCTTTCTTATGAAGAAGTGAAACAGATTATGAAACAAAAAAATTGGAAACCACCTTTCGAAAACACAAATCGATAATGAACTCAATAAAAAAACAGGATCTTTTCGGATCCTGTTTCTATTTTATTACATTTCAGAAATAATTTTATCTTTTAATTTTCCTTTCTTTTTAAGCTTCATAATTTTTTCAATCTTTTTCTTTTTACCAATTAAAGATTTATTCGTTTCATAATATTGAATCAAAGCATCAAATCCAGCAAGATTACCATTAATTTCATCCTCATATTTCTTAGTCTCAATAGCATATTTTGTCCACCCTCCTAAAAATGCCATCAATAAATCCGGAGAATCAGCAGCATTTAAATTAAAAGTATTTACAGAAATAATAACATCTGGACTCCCTTGTACCCAATCAAAAAGAAATTTATACACTTTTGCCCTTTTTTCTTTTTCTTGATTCAGTGGAGTGTTAATGTACCAATCAACTGCTTTTACAACATTTGGCTTATATTTTTCATAATCTGCTCTTGTTTCAAGTTTATAATTCTCAGGCACCGTAAAATCTTGCGCAAACATTTGAATTGTAACCCCTAGAAAAAGGAAAATAGTTAATTTGAAGTTCTTCATTTTTGTTAATTTAATTTTATAGTTAGCAATTTTCATTAAAGGTTAAATGAAAAATGTGATTCCTGTAAAAATATAAAAAAACGAAAAGGTAAATTTAAAAATCTGACAAATATATTTTTGAAATGTATAGTGTATTTTTCAAAAAGTATTTTTGTTGTTTTAGTATAAGTTCACTAGTTTGAAAATCTTATTATAAATAGATTTATTTAAAACGAATCAAAGAACCAAATAAAGCAAAACGAAAGCAATTGAAATAAGAATAAAAAACCATTTCAATTGTGTCATAAAAGAAGATTTATTGACTTTAGATTTCGTATAATTCGGGTGATTTTTTAAGAAGTAAAGAATATTAATATTTTCGGAATAATCAAAAATCATAGCGAGAATTGGAAAAAGAAAAATCATTTTGTTTATAGTGATATCAGGTTTCCAACATCCAATTTTTAAATACGAAAAAATGAAAAGCGCAGCATAAAGAAGCGGGAAAATCATATCTAAATATTTTATGGAATTTTGATATAATTTTCGCCCTTCTCCTTTTAATTCATTCAGATAATTCACAACATCTAAATAAGAATATTTTAACCGAGCATCTAATATTGGTTTAGAACTAAACTTTGCTCTTTTCCAAGTTGAAAGCAAAAACAAAATAGCCATTATAAAATTTATAACTAAAAGAATTAACCAAACTAAATGTATTTGCTCGCAAATCAACATAAATATTTTATTTAAATCGTTTTAAATCTGTTTTATCAAAACTCCATTCTGGAGTATATAATCTATTTGCATGTTCTAGAGAATACCACGGACTTCTCTTCGGATTTTCTAAGTTTTGTAAAATTTGTGTTTCTTGTGCTGGCATATAACTTTGAGCCAACATAAATAATTTTTCTTTCGTTTTAGGATTTATAGCAACATCTACAACTATAATTGCATGTCCAGGAAATCCTCCTTGAATAAAAACATCACCAATTTTTAAATCTTTTACAGAAACACTTTTCAATTCTTTTGAAAGCGAAGCAGTTCCGGCATAGGTAAAAACTTGCTCCATATATTTCCAAAAATTTTCATAAGTATTGGAAGGCTTCGCAGATTTTTTCCACCAAGTTTTATTTCCCTTGATTCCAATTCTATTTCCTTCCATCCATTTTGAATAATCTACACGAAAACCATTAGTGAAATTAAAATGAATAGAATCATACTTCTTTTGATTCCATAAATATTCTGCTCTCAATCGCATCACAGCGTCTGCACATTGATGTAAATCTTTCTTTCCAATTTTTAAATCTACTACAGCATGATAAACATCTTTATTCCATTTGTTGTCACTATTATAATATTTTACAATGGCTCCATGTGGTTTCAACGGTAGATTTTGAAGATAATCTCCAAAAGAATTTTTCTGAACTTTTATTCTTTCAAAACCTTCTGGAGTTTCAAATCTTGTCTTAAGTGTTTTTCCTTCTGGATTGATGATACTTTTTTTATTCTCAATTTTATTTTGTATCAGCAGTTCCTTTTCTTGACTTTTAGCTTCTTTGCAAGAAAGGAAAACTAATGAAAAAGATACTGCTAAAAATTTAATTATTTTCATGCTTTTTTTATTGCTTTAATCGAATACATCATCGGAATTTTATCTCCGAATTTTTCTATTCTATATTTATTTGGTTCAAATTCGACAGTGTGACGAAAACAGTCATAATGTGAATAATTAAATTCTTCAAAAGATTTAAGTTCTAAATCATTTTGAAGCAAACTACTTAAAACTACATCGATTCCATGATTCCACATCACATATTCAGCGTCTAAATCTGCATTTTTATCTGCGTAAGTTCCCTCATAACTTTCGATAATTGCTTCTTTGCTTGAATAAGGATAATTAACTCCTTTAAAGTCATCATCAAACATCCAAACTACTGGATGAAATTCTACAAAAACAAATTCGCCATTTGGTTTTAAAAAATGAGAAATAACTTTCGCCCATTTATCCAAATCTGGCAGCCAACCAATTGTTCCATAACTTGTATAAATAATATCGAATTTTTCATCTAAATGATTTGGTAAATCATAAACATCACAGCAAATAAAACGAACTTCTGTATTTGTTTGTTTTGCTAAATCTTTTCCAGCTTCAATTGCTTTATCTGATAAATCAATCGCAGTAACTTCTGCCCCCATTCTAGCCAAAGAAATTGAATCTTGACCAAAATGACATTGAAGATGTAAGATTTTTTTTCCTTTTACATTTCCTAATAAATCAAGCTCTGTTTGATTCAAAGAACTTTTGCCTTTTAAAAAAGAAGGAACATCATAGAATTCAGATTTTAAATGAAATTTCGTTTTCTGATTCCAAGAGTTTTTATTTATTTCTAGATAATTTTCTTCCTTGTTCATTATTTGATTTTTATAAAATTATAATAGCTTGTACTATCTATTTCATACAATAGTTTAGGATATTTTTTCTGTAAATCTTTTATTTTCGACTTGTCTTTTAAATCCTCATATTTTAAGTTATATATTTTTTCAGAATATGAATCTCTAAAATCTAAATAAATATTATGTAAAAATAAACTTAAATCAATAAAATCTTGATATTTAGAATCTTCTGAAATATAAAAAGATATAAAAGTTTTGGTTGGGTAATTTTCTATTTCGTTTTTCAAAGTTTTCTCTAATGTTTTTTTAGTAATTAAAGTATCATTTAAATAGAGTTGATTATTTGAAAATTTAATTTTAAAATGATGATCTTCTCTATAAGGCAATGGAGGGCGTGGAATAGAAGGTCCTACTTTTTCAGCTAATTCAAAATTATATAGACTTGAATAAACATTTTTTAACCCCATCGATACCTTTTTTACTTTATCATATTTACTTGACTCCAAAAAATAATTAAAAAAATGAGTTTCATAAGTTTTAAGAATCTTTTTAAGGTAGTTTAAATCTTTAATTTTAATATTTTTATCTGCAATGATATTAAAATTAAAAAATGGGAACTCTAATAATTCATCATTTGAATAATAATTATTTAAAAATTCTTTAAAATCAGCACTTAATTTCATTGTAGTATCTTTAAAACTTACAACCAAATCATCGTCTTTCTTTCCTAAATATATTAATTTTCTAAAATCATGACTTTTAAAATTTACTTCTTTAGTATCACCAGTTGGTAAGTTTATCTGAATCTGCTTATCCTTTAAATTATCGAATACAAAATTAGTTGACTTTTGTTTTTCAAAAACGGAGATCAAAGTATCTTTTACAAAAAGAGAATAGAGATTGTTTTGTTCTTTTATATCAAAATTAGAAGTTTCATTTAATTCATTTTTAAGCTCAAAACTATTTCCATTTTGGGTGTAAGTGAAATAATTATATGGTGAATAATTATAATCAATAAATTTTCCATGATCAAATTTAATTAGTGTTGGATACTTATTTTCTTTTCCAATTTCCCCAAAATAAAATCCATCCATTTTTACTTTTTTTGTACAACTTATCAAAGTAGTTAAAAGTAAAAAGAGAATTAGTACTTGTGTCTTTTTCATAATTTTTATTGTTTTTCGTAAATATAGAAATCTATCGTTTAAATATCAAAAATAGCTTAAACTTTAAGCAAGCAGTATAAAACAACAGAAGATAAATCAAGATTTTATATTACTAAAAAACCTTATTTAGAATGATTACAATTAATTAACATTGGAAATAATTTTTTAACAGAAAATTTTACTATTCTTGAATAATAAAAAATACAAAATATGAAAAACAACATTTTATTAAACATTACCTTATTATTATTATCATTTTTTTCCTTTTCTCAAGAATACAAAAACAACGACTCCTCTCCTATTATATATGGAGAATTTAATTTTGGAGGAGCTGGTGTCATAGGTGGAAATGGAGGATTTATGTTTGGTTTAAGTACAAATTACCAACATAACAAAGATTTATTTACACTTAGATACAATCATTTTTCTGAATACGATTTTCATAGTAATTATATTGATGCTGGTCTAATAGTTCTTCCTTATGCTTATGTTGATCAAAAGAGTTACTACAATGAAGTTGGATTGTTATACGGAAAAAGATGGATTTCGAAAGGTACTTCTTTTAGTCTTTCTTTAGGTCCTTCTTTAAATTTTCAATCTGATAAAATTCGTCCTCAAAATGGGAAAGAATATTGGGAAAATAATTCTTATGTAGGACTAGGTTATGAAGCGAATATCAAATTTTTTAAAGGAAAAAAAAGAAGATTTAGAGCACCTTATGGCTTGATTCCTTTCGGGAAAAAAACATCTTTTGGAAGAAGTCTTGGTTTTAAATTTATCGGAAATATTTCAAAAAATAGTTATTTCGGTATTGGAGTAAATTATGGATTTGGTATTCACCGAAAATATAATGTAGAAAGCAAATAACAATTAAGAGCCTGTTTAAAATTGCATCAAAAAGTTTAAACAGGCTCTTTGTAATAGAAGATTTGAAAAATTAACTATCTTTAAGGGTATGCGCTTCAAAATTCTTTACTAAATTTGCGCTCTAAATAAAAAATAATGAGATTACACAGAAATTTAGTTTTTACAGTTATAGATTCATTAGATCTTATTTTCAATGAAGGATATTATGCAGACCAAGTTGTATCAAAAGCGTTGAAAAAAGATAAAAGATGGGGAGCTAGAGATAGACATTTTGTTGCAGAAACAATTTATGAAATTGTTCGTTGGAAAAGACTTTATAATGAAATTGCAGGAACTAAAAATCATTATACTCGTGAAAATCTATGGAAAGTATTTTCGGTTTGGTGTGTATTAAATGAAGTGCAATTACCGGATTGGAAATATTTTGAAGATACTCCTGTAAGAAGAATTAGAGGAAGATATGATGAGTTTAAGAAAAATAGAGCAATCCGTGAGTCTATTCCAGAGTGGATGGATAAAGTAGCTGTTGAAGAACTTGGTGAAGAGCGTTGGGAAAGAGAAATTAGAGCTTTAAACAAACAAGCACCAGTAGTATTAAGAACAAATACTTTAAAAACTAATAAATTATTTTTACAAAAAGATTTAGATAGCATTGACATCAAAACTAAAACGCTTGCAGATTATCCTCAAGCTTTAGAATTAGTTGAGCGTAAGAATGTATTTATGACTGAAATTTTCAAAAAAGGTCATTTTGAAGTTCAGGATGCTTCTTCTCAATTAGTTGCAGACTTTTTAGATGTAAAACCAGGAATGCGTATTGTAGATACTTGTGCAGGAGCTGGAGGTAAAACTTTACATTTAGCTGCTTTGGCTGAAAATAAAGGTCAAATTATTGCAATGGATATTTATAAGCATAAACTAGCAGAACTTAAAAAGCGTGCTAAAAGAAGTGGTGCTCATAATATCGAAACTCGTGTAATTGATTCTACAAAAGTAATTAAGAAACTAAAAGGAAAAGCAGATAGAGTTTTAATTGATGCTCCTTGTAGTGGTTTTGGTGTTTTCAAAAGAAATCCAGATAGTAAGTGGAAATTAGAAGAAAGCTTTTTAGATAGAATTCGTGAAACTCAAGCAGAAATTTTAGATAGATACTCTCAAATGGTAAAACCAGGAGGAAAAATGGTTTATGCTACTTGTTCTATCTTACCTTCTGAAAATGAGAAGCAAGTTGAAAAATTCTTAAGTAATCATCCAGAGTTTAAATTTGTAAAAGATAGAAAAGTATCTGCTACAGAAGGATACGATGGTTTCTACATGGCATTATTAGAAAGAGTTGAATAGTCTATTTATGTAGATTTCACACAAAATATTTAAAAAAAAAGCATAATATTAATTTATTATGCTTTTTTTTTGATAATAACACTTTATTTTAACAAAACAACCTTACTATATTCATAATAAATTAAAGTATTTTTATATATTTAACATAAAATGAAATTATTTTTTTTTGAATTCACAATATTACTTCTATTTTTGCTACATATTCAATTAACATAATTACAACCCTAATGAAAAAAATATTACTATTATCATTCTTAGGTGTAAATGCTTTGTTCGCACAAGCTCCTGATGGATACTATGATAGTGCAACTGCAACAGGATTTACTCTTAAAACACAATTAAAGACAATTATTACAAACGGACATTCTGCTCAAGGTTATGGTGACTTATACAGTGCTTATGCTGAAGGAGATGCTGATAACTATTATGAAAATGATGGTAGTGTTTTAGATATGTATTCTGAAAATCCTAACGGAGAGGATCCATATAACTTTGCTCATTACACTGACAAATGTGGAAACTATCAGAATGAAGGAGATTGTTATAATAGAGAGCATTTATTTCCTCAAGGTATCTTTGGATCTGCAAGTCCTATGAAATCTGACTTTCACCATGTTGTGCCTTCAGACGGAAAAGTTAATGGAATCAGAGGAAGTTACCCTTTCGGAGAAGTTGATAATCCATCAGTTACTACAGATAATGGTTCTAAAAGAGGAGCCAATTCTACTTTAGGTTATTCTGGAACTGTATTTGAGCCAATCGATGAGTTTAAAGGAGATATCGCAAGATGTATGTTATATTTTGCTACAAGATATGAGAGCCAAATTCCTAACTGGAATCACGCAATGTTAGATGGATCTTCTGACCAAGTTTATGAAGATTGGTTTATCGAAATTTTATTAAACTGGCACAATCAAGATCCTGTAAACCAAAGAGAGATTGTTAGAAATAATGCTGGATACGAATTCCAAGGAAATAGAAATCCATTTATTGATCACCCAGAATATGTAAATATGATTTGGGGAGACGGTGTAGGTTTTGAAGCTCCATCAAATGTTACAATTTCAAATATCACGCACACAACTGCTGATGTAACATGGGATTATACAAATGATGAAGTTACTATTGCAAACTACCAAGTTTATGTAGATGGAACTTTAATTCTTAATACTACAGAAACTAATGTTGATTTAATTAACTTAACAGAAGGTACAGATTATACAGTTTATATTACTGCTACAGATACAGAAGATAATGTTTCTGCTCCAAGTCAGTTAAAAACTTTTACTACTACCACAGATGCTATTACTTTAATTGATGAAGATTTTAGTAACTGTGACAATATTGCTTTTACAGCATATGATGAAGCTAGTGATAAGAGCTGGTTCTGTACTGATAACAACCAATACCAAATGAATGGTTACCAAGAAGATGTTTTATCTAAAGATTGGTTAATCACTTCAGAAAAAATTAATTTTGATACATATTCTGATGAAAAATTAAGCTTATTCATCAAATATAAGTACGGAAATTCTCCTTTAGAATTAGTTTATTCTTCTGATTACCCTGGAGGTGGAAACCCAGCAAACTACACTTGGACTGCTGTTCCTAATATCACTTTACCTATTTACAATGGTTCAGATTATATCGAGCAAACTTTCGAAGATGTAGACGTTAGTGGAATTACTGGAGAAAATTACATTGCTTTCAAATATTACTCAAATGGTTCTCCTACTCTATGGATCATTGATGATTTCAAAATCATGGCTTCAGGTGATGATTTAAGTACAGGAGATGATTTAAAACAATCAATCTTCAATGTATACCCTAACCCAAGTAACGGAAACTTCAACATTACTTTAAAAGAAATTTCTAAAGCTAATGTACAGGTTTTCTCAATTAGAGGTTCATTAATCAAAGATTTTGAAACTAAAGAAAATAACTTCCAAATCACTAACTTAAGAAGCGGAATTTATATTTTAAAAATCTCTTCAGATAACAAAACAGAAACTAAAAAGATTATTGTTCAATAATTCTTTCTAGTTCATAGATATCAAAAGGTAACAATTAATTTTGTTGCCTTTTTTGTTTTTTGGTTCAACAATAAAATCAACTTTTAAGCAATCATTATCATTTAATATAAGGTATTTACTGTTTGTCAAGTTCCCCTCTTGAGAGGGGTTAGGGGTGTGTTTTAAAATAATAAAATTCTATAGCTGGTACGAGTTCATAACTCATGACCACACAAATACTAAATACAATAGACACACTTAACAAAAATGCACCAGATTTCAATTAAAAATTAGGAAAGCTTGTCACTCTTCATTTAAAATTACTTTCTGGAGCTTCCTTTGCAAAAGCAAAGTCGGGCTTTACGTTTCAAGTTTTCATTTTTCTAAAAAGTTTTTCTAAAAGAAATACGTGGGCTTCTTAGGTCGCCTCCACTTTCTAAGAAAAAACAAATTTTAGAAAAAAGAAAAGCTTTACTCTTCAATCCCTAAGCCAATAAAATAACCACAAAAAAAATCCCAACCATTACAGTTGGGATTTTTAATATCTCTAAGAGCCTGTTTCAAATTGTATCAGAATTTTAAACAGGTTCTATAGAAAGAATTCTTATCTTCTAATCAAACTAAAGTGTCCTTTCTTTGTATAACGTCTTGTCGTTACAGTTCCATCTTCTGATACTCCTACAGACTTCACGATGTCTAATGAGAACCAGTAATCTGATGACGGTAA
>NZ_JADOTV010000030.1 GCF_015767245.1 Aureivirga sp. CE67
CCATGATACATGGAAGATTCAAGGATTGGAGAGTGGAAATTATGCAAGTGTAGAGATTTACATCTTTGATAGATATGGAAAAGTGATTGTTAAATTAGATCCGAAACAAGGATGGAATGGATTGACAAGATATGGTCAACCATTACCGTCATCAGATTACTGGTTCTCATTAGACATCGTGAAGTCTGTAGGAGTATCAGAAGATGGAACTGTAACAACAAGACGTTATACAAAGAAAGGACACTTTAGTTTGATTAGAAGGTAAGAATTCTTTCTATAGAGTCTGTTTAAATTTATATCAAAAATATTTATATACTTCTTAAAAGCTCTTTTTTGTCTTTTTTCTCGTCCATAGCGATGCTATGCACTCTAAAAAAGTCTTCAAAATAGCATTTTAATAAATTATAAAATAAATTCTGATACAATTTTAAACAGACTCTTAGAGATTTTAAAAATCCCAACCGTAATGGTTGGGATTTTTTTTGTGGTTAGATATTCTGTGTCGTGTTTCTTTATTTGATTTGTACCATAATAAAATTAAAAATTATGGCAACATTTATTGTGAAAACAGCTCAATCTTTTACTATAAACGGTGAATTTATAGATAAGGGTTTGTCTGTTCAAGTTTCTAGTTTGTTTCCGAGTCCTTTTTCGGAACCAGAAAAAATACATAAAGCTTTTATGCGAATTCACGGTTTAGATTTAAAGTCTAGCGGCTATTTAATCCAAGGGTATTTATCTTTTGAAGTTTTATAAAAGCAGATGAGTTGAGATTCAACTCATTTTTTTAGGATAAAATGAAAAACGATAATCTGAGTCGTGTATTGAATTTATGTTTGTGGAAAATTTTAAAAAAATATAAAAATGAAAACAAAACTAACATTATTAATTACTCTTTTATTTGTAAGTATTGCTTTTGGACAGAAAAAAACTGTTGCTATAACAGCATTTGAAACTAAGTCGAATAATATTTCGTCAAATTATGTAAAAGCTATAGAAGACAAAGTAAAAGAAGCATTTCATAATACTAACAGATTTCATATTGTAGATAGAACTAGTATGGATAAAATTAAAAGAGAAAAAGAATTACAAAAAACAGAGGATTTTATAGATGGTAAAACAGTGATGCAATCAAACTTTGATGGAGCAACACAACTTATTACAGGAAGTATTAGTCAAGTTGACATTTCAAAAATTGTTTCAAAAGATAATTCATATTATTATGATTGTAAAATATCATTTTCTCTTCAAGTTATTGATACAGAATCAGGTCAAGTTTTAGCAAGTGAATTGATTCAACCCAAAAAAAGTTTAATGGGAGGATTAGGAGATTTGGCATCAATAGGGAGTTCAAATACACCACAAAAAGCTTTTTTGAAATCTTTAAATGGTACACAGAAATCAATAAATAAGTTTGTAGGGAAACATTTTCCAGTGACAACTTCTATTATTGAAATTTCAAAAGCAACTTCCTCCAAAGCTAAATTACTTTTGATTAATTCAGGAGCAAATAATGGTGCAAAAAAGAATCAAATTTTTAGTGTAAATGAACTAAAATCTATGGAGGTAAATGGGAAAAATATATTAAGAAAAAAAATGATCGGAAAAATTAAAATAACAAAAGTTGAAGGAGATGAAATTTCGGAAGCTAAGGTAATTAAAGGAGGTGAGGAGATTTTGTCGAAATTTAAATCAGGTGTGAAAATAGAATGTTATTCATTAAATTAATTATGAAAAGACAATTATTATACTTAATGTTATTTTTTATACTAATTTCTTCATGCTCCAAAAAAGTTATTGCTTTAACAGGAGAAGTAAATTTAATAAGTGAAAATAAATATAAATCTATTGAGCTAAGAAGTGTAGGATTTGGTAAAAATCAGGATTTAGCATTTACGAATTCAGAAATTAAAGCTTTTAAGATTTTGTTTTTTAGAGGTATCCCAAATTCGAGTATTGATGTTCCACTAGTTGGATCAAATGAAGACGAGATGATGGAAAAACATAAAAAATATTTTGATTCTTTTTTTAGAAGTAGATATAAATCATTCATTATGTCGACTTATGAATCAGCACCATCAGAAAAAAAGAATGGTGTCTATTCTGTTGTAAATGATTTAAATATCAATATAAAATCTTTAAAAAAAGATTTAGAAGATCATAATATTATTAGGAAATTCGGATTTTAATTATGAAATATATTGTGTTTGTAATGTGCTTTTTATCTAGTATAAAGAGTTTTTCACAACAGGAAGTGAAAACAGTTCAACCGACAATAATGGTGATTCCATTTGTGAAAGAAAACCAGGATATTAGAACAATTTTAGAAGATGATTTTAACAAAAGAATAGCAATAAGCAAAGTAAAAGAAGCCTTTGATAATAGAGGGTTTACCACAAAAGACTTTACAGGAACTTTAAAAATAGCATTAAAAGAAAGTACTTTAGGAAATAATAAAAAAACAGATTTAAAAACGGAGGTTATTCGTCTTTCAGGAGCTGATTTTTATGTAGAGGTTGAGGTGTTTTTTCAAAAATCAAATTCTGGAAATTCTGTAAAATTGATTCTTCAAGCTTATGATTCTTTTACAGGGCAGTCACTTTCTAATAAAGTTGGTAAATCAGGAAAATTTTACACAGATGATATTGCAAAATTAACAGAAAAAGCAACAGTGAGTTGTGTCGAAGAATTTTTGAATACTTTGAATTTGAAATTTGGAGATATTGTTGAAAACGGTCGTTCGATAAGGATAAATATTGGATTTAATGAAGATTCTGATTATAATATGGATTCTGAAATTACAGGTGATGGAGATTTGCTTTCTGAAGTATTAGAGGATTGGCTTGATGAAAATGCATTCAAAAATAATTACCATTTACAAGGTGTAAGTCAATATGAAATGATTATAGATGATTTCAGAATTCCTTTAAAAGATGATAGAGGAAGAAATTATCGATCATCAAAAATGGCAAGGAAAATAAGAAAATACATCAAAAATGAATTACAATTGGATGTGAAAACAGATGTTGAAGGATCAGGAAAAATTAATGTTATAATACAGTAGGAATGAAAAAAATCATATTTATATTATTTGGAATGTTTTCTATAATATCATTATCACAAGAAAAAGATATAGAAAGTTTTTCTTTTTCAGTAGTAATGCCTTCTAGCTCTGAAGATTTATCTCAAAAAAATATTTCAAAATTGGAAACGAAAATTCATAAAATTATTTCACGTTATGGAATTTCAGGAGAAAATTTCTTTGATACTTTTTTGATTTTTCCCAAAATTGATATCAATGATGAATCAGTAATTGAGGGTATGCGTAATATTACTGTTATTGATTTAGATTTGACTTTATTTGTTCAAGAAAGGAAATCTAAAAGAATTTTTTCAAGTTATACTCAATCTTTAAGAGGTTCAGGGAAAAATAAAGAAAAAGCAATTACAAATGCTTTTGTAAATATTTCAACAAATAAAAAGAACTTAAAAGATTTTCTGAAAAATAGTAAGAATAAAATTGTAGATTACTACAATAATAATTGTGAGTTAATAATTAAAGATTTAGATTTTTTAATTTCAACTCAAAATTTTAGGAAAGCAATTTCTCAAGTTTTTACGGTACCTAGAGAAGCTTCAAAATGTTATACAAAAGTCCAAGAAAAATCAGTTATAGCATTTTCAAAATATCAGATATTTTTATGTAATAAAAATATTCATGAAGCAGAAGTAGAGTTGTCCAAAAATGAATATCGAAAAGCCTTACAAAAATTAAAAGAAATTGATGTTAGCTCTCCATGTAGTAAAAAAGCAAAAGAATTAATATCGAAAATTTCTAAGCATGTTGATGAGAAAGAAATAAAAGAAGAAAAACTTTTGCTAAAAAAATATAACGATAAGTTAGATATGGAAAAATATAGACTTAATATTATGAGAGATATTGCCAGAGAATATTATAGGTCAAAACCTTCTACTATAATCTATAAGAGTTTATTTTAATGATAAAAAATGAGTTGTTTTATGCAACTCATTTTTTGTGATTTAATAAAATACGACAGAATGTGTCGTGTTTTGAATTTATGTTTGTGGAAATTTTAAAAATAATTATTCATGAAAATTTCAGAAAAAGAAAGAAGAGATTCAGAAGAACGATTTAATAAATATTCTAAAGAAGAAAATATTGACCGAAAAAAGGTTGAAAAAGCAGAAAAAAAAGCAGGGAAACTTGGTGAGCAAAAAGGTAATTTTTTATTGTTAATTTCGATGATTAGAGATCATTGGAATGGAGTTTATAAATTAGACTCTGTTACTATTGGGATTATTATTGGGGCAATTCTTTATGTACTTTCTCCAATAGATGCTATTCCCGATATAATTCCAATTTTAGGATGGTTAGATGATATTGGTATTATAGGGTTGGCAATGGGAAAATTAAGTTATGTTATTTCTGATTATAAACAATTTAAAGGTATAAATTAAAAATCATATTAATCTACTTCATGAACCTAACCCAAAAACTCCCAAACCTCCAAGCAAGCCTAAACCTAAAAAACAGTAAGCTATATTTAGAAGCGAATTATAAAGAAATGATTTCGTTTAATGAATTATTAGTGTTTCTAAAAGAAAAGCAACTTCCGTTTGCAGAAGATATTTCGCAAAATTCAAGGAAATATTTAGGAATCCAGATTCGTGGGGGAATGCATCTGGAATTGACTAAAGAATTTAATATTCCAATTGATTTTAAGATACGTCTTCAAGAGCAAATGGAAACAGATTTAGAATTAAAAATAGAAAAGCAAACAAGTTTGGAAGCGGGAGTTTCTTTGGTTCAAGAATTAAAAAATGTAGATTTAAAAGAGAAATTCAATGATTTTGATATAAGGCAATTAGAGCAAGTATCCATAGAATTACCAACCTATTTTATAGCTTATTTAATAGCAAAAAATAACAATACTATTGAGTTGGTAAGCTTTGACGAGAATAATGAGTTTTCCATTTCTGTTTTTGTGAGTAAGCTGCTTCCGAAAAAGATTTTTACGTTTCGTTTAGAAGAAGAAATTGATTTATCAAATGCCTATATTAATTTGGAGGTTTTGAAAGGAAAAACGATAATTCAACTGATTTTAAAATTTAGAAAAGAAGCAATTTATGAAAATGGAATCCTGAAAATTCCTACAGATTTGCTTTTAGAAAAGATAGAAAAAGAAGAAATAAAAGCATTTTTAACCCAAAACAAAATGCATCTGAAAATTGAAAAAGAAAAATTAACCCTAAAAAATTACAAATAAATGCAAGTATTCATACGATGTATTGATGTCGCAAATTTTATTAGAAAAAATCAAGAAGTTACTGTACACGAAATCTATGAACATTTTCAAGGAAAAGGATATTATAGTAAAATTGAAGCAAATGCAAAACGTGCGATTCAGCGAGATTTGAAAGAATATATTCCAGAATATGTAAAAGCTGAAATAATAAAGAAGCCGAAAAAACGATATGCAATTCGATTTAGAGAAGAAGAAATGTTTAAAATCAGTTATAAAAACTTAAATTTTCTTTCTCTGAATTCAGAACTTCGAAGAGAATTTAATAAATATATCAGTTTAGATATTCGAAATTTTCGACATTTAGATAAACTAGAATATTTCTATAATGCGATTAATAATAAGAAAAGATTGAAATTTGAATACACAGATTATCTTGATAATTCTAGAAATGTGGAGCTTTCTGTTTACGGATTGAAAGAAAATGATAATCGATGGTATGCTATCGGAGAAAATCATCTGAAACAAGATGAAAACGGGATAAATGAAATTTATCGTTTTGCGCTTGATCGAGTAAACAGTATTGAAGAAACAATCTATGAAAGCAATCGTCCAGAAGCTTTTGAAATAGAAAAAATCTTTGAAAACCTCTACGGAATTGTTTTCGAATCCGATGAGCCACACCAAAGAAATCAAGGAAGTATTCCGATTGTTTTCTTTGCAGAACCTCGTCAGGCGAGCTATATAATTTCTACGCCTCTACATCATTCTCAAGAATATCTTCATGTAAATAATAAGGAAAACGGCGAAGATGGAACCATTTTTAAATTGCAAGTTGCGAACACCTATGATCTTCGTATGCGATTTCTATCTTATGCCCACAAAGCCGTGATTTTAGAGCCAGAATGCTTTAGAAATGATGTGGTGAAAATGCTAGAAGATTCCTTACGAAACTACCATGATAAACCCATTTTCAATATTCCTTCTGGTCCCTATAATTTTGATAATCCAAAAAAATAAGAATAAATATTATCACGTTTGATTTTGTATAAAGATAAGAGAACTATCAAGTTCCCCTCTTGAGAGGGGCTAGGGGTGTGTTTTAAATAAAATAAAATTCCCTCATGAGATTTTAACGTGCTATTGTCTAATATTCATATATAGTTTAATTTGTTAATAATAGGGCAAGCCCTTCCGTTACACTTCAGGTCGGGCTTTCCTTTTCAAGTTTTTATTTTTCAAAAAAGTTTTACTAAGAAATACGTGGGCTTCTATGGTCGCCTCCATTTTCTAAGAAAAACTAAATTTTGAAAAATAAAAAGCTTTCCACTACAATCCCTCTTGCAAAACTAGTTTATCAGAAAGTTTTGTGCTTTTTTTCTTCCAATCGAAATAAACAACAACTGCCAAAGTAAAATAGACGCAAAATAAAAACGAAGCAAATAACAAACCTTTAGAAAAATAAAGCGGAATCGAAATTAAATTTCCAGTCATCCACAAAAACCAACATTCTAATTTTTTATGTGCAGAAAGCCACATCGCAGCAAAGAAAATACTAGTGGTAAAAGTATCCATCCAACCAGTAATATCCGAAATACGATCGTTGAATTTGTAAATTGTCAGAACAAATAAAAAGGAAGCAACAAAAATATAAAAAGCTTTTTGCCAGTCTTTCCAAGTAGTTCTGCTGACGGAAATTTGCGTATTATTTTCATCTTTTCTGCTCCATTGATAAAAACCATAAAGACTCATCAAAGTGAAATAAACATTGATAATGATGTCCCCATAAAGATGGTTTTGAAAACATAAATAAATAAAAATAAGTGTAGAACCAATTCCGAAGAAAAACGATTTTATGTTTTCTTTTTTGGTTAAAAATACATTGGTAATTCCGAAAATAACAGCAAGAATTTCTAGAACAATTGCTGAAATATCCGTGTGTTGATATGGTTTTGTAAGGAGGGCGACAAATTCTTCCATAAAATTAAATTAAGACTTTTCCGCAAGGAATTTGATTTTTAAGTTTTTCTATTTGTTGTTCCTCATCATCAAAATAAAAATGAGGATTGATTTTTTTTAATATTTCATCTTTTGGAATTCCGCCCAAAAAGAAAATCGAATCTATTTGAATATTCCAAGAATTGAGCGTTTTTATTGCTCGTAAATGTGCTGGAGCATTTCTGTTTGTTAAAATAGAGATATCGAAAACAGATTTTCCGTTTTGTTTTTCTATTTCTCGATGAATTACTGAAATCTTTTGTAGAAATTTCTTTAAACTTCCTTCTTGTAATGGAAGAGCTGTATTTTCTTTTTCATGAGAATGAAAGGCTTCTAGTCCAAATTCTTGAAAAATAGAATGAGATTCATTAGAAAATAAAACGCCATCCGCATCAAATGCGATTTTTATTTTTCCCTTTTCAAAATGAAATTCTGAAGATTTTTCTGGAATT
This sequence comes from Aureivirga sp. CE67, assembly GCF_015767245.1. Classification (GTDB taxonomy): domain Bacteria; phylum Bacteroidota; class Bacteroidia; order Flavobacteriales; family Flavobacteriaceae; genus Aureivirga. The sequence continues at coordinate 7,715 of NZ_JADOTV010000030.1, forward strand.
AGAGAAGTAGCGATTCCAGTTTTTCTTACTTTTTTACATTCTAGAAGATTTGAAGATAAAAACAAATCTAAAGGAAAGGTAGAAATATATGCTTCTAATTTTTTTTCACCCAACAATGCGAAACGAGAAATAGGAATCTGCTGTTTTTCTAAAAAATAAAATAAATCAGAAGTTTCTGAAATTTTCTGATTAGAAAATAAGATAACTTCAATAAAATTTTGATTCGGTTTATTTAAATTTAAAAGTCCTTTGATAAAGTCAAAAGCAATTCCTTTTTTCTGTTCTTTAGCTTTAAAAAGACAAAAATCAGTAATACCAATAAGCAATTTTTTTTCGAACATCCTTTAGCAATTAATACGACTTGCAATATCGTAAAAAAACAGTGATAGCTGAAGTTTTTTTAATGATGAATTGTAGGGTATTATTAAATTTAATACACTGTTTTTATAAAAAACAACTTGTTTTTGTAAAAAAAGAGATATAAGTTTTTTACATTGCTAAAAAAATAGCTTTTAACAAATAATTAAAAAAATAAATAAATGAAAAAAAAATACCTTTTGATCCTGTGCCTATTTTTTACATTTTTATCTTTTTCTCAAAATATTGAATTTGAAGATGAGAATTTGAAGGAAATTCTTGTAAATGAAACAGTAGCATCTTTTGAGGAAGATGGTATATTTATTACAAGTAGTGTGGATACTAATGATGATGGTGAAATATCATTAGAAGAAGCGTCGGCTGTCAAGCAATTAAGTGTTTTTGTGTCCATGTTTGATGAGGTATCATTTACATTTAATGAGCTACACTATTTTGATAATTTGATATCCTTGTCCTTAACGAATACTAAAATTCCAGAAATTGACTTATCTAATAACACGTCTTTAAAAAGAATAAGATTTAATGGAAACTCTTTCACCGAATTAGATTTAACAACTAATGATGATTTAACTTCAATATCATTAAATGAATCAAATCTTACACATATCGATGTAACTGATAAAGAGCAATTAGAAGAATTAATATTACAAGGTGGAGATTTTTCAAATATTGATATATCAAATAATTTATTATTGAAAGTTTTAGATTTTGATGGAGATTTTATTCCAAATTTAGATGTGTCAATATATCCGAATTTAGAGGAATTGTATTGTACCAACACAAATTATGCTAGTTTTGATTTTTCTAATAACCCGAATTTAAGTAAAGTCACATTTGGAGGGAATTCTTTAACAACTTTAAATTTATCAAATAATTTTAATTTAAAGGATTTAGCTTTAATCAATGCTGCTGAATTAGAAGAACTAGATCTTTCTAATAATTCTAATATTGAAAAGCTGGTAATATTTAATGCAAATTTTTCTAATTTAGAGGTGTCTAATATGACACAGTTAAAAGAATTAAGACTTATAGATAATAATTTTATACATCTTAATTTGACAGAAAATAATGAAATTAATAGATTAACAGTACAAAACTTACCAGAATTAATTTCTTTGCTTCTTCCTGATAATTTAATTAATTCGTTAGATAACTTTCATTATAATGGATTAGATAATTTGGAATATGTTTGTATGTCAGATGAAATTAAAGCAATCGAAGAGGAGTGGATGTTAGAAATGTATCCGAATTTATTAATCAATACATTTTGTACTTATTCACCTTTTGATGCAGGTTATAATATTAAAGGAGTTGTAAAATTAAGTGAAAATGAAAACTGTGAAGAAGCAACAAATTTTCAGAATTATTCTTTAGAAATATCGAATGAACTTGAAACTGGTATATATTCTTCAAATAATCAGGAAAATTATAATATTCCATTGGTAGAAGGTACTTATACATTAAAACCAAAACTAGATTACCCTGAATATTTTACAATTTCACCAGAAAGTGTTGAGGTTACTTTTCCAAATACAGATAATTTAGAGGAAATAATTCAAGATTTTTGTATTTCACCAAATGGAGAAGTTTCGGATGTGGAAATTACAGTAATTCCAATAGGTTTAGCTCGTCCTGGTTTTGATGCAGAGTATAAAATTGTATACAAAAATATAGGAAATAAAATAGTTTCCGGAGAATTAGATTTTTCATTTGAGGATACAATTATTGATTTTGTAAGTGCAAATCCAACTGAAGATTCTTTAAATGGAGGTCTTATTTCTTGGAATTATGAAAATTTAGCGCCATTTGAGTCACGTTCTGTTTTTGTTACTTTAAATCTTAATTCGCCACAAGAAGATCCTGAACTGTTAGGAGGAGAGATCATTCATTTTACTTCTGAGATTTCTTTTGGTTATGAAAATGAAATGGAGTTAATAGAGAGTTTTACTTTAGAACAAGAAGTTGTGAATTCATACGACCCGAATGATAAAACATGTTTGGAAGGGGATACAATGAGACCTGAATTAGTAGGGGAATTTTTAACCTATAGAATTCGTTTTGAAAATACAGGAACTGCAAGTGCAGTAAATATTGTTGTAGAAGATGAAATAAATCCAGCTATGTTTGATATTTCAACCATAAAAATGATTGATGCAAGTCATGATTGTGTGATGCGAACAGAAGGAAATCTTGTAAAGTTTTTCTTTGATGATATTATGCTTCCACATGAAGATGAAACAAATGATGGATATGTAATTTTTAAAATAAAAACTTTAGATACTCTAGAATTAGAAGATACGATTGAAAATACTGCCGAAATCTATTTTGATTTCAATGATGCAATTATTACAAATACAGCTATTACAACAGTAAAGAATTTAGTTATAGATTCTTTCGGAACGGATAGTTTAATTGCTATTTACCCAAATCCTGCAACGGAAATTTTAAATATTTCAAGCAAGAATTCGATTGAAAAAGTAGAAATTTATTCTGTTCTAGGAAAACAAGTTGCTGAATATAAATTTGATTCTACAAAACAATCTGAAAAACTGAATGTAAAAACTTTGGAGACAGGGGTTTACATGTTAAAAGTTTATACCACGGTTGGAGAAAAACAATTGAAATTGGTTGTTGAATAAGATATTTTAATTTTAGACATTTTATATGAAAAGCACATTTTTTAATTAAATGTGCTTTTTATTTATAAAATACTGTACTGTTTTTATAAATTACAACATGAATGTTTTTAAGTAGTTAGGTTTATTGAATAGATTGCAACATCTTAATTTTATAAAAATAACATATGAAAAAAATTACATTACTCTTAGTAAGCTTTTTTATCACAGCTTTTTCTTTTTCTCAAAATATAACTTTTGAGGATGAAACATTAAAACTTTTATTAGTAACGGATTATATCGCTGATATTAATGGAGATGGTGTTATAGATGAAAAAATTGATACAGATGATGATGGAGAGATTTCTTTGGATGAAGCTCTTCAGGTTAAAAAAATTGAATTTGATTTAGGTCTATCAGGTAACATTATTAAATTTAATGAAGCTACTTATTTTGAAAACTTGGAAAGTTTATTCTTAATTCAAACAGAATTAGATGAAATTGATTTGACAGGTTGCACACAATTAACTTCTTTGGATTTGAGAAGCAATAATTTAACTTCTATAGATATAAGTAATCAAAATAATCTTGAATATTTAAACTTAAGACACAATGATTATCTTGTAAATCTAGACTTAACGAATAATTCGCAATTAAAAACAATTGTTATTAGTAATGGTCAGTATACAGCGTATGATTTTTCAAATCTTCCTTTACTTGAAGATTTTGAAGTTATAAATGGTTATTCTGCAACTTCTTTGGATTTTTCTCAGAACCCTAATCTGAAAAGATTAAGCTTAGGGATTCATAATATTGGTAATCTGAATATTTCAAATAATGTGAATCTTGAAGATCTAGATCTTAATTTACAGCAAAGTCCGAATACATTTAATGAACTTGATTTAACGAATAATATTAACTTAGAAAGGTTAAGGTTTCATTGGACAGGTATGACATCAATTGATTTATCTAATAAAAATAATTTAAAGATTTTAGAGATTGATGCAACTGCACTTGAAAATATTTATATCCCTGAAGAAGTTCCATTAACATCGTTAATGATTAATTCAAATTCAAATTTGGAAACTTTAATAATTGAAAGAGATGAAGAGTTTACACTTGAGTTTGTTGATAATTTTAATATTGAATATGTATGTATTCCAGATAACTTAATTTCATTATATGAAGCGGATATTTTACAAAATTCTAGTAGTGTTGTTGTAAATTCTTTTTGTTCGTATACTCCTTTTGATGCAGATTATGCTGTAAAAGGAAATGTAAGTTTTAGTGAAACAAATGATTGTGAGAATTCAACAAATATTTCTAATTTTTCATTTGATATTTCAACAGAAGGAGCGGAAGGAGTCATTTTTGCTAATAGCGAAGATGGTTATCATATTCCACTAATTGCTGGGACTTATACTTTAAAACCAAATGTTGATAATTCTGATTTTTTTACAATTACACCTGAAAGTGTACAAGTAACTTTTCCAAATGAGGATAATTTAGATGAAATTATTCAAGATTTTTGTGTGACGCCAAATGGAGAAGTTTCGGATGTTGAAATTACTTTAATTCCAATTGATTTAGCTCGCCCTGGTTTTGATGTAGATTATAAAATTGTTTATAAAAACATAGGAAATCAAACAATATCAGGAGATGTTGATTTTAATTTTGATGATACAATAATTGATTTTGTAGAAGCAACTCCTTTAGGTTATACAATCAGTACAGGGAATATTTCATGGCCATATGAAGATTTGGCGCCATTTGAAGAAAGAGAAATTTTCTTTAGACTAAACTTAAATTCACCGCAAGAAGACCCTGCATTAGTAGGAGGGGAAATATTAAATTTAGATGCGGTAATTACTTTTGGAGAAGAGTTTAGAGTTTCTTCTTTAAAACAAGAGGTGGTAAATTCATATGATCCAAATGATAAAACATGTTTAGAAGGAAATGTATTAACACCAGATTTAGTAGGAGGGTATTTAACGTATAGAATTCGTTTTGAAAATACAGGAACAGCAAGTGCTGTAAATATTGTAGTAGAAGATCAAATAGATCCTTTAAGTTTTGATATTTCTTCCATAAAAATGATTGATTCTAGTCATGATTGTGTGATGAGAACAGAAGGGAATCTTGTAAAGTTTTTCTTTGATGATATTATGCTTCCACATGAAGATGAAACAAATGATGGATATGTAATTTTCAAAATCAAAACATTGGATACCTTAGAAATAGAGGATACTATTGAAAATACAGCTGAGATTTATTTCGATTTCAATGATGCGATTATTACAAATACAGCTGTTACAACAGTTCAAAAATTGGATGTAGATGCAATAGGAATGGACAGTTCTATTGCTGTTTTTCCAAATCCAACTACTGAAATTCTAAACATCTCAAGCAAGAATTCGATTGAAAAAGTAGAGGTATATTCTATTTTAGGAAAACTAATAGTAGAATTTAATTTTGATTCAAATAATAAAACAGAACAACTGAATATAAAAACATTGGAAACAGGAGTTTATATGTTGAAAGTTTCTACTTCGGTTGGAGAAAAACAATTGAAATTGGTTATTGAATAAAAATAACATATCCAATATTTAAAAAGCCTCTATTTTAATAGAGGTTTTTTAATTAGGTGAAATTTGATATATGAATATAGTTGGTTAGTTGTGTTGTTTAGTGCGTATTAATACGTAAAAATGTTAATAAAATAAGATATTGTTAAAATGTAAGATGATATTTTTTTATTTTTAGAAAAAAATATTTTAGTTAAAAATAAAACCTCGAAAAATTATGAAAAAAAATTACCTATTGGCTTTATGCCTATTTATTTCCGTATTTGCATTTTCTCAAAATATTGTTTTTGAAGATGCTGTGTTAAAAAATTATTTAGTTTCTGAAGCTGTTGCTGATATGAATGGTGATGGTATAGCAGATGAATTAATAGATGCTAATAATGATGGTGAAATATCAACAGCTGAAGCTCTATTAGTGAAAGGTATTATGGTCGAAATAGATCCGTTAGCTGATATTTCAGAGAAAATTACTTCATTTGATGAAATTTCTTATTTTGAAAATATTGTCTCAATAGACTTAAAAAATCATGATATAGAATCTATGGATTTGTCAAATAATTTAAGTTTGACAACGATACTTCTAATGGCGAATTATCATGAAACTTTAATTTTACCAGATACAGATGGTTTAGAAAATTTAAGTATTTATGGAAGTGAGTTGACGAGTATAGATGTGTCAAATTATCCTAATTTAAAACAGTTAGATTTAGCATGGACTCCAATTACTTCTGTAGATGTAACAAATAATCTTTTATTAGAAGGGTTAAATATTGGACAATGTTATAATATAAATACGGAAGTGGACTTATCAAATAATGTGAACTTACAATATTTAGATGTTTCTAATTATGCATTTTCAAATATTGATTTGACATTATATCCTGATTTAGAAACTTTATATTTTAATGAAACATTGTTAACTGAATTTGATTTTTCATCTAATTTAGAATTAAAACATTTATATATTTCTGGAGATAATTTAAGCGAATTAAATATTGAAAATAATATCAATCTCGAAGTATTACGAATATCGAAAGGGACGAATATTGAAAATTTAAATATTTCTAATAATATAAATTTGAAAGAAATAGGAGTCCAAAATACAGAGGTTTCTTATTTGGATTTTTCAGAATCTTTAGATTTGACAAGTTTAACTTTAAGTAATAACAAATTTGAAAATATTTTATTAAATAAATATACTAATTTGAATTTTTTATATGTAGCTAATGAGCCTGCGTTGAAGATATTAACTTTAAATTCTGAAAATATCCAAACATATGATGGTAATTTTTCTAATCTTTCAATGATTGAATATGTATGTATGCCAGAATCTTTAATTTCTACTTATGAGCCTACATTAGTTTTATACTCTCCGGATGTGATAGTTAATTCTTTTTGTACTTTTTCACCTTGGGAAACAGATTATACTATAAAAGGAAATGTGACTTATGCTGGAGATGGAAATTGTGATAATGCTTCAGGAATATATAATATGTCTTTAGAAATTGCAAGTGGTGATGTTTCAGCTGTATTTTCATTAAATTCTGATGAAGCATATGAAATACCTTTAGGAGCAGGAACATATACGCTTAAACCATTATTAGAAAATGAAGAGTATTTTAACGTTACTCCAGAAAGTATTGAAATTACTTTTCCAAATGAGGATAATTTAGATGAAATTATTCAAGATTTTTGTGTTACACCGAATGGAGAAATTTCAGATGTTGAAATTACTTTAATTCCAACAAGTTTAGCTCGTCCTGGTTTTGATTCGGGGTATAAAATTGTATATAAAAATATAGGAAATCAAATAATTTCAGGAGATATTGATTTTACTTTTGATGATACAATTATTGATTTTGTAAATTCAAACCCAACAGAAGAAGAAATTAATACAGGATCTATTTCATGGACTTTTGATGATTTAGTACCATTTGAGTCAAGATCAATTTATTTTACTTTAAACTTAAATTCACCACAAGAAGACCCAGCTTTAATAGGAGGAGAATTCTTGAATCTTTTAGTAGATTTAGATTTTATGGAAAGTGATGATCAAGTAGGAGGAGATAGCTTCGCTTTAAAACAAGAAGTAGTTAATTCTTACGATCCAAATGATAAAACATGTTTAGAAGGCGATACAATGAGACCTGAATTAGTAGGAGAGTATTTAACGTATAGAATTCGATTTGAAAATACAGGAACTGCAAGTGCTGTAAATATTGTAGTAGAAGATGAAATAAATCCAGCAATGTTTGATATTTCTACAATTCAATTAATAGACGCAAGTCATAATTGTGAAATGAGAACAGAAGGAAATACAGCAAAATTTTTCTTTGACGATATAATGCTTTCACACGAAGATGAGATAAATGATGGATATGTAATTTTCAAAATCAAAACTTTGGACACTCTAGAGTTAGAAGATACGATTGAAAATACTGCAGAAATCTATTTTGATTTTAATGATGCGATTGTTACAAACACCGCTATTACAACAGTGAAAAATTTGGATGTAGATTCTTACGGAACGGATAGCTCAATTGCTATTTACCCAAATCCTGCAACGGAAATTTTAAATATTTCAAGTATAAATGAAATTGAAAAAGTAGAAATTTATTCTGTTCTAGGAAAACAAGTTGCTGAATATAAATTTGATTCTACAAAACAATCTGAAAAAATGAATATAAAAACTTTGGAAACAGGAGTTTATCTCTTGAAAGTAAATACTTCGGTTGGAGAAAAACAATTGAAATTGGTTATTGAATAAGTTACAACTGAAATTCTAATAATTTTATAAAACTCCTATTTTAAATAGGAGTTTTTATTTGTAATTAAAATTAGTGATTATCTTGTTTGTTTATGTTTTTAATGCTGATTGTGTTTTAAAAATGTTAATTACATGAATTAAATTCAATATTTAGATAGTAATTGTTTTGATTTTTAAATATAATAACTTAGGTTTGTTGAAAAATTAATCCCCAAAAAAATATGAAAAAAAACTACTTGTTGGCTATAGAGTTTAAAGTTTCGTCTTTAAAACAAGAAGTAGTTAATTCTTATGATCCAAATGATAAAACTTGTTTGGAAGGAGATGTTTTAAGAGAAGAAATGATTGGAAGTTATTTGACATACAGAATTCGTTTTGAAAATGAAGGTACAGCAAGTGCTGTAAACATTGTTGTGGAAGATGAGATAAATCCAGCAATGTTTGATATTTCTACAATTCAATTAATAGACGCAAGTCATGATTGTGAAATGAGAACAGAAGGAAATACAGCAAAATTTTTCTTTGACGATATTATGCTTTCACATGAAGATGATTCAAATGACGGATATGTAATTTTCAAAATCAAAACTTTGGACACTCTAGAGTTAGAAGATACGATTGAAAATACTGCAGAAATCTATTTTGATTTTAATGATGCGATTGTTACAAACACCGCTATTACAACAGTGAAAAATTTGGATGTAGATTCTTTCGGGACGGATAGCTCAATTGCTATTTACCCAAATCCAGCTACGGAAATTTTAAATATTACAAGTAAAAATGCGATTGAAAAAGTGGAGATTTATTCTGTTTTAGGAAAACAAATAGCAGAATTTAATTTTGAATCGAATAATCAATCTGAGCAACTGAACATAAATTCTCTTGATACAGGAATATACATGATAAAAGTATATTCTTCAGTAGGAGAGAAGCAAAGCAAATTAATAATAAAGTAAGTATTATTGATTTACCTAAAAGATAGTTATATTATACAGGGGGAACACTATCTTTTAAAGCAAAAAAAGCATATTTCAGAAATGAAATATGCTTTTGCGTTAATACTAAATTTAACTAAACAAAAAATTTATTTTTAGAATTTTATTCTTCGTCACAATTCTCTACAAACTCCCATACTTCATTCTGTCCAGGAATCTCTCCAGGATTTGCATACCATTTATTTTGCCAGATTTTTCCTTCGTGATATACTTTTGTATTTGGGTTTGCATAGGTTTGATTCTCTTTATAGTCAGGAATTCCACAGTGTTTTCCTCCACCTTCTTCTCCGCTACAATCTTTTCCTCCACCAGAATAAGTTGCTAAATCGTAATTGTTTGCATTAGAGATGGCGCTACTTTTTGAACTTCCATTTAAAACTCTTGAAGCTACATTTAAGTAAGAATAAGAAGAGCTAGAACCACTACTTAATAATAATTGCCAAATCATTACACCATCTAATTCTCCTTGTCTATCAGGATGATTTGTGATATGATCTGCTAAATCTGCAACATTTTCATGCGTATAAGTATAATACGGTCCCCAAGGTTCATTAGGGAAATGTGTTCCTGCTGCTATTTTGAATCCATACGTTTTTGCATAATGGGCATATGCATCATACATAATTGTTCTGTTCTGACTTCCTCCAGTGTTATAACCTTGGTAGGCGATTAAATCAATTTTATTTCCAACAGCTTCAATTACTGGAATCATGTGTCCTGTAGAAGTAAATCCGTAAAGATTAATTCCATTTGTAGACGCAGAACCATTGTAAAGATTTGTATCATTTTCTCCTGTGATTGTATTTCTATTTTCATAAGAATACGGAGAACTTGGATCATTATTTAATTGTCCTCCAATAGCTCCAACTCCAGCTGGTGCACATGCAAGAATGTATTTTTCTTTTGGCATGATTGCTCTAGAATTGTTGAAGAAATCAATAAAATGTTGCACATTTTCTGGGTTTCCAATTCCTGCGAAAGAACCATCAGGCTCATAATCCCAGTCGATTCCTGCAAATCCCATATCATCTACTAAATCTTTAATTTGTTGGTAATTGATATTGTAAGTGTCTGGAGCATTCCAATAAGTTTCTCCTCCAATAGATAAAATTACTCGAATTCCTTTGTTTTTTAAAGCATCTACACTTTCTACCAAAGTACACCCATCATAAGGAACCTCGATTCCAGTTTGTGAAATGTCATAAGAACCTTTTACATAAGTAAGATTTGGTTTTGCAAAAGAAAGAAATACATAATTCACATAAGAAGGAATTTCTCTAAGTTTTGAGTTTTGTTCTGAAGTAACATAATTTTCAGACCAAGAAGGGAAATATGCCAATACTACTGGACTCGTCATTGGATCTAAATCAGGAACTTCTCCATCGTCCGGATCGTCACCACCTCCATCATCTGGATCATCTGGATCAGGATCTTGATTATTTGGATCATCTGGATTGTCCGGATTTTCAATGTTATCATCTGGTGGATTGGTGATAGTGTCATCATCTCCACATGAGACTGCTAATGTGATAAATAAAATCACAAAAAGTTTTGATACGTATTTCATAATCTTCAATATGTTTTTAATTCAGTTATTTTCAGAAAGGAAAATACCGTACCAAAAAATGTAATTTTATGTTAAGATAGTATCAGAATAATATTGAGGTTTTAAATAAAAAAATGAAGTAAATTGATGTTTTTGTTTGATTTTTAGAAGTTTATATTTTTAGTGGTATTGAAATGTTAAAATTATTTTTTAACATTTCAATACTTTATTATCAATTATTTTAATGTCCAATTTCTATAATTTTTTGTTCTGGTTCAAATCCTTGTACGAATTGATACAATGGAACAAAAACTAAAATACCTACTAAAATCAGAAAAACGATCTTAATAAATAATGGAACCTTTTTCCTAGTTGGAAGATCTGTCGGAAATAAATCAATCTTTTTCATAATTATTGAATTTAAAGGTTACTAATACAATATTAGTTGTAAGAAAAATGAATTCTTTACAAATTATTTTTAATTCCTTTAAAAAGACAAACACATCCAATGACTTTCATCTCATAAGAAGCGAACCGTTTTTTTAGATTTTTTTCCAAATCTTCATAAGTATCTTTTGTGTTTGAAAAAATACCTTTACTGTTATAAAAATCCATTAATTTTTGTGCTTTTCTAGTTCTTGGAATGTCTCCTTGAAGAATAGTAGAACCAAAAATTACTCCATTATTATTTAAAAGAGGAAGGAGATGATCAAAAACAATTGATTTATCGGAAATAGTACCCGGTAAACAATGTAAAAGATAATTGATAGAAATTGAATCAAAAGGATTGATCTGAAAAGGAATTGGCTCCAAAATATTATGAATAAAAGTAGCAGGTTTCAGTTCTTTTGCATTTTCAGAAGCTACGTTCAAACTGTTTTTGTTTAAATCCATTAAAACCAATCGAGTGTCTTTCGGAAAATCACAATGTTTTAAATAATATCCAGTTCCGACGCCAACATCTAAATGATTATTTGTAAGGTTATCATCATAAAGCTTTATCAGGTTTTTTGTTGGACATTTCCATATATAAGTATTCGAAATTTTCAAAACTAATAAGTCGTAAATAAACAGCAAAGCCTTGGTGTAAGCAGCTTGACCTTTTCGTACATCTTCATCAACTTCTTTGTTTTTAAACATAACTTAACTGATTAATAACCTATCAAAATTATTATCAAATAATGTTTTTTTGCGTTAAAGAAGATGTAATATTTACTGTTTTGTGCAAAAATTAATATTTAAAGTTCGTTGATGTTTTTAATAAATTCTACTTCTGAAATACATATTTGATAGATATAGAATAATTATAGATTTTTTTATTTGAATATAAAATTGATTATTAAAATGTAAATATGTTTTTTTTTAAGTTAAATTTTTATACTATTGTTTAAAAAAATGAATTGTTGACAGTTTTGTTATGGGCTAACAATGAATGAATATATAAATTAATAATTTTAAAATATGAAAAAGATATTAGTATTTGTATTAATCAGTTTTTTGTTTAATTCTTGTTTTCTTATTAAAAGAGGAGAATGGAGATCAGGAAGATGTAGAAGAAATAATGAAAATCGTTTTAAGTTGTTAAAAAAAGATTTTATAAAAACAGATAAAATAACTTTTTATAAGATTTATAGAGACGAAAATTTACCAAGTGTAGGCTATGGATTTTATCCAGATGGTAGATTCATAATAATACAATCTAAAAGTGGACAAAGATTAAATTCTGATGATGTTTTTGGAGTAAATTGGAATACAGCTCCTTATAGAGGATACTGGAGAGTTGAAGATGATAAAATAAAAATAGAATATTTTGTTTGTTATCAATCAGGTTATAATTCAACTAAAAAAGGAGAAGTAAAAGGAGATAGTATAGTATTTTATAAGAATTTTTATCATCCTCATAAGATTGATAAAAGATCTTATGTTAAAATTTTAGATGAAAACTTAACATTTATGGATTGAGATTTAATTTTGAAATAAACTAACTGGTGTAGTTGTTTTTAATGAGATAATTAAATGATGAAAAAACAAATTTTTAGTACAAAGTATAGTCTTCATAAATGTGTCAATAATATAGGATTCAATATCACATTTGATATTGAAGTAGAAGTACTAAATGAAGAAAAATTAGAAATAGAAATTGATGATAAATTTGTATCAAGTTTTTTAAAGAATTCTAAAGAATTTCTTCGTTTCGGAATTTTCTATTTTTATGATAAATACCAAAGAGGATTAAAAATTAAAATAAAAAATATTCATTTTATGCCAGTTGATAGTTCTCATATTGTTCTAACCTATGGAGTAATTGATGCTTTATCTGAACTTTTAAACTTTAAAATAGATGGTTTTGAAATTAATAAAAATGGTTTTATTCAGTTTGCTAAATAATTAATTAGTTATTCCGTTTTTTAAACAAGCTTCAGTTAGGTATGGATAATTTATAACTAAAGTTGTCCCAATTTTATATTATAGATACTTTTTTTATGTTAAAATTTTACGCTAGTATTGTTGATTGATTTTTTTTTGTTGAAAAAGAGTTGTGCTAAGTGTGAAAAAAGAAAAAATAAGAAGAATTATTAAAACCATATAATCAACAATGATAAAATATACAAAATTACTTATTTGTTTATTTTTTTTAATTTCTTGTAAAAATGATAAACCTAAAATAGTTAAAATAGATAAAGAAGGGGTAAAAGAATGGGAATATTATTTTCACTCTAATCCTAGAAAAAATTATGGTTTGAATTTTAATAAAAACGGACTTTTAATTGGGAAGTATTTTTTTACTAAAACGGAGATACCAACTAATAAAACAGAGATAGATAGTATTTATAATTATAATGGAAAAGGAAATATACAATCCAAAGTTTATTTAATTAATAATGAACAGCAATATTATAAAGCATTTAATTCTGATGAAAATCCAATAATGGAAGGGAAGTTGGATTTTCAGCAAAATAAAGTTGGTTGGTGGTCATTTTATGATGAAAATGGAATTTTATTTAAAAAAGAAAATTATCAATTGCTCGATGATAAAGTAGGTATTCATCAATTTATGATGTTTAAACCTAATGGTGAGATAGATTATGATAATAGTTTATTTCTAGATATTGAAATTCCAAAATTTAAGAAAAATGATTTTGGTACAATTCAGTATATTTTATATTACCCAGTCGAAGAAATTCCAGAGTTTGATGAATTTGAGATATTAATGGCTACAGATTGGTCTTATGGAAGAGATTCAGTTACGTCATTTAAAATATTACCCAATAAAAAATATAATAAAACTTTTAAATTTAATGAAGTAGGTGAAAGAAATTTAAAAAGTATTATTAGTATCGTTAGAGTTAAAGATACTTTCATTGGTAATGGTAAAATAGAAAGTCTTACTAAAACTAGTACTCTTCAAATGAATAATCAATTTGAAGTTTTTGAAAAATAACATTCTCCCCAGCTTCTCCCAGTTTTAGATGACAAAGCGCTACCGAAAGTTTTTAACTTGTTATGTGTCAGTTATTAAAGAAAAACAAATCCAGTATTTTTAATTAAGAATATGTTTTATGTTTAAAAGATTTGTTTTAAGGTTGTGTGTTACTCGAAAGGATTCGAGCGCTAGTGTAGGGTAGACAAGTAATATATTCATTTGAAAATGAATATGAAAATTACGATAAGGTAAATTATTCTGTAATTCAAATAAAATAAAAATCAGGAGTTATGCAAAACAAAATAAAAATATTTTTAGGACTATTTTTTTTAGTTATAAATACAAGTTTTTTCAGTAAAAATAGATATGATAAAAGAATTGATATTAGTACAGATACGTTAAGAAATAGTTTAGTTTTCATAAAAGAAAGTACTAAACTGGATGTTAAAAGTCGAAAAATTATTGAAGAAGATTTGAAACAATTTCTTAAAATAAAACCAAAAATATCTTTAATTTTTTATGTTTGTTATAATGAAAATTCTCGATTTTTAATTTTCAAAAGAATAATTACAATTAAAGATGCATTAGAAGAAATTGGGATTAGTAGTGATAAAATATCATATGTTTTCGAAGAAAATAATGATAGTTCATGTCATATAGATATATTTACTTTTGATTTAATTCCCCCCCGCTCGTCCTCAAATGAATAACGACTGATTGCTAGCGACCGATTGTATTGTGTGCCGTTTTAGTTATTTAAGAAAAACAAACCCAGCATTTTTAATTAAGAATATTGTTTTTTTATGTTTAAAATATTTGTGTTACTCGAAAGGATTCGAGCGCTAGTAAGGGTGTTCAATAACTAAAACCAATAGAATATGAAATTCAATAAAAGCATTTTAAATTATATTTTAATATTTTCTATGTTATTTCATTTTAAATCTTTTTCACAAGATAAGAGGAAAATGAATAGTTTTTTAGATACAATATTTGATAAAATTCAAAAAGAATTACTAATAAAAGATTGCTTTACATCTGGAAAATCAAATAGGCCAGAATATATTTTAGAGAATTTAGATGATTTAGATAATTATGGTTTTTATTCTTTTCATGATAATTATTCTAGATTAAAACCTCCAATTGTTGCTAAAGCAATAGTAGGATATAAAGATTCAAATTGGAGATCTAGTAGTATTCATCAAAGATTATTTTTTTTAATAGTTTATGATAAATTTTTAATTAATGATTTTTTAAATATAAATATTGGTAATGAATTATTAGATGTAACCAAAAATAATTTTGTTTTTTTAAAAGAAAAAGATGATGTTAAATATTTTAAAAATGAAACTTCTATTTTACTAATAAAGTTTAATGGTAATTCTGTCAAGGCATATATATTAGCTGATAAATGTTTAGATATAGATTTAATTGTTGATTGTTATTTTTAATCCCCCTTACTGGCACGAGAATAAGTAATCGCTAGTGCTTGATTGTATCGAGTATCATACCAGCTATTTAAGAAAGTAAAACCAGTATTTTTAATTAAGAATACTGTTTTTTTTATGTTTAAGTTTTTTCTGCTATTGCTGTATGGTACTCTAAAGAATAGAATAAATTTATGTCTGACAAAATTTTTATAGTGAAGTTGAAAGTAAAAAAATAATTTTTTCGGCTTAGGGATTGCAGCGGCATCCTTTTTTGCTTTTCTTCATTCAGTTGATTTAGCAAAAAAGATATAGTGAAAAGCCCGACCTTTTTCTGAGTTTTTTGAAACGAAGAAAAAGGGAAGCTCCAGATAATTGAAATCTTCAGCTATAAATCTTGTGAAAAAATAAAAACTCTCTCCAACAATCTTTCTCATAATAAAAGAAACTACAATTCGGTATCTAAAAACTACAATTCAGTATTGTTTAATTTTTAGTGTAACTTAGAATCCTGAATTTTGAAGTGTAATAATTAATCAAAGAAATCAAAAATCACAAAATCATGAGAAAAATAATTATCGCATTCGTTTTATTAGTTAGTGGAATTGCCAATGCACAATCGTATGAACAAGGAATGGAGAAAGCTTCAAAATTAATGAAAGAAAAGAAATATGTAGAAGCGAAGAATTTATACGAAAGAATCTCAAATGTAACAATGGATGAGTGGCAACCAAGTTATCATGCAGCGAACATTATCATTATGGGAACTTTCGCGATGGAAGACAAAGAAAAAGCATTAGAAAACTTAAACCAAGCAGAAGAATTTATTGCAACTGCAGATGCAATTTCTCCAGAAAATAGTGAGGTGTATGTTTTAAAAGGTTTATTGAATTTGGCTAAAATTGTAGCAAATCCACAAGTTTATGGACCAACACTTTCGCAGCAAACAGAAGATTTGTATGCAAAAGCTGTAGAATATGATAAAACAAATCCGAGAGCTGTTTGCGGATTGATTCAATATAGAATGGGAGCAGCAAAATATTTTGGAACAGACATTACAGGTATGTGTAATCAGCTTCAAAAAGCTACAGAATTATATGATACCTATAAGCCAGCAGGAAAATTTTATCCAACTTGGGGAAAAGATTATACTCTTCAGTTATTAGCAACCGATTGTAAAGGGAAAATTGAAGAACAACCAGAAACAGAAACTTCTGAAACTCTAATAATGACAAAACAAGAAAAACCTTCTATTCAGGTGAAGATTTCTGGAATTTCAAATGATAAAGGAAACATTTTGGTAGCACTTTATACTAAAGAGAATTTTAGAAAAGAATCTACACAAGACAGAATAATCAAGGCGAAAAAAGGAGAAGTAGAAGTTGTATTTGAAGATTTAGAACCAGGAGAATATTCAGTTTTAGTTTTACACGATGAGAATGAAAATGAAAAAATGGATTTCAAAATGGGAATGATGCCAGCAGAGGATTATGGATCTAGTAATAACAAATCTTATTTTGGACCTCCAACTTTCAATAAATCAAAGTTTACTGTTGGAAAAGAAAAAGTAAGTTTAGAGATTAAACTTTAATAATAAAGATTATTACGATTTATTTTATGTTAAGAATTATTAATCATCAAGTTCCCCTCTTGAGAGGGGTTAGGGGTGTGTTTTTAAACAAAATTCTTTAATATGGTTTTAAACGTGATAAGGTTTTAATAAGATATAAAGAAATTAGAATGAAATTAATCAAATATTTAAAGAGAGGTTTTGTAGTCGGTATAATATTAGCAATCGTATTATTTATCTTCAACAGTTATGTGTTTTCTTCAAAAGGAATTCAATTTACTGTAAGTAGTGGAAGAAACTTCCTTGTAAATTTTATGTTTTGTTTTGTATTGACAATTGTAAACATGTCTTTCTTTGATTATTTGGATCTCAAAACTCCATTTAAGAAAACACCAAGAAAAAGAATATTATTTGGTTTTTTCGGAGCTTTGATTCTTTCTTCTCTTGCTCTTTATATTCTTACAATGATTGTTAGTGTTTATGTTTATGATCAGAAGTTCATAGATTTTTTTAGAAGTGATATCAGACAAGAGTTAATCTATGGAATTATTGTTACGATAAATGTAAACCTAATATTTCATATCGTTTATTTCTACAAAAAGAATTCGGAGAAAAAAATCAAAGAATCTAAGATTGTAGAAAAAACATCGACAGCACAATTCGAATCTTTAAAAAGTCAGCTGGATCCGCATTTTTTATTCAATAGTTTAAATGTTTTAACCTCTCTGATTGGAGAAAATCCTCGAAAAGCAGAGAAGTTTACAACCAAGCTTTCTAAAGTATATCGATATGTTTTAGAACAAAGAAATAAAGAATTAGTACCAGTTGCTGAAGAGTTGAAATTTGCTAAAACGTATCTGGATTTATTGAAAATGCGTTTTGAAGATGCAATTATTTCTGAAATTCCATTAGAAATATCAAATCCAGAATTGAAAATCGTGCCGTTGTCTTTACAACTTTTATTGGAAAATGCTACAAAACACAATGTTGTTACAGCAGAAACTCCTTTAAAAATAACAATCAGAGAAGAGAACGGATATTTAATAGTTGATAATAATTATAATCCGAAAAAGATTGTCGAGAAAGGAACAAAAGTAGGATTGCAAAATATCAAAGATAGATATGCATTATTGTCAAAGACTAAAGTAGAGATACATCAAGATAAAAATATTTTTGAAGTTAAGATACCAATGTTAATTGAAGCAAATGATATTCAGTTTGTCAATTCTGAAGACGAAAAATTGATGAAAGCAAAACAACATGTAAAGCAATTGAAAGAATTTTACATGGGATTAATGGCTTACTGTTTGGTAATACCAGGAATGATTGCGATGAATTTACTAACCTATCCAAATTTTCTTTGGTTCTTTTTTCCAATGATAGGGTGGGGAATAGGAATGATTTTTCAAGCTATCAAAGTTTTTGGTAAATTTAGGTTTATCTGGGATAACTGGGAAGAGCGAAAAATAAATGAGTTAATTAAAGAAGAATCAGAAAAAGAAGAATATTTTAAAAACCGATTTAGGCCATGAGAAATTTAGATGAAGAAAAGTATAAAAGAGCAGCCGAAAAGGTAAAAGAAATAAAAGGATTTTATTCCAATTTAGTGTCTTATGTTTTGGTAAATGCCTTTTTAGTATTTATAAACTTGACATATTCACCAGAATATTATTGGTTTATTTTTCCAATGATTGGTTGGGGAATTGGAATTTTGATTCACGGATTTACTGTATTCGGTAACCGATGGATATTCTCTAAAGAATGGGAAGAAAAGCAGATCAAAAAATACATGGATAAAGATAAACATTAGCATATTTCTTTAAGTCCTATGAAATGAGTATTTTTGCACCAGTTTTAAGAGAAGACGAAAATGAATTACGCAAAAAATATTTTAGAAACTATTGGAAATACTCCTTTAGTGAAATTAAATAAAATCGTTGAAGATATTGATGCTTTAGTTTTAGCAAAAGTAGAAACTTTTAATCCAGGAAACTCTGTAAAGGATAGAATGGCTTTAAAAATGATCGAAGATGCTGAGGCTGATGGAAGATTGAAACCAGGAGGAACGATCATTGAAGGAACTTCAGGAAACACAGGGATGGGACTTGCAATTGCTGCAATCATCAAAGGTTACAAATTAATCTGTGTGATGGCGGATAAGCAATCAAAAGAAAAAGTAGATATCTTACGTGCTGTAGGAGCTGAGGTTGTTGTTTGTCCAACAGCTGTAGAGCCAGAAGATCCAAGATCTTATTATTCAGTTTCTAAAAGATTAGCAGAAGAAACTCCAAATGCTTGGTATGTAAACCAGTATGATAATCCATCAAATGCAAAAGCGCATTATGAGAGTACTGGACCAGAAATTTGGAAACAAACTGAAGGAAAAATTACACATTTCGTTGTAGGAGTAGGAACAGGAGGAACTATTTCTGGAGTTGGGAAATATTTAAAAGAACAAAATCCAGATATTAAAGTTTGGGGAATTGATACTTATGGATCCGTTTTCAAAAAATACCACGAAACAGGAATTTTTGACGAAAACGAAATTTACCCATATATCACTGAAGGAATCGGAGAAGATATTCTTCCAAAGAACGTAGATTTTAGCATTATCGATGGTTTTGTGAAAGTAACAGATAAAGATGCTGCAATCTATACGCAAAAGTTAGCTTTAGAAGAAGGAATTTTCGTAGGAAACTCTGCAGGAGCTGCTACAAAAGGTCTTTTACAAATGAAAGAAGAATTTAAGAAAGATGATGTTGTAGTTGTATTATTCCACGATCACGGAAGTAGATATGTAGGAAAAATGTTCAACCCAGAGTGGATGAAAGAGCATGATTTCGTAGAAGATAAAGAATAGTATTTTCAAAAATAAATATAAAATCAAAGCAAGTTTAACAAAAAAGTTGAACTTGCTTTTTTATTTTATTTAAAACTGAAAATTTCTTATAAAAAATATAAGAAAACCGTAATAAGTTGTTGATAAATAGAATTTAATGTATTTTTGTCAAGATTATTTTAAATAAGAGGTACTATGGCAAGTATTAAGCAATTAAAAAAGGACTTAAACTACGTTTTAGGTGATATTATTGACGAAGTTTACGCTTGGGAATTATTAAATCCTACTGCAGAAACTGTAAAATCTGAAGCAATTATTGATGAAGCAATTGCTACTTTTGATGAGTTAATTGAGAAAATCAATACAAGAAAAGATATTGAAAATCAAAAGGCTTATTTCAAAGCAATCAATCAAGAGCTTGAGGAAAAAGCGAATGCTTTACTTGATAAAGTAAACAATTTATAAGAAATAAATTTTATAGTATAAAAAATCCTAGTAGTCTTACTAGGATTTTTTTATGTTGAAAGTTTTTCTTTTTTCTCAATATCTTTTAAAACAAAATAGAAAATCAATACATATAGCATTTGAAAAGCAACTAAATTCCAATCTGCTAAAAGACTTGTTCCAGAAATTAGAATTAGTAAAACGATGAATCCTGCATAAACAGCTGTTTTGGTAAAAAGATTTAGGATTAATAAAAGTCCAATAATTCCTTCAATAAACGGAAGTATAAACGCAAAAGGAGTTGTAAAACTTGCTGGAATAAAAGTTTCCTCAAATTTTAAACTCATCCACTGTGCGAAATCAGGAATTCCAGAAAACAACCTACTAATTAGATGAAATAAGAAATTGAATCCTAGAATTATTCTTAGAAAATCCGAAGCTTTCATTTTTCATTTTCTTTAGAATTGTGTTGGTAACACAAAAGTTTCTGAGAAAATCCCAAAAGTTATTCCTTAATAAAAAATGAACTATTAATGTTTTGATAAATATTCTAAAGTTGAGCGAAATATGCTCTAGCTTTTTCTATAATTTCTTTGTTTTTTGGATAAATAGGGTTGAACAAAGAGAATTTTTCATAAGCTTTTTCAAAAACATCATGTACAGGTTTTGAAACTAAAAAATCCCGTAAACTTTTGTTTTTCCAATCAAATTCTAAATATAACTTTTCCAATTCTTGAATTTCAGTAATTTTTGAATGTGTAAGTTCTACAGTATCTGGATAAGGTTTATAGCCATTTTCATTTTCTGAAGAATCGAATTGAAGACGTTGAAAAGCATTTCCGAAAATAGAATCTTTTTGACCATAAACATCTCTTTCTAATTTTTTGAAAGTCATTGCTCCAGCACACATCGCACAAGATTCTATGGTAGAATACAAAGTCAAATTTTCTAGATTTGGTTTCTGAGAAAGGATAAAATGTTTCTCTATCGTAACCATTTCAGCATGTTTAGTTCTATCTCCAATCACAAATTCGCTATCCAAACCATGAGAAACAATATTTCCATTTTCATCAACTAGAATTGCTCCCATATTTGTTCCTCGCTTATTGATTGCTTCATTTTGCCAAAATTTGTAAGTCATCGCCATGGACATCAATATGAAAAATTGATCTAATTCTTCTTGTTCAGGGCTAATTTTTGCTTCTTCTTGTGAAAAACTAGTAGAACTTACTAAAATCAAAAAACTTAGAAATATCCATTTTAATTTTGAACCAAACATCTGAAAAGATTTAGAATTACTCTTTTAAAATTACTTAATTCTAAAAAAATAAATTCTTAAAGAAAGGTTTAAATTTACTTCGCTCTCGGCCATTTTAAAGCTTGATAAATGATAATTGAAAAAACAATAACTTCTACAATATTAAACAAAACGAAAAAATATTGCCATTCATTTTTGATACTTGTAAAGATGATTAAAAGAGAAATACAAGTGTAAATTCCAGCAATAATAATATTTAACCATTTATTCAATTTTGGTTTTAATAAAGAAGAAAGAAAGATCATCACACTAGGAATGATTAGTAAAACTGAAAAAATAAGCAAGACATTTGGAGTAATTTCACCAATTGGACTTTTCTGAGCAATTAATTTTTCAATTTTTCCTGGAACCATTAGACGGAAATAATCTGCATAGATGTATAGAAACATCAAAGAGGACCAAAGAGCAACAAGTTTTGTTTTTACATTTAATTTTAAATCTTCTAGCATATCAAATTTTTGTTTATAATTATTAAATATCTAGACGATTTAAATTGAAAATTGTAACAATTGTTTATTTTCTTAGCTTAAATTGTTTCATTTCTGTGTTAAAATAGACTAAATCAGATTGAAATAATTTTTCTAAATCATTTCTTTCGATACAATTTTCTGTAGTGTCTGCAATAAAATCATCTGGTGTAAAAAGCCAAAAAATATCCGAAAGTTCCATTGCTAAATGTACTTCGTGTGTGGAAATTAAAACGGTTTTGTTTGTAGTTTCCACGATAGTTTTCAATAATTGAAAAGTTTCAATTTTATGATGAATATCTAAATGAGCAGTTGGTTCATCTAAAATGATAATATCCGTATCCTGTGCAATCGCTCTTGCAATCATTACTT
The DNA here is from genome assembly GCF_015767245.1 of Aureivirga sp. CE67. GTDB lineage: Bacteria > Bacteroidota > Bacteroidia > Flavobacteriales > Flavobacteriaceae > Aureivirga. The sequence continues at coordinate 30,459 of NZ_JADOTV010000030.1, forward strand.
TTTGTAATTGTCCATCACTAAGTTGAAAATATTTTTTTTCAGCTAAATGGGAAATCGATGTAATTTTTAAAGCATTTTTTACAATTTCAATATCTTTTTCATGAAGTTTTCCTACCCAATTTGTATATGGTTGTCTTCCTAAAGCGACCAATTCAAAAACCGAAAGATTACTTGGAGGTAAATGATCTGTAAGTACTAAACCAATTATTTTTGCTAAATCTTGTGCAGAAATTTTAGACAAAGACTGATTTTTCAAGAAAACTTCTCCAGAAATTACAGGTTGGATTTTAGAAATAGTCCTCAATAAAGTAGATTTTCCAATTCCATTTTTTCCCAATAAAGAAACCATTTTTCCTTTTGGTAAATTCAAATTCAAACCTTCTCTTATGATTGTTTTTTTCTTTTTTTCAGAATAACCAATCGTAAGATTCTTGCATTGTAAAACGTTATGTAATTCTTTTTTTTTCAAAATTAATAACTGATTTTTCGTTTTCTAGTCAAAAGCCAAATCACAATTGGTGCTCCAAAAATAGAGGTAATTGCATTGATTGGTAATACATGTTCACTTGATGGTAATTGTGCAATGGTATCACAAAAAAGCATTAAAATTGCTCCAGAAAGAGCAACAGCAGGAATCAATGTTTTATGATTTGAGGTATAATATAAAAGTTTTGTCAGATGTGGAACCGCCAAACCAATAAAAGCAATCGGTCCTGAAAAAGCTGTGATGACACCTGTCAAAATACAAGTAATAATGATTGTGATATTTCGTGTTTTTCGGATGTTTGTTCCTAAACTTTTTGCATAGTTTTCTCCTAACAGTAAACTGTTTAAAGGTTTTATGATAAAAAAACAAAGTGAAATACCAATGATATAAATAAAAGTAAAAATACCTAGTTCTTGCCAAGTCAAATTTCCTAAACTACCGAAGCTCCAAAATAAAAATTGTTGTAATTGTTCGGCAGAGCTAAAAAAGGATAAAATATTAATAATTGCACTTGTCAAGCTTCCAAACATCAATCCGATAATTAAAATTGACATGGTGTTTTTGATTTTCGCTGCGGCAAACATGATTGCTGCTAAAACCATCATTGCTCCAACACTTGAAGCAATAGCTAAACTCCAATTGGAAAGTAAAAGTGTTCCGAATAATCCCCCGAAAAAGCTGCTTCCTAAAATTAAAAGTGCAACTCCTAAACTTGCTCCAGAACTGATTCCAAGCACAAAAGGTCCAGCTAATGGATTTCTAAAAAGAGTTTGCATCAAAAGTCCACTGATTCCTAAACCAGAACCGACCAAAACTGCGGTTATTGCTTTTGGAACACGATAATTTGTTACAATATAATTCCACGAGCTTTTGCTACTTTCTTCTCCAATCAAGATTTGTAAAACTTCTTTTAGTGGAATGTTTACAGAACCTACGCTGATGTTCAATAAAAGTGCAAAAATTAGTAGTAAACTAATCCAAATAAAAGTGATTTTATATGATTTTACTGCGTACAAGTTTTAGAGTTTAATTTTTGCAAATTTAGTGTTTCTTTTGAAGAAATACCACTCTGTTTTTTTTAGATATTTTCAACTATTTAACATATATTTGTTATTAGCTTTAAAAAATTAACATTCAGGATATGAGTATATTTGATAATATTTCTTTAAATTCAAAAGTAAAAGATAAGCTTACTACTAAAGATTTTTATTTTGGAGCAACTGAAGCTGAAGCTGAAAATGTAACAGATGCGAATTTATTAAAATATTTTGATGATTATTTATTAATATTAAATAAGTTACAAATAGGTAAATTTATTTTCACTGGTAGAAAAGGAGTTGGAAAAAGTGCTATCGCAAAATTTATAAAAGATTCTTCTGAAAAATCAAATAATTCATTTGCAAAAATATTAAAAATTGGAGATTTTGAGTTAGAAAAGTATATTCAAGAAGTTGATACTGAATGTACAAAAGAAAGATTAGTTTTTGAATGGTTAATTTTAATAAATCTAGTAAAATTAATAGTTAAAAATGAATGTGGTATTTATACTAATGAATTTAATAAGCTTCAACGCTTCTTAAAAGTTAATTCTGGAATAATTGATATTGATGAATTTCAGTTTATTAATGGTGAAAAGAATATAGGAGGAGAAGTTAATATTTCTCCATTAAAACATGTTTTTAATGGAGTTGTAAAGAATTATTTTAAATCTAATGTAAATAAAGCACCTTTTTACAAGGTTATTCCAGCATTAAGAGACATTATTAAAATTATTTTAGATTATCCTATAAATAAAGAAAAAGAATTTTGGTTATTATTTGATGATTTAGATATTAATTTTAAATCAAATGATGAAAAATCAAATAATAAATTAATGGATCTTATAAGAATTTCTAAAGAATATAATAATAGTGTTTTAAAAAATAATAGTGCTAAAATTTTAATTTTCATTAGAGAAGATATAAGAAATAGTCTGCTTTCAAACTATGCTGATTCTGCTAAGATTTTTAATTCGTATGAAATAATTATAAATTGGTATGTTCATAATTATGATGAAAATGAACTTCCTTTAAAGAAAATGATTAATAAAAGAATTAAGATTAATTTTGAAAGAAATAATATAGTAATTAAAAATGAAGAAGACCCATGGAATGATTTGTTTTTTCCTGCAATTTATAATAATAAAACTTCTTTTAAATATGTTTTAGATTTTACATTTTATAGACCAAGAGATATCATAACATTCTTAAATATAGTTGCTGAAGAAAATTACGAAGTACCTATTCAGCCTATTTATCTAAAGAAAATTTTAAAAAAATATATAAAAAAAAATATATTAGAAATAAAAAGTGAACTTAGTTTGTTTTTTAATTTTGAACAGAGAGAAGTAATATTTAAAGAATTATTTCAGTTTATGTTAAATAAATCTGACGGATTATCTAAGAATGACATTCTTGAAAAAATTGAAAATCTTAAAGTGTTTGATTCTCCATCTTTAGTATTAGATATTTTGATTCAATATTCATTAATAGTAATTATAGATGATCAAAATAATTTATACTTTCATTATAGAGAGGATACAGATATTCATACACTTAATAGCTCAGAATATAGATATACTCTTCCTAAGTTTATATATTATTTTTATAAAAGAATAAATTAAAAGTCAACTCTATAAATTTATCTCCATTAAATATTGTAATTATTATTTCTATATTTCAGATATTAATAAATATATATGCTGGAATAAAACATTTTAAATTGCTAACATTAGTAGTTTTGCTAGCTATTCTAATAAATTATTTTTTTATACTTCCATCATTTTTCTACCCAAAAAATGTTGCCGGTGAAGAATATTGTAATACGCCGATGTTAGGGATATATTTTGCCTTTTGGATTTTGGGGCCAGGTAGTACAATAATTATTCATTTTATAATGTTTCTCATAATCTTTATTAAAAATAAAATAAAAAAATAATGCATTTAAGTAAAAGTTCTTAAATGCATTGTATAAAATATGTTGTGAATTTTATTTCGTGTTAATTAAAACTTTAAAAGGTTTGTTATTAAAAGTTGACATAAAAACGATTTCACTTCTTTTGATTTTTGAATTTAAATCACCTGCTCGAATAATTAATTCTCTATCAATAGAAACAATTTCATTTTTAGTGTCAATTTTTAACCAATTTTCATCATAAACAATATAGTAAGCTCCGTCAATTTCAAAAAATACTTTTTCATTACCTTCAGCTTCTTTTCTTATTTGTTCATCTATAGAATTAATTTTTTTTAAGAATTTTAATTTGTTAGAAACATTTTTATAGGAATTATCATTGGTCATTTCTAAATTATTGAAAACTTTAGTTGTTTTCGAATTCTTTTTTTTCAGATCAGAAATAAAAGCCACTTTAATTCCTTTTCCAAAATTTCCCCAATTTTCTTTGATAATAATTGTTTCATAGTTCTTCTTTTTTACAGAGAAAAAGATTGAAAGATTCCCTTCATTTTTTTGTTTTAGTTCTACGTTGAAATATCCTTTACTGTCTGTAATACCCAGTAGATTTGATTTGTTATCAAAAATTTCAGCATCTTTTAAAGGGGATGAATTTTCAGTGTCAAGTATCAAACCTCCAATTTCAATAGTTCTGATATTTGTGTTTTTTCCTTGTGCATAAGAAGTGATACTAATAGTAATCAGTAAGCATAGCAAAATTAGTTTCTTCAATTTCATAATTGTATTTTTAAATTAAACGAATTTACTTTTTTTATTTAGATTATCAAAAATGTAATTTCTTCTATTATAACAAATTCATTAATCTAATGATTACAGGCACAAATTTTGATATTAAAAATCAAAATTTTAAAAATTGAGTATGAAAAAATATTACTTTCTGTTTTCTTTTTTAGCTGTCTTATTAAGCTTTTTGAGCTGTGAGAAATCAAAACCTTTAAAAATAAATGGATATGGAAATTTGAAAAAAGATAGTTTAAGTGTAGCTCTAAATTTAGAGGATTTTTCTTCTTTTAATGAATTGTTAAATAAAATAGATTCTGTTTTTTGTACGGATAGTGTACCTAAAATTGTTTTTGAAAATAAAGGAGAGTTAAAATCGATAATTCCTTATGGAGCTTGCAGTCAAATAAGAAAACCATTCTTATTAAAATTGAAAAATACTATACAAATTTCAAATGATTCTATTTTTAAATATTATGACTATTTATTTCCGTTAGATAGTTTGAAAATCATTATGCGAAAAGATTTATTGAATAATGAGGAAGATGAAAGATATTGTCAGAGTCCCAAAAAATATTTGATTTGGGTTCATGTTGATGAGGAGAATTTGCAAGATTTATCTAAAACATTAGATGTATTGACAGAAATTTATGAGGAGATAATGAATGATAAGAATATTCAAATTGAATTTGATATATTTGATAAAGTACCTATTCCACCGCCACCTCCGCAATTACTAAGTGATTTTTGAGAATTTAAGAAAAGATTATGATGAAAATAGAAAATAAAGAAACTTTATTAAAAATAATGAAAACAGAAGATTTTTATGTGGAATGGATTGTAACTTCTGATATTGGTCCAGATTGGATTGGGAGTTATCGTTCTTTTGAGTTTTTTATTGGTCAAAAAGAAATTGAAGAAACTCCATTCATTGAAAAAATTTCAAAACAAATGATTGATTTGATTAAAATCCCTGAAACGTCTGAAGATCATGTAATTTATGGCGAAGCAGGCTTCTTTTTAGAAAATGAGCAGCTCAAATTGAATTATGATTGGTATGCTGCAATTCCTTATCAAAATGCTGATTTTTCTAAAGCAGGAACAATAACAATAAATCTCTAAATGCTCTATTATTTTAAAGAAAATTGAATAGAATAAAATCACAGTTAAGAATTGCTCTTTTTGACTAATCTTCAATAAAGATTTCAATAATCTAAAAATCAACTATTTCCTGTTTTTAAAAGTTATAAACTGTAATCAATTAATTTATCTATTTGATTATTAGGGTTTTATTTATTTTCTAGTGTTTGATTTAAAATGCCTAAGCTTTGCGTTATTCTCGATTTAATAAAAGGTTTAAAGTTATTGTGTTGATATTCTGAATGTTTAATTAAATGTAAGTTATTTGTTTATATTAATGTTAAATTATTATCAATATTCTAAAATGTTAATTTTTTAACATTTGTTAACAATTTGTTTTGTTATTTATGTTTACTTAAAAAATATAGCTTTAAAGGTTAATTATTGGTAATATTAAAGTGTAAGTATTAATTAATTATATGTGAAATGATGTCATTTTTTGGTATGTAAAATATAATTATTATTCAGATTATGAGTCTTTTAATATATTTGCGTCAATTAAACTGGGTTAATTATAATTTGATTTAGAATTAATCTAAGTATTGAAAAGTTTTTTTAAAAAAACGATTATAAATTAAAAGTCCTTACGTATGAAGAGAATACTACTTTTACTCTTTTTCTTTTTTCACATGATTGTTGGGTACTCTCAGCAGAAGAAAGATGGAGACATTACGATTACTCAAGAAAATGTCTGTTTGAACAGGTATACAAGAGTGACAGCTGATGTGCCTGCTGGAACAAATTCGGTGACAGTTGAAGATATTAATCAGTTAAACGATAGTTTTCATGATTTCTTATCAGATGATGACCCACTAACTTCAGGATTAAATGAAAAAAGAAGATTTCAAACAAATACTTTTAAATCAAACACATTAGAACCAGGTGATTTGATATTGTTATATCAAGCACAAGGAGCTCAGATTAATACTTCAAATACTTGGGATTATGGAGCTGTAACTGATTATAATAATTCAGGAACATATGAGTTTGCTTATGTTTATGAAGTAAGTGGAAATACTATTACTTTAAGTTGTAATCTTGAGAATTCTTTTTTCTCAGCAAATTATACACAAGTAGTTCGAATTCCTCAATATTATAATATGACAATTGATGCTGGAGCTTCTGTTGCAGCAAATCAATGGGGAAGTCCAAAGTTTGGAGGAGCAGATCCTTCAGCTATTGAAAGAAGAAAAGGAGGAATTGTTGCTTTTCTTGCAGAGAGTTTAGTGAATAATGGAAAAGTTCATGCAGATTTTTCTGGTTTCCGTGGAGGAACAAGAGAAAACAACTCTAATGGAAGCGGAGTTGCATTTAATACAATATTTAGAACAACAAATTCATATGAATCTGCTGAAAAAGGAGAAGGAATTGCAGGATATAGAGATGATTATGACGGTTTAGGAGGAAGATATGGACGTGGAGCAGCTGCCAATGGTGGAGGTGGAGGAAACTCTCACAACGCCGGAGGAGGTGGAGGAGCCAACGGAGGAGTTCCTGCTAACTGGTTCAGAGGTTCAGGAGTTATGAATGATTTCTCTGGAGAATCAGGAGCTTGTGGAACCCCTGGTGCTTGGGCTCTAGATCCAGAATATATTGCTTTTGGAGGTTTGACTAATTCTTCTGGAGGAGGAAGAGGAGGATATACTTATTCTAGCTCAAATTCCGCAGATCCTTGTGTTTTAGGTCCTTCTTACGGAGCAGGATATATTGGAGCAAATAATCCGGTTAATCAAGTTCATAATACTGGATGGGCTGGAAACCAAAGAAAAGCTCTTGGAGGGCTTGGAGGTAGACCAGTAGTTACTGCAAGTTATGATAATCAAATCTTCCTTGGAGGAGGAGGAGGAGCCGGAGATGGAAATAATAACGCCAACAATGATGGTGGTGATGGTGGAGGAATTGTTTTATTAACAGTTCAAAATGCTATTTCAGGAAATGGAGAAATTACTTCAAACGGACAAGAAGGATACCGAACAATTTCAGGAGGAAATGATGCTCCTGGAGGAGGAGGAGCTGGAGGTACTATTTTAGTGCAAGCTTCAAATATTTCAGGTACTATTTCTATTATTGCTGAAGGTGGTGATGGAGGAGATCAGTTTATAAATGGACCAGAAGCCGAAGGACCAGGAGGTGGAGGTGGAGGTGGAGTTATTTCCATTTCTGCAGCTTCAGATTCTTCCATAAAAAGTGTTGGTGGAGGTGTAAATGGAACTACAACTTCAAGTCCAATGGAAGATAAATTTAAAGCTAATGGTGCAACAAGTGGAAATACAGGAACGATTACTATTGTTACTATCAATTTTGATGAGCTTGTTTGTAAATTAGAATTAGAAGCGAAGAAATCTTATAATATTATTGATTTAGATGGAAATGGTGTTGATGCTGGAGATAGAATTGAATATACAATTACCATAGCAAATAATAGTGATGTTGTAATTAATGACATCAAATTAAAAGATGTTTTTCAAGATGGAAACGGAAATACTTTAGAGTTTTATCATAATCCAGGAGAGACTTATTCTTCGGATTATTCAAATGCTGAAGTAACAGATGATAATGTAGATATTGTTAGTTTAAATGTAGATGATTCTATTACATTTAAAATGTATTATGAAATTACACAAAGTGATATTGATTCAGGAGGAATTCAAAATAAAGTTTCTGTAGAAGGTGTTAGTTCTGGTGGTTATGATGTTTCAGATGATAGTGATGATGCAGATGATACAGATGGAAATTACACAGATGATCTTACAGAAACTACTTTCCCTCAAAACCCTTCAGTTGAAGCAGAAAAAACGGTTAAGTTTACAGATAATGGAGATGGGATTTTAGGAGCAGGAGATATTTTAGAATATTCAATTGTAGTTGTAAACACAGGAAATGTTACACTTAATGATGTAACTCTAGTAGATACTTTTACAGATTTTAATAATAATGTAATTCCTTTGACTCCGGTTTTTCAATCTTCTACTTTTGGAAGTATGGAAGGTGTTTTGATTGTTGATGAAATAGCAACGTATTCTGTTAATTATACGATTACAGCTACAGATGCTGGGAATTTAGGTTTAAGAAATTCTGTAACAGTAAATGCAAAATCACCTACAAGCTCAACTTTTGATGTAACAGATGTTAGTGATGACGGAGATGATGATGATGGAAATACAGAAGACGATCCTACAGAAGTTTCAATAGGTCAAGTTGCTGTAAATCCACAAGAGCCTTTTAATTGTCCGCCAAAATTTTTCCAAGTTTTAACAGATCAGTTATATGAATTAGATCCAGTTTCAGGAAATTATTTACCAATTGGACCAGCTGCAGATTTTAGATATAATGCTTTAGCTTATAATGAAGCAGATAGTTATTTATATGCTGTTGTTAGAGAAGCTACTTCAGGTGATACGGATTCATACGGAACTACAGTAAATAATAATGATATTATTAAAATTGGTAAGAATGGTTTAACTAAACTAACTTATACAATTAGTACTGCAGGGTTTGATTATTTAAATGCCTCGGATATTACAGATAATAAATTTTACATAAGGTCTGGGAATACAAATCAAGTTTTTAGAATTGATTTGAGTACAGCAGGAACTTCAGCAAATGCTGTTCTAATTGCTACAGGTTTTGGAACTGCAGATTTATCTATTGTTGATAATACTATTTATGGTTTAGGAAATAATAAATTGTATAAAATAGAAAATATTTCAACTCTTGATGGGGCTTCTGTTGCAACGACTATTCAAGTACCAATTGCGCAATGTGATGGAACGCCAATTCCTTCTGTGAAAGGTTATGGAGCAAGTTTCGTTGAAAATTCAGATAAATTATATTTTTCATATAATGGAGTTTCAGGAGAGAATGGAGAATTATTTTCTATAATCGATTATGATACAGCAACACCTTGTGCGATTAAGCTAATTGATACGCAACAAACATCTCAAAACGATGGAGCAAGTTGTCCTACAGCAATTGTATTTAGATCTGATTTTGGAGATGCACCAGATGCTTTGGCTGGAACTGCAGTAGGAAATTATCAAACTACTTTAAATGATAATGGTGCAGAACACCTTGAATTAAAAGGAGGTCTTTATCTTGGGACTTCTATTGATTTTGAAACGGACGCTTCACAAAATGCTACTGCAACAGGAGATTTTGATGATGCAGTGAAAATTTCAGGAACTACGCTTCAAGATTATGTTTTATATAAAAATGAATCTTATGATTTCACAATTCCAGTTCAAAAAGGATCTACAATTGATAACGCTTATGTTTCCGTTTGGATTGACTTTAATCAAAATGGAAGTTTTGAGGATGCAGGTGAAAAAGTGGAAACCGATGTTTTAGTTTCAACGACTGGCCTTACAACTTTAACTCAAAATATTGCAATTCCAAATACAGCTTTAGATGGTAATACTTTTGCGAGAGTAAGAGTTTCTTCAACTCAAAATATTGCTTCTACAGGAGTTGCTCCAGATGGAGAAGTTGAAGATTATAGAGTTTTTATTGCAAACTCTTCAATTGAAATCACTAAGACAATAAATACTTCAGGATCTAATTTGAATGATGTAATTGTTTATGATTTAACGATTGAAAATACAGGAAATGTAACGCTAACAGATATTGAGATTGCAGATGCAAATGCGGATGCAAATTCTCTAGTTATTTCAAATACAATTGATACCGATGGAGATTTAGATATTGATTCATTAAATGCTGGAGAATCTGTAACTGTTACAATTTCTCAAACAATTACACAAGCGCATCTTAATGCAGGAGAAGTTTCGAATCAAGCGACTGTAACTGGAAAAGATCCAAATAATTCAGATGTAACAGATACTTCAGATGATGGAGATGATACAGATGGAAACACAGAGGATGATGCTACGATTACTATTTTAAACCAAAACGGAAGTATTGAAATTACTAAAACAATAAATACTTCGGGATCTAATTTGAATGATGTAATTGTTTATGATTTAACGATTGAAAATACAGGAAATGTAACGCTAACAGATATTGAGATTTCAGATGCAAATGCGGATGCAAATTCTCTAGTTATTTCAAATACAATTGATACCGATGGAGATTTAGATATTGATTCATTAAATGCTGGAGAATCTGTAACTGTTACAATTTCTCAAACAATTACACAAGCGCATCTTAATGCTGGAGAGGTTACGAATCAAGCGACTGTAACTGGAAAAGATCCAAATAATTCAGATGTAACAGATACTTCGGATGATGGAGATGATAGTGATGGAAACACAGAGGATGATGCTACGATTACGAATTTAACTCAAAATGGAAGTATAGAGATTACAACAAATGATGTTTTAGATTTAGGAGCGGATGGCGTTTTAAATGCAGGAGATATAATCACTTATACGGTTGTTGTTTCAAATAATGGAAATGTGACTTTAAGTGATATTTCTGTTACAGACACTGGAATTGACTTTGGAACGAATCCAACGACTACTTCAACATTAGCAGTAGGAACTTCAGAAACATTTACAGGAACTTATGTACTTACGCAAGCAGATATTGATGCTGGAAATTATACAGTGCAATCTTCTGTAACTTCAACTTTACCTGATGGTGTCACAGTTATTGAAGATACACTTTCTGATGATCCAGAAGATGCAACAACAG
>NZ_JADOTV010000031.1 GCF_015767245.1 Aureivirga sp. CE67
TATCGAAATGGCAACCTATTACAAGAAATAGTTTCATTATTGAACCGCCGTATACGAGACCCGTACGTACGGTGGTGTGAGAGGTGCAACGTGAATTTATTGTTCACGTCCACCTACTCGATTAACTGCTGTTATTTTTCTATTTCGAAAGGCTAGTTTTTTTCTTTATTTTCACAAGGATGAGTTTCTCTTTTTTGAGAAACCCTCCATTCCAGCCGATTTTTTGTTTTTATTTTCTCGTGAATTTTCAACTTTAATTTTTCGAAAATTCAACTTCTTTTTGTCTTTCTCTCAAACTCAGTTTCTTTTTTTATACCCAAAATACTGAGTTTTCTATTTTCACAAAGCTGAATTTTCTCTTTTCACAAAGCCGAGTTTTTCTCTACACAAAGATGATCAAAATCTTTAAAATAATTTATCTTATTGCAGTTAACGATTTGGCTATGAAGCGTAGCTGTCCCGCAGGGCAGCTATGATTTTATAGCCTTTGTTGGCGTGTCGTTATTTATTCTTTTTTGAATTTCATCCAAGGCTGAGTATGTCGAATTTGACCTTTATCTTTTGATAAAATAAATGCATATTCAGTATCAATTTTAGCATCAATCAATGAAAAGAAAAAATCTTTTATATAATCATCATTTACAGTTGGTGATAATAGATTCAATAACTCAACTCCTATTTTTGAAAATCTAAATATTGGTATGCCGTGATCTGAAACATCCGAATTTTTAATAGTTTTGATAATGTACTTTCCAGATTCAAAATACACCGTCATATCACCTTTTAAATTTCTTGTAATGTTTGCTTCTGCTTGTAATATGCCAATTTCAGTTAACAACAATTGATCTTCAAATGTAAAACCATATTTAGATAAAGTTTTATTGTCATTACCCTTAAACAGAAAAGGGCTGTTGTTAGAACTAATAACAAAATTTGCTGCTTTGGTAAAAGTTTGAGCTTCTTCTTTCGTTAAGTTTCTTAATAATTCAAGAGTTCGTAATGAATAGGAATTAGGTTGTTTTATTTCACCTGCAAGTATTTGCCCCCATAATTCTTGCATGTCTTCATTGGAAATATCTTCAGCATAATTAAAGAATCTAGAAGTCCAGTCTTCGTCAACTGGGTCTTCAGAAACTGAGGCTTCTGCTTCTAGGTTTCGAGCCGCATTTTGTGTAATACTCTCAATATTTTCTTGTCTACGCTGTTCTTTAAAATCAAGCCTGTTTTTTGTCCTCTGTTCAATTGTTAATTCATTTTTAATTGACTCGGTGTCAAGAGACATTAAACTCAACTTCTCTTCGGTGTAACCAATCTCTTTTAGGTTTTCTTGGTTTTCCTTTATTGACTCAGCAATTACTCCAATTTCATACGCTTTTGCATCAGCGGTTTTTCGAATCAAATATGGTTTTGTTAATGCTCCAACACCATTTGAAACAACTTCAATCAATTTTTTTAGAGGTTCGCTCAAACCTGTTAAATCTTTTATTTCCATATTATCCAATGCTTATCTTTATTTTAAATGCTCGCCAACGGTTTGTGTAAGTTTCGCTTTTTGTGTTGCGCCTGCGGCAAAAAGTGAAATTTACACTTTGTTGTAGCACGTTTTATTTTACTATAACCTTAGATCCTCAATTCTATTCAATATTTTTTCCGTCCAATTTAATTCTTCTGGTTCAATTATTAAAGTCTCGAATTTATACTTTTCTCCTTCTTCTGCAACACCTTTTAAATCGTCAATATGTAAGTTTATCCCAAATAAATTGGGGTTTTTGGAAGCTTTACATTTTTTCAATTCTAAGGTTTTATTATTTAATTCTCCATTTATTATTTTCGTTGGTCTCAATCCGTAAATTGCAAATGTCTTTTTTATTTTTAATTTACTTCTAAACGAAGTTGTGTAAATCCATATTTCACAATTCTTTTTTTCAATTTTATGGAATAATTTAATTGTTCCTTTTCTAATTTTTTCAGCTCCAATTATTTTACCTAATAATTTTTCATTTTCTACTTCAAATTCGTTAGAATAAGGAATTAAGGTATTATCTAAGTCAAAACTTACAATCATTTATAAACTAAATTCTTTTTAATAGGGTTGAATTTGAATATTTCGTTTAATATTTACTCCTGGACTAACCCAACTCCTATGATAATATATTGATGAATTAAATTCATTTGCTATCAATTGACATATATTTTTAATCTCTTCAACATCTTTTATTCCATCTAATATTGTTATACCGAAATTACATTTGGCGGGCACTGTACTATCCCATTCTTGAAGCATTCCAACTTTGAAAGGTCTACTAACATTAATTTTTATAAATTCATTATCACTCTCTCCCCACTCAGTTTCATTTTCCATATTGAACATAAATTCTGAAATATTCATAATATTTTTTAATTTATTACAAAATTCAATTAAACTCAATTCACAATATATTGATAAATGTTCCATTATTTTTTATGTGCTACAACGGTTTGTGTAAGTTTCGCTTTTTGTGTTGCGCCTGCGGCAAAAAGTGAAATTTACACTTTGTTGTAACACGTTCTTTTTTTTCTTCTCAAATATAATATTATACAAATTAATATTGATTCTAAAATTAATCCTGAATATGCAATTTTATAATCTGAATAATATATTTGTCTATACATTACGAAATAATGATAATAGATTATCAAAATTGTAATTATTAAAGCAATTACAATTTGTGTTGTTAACAATATTTTCACTCCAATTTTTTCATAAATAAAAATTATCCAACTACTTATAAAAATTACGAAAAAGCATATATACCTTAATAATGATTTTAAATTGGAATCAAAATTGTCAAAAGCAAATAAATCGTTTATAAATATTATAAAAGCTGAATTTAAAATCGAAATAATAAATACGATAATTTTTAATATTAATCCCCAATTATTAGTAATCCACATTTCTCTTTAATTGCTATTTCAAAAATTTCTTTCCATTGGTTTGATTGTACTCCACAAGAAATTATAAATTTAATATGATCCAGATATAATCTACTTGTTCCATACTCATCAATTTCAATTCCTGATTTTTCTTTTAACTTTTCTAATGGAACTCTTATAGAATCTAATTCTTCAATTACTGCAATTAATTCATTTCTATTAGATAAATTATAAACTTCCATATTTTTTTATTAAAATGTGTTACAACTTGCGTATAAACAGAATTCCGTTTATTTCCATTATATCTATGGCTTCAATTTCATTTAAAACATATAGATATCGCAATATTTTGCTGCAATTTATACCTTTAATCACTAAAATCAAAATCATCGATTGGATTTTTTATTTTCTCCAAACCAACAGTTGTAATATGTGTATAAATTTCTGTTGTCTTACTACTTTCATGTCCTAAAATATGCTGGATATAACGAATAGCTACTCCTTTTTCTAATAGATGAGTTGCAAAAGAATGACGTAATTTATGAGGAGTAACGTTTTTTTCAATTCCTGCGTTTTTAGCATAACGTTTCACCAACTTCTGAACACTTGTACTTGAATAGACTCCACCTTTTACTCCTTCAAATACATATTGCTCTGGAAAATAATTATCTAAATAGATTTTAATTACTATTTTCACTCTTTTTGATAATGGAACATAACGATCTTTTTTCCCTTTAGCATTTTTAATGTGAATTCTGTTTTTTTCAAAATCAACATCCTTTATTCTTAAAGATAATAGTTCCCCTAAACGCATACCCGTACTATACAATAAGGACACAATTGCTTTGTGTTTTAAATTTTGAATTCCTTTTAATAATTTAATGATCTCTGTTTCTGATAAAACTTCTGGAAGTGATCTTGATTTCCGTGGACGTTCTATAAAATAAGTAGTTTGCTTTCCTCCTAATACTTTTTCATAGTAGAATTTAATCGCATTGATAACAATATTCTGATATGATTCGCTTATTTCTTTTTCTTGAATAAGATAACGTAAATAGGAACGAATCATTTCAGAAGTAATTTCTTTTGGTTGATATTGATGGTAATAACTCAAAAAAGTAGAAAAAACACTTGTATAAGATTTTATTGTAGAAGCACTATATCGCATCTCTATTAATCTGTTTTTCATCTCTTGTGGACATTCTCTTAAATGTTCTACTAGCAATTCTTTTTTAATGGAAGTAGGTTTCTCTTTTATTATTCGTTGATCGATGTAAGTAATTTCATAAGTTGTTGCTAGAATTTCATTTAATCGGTTTTTGATATTTTCATGATATGGAATTGTCCATTGTTTAGAAGTTGAATCATAATGATAATAGCCTAATGATTTTATATATTCAATTCCTTTTGGCGTTGGATAACACGAAAATCTAAGTTTATTCCCTTTTAAAATATAAAAAATAGCGGTTTTTAGTTTTGTTGAACTTGTGCTTACGATATCCGTTAAGGATGTTAAAAACTCTTTATTCTCTTGTGAATAAGGCATTAGCCAGCATTTTAAATCTGGATTCCAAAATGTTTTAGGTTTTGACTTGAGCAAAATCGTCCATTTTTTTTCAAAAGGAATTTGAATTGAAAACATTTTTACATCCTGATAGTCAATGGTTTTATATTTAATCATCTTATTTTTTGATTGAATATATACATTTTAAAAACAAATAAATAACTAAAAATCAATTAAATAAACCCACTACACTTTTAATCCCATTATCAAGGGATAAACGGAACTAAAATTTTGACTAATTCCGCTTTCACCTCTAATAATTAAGGATAACAGGAACGTATAGTTTTTCTTTACTGAAAAAGAGTTTTAGTATAAAATTTACTTATAGTCTATATGTTTTTATCACTCCGACACTTGCATTTACGACAAATCCACTATGAGGAACTACTCAGACACTTTGAGGAATGACACCGACTTTACATTTATCTAATCCATTTATTTTTACAAAAAGGAATTTTTAGCTTCAGAAGACCATGAGGAAATAAGAATTGGCCTTCGACTCCGCTCAGGCACCTTTACAGTAAAACTTAGTTCGAGTGCCTTCGAGAGCTTCAGGCACCAATGAGAGCTTCAGAAATTAGTAATGTATTTCCTTGCGAAAGGGATTGTAGTGGAAAGCTTTTGTTTTTCAAAAATTAGAAAATCTAGGAAACGGAGGCGACCAACGGAAGCCCACGTATGACGTAGAATTTCTTTTTTTAAAAAGCAAAACTTGGAACGGAAAGCCCGACCTTTTTCTGAGTTTCTAAAAACGAAGAAAAATGGTTTCGCCCAAAAATATTGGAAGAATAGACATTATGTCGTAAAATCTTATGAAGAATTTTATTTAATCTTAAACACACCCCTAACCCCTCTCAAGAGGGGAACTTGACAATCTGTTTAACTATATGTAAAATTAAATAAGAAGTATTTTAGTTTGTTGCAACTGTTTTTTCTTCGTGGAAAAGATATTTCCAGGTAAAGGTGGCGAGAACTGCACCAAAAGTAGTAGCGAAAATATATACCCAAAGACTGGTAATATTTCCGGAAACAATTGCAGGAGCTATAGAACGTGCTGGATTCATAGAAGCCCCTGTAATTGGACCAGCGAACATTGCCTCAAGTAAAACTGTTGCACCAACAGCAAACCCCGTAAAATGACTTATATCTTTCTTGTTACTCACAAAAAGAATCACTAGCATCAATAAGAATGTCAAAATAAACTCAATTACAAAAGATTGCATTTCTGTGCTTCTTGGTAATGTTGCTCCAAGATTTTCATGCTTAAATAAAAATGCCATGAGTATTGATGCTAGAAAACCACCTGATAATTGCGCTATAACGTATGGAAACACCTTCTTTTTATCGAACTGTTTTCCTAGAGCTAAACTTAGCGTTACAGCAGGATTGATATGCGCGTCGGAAATACTTCCGAACATATATATTACAACAGCCACAATTAAACCAAATGTTATTGCAATACCAGAATGACCGATAATTCCGTTTGTTACGTCGTTTATAACAATTGCTCCTGTCCCGCAAAAAACAAGGGCAAAAGTTCCAAGAAATTCGGCAATGTACGTTTTCACTTTTAATTCGTATTATAATATTGCAATATTACGATAGATTGTAATACAAAAAAAGGGTTACTTTGATTCGTAACCCTTTCTTAACATTTAAGAGCCTGTTTAAATTTTTTTGATACAATTTTAAATAAGCTCAAGATTTCTGACAATTAATCTCAATTAATTTTATTATTTATTAATAAAGTTATCTAAAATAAATCTTTATATACAAAAATGAACTAGAAATTATTTCTTAACGATTCTGAATGAACTTGCTGTTTTTTCAGTAGTTAATTTAATAGTATAGCTTCCTTTTTCGATATTTTGTAAATTCAGTTTTACATCCGTATTTTGGAAATCGTTTTCTAAAACTTTTTGTCCTAAAGTATTAAATACTTCCACTTTTAATAAAATTTCTTTTGCTGAAATAGATAACACATCTGATGCTGGGTTTGGGAAAACTCTTAAACCTTCGATGATATTATCTTCAATACTTAAGTTTGCTGTAGTAAAAGTGTACATTTCTGACCATTCACTCTTTTCATCTCCTTCACACACTGTTCTAACATAAACTTTATATTCTGTATTTGCTGTTAGATCCATTGCAGTATGAGGATTTGTAGAAGTAACTACTCCTTCTTCTGGCATTTCTTCTGTTGCAGGAATAACGATAATCTCGAAATTATCCTCTCCTTCTGCTGTCCATTTAATATCTGCTTGCGTATTTGTAATATTTTCAGCCATTAATTCAGTTGGTACTACACATTCATCTGTAGCTTCTCCTGTAATTCCTAAGAATGTAATATTTGGTACCCAAACATCACGGTTTGTAGCTTCTGGTAAACTTTCGTTATTGATATTTATATCAGAAGAAATTTTATAAATACTTCTCTCCGCCTCTACTTCATGATTAAAGAAAGCATCTTGAGTACTATTAAATCCTATTTTATTTTCATCAACAGCAATTACAATATTATCTGTTCCATTATAAGCAAATGGTTCAGAGAAAGTAATTGTTACTACTCCATCTTCATGTGAAATTTCTCCAGTAAATTTTTGCATGTCTGATGTCATAGGAATCCAATCAGATTTAGATTCAAAAGAAGATTTTGAAGTATGACCAATCCAAACATCCCATTGATTTGATTTATCTAATTTTGGATTGATTCCACTTAAATCAAAATAATAACTAATACCTGTAATATCTCCTGATGCATTAATTTCTGATGCTAAATAGATACTTTGTGTATAAGTGTAATTATAATAAGGATTAATCGGTGTATGTTGATCAATTCCTGTACCTTCTCCTACGGTAACCTGCGCTGTAGCTACTAATGATGTAAAAAATAAAGAGGCAATAAGTGTAATTTTTTTCATAATTGGGGTTTTTTACTTTGTTTTCGTTGGCAAAATTACATGGAAAAAATTATATTATTTAACTTATTAATAATTTTATGTTAATTATTATACATTTTTCATCAAAACACTTTTTATATAAATTTTAAATCAACACTTATGTTAATTTTAGTTAAATTAATAAATAATATCTTTCAGATTGTAATTGGAAAAATCTATTATAAAGAGTAATTAGTAGTATTTTCGATAAAATTTTTAGAAATATTTCTAAAAAAGTCATCTTGAGAATTCTCAAATTCTTTTGCTATAGGAAGAATTAATTGATGAATTTCTTCTAAATTTATGGAATCATCATTTACTTTATTCCAAATATTTGTTTCATCAAGTCTAGTATTTGATATTAATTCACACATAGAAGTAAATCGAATTTCTTTTTCATTTGAATTTAAATTTTTTAATAAAAAATCAAGTTTATCTCGACTTCTTTCACTAAAATTACTTCTACCTATTGCATGAATTATTTTAATTTTCTCTTTGGTATTTTTTGTTTCATATTCCAAAAGCAATTTATCCAGAGCTTTATTTCCTATTAAACTTAAAGCCCAAATCGTTCTATCAACAACTGGTCTGTCATTACTAAATAATAAGCCATAAATTTTAGTGATTAAATCCTCATCTGCATTTTTTAATTTTTCAGAAAACTAATTAATGATAAAAAATAAAACTAAAAAAATATCTTTGTCATCATTTGAAAAGTCTAAAAGTGAAACTAACAATTTAAATACCTCATCATTAAACTGCTCTTCTTTTAAACTATATAAAGTATCATATTTTACTTTATCCGTTTCTGTTTTTAATATCAATTCTAAAACTTCTAATTCCATATAATTTTATTATTAAAATTAAAAGTATCGTTTTTTTAAAACAAAATCTTATTTAATCTTATCTAGAAATTTCGCTTAATCTTAAACACACCCCTTGCCCCTCTCAAGAGGGGAACTTGACAATCTGTATATTTTTAGATAAAATCAAATATGGTAATTTCTAATGATTCAATTGTAAAACTGCACCAAAATAAAAACTTCTTTTCTGGTAACTTGTAAAAAATCTTTGCGAATAATCTGCGGTATATGCAGCTCTGAATTGATTATCGGTATCCAAAATATTATTGACAACTCCATAAAGTATCAAACCATTTCCTTTAAAAGCAAAATAACGATTGATATTCAAACTTAAATTATTATAACTATCAAACTGACTTCCGTTAATATCATTTTGATAAATTGGTTTAAAAGCATTCGCACTCCTATCGAATTCTGCTCTATCTACATTCGTATAATAATTCCCTGGGCGTGTCACATAATTTAATGATAGATTAAAAACTTTTGGATGCGTATATTGAATAGAAGTTTTTACAAAATAATCCAAATCGTCACTACTTTTATATTCCTTATCTCCTATCGTTACTTTTTGATCTAAAAAAGTATTAGAAATAGAGAAATTAAAATATTTCCCGATGTCTTGTTTAAAATACAGTTCGATACCGAAAGTTTTTGTTTCAGAAATTACAAAATCATCTGGAGTAGTTACATCTCCACTTTCGTCTTTATAATAAAATCCTAGATTCAAATAAGTCATCTTTCCATCAAAAGTATAATCTACTGCATACTGATCACTTTTCAGAAGGTTAAAATGTTGGTTATAATAATCTGGTGTTTGATAACTATTATAATGTCCTCCACTCAACAAAATAGAGTTTTTGGAATTCAATGAAGTTTTTAAACTTCCTTGGTAACTTACATATTGTTTTTGCGATTGTGTTTTGAAGTTTGTACGAATACCACTTCCGAAAGAAAAAGTTTTACTTAAATCAATATTTAGATATAAATAAGGTTCGATGATTGCATTTGTGATTTTGTTATTAATATTTTCACTTGGTGAATCTGGTGCAATCGCATAATAATAAACAGGAACATCTCCATAAAATTTATTCAAACTATAATCATAATCAATTCCTGTTTTTAGAGAAAAATTATCCAAACCAATTGTTCGATAATTTATAGAAAGAAAAAATTGTTTAATATCTAATTTACTATCAATATTTCCATATTGGTAATCTGAATTACTTGTGTTATATCCAGAATTTACACTTGTTACTCCTTTATCATTGAAAAAAGAAAAATTATTTACCGTAAAAAGTCTTTTCTTAGAAGCTGTAGAACTTCCAGAGTATCCAAATTGAAAATCATCTACATCAAAGTCTTCATCAATTACATATGTGAATGAATTAAACTTTACATCTTTAGCAATTTTAGCATGAAAATTTAAACCAATATCTTTTGTATGAAAACTCTTTATTTGTTCAGTACTTTTTTTGTTTACGTCCAGATAAGCATCAGGAAACTGATAATTTCCATAAATCTGAAAGAAAGTCTCTTTACTTAACCTTTGTGAAATAAATCCTCCAACACTTGCCAAACCAGCAGCAATTTGCACGGTATTTTTTTCTAATTCATCTTGCGTTTGAATAGAAACCAAACCAGCTGTAGTATTTCCATAAGTCAAAGGCGGATTACTTGCATAAACATATTGATCATGAATAATTTCACTATTGAATAAACTAAAGTTTCCGATACCATTTAACTGACTATTTCGTACAGGACGATATACTGGAACTCCATTTAAAACAATTCTAGAACGATCAGGATCACTTCCACGAAGTGTTGGATTTGCAGATTCTTCTGTGTTTGTAGAATAAGGTAAATTTGTAATAGCTTTCAGTGGATCGTTGTCTGCATTTGGACTTAAATAAATATCCGATTTTTTCAACTTTAAAACTGAAAACTTTTTTGAGATAGGTTGCTTTGCCTGAATTTCAATTTCTTGTAATGTTTCCACATCTTCGCTCAAAACAACATTGATATTTTCTGGAATAGCCTCTGTATTTACAGGAATATATTTTGTTTGATATCCTAAAAAAGAAACAACCAATGTATCCGAATTTTGAAGAACATTTAATTCAAAATTTCCATCAAAATCTGTAGTAGTTCCTTTAGTTGGCTCGTTTTTCCAAAAAACATCTGCTGCAAAAATTGGTTCATTATTAGCATCTTTTACAGTTCCTTTCACCATTTCTTGTGAAAATAATGAAACTGAAAAAAATATCGTAAAACAGAACAAAACAACCTTTTTCATTTTATATTCAAGTTTGGTTTACTTAAAATTAGGAATGTTTTCTTATAAAAAATCTAGTTTTTTTCTTAAAAATTAAATCAATTTTGAAGCAAGTTCTTTTAAAAGATAACTATCTGGGTATTCCTTAATTCCTTTTTGGTAAATTTCTTTTGCTTTTTCTTTGTTTCCAGAATTCAAATAAAACTTAATCAAAAGCTCATAAGATTCTTCTTTCCCCCAAGAAGGCATGTAATTATTTTTTACTTTTTGTGCAGGAAGTGAAATTGCTTTTAGAAGTAATTTCTCTGCTTTCTTTTTTCCTCCAAAATCAACTGGTGTGTAATAATCATTTACAGCAGCAACATAGTAAGCACGAACATTATTAGCATCTAAATTCATTGCCATATCCGCATTTTCTTTTACACTTTTAGAAAGTGTCATGGCGTTCATTCCTCTCGCATATTGCAGTGAAAAATTTTCTAATAAACCTAAAATTGCATAATATTCTGTATTCTTATTTTTAATTTGTTTTATTTTATTAATTCCATCTGTTACGGCCTCTTCTGAAAGCCTTGATTGCTTCAACTCGTAGTAATAAATAGATTTATAATAATCTAAATAACCAATCCAATAAAGAATTAAATCTTGTTTTTTGTCTTTATATAAATCTTCTAGTTTCGTTTCTAATTCCGTTAAAGCTTTTGGATTTTTTGCAATAACAGAACTCACAAAAGCATCCATAATCTTTTGCTGAATATCTTCTAGTAAATTATCTTTAAAATCTACTGAAAAATCTTCTTTACTTACCTCAACCTGAGCTTTTGGTTTTTCTTTCGTATCTGTGTTGGATGAATTTGCACAATTAACTTGCAAAAAACATACTATCATTATCAAAAATAGTCTCATATTAAAAGTTTTTTAAGTTGAAAAATTAAAAATACCCAAGCAACAAAATGTACATACCAAAGTGGTGTAAAAAGTTGCTCTTTCATCAATGCGGCGTGTGTTTCTTGATTTGTACTTCTTTCTGAAAATATTGCTCTTATTATTGTAAAGTCAGAATAAAAAGGATTGAATTCTATAATTAATTGTATAAAAAATGCTAGCGCTAAAGCTTCCAATCCAAAGAAATTATTGATTAAAGAAATAGCTAGTAAAACTATGGTCATAAAACTTCCTGCAAGCAAATAAATCAGTGCTTTCGTTTTTGATTCTGGCCATTTTATTTTTACATAAGCATGTGGATATGGAATCCATTGAAATCCAATTTTTGTAATCTTTAAATTTAGAATTAGGGCACTAATAACGTGACCTAATTCGTGTATAATGATTAGACTGAATAAACATAATATGGTATACAAAACTTCCATTATCTTGTAAATTTTACTCTCTTAAACAAGAAAGAGAAAAGTACTGGTGGAATTATAATCCAAAAGATAAGTACATAGTGAAAATTTGCATGTCGAATAATATCAAGAATCGGATTTAATGGTAACATATCTCCTACTGCACTGATGCTTTTATTGAATTCATAAACTGGATAAAAAGCATTACTGGTAAAAAGAACTCCGAAGTAAATAATATTCGTCAATCCTTTATCTGAAAGATTCGAAATACTAATAAATGAAACAGATAAACCAAGGAATGCAAATACAAATAATCCTATGAAGACACCATAAATCAAATTCAATATTTGTTCACCTGTGAGGGTGAGTCCGAAAACAAAATACGCTGTCAGGCAAACTACAATTACGGTTATAAATAAAGAAATGATTCGACTTAAAATTAATCCCATAAAGTGCCACAAAATATTGAAAGGCATTTTACGCATATATTTAATCAAACCATTTTCATAATATTCTTTAATTACAGGTCCGATAGCGAACATTCCGTCGCTGGCTATTGTCATTCCTATCACTCCAGTCATTAAAAAATAAATATATTCTGGACTATCCGCTCCCCAAAATTTCCCGAAAATCACTAGTAGAAAAACTGGAAATGCTAAAGAAAAAAACACTGCTTGTTTCATTCTTAAATAAATCAGAAACTGATAATATGTCGATTTGAAAAGAATTTTAAACATGATTTTTAGATTTAGTGAAATACAAGAAAACATCCTTTAAATCTACCTTTGTGATAGAATAATTATTCGTGAAAGAATTTATCGTTTTCATCAAAGACTCCTGTTTGTCATAAAAAATATAAATATGTTTATCATGAACATAAAAAGGAATATCATTCAATGATTTTTCTATATCTTCGGCGTATTCCACAATTATTTTTTGTGGTTGAGGTAGCATATTCAAATAGTTTTTTGGAGAATCTGGTTCCATCACAATTTTTCCATTATGAATAAATGCAATTTTATCTGCAAAAAATTCTGCATCTTTCCAATTGTGTGTGGAGAAAAATAAAGTTCTATTTTGTCCTTTTACTATGGTCCAAATTTTATCAATCACGGTTGGATCTAAATTAGCAAAAGGCTCATCCATAATTACAACTTTTGGATCGTGCATTACAGTCAATAAAACTGAAACTCGCTTCTTCTCCCCTTGTGATAATTCTTTTATAAAACTATTTTTAATTTTATGAATATCGAGAATATCAAAATATTTTTCTTTTACTGCTTGAAAAGAAGTTCCGTAAATACTACAGAAATAATCCACAACTTCCCAAGTTTTTAAAAGTGCAAACAATGGAAGGTGATCATGAATTATCCCGATATCTTTAAAATCTTTTTGCTCTTGTTCAAAAAAGTAAACGGAACCTTTGGAAGGTGATAAATTATCTAAAATAATATCTATCAATGTCGATTTTCCAGCTCCATTTTCTCCAAGCAAAGCAAAAGATTCTTGTTCATTAATTTCAAAGCTAATATCATGGAGAATCTCTTTCCCATGAACTTTGTATGAAATATTTTTAACTATTATATCTTTCATATCTTAAGCTTTATGATTTTGGTTTTCCTCCGATGGTAATTACATTATTTACAGTTTCAAAAACGCCATCAATTCCTAGAAATTCATTTAAAAAATCATCATTATATCCTCCAAGCATACAAGATCCTAAACCAATTCCTTCTGTAATTAAACTAACTTGCATCCCTACAAAACCTGATTCTTGCATCAAAAATCGATAACCTCTATCTCCATATTTCATAATAACACGCTCGATTATTCCAGTTGTAATTACAACAGCGGAAGCTTCTCCTAGTTTTACATAAGGCTCTGCTTGAATCATATTTAATAATTCTTGTGCAAATTCACCTTCTTTTAAAATTTCTAAAGATTGCTGATCTGGTCTAAAATGATACAATCCACTTGGAATATGTGCATTTAAAACTACTACATACATTTCCAAAGGATACAAACCTCCTCCTGAAGGTACATTTCTTAAACCAAATTTCCCTTCATTTTCAGAACCAATTGGCGCTGACCATTCTTGTACACCATAACTTTGATGTAGAATAATATTTAACTCATTTAAAGATAATTTATATTCTGGATTGTAAGTTCTCAAACTGCGTCTTTCTCGCATGATTTTAAACATATCAATCTCTGGAAGTTCTTGTTGATAAACAGACAAATCTATTCGTTCTGCATTTGGATAACACTTGAAAGGTTGACTAGATCTAGCGAAAATATAAGGATTACTGAAAGCATAAATTTTCTCTCCCTGTTTTCGCATCGAATGTGTGTTGAACTTCGAATTTTCATGGTATAACATTGCTAATGAATCCACAATGTTTTTTGCACCATACATCGAATTATCCAAAGCATCGTATTTTTCTTTTATTTCTTTTAGATTCATTTTAATTGTATTTAATTAGTTAATGAATTCATTTAAACTTTTTAACTCAAAATTCGTTTCAAGCATTATCATTACTGGCTTGTGAAAATTTTTAACCATAGCTAAGGCTATGCTGAAAATTTTTCCCTTCACCATCAATAATCATCAGATGAAACTCCTTGTTTTGGTAAAACAGTTTAAACGAGTTCAATCAATATGAAAATAACTATTATGGGAATGGATGTGGATATTTATTCAATTCGTCATATGAGTGTGATTTATAACCCATTTTTTTCGGAACTTCATAAAGTCGTTTTCCTCCCAAGAAATAAATTGGATAAGCCCCAGCAAGCTGAATCAATTGAGGTACAAAAGTTTTTAAACTATAAAACCCTAATTGTCTCAAATCTGGAGTTGTTACATCTTTTACCAAAACATTATAACCTTTATCTTTTAGGTTTTGGACAATATATCGAATCTCAGAAACGGTATCTCGTGTTCGTTTTTGATTAAAATCTATATCTTTTGTTGGAATTGCATTTCTCCAATTATCAAACACATGCCATAAATCTGGTCTCTTTGTATAAAAAATTGCGTGTTTGTCAAAATCTAAAAGATGGATGTAATCATCATCTGGATCCCATTTTTTAAATTTATCTAATAAATGACGGAAATATGGAACAGCTTGATCAATTTCTTGCACCACTTTTCGAGTTGCCTCACCATAAGTCTGACGAGACGCAGAACCAATTGCTAAAAACTTTCCAAATTCTGCTTCACCAATACAAATTCCAAGTACTGTTGGTGTTTTCAAATCATAAGTTACATCGAAAAAATGCCATTCATATTTTGCTGTATGATGATCATCTATAAACTTTCGAATATCTGCTGAAATTTTAATTTTTGGTGGCGTAATATTTTGATACCAAGTAATTGTAAAACTATCTCTCTCTAAAGATTCATACAACCCTCCAAGAATCGCTTCATGATAATTGGTATGTGCTGATAAACCTGTAGAATTTGATCCTGTTAGATAATTTTTATCATCCGTAAAAGGAATATAAATAAATTGTCCAGGAATATAAGCTTCTTCTCCTGTAGTCAAATCTAAAGTTGGATACCAAGAAACTTCTACATTTTCATCGAATTTTTTAATTTTAAATCTTTCATCTTCAAATTGCTTGTCGTGAAACAATGCAAACTCACTCGGATGAATCGCTTTTTTCTTTAAACTTGCATAAGAACCAAAGATAGATTCTTCTTTATTATGAAAAGCTGGAGCATAACGTTCTAAAGTTTCCCCAATTGTTCCAAGAATTGCAGGTTCCCAAGAATATCCACAACCAGAACCTTTTCCTCCGAAGTTTTCTCCATTCAAATACAAAGTATTACAAGGAACAATTCCATAACTAATCAGATTTGGATCTTCGTTCAGTCGTGATAATTTTATAATTTGTTTCAATATTCCTATATCATTAGAAATAGCATGAAACCCATTGTTTAAGGATGATAAACTCATATTATTTCTATTTTAAGGTAATTGCTTCCAACCAAGGAGCTGGATTGTATTTTAATTCTGGTTTACAAACTTCACAATATGGAACTTTTAATAAAGTATGTTGTGTTTGCGAATAATCAATTGGATTGATTGACAAATAAGTTCTCCAAGTAGCAGGTAAAGACCAACTTTCGAAGAATTTTGTAACTTCTAGAAATGCTATTTGAATCAGAATATTATGGAAATATTCCACTGTAGGAATTGAGTCTGGCATTCCTACTTTTTTATTTTCTCTCAAAAAGTTCTCATAAGCATTTAAGAAACTCGGATAAGAATGATTACTCTTTGCTCTACTTGCTAAACAGTTATAGCATCCTGTTTCTTTTCCGAAAAACAAAGGACCAATTTTGAAAACATTATTCTCTAAACCTCCGATATACAACCAAGGTTTGTTTAGTTTCAAAGCAATTTCATTAATTCTTTCTATATGATAAGGACTCCATTGATTTCCATCTACTAAAATGAAATCCGATTGGCTTACAATTTTCTCTATTGCTGCATCCGTATTTAAAGAAGAATAATTTGCAGAATAAACTTTCTTAAAATCATTTTTCTTTGCTTGCTTCACTAGTAATTCATAAAAGTCGCTCCCTCCTATGATTCCTAGTTGTATGTTTTTTTCAGGATTGATTCTGTCTTGTGAGTCAGCAATATCTTGTTTCGCATCTTTTTTTGATTGATTATTCATTTCTGAAACCAAGTGGTAATTCAGCAATTGATAATCTTTTAGATTTGTCAGAACTTCTAATATTTTAGCATCATCAAACTTTTTTTGAAGTTTCTTTTTTAAAGATGCTAATCTTATTCTGGGATTTCCTTGAACTAAATCTACTGTTTCAGTAAAAATAGATTCCTTTTCAGGATCGTCAAAATCTAATGTATAAGATACTGTTTTGGTTCTAAGTTGAAAACAATTGTTCTCAGTGTCTTTGAAAATATCAAACTTTTCTAACATGATTCTTTATGTTTTTTATTTTAAAATAGCATGACACTATTTTAGAAATCCTTATTCTTATAAATTTAATCAAAAGATTTTCAACTTCTTACAAAAATTTAAATTAAAAAACTGATAATTTATATTTAACGAATAAAGAGTTTTGTTTTTGTTAATTGGTTAAATGAAAAGTTTTGGTAAATTCATTTATTGGGGTTAATTGAAAAAAGGCCAACCCTTTATTGATTAATAAAGAGTTAAGCCCAAAGTTTTTACGTATCCTAATATTAGGACACAAACTTACTTTGCTCCTAAATGTTATGTATTAACTGATACACAACAAGAACAACAACAAGAACAACAACATCCTGCTGCTGCTACCATCTCATTTGAAAATGGCATTTCTGTAAGCTGCTTGATTTTCATTTTACTAAATTTTAAATGGTTAAT
This sequence comes from Aureivirga sp. CE67, assembly GCF_015767245.1. Classification (GTDB taxonomy): domain Bacteria; phylum Bacteroidota; class Bacteroidia; order Flavobacteriales; family Flavobacteriaceae; genus Aureivirga. The sequence goes on from NZ_JADOTV010000031.1 coordinate 17,283, forward strand.
ATTAATTTTTAACTTGTGAGTTTTCAAAATTTAAAAACCCTAAAACATGTCTTAAATAAATTTCTAATTATTTAATTTTTGGACACTTAAAATTAGAATCATGCAATTTATTTCACAAATTTTTAACAGTAAAATTTTAAGCTTTACTTAATTTTTATATAATACGTTTTATTTTAACTTTTTATACTAATTATTTTTTTAAATAATAACTATTTAATACACAATTCATTATTCTGAATACATTTCAAAAGTTTTTCTTGTATTTTTCATTTCATTTCATATTTTATAGTAACTGGACAATTACAATAAAAAAAGCCTTATTCAATTAAGAATAAGGCCTATTATATAAATGGTTCTATTATGTTTTTTATTATTTATATTAAGTACTTACTGTAAAGCAGCAAGAACAACAACATGAACAACAGCATCCTGCAGCAGCTACCATTTCTCCTCCGAATGCATTTTCTGTAAGCTGATTGATTTTCATGATTTCTAGAATTTTAAATGTTTTATAATTAATTCAACTTTCTATGTTATTCAAGATTATGCATTCACTGTGAAACAACAAGTACAACAACATGAACAACAACATCCAGCAGCAGCTACCATTTCTCCTCCGAATGCATTCTCTGTTAACTGATTAATTTTCATTTTTCTTGAATTTAAATGGTTATATTTATTAGTCTTCGTTATCTTTTAAAAAATCTTACTTAATTAGATTAAGCATTCACTGTAAAACAACATGTACAACAACATGAACAACAACATCCAGCAGCAGCTACCATTTCTCCTCCGAACGCATTCTCTGTTAACTGATTAATTTTCATGATTTCTAGAATTTAAATGATTAAACTTATTTTAGCTTTTGTATTATATATTTTGAATATGACCAGTCGTCTTAATTTTGATCTTAAAAAAATGATTTAATTAAGACACTAAATCATACATCTATTTCAATTTTACACTACAAAGTTATGACCGGTCGTCTTAAAAATCAAATCTACAAATGTGTTTGTGATAATTTTAACCCAATAATAATTTTAATATTATAAATTAACCTGGATTTAAGTAAATATTCAATAAAACTTACAAATATTGAATTATTGATGAAGTTTTTAAATTCACTACTTTTTTTGATTATATTTTTTATTCTATTTAAGATTATTTTAAGAATAAAAAGGGGTCGTAAATAGGTTTTAAGAATTCTTAACCATAGAAGAAGTATTCTAGCTTTTGTTTTTAACAGAAAAGAAGAATTTATTTACACTTTCCCCTAAAATAAGAAACTACCTCGAAAATCAATCAGCACAAAAAAACCTCACCATTACAAGTGAGGTTTATATATTTTATAAGTTCAACATTTTATTATAATACATAATTCATTTGTCTTGGAGTTATAGAACTCAATTAGACATTTTTATCAAAACAAAGAGTTTTATCTGATGTTTATTAATGGTGTGGGAAAAATATTTTTAGCATAGCAAAAGCTATGGTTAAATATTTTTACAAGCCAGTGATGAACATGCTTAAAACGAATTTTGAATAAAAAAGTTTATTTGAGTTCACTATGCGTTTACAGTGAAACAACATGAACAACAACAAGAACAACAGCATCCTGCAGCAGCTACCATTTCTCCTCCGAATGCATTTTCTGTAAGCTGATTGATTTTCATTTTATTAGAATTTGAATGATTAATAATTTAGTTTTTTGTGTTTAAGTTATTATGCATTTACTGTGAAACAGCAAGAACAACAACATGAACAACAGCATCCTGCAGCAGCTACCATTTCTCCCCCGAATGCATTTTCTGTTAACTGATTGATTTTCATTTGAATTTGAATTTTAAGGTTAATAATTGTTTTCTTAGTCTATTTTGAAGTCCTTTTCAGAGTGCATAGTATTACTATGGACGAAGAAAAAGACAAGAAAGAGCTTTTAAGAAGTGAATAAAAGTTTTTGAAAGAACTTCAAATAGGCTTCAAGTTTTTATATATGAAATTTTGTTCCTATTTTCATTTATATGACCAATCGTCTTATTCTAATTCAAAAAAATATAACTAACTGATTATTATCTTTTTATTTCTGACATTACAAATTTATGACCGGTCGTCTTAAATGACAAACAAAAAACAAACTTTATGATTTATTTAATTAATTTTTGTAAGTAATATATTTTTTTAATAAAAATTAAAAATAAAACACAGAAATATTTCATAAATAGAAAATATTATTCAAACACAAGAAAAATCACGTTTTTTGTTTAGAAAAAATATCTTATTTATTAATATTTTTTTAACAAATACACTGAAAAATATATAATCTAGGAAGGTTTGTCAGCGATTAAATCTTCTTGAAGAAACTTCATAAAGTTCAATAACGGCTTACTATCTTTAAGAAGTTTTGCTTTGGTCATAGAACCACGAACGATTGCATCAACAATAATTACCAATTCGTCTATTTCCAAATCACTATTTAATCTATTCTCTTTTCTTAAAATTGAAAAAGCTTCTACCAAAGCTTCATCTCTTTTGGTAAATGCTTCATTAAGTTTTTGTCTAAATTTTTCACTTTGATTGTAAATATCTAAAGCCAAAACACTCACGAAACACTCTTTGGTAAATTCATAAGAACTAAAATATTCAATGTATTTCTGAAATAAATTGATCAATCTTATCTTTTGGTCTTTTTCGTGCCCATCTAGGCTAACTACAATTTTTATATACAAATTCAAGGCTTTTAAAGCAAAATCACTTTTAGATTTAAAATGATTGTAAAAAGAACCTTTAGGTAAATCAGAAGCCGCCATGATTTCTTGAATACTAGAATGTTCATAGCCTTTTTGCCAAATGACACTAATTCCATTGAAAAGAATTTTCTCCTCAATATCTAAATCCATTCCATAATATGTATGTGCATTTTCTTTACGCATCTTTAATCAAATTATTAAAAAGAAATTTCATAAAAACTTCAAACGGTTTATTATTCTTCATGATTTTTGCACGAATCATCACTCCTCTTAAACCAGAATCTATTAGATCAATAAAATCTTCTGTATCCAGATGTGTTTTTAACCTATGCTCTTTTCCAAGCATTTCATAAATATCAAACATTAAGAGCTTTTTGTTGTAGACAATATTTTTAGTGACTTTTCTAAAAGTATCATTTTGAGCATTTACTTCATGACACATCACATTTGTAAGACATTCATTTTTAAAATTACTTCCAACAAAAAAAGCAATATGTTGCTCGTAAATTTTTTCTAATCTCTTTTTTAAATCAAGATCTTTATGATCATAAGAAAGAATTATTTTCTTGTAAAGATTTACCAATTCGAGAACAAATTCGTCTTTACTCCTGAAATAATTATAAAAAGAACCTTTTGGTAAATCTACAGAACTGGTGATTTCGCTAATACTTGTAGCCTCAATTCCACGTTCACAAACCAGAGCCATTCCGGCATTTAAAAGTTTCTCTTTATTTTGATTTTTCCGTGCCATGATATAAAGATATGACCATTCACCTTAAAACCAATACATAAAACAAAATATAACTACTGATTATCAGAAATTTAACTTTTACTTTAGAAATTTATTATGCATAAATTTTAGTTTATAGTCATTATAAGCATCTTTATTATACTTTCTCGACTAAACTTTGTAAATTTGTGCCTTCAAATCATTAAGGATATTAATATGTCAGAAACTGTAACTAGTACTAAGACAAAAAAACCAAAATGGCTACGTGTAAAGCTGCCTGTTGGTAAAAAATATACGGAACTTAGAGGATTAGTAGATAAATATAAATTAAATACAATTTGTACAAGTGGAAGTTGTCCTAATATGGGAGAATGTTGGGGAGAAGGAACTGCAACATTCATGATTTTAGGAAACGTTTGTACACGTTCATGTGGTTTCTGTGGGGTTCAGACTGGAAGACCGGAAACTGTAGAATGGGATGAACCAGAAAAAGTAGCTCGTTCTATCAAATTAATGGATATCAAACATGCTGTATTAACTTCAGTTGATAGAGATGATTTGAAAGATGGAGGATCTATTATTTGGGCAGAAACTATTAAGGCAATTCGTCGTTCTAGTCCAAACACAACTTTAGAAACACTTATTCCAGATTTTCAAGGAATCGAAAGAAATATTGACCGTTTGATCGAAGCTGCTCCAGAGGTAATTTCTCACAACATGGAAACTGTTCGTAGACTTACTCGTGAGGTTCGTATTCAAGCAAAATATGATAGAAGTTTAGAAGTTTTACGTTATATCAAAGAAAACGGACAACGTAGAACAAAGTCAGGAATCATGTTAGGTTTAGGAGAAACAGAAGAAGAAGTAATCCAAACAATGCGTGATTTACGTGATGCAAAAGTGGATATTGTAACCATTGGTCAATACTTACAACCAACGAAAAAACATTTACCTGTAAAAGAGTTTATCACTCCAGAACAGTTTAAAAAATATGAGGAAATAGGAAAAGAAATGGGCTTCAGACACGTTGAAAGTGGTGCTTTAGTTCGTTCTTCTTATAAAGCTCAAAAACATTTAGATTAGTTTTTAGCTTATTCTTAACAACTTATATTCAAAAAAGCGATTATTTTTGCCTGTCTTTTAGATTAAAGTCAGTAAACTTTAATCTGATAAATTTTTGAATTAAATGTATGAAAGCGTTTCTTGGCTAGAAACGCTTTTTTTATTGGGTTTTTATCAAATTTCTTTTATTGGTCTGTCGGAAAAATCAAATTCAAACTCCTCCTCTCCTACTTTTCTATGAATTATTTTTGTTGCAGTTTTAAACTTATAATAATAATATAAATCTGAAATAGCTCTCAAAGTAATACAATTAGTTTTTGAAGCTAAATCCTTAAAATTTGCTTCATTATAATTTTTATACCAATCTTTATTAGTTTTTAAATTTTTAGCTATATAGTACTCTGCTTTTGCTTCAAAATTTAGGCCTGCATAATCTATTTGGGTAACAGAAGTAACCAAATGACAATCTTGATCTAAAAACTTGGTATTTCCATTAAAAGAAAATTTAGTAGGCGAACTGTTTTTTGTAATATCAAGTTTTGATATAGTATCATTTACTTCTGAAATTTGATAAGAAGCTTCTTCCTCTAAATTCAAAATTCTTGTATATAATAATTTCCCTTTCGTATCATAAAATCTTTTTATTTCATTACCATTTTTAAAAAGCATTACTACTTTAGCTCCAGAACGATTTTGAATATCATCTTCTGACATTACTTCTGGAAAATTTGATTTATAAGTTAAATCATAATGAATTTCTCCTTCAAAATAATCTTCTTTTTGTGCTTTAGTTTCTAAACTGAAAAGCATTAAACAAAGGAAAAATAATAATTTATTAATTGTAATTTTCTTCATATTCTCTTATTAATCAATTCTCCAAGGTGGATTTAATCTATTTTCTCCAGCAAAATATAAAATAATCTGATTTCCATCCACATCTTTTAATCTTGCTTCTCGCCAAAGCCATGGTTGATCGGTTGGCAACAAATCAAACTCCAAACCTCTTTCAATTAATTTATTCACTTCAACATCCAAATCTTCGATCTCAAAATAAACAGAAACTCCGTGTCCTTTTGGTAACTCTTCTACTTGATGAATAGAAAATGTCGCACTACCATCAGGGCATTCAAAACGTGCATAATGTGGCAAAGCTTTCACGATAAGTTTTAAACCTAAAGTTTGATAAAAAGGAATAGATTTCTCTAAATTCAAAGAAGGAATGGTTACTTGGTTTAAATTCATACTTTCATTTTTTTATTCTACTAAAATAAAAAAACTATGAAATAAAAAAGCACCTTCATTTGATTTCTAATTTTCAAATAAAGATGCTTTGTATTTTTAAAATAGTGACTTCGTAATTTTAATTCATATCATTCAAAATTTCTGTTGGAAGAATTTTCTTTAAAAATAAATCTTGACCTTCTTCTTTTGTAATAAACTTCCAATCAATTATATCTGATTTAGTTGCTGCAACTCCTGTTTTTTCTGCAAAAATTTGAAAGAATCCAGTTTCTTTATTATATGTTACATTTTCTTTTCCAAATTGTGCCTGAAAAGCAACTAACATAAAATCTAACATTTCTTGTTTTTCTTCTTCAGTTCCAACTTCTTCTGCAGAATTCATTTTTAATAATATATTCTGATTATACTTGATTACAGAATACATTTTCCCATCAATATTTTTAGGTTCATTTACACTCAGTATTTCGATAGCTCCGAACTTTAATTCAATTTCTGGATCGTTAAACGCTGCTTCGATTTCTTTTAAAATCATCTCTTTTGATGCAATTTCAAAAAACTCAGGCATCACATAATCCAACGATTTTTCAAATTCAAACTTTTCAAGTAATGAAATATATTCTGAAAACTCTTTTTTTATAACTTCTTGATGATTTTGCGAAAAAGTTGAAAGCGAAAAGGCTATAAATAAAACTGTAAAAAATATTTGTTTAATTTTCATTTGATTTTGGGTATTATAATTTCTCGCAAAAATAGTTATTTACACTACTTAAAATCATGAATTTTCTGGTATTCTTTGAGGGAATTTTTTATTTAGTATTTTTCGATAAATTTCTAATCTTTACGAACCAATTTAATTTATTAAACATTTTTACTATTAAAAATTTTATGAAGAGTTTTTTTAACTCAAAACACACCCCTAGCCCCTCTCAAGAGGGGAACTTGATAATCTCTAAAAATTTATACTAAATCAAACATGAAAATATCAATGAAAAAAATTTACTTTATTTTAATTCTACTTGTTTTCCCGATGAAAAATTTTGCACAAAAAAATGATATCTATGAAAAAACTAAAGATTTAAATACAACGATTAATACAATTTATAGCGTAATCTCTGGAGAGAAAGGAAAAAAACGTGATTGGAATTTATTTTTAAACCTATTTCATGAAAATGCATATTTGATTCAAAATGTTCCTACGAAATCTGGAAAAGATTCTTTGGTGTATATAAAACCACAACAGTTTGTTGAAACAAGTAGAAAATGGATGGAAGAAAACGGATTTTTTGAAAATGAAATCCATAGAACAACAAATGTTTTTGGATCAAATGCTCAAGTTTTTACATCTTATGAAATTAAAATGACTAAAAACCAAGTAAAGCCAAGCGTTCGAGGAATCAATAATATTCAATTGTATTTTGATGGAAAACGTTGGTGGGTTCTTTCTATTTTTTGGACTAGAGAAACACCAAATAATCCAATTCCTGAGAAATATTTAGGAAAATAAAACATTAGCTTAATTATATTTTAAATTTCATATGTTTACACAATTACTATTTTTAATATTAAAAAAAAAAAGAAAAAAATCAATTTAACTTAAAAACATGAATTTAAAAGAGATTCGCATAAAAGTAATTTTCTTTTTATTTATCCTTTTTTCCATCTATAATTATGGTCAAGAAAATAAATGTAAAGACATGAAAAACGGTACATTTAAATACACTTTAAATGACTACAAAGTAAAAATCACTAGAAATGATGATTTACAAATAGAAAAAGACTTAGAAACTGGAATGGAAATTCATACTTTAGTCGAATGGACTTCAGATTGTGAATATACATTAACGTATTCAAAAGTTGTAAACACTTCATACGACTTTAGTGATTATTTAGGAAAAAAAATCTATGCTAAAATTATCAGTATTGATGGAAACATAATCAAAGTGGATACAAGAAGCGGAAATAGAAGTTCAGTTTTAGAATTTATTAAAATCGAAGACGAATAAAAGATATTTCAAAAAGCCTATTGTTTTATTATAAATTAAACCAATAGGTTTTTATTGATTTCGTTCTAACGAAAGAATTTTATTTAAACAATCTCTCTTCCCTATTTATACTATTTCGATTTTATTTTTTTCAAATAACAATAATTAGTAAATAAATTCAAAAAATAACTAAATTGTCGTGATTAAAAAAACACACTTAAAAAAAGAAAAATGATGAAAAATAAAATTACTTATGGACTAATTGGCTCTACATTATTAAGCTTTTTAGTTCTCCTAGCCTGTTCTAATTCTTCAAGTAAAAATTCATTAAACCAAAATGAAAACACTGTAGAATTAAATTGGAAACTAGCTTCAAACGATAGTATTATCTACAAAACTGTTATGAACGAAATTGGCGACCCTACTTTTGAAGTAAATTTCGGTGGAATATTTAAATCATTAAATGATGAATTAGGTGATGATACTAAAAATTTAGAGAAAGATTTTTTTAAAAGTTTGAAAAATCAATATAACAACACAAATTTGATTACAAAACTTACAAATTCTGATGATTTTAAAGATGTTTTGAATATTGAATTAATAGCAAATAAAAAAGACAAAAATACTTCTGAAGAGGATGTGAATGGAATGCAACAAATGATGCAGTCTATGTTAAAAGGTGTTATGCTAAGAGGTTCTGTTTATAAAAATGGTTCTATGCATAGTTTTTGGGTACGAAGCAAACAAAAAAACTTAATCTCATTATTTTTTGAATTACCTAATAAAGCTGTAAAAAAAGGAGATTCGTGGACTTTGCATAATGTGAATTTTATTGGTAATGATCAAAATTTTATTTGTCATAAAGCAAAAAAGAAAAATGAAATTACACTTATAGATATCATTAAAAAAAATGGAGAAACTATCGCAGTTTTAAATTATGATATTTTAGAATTTGTTTCTGGTGATTTTAATTCTCCTGCGTTTTTTGGAAGCGGAGGTAACAAGAAAACTGAAATGGAATTTATTTTCAAAGCTCAGGCTGAGTTTTCAGTAGATAAAGGAAAATGGATTTCTTATAATGGTTTAATGTCTTTAAATGCTAGTGGTGTTATGAATTCCTCTCAAAAACAAAAATTTGCTTTAATTGAAGAATAATTTTTTAGAATAAATATGAAAAAATACAAAGAAGATATTTTCACAATAATTCAACTAGTAACTTTTATTTTAGCTTGGTTTGCTTTTGCTCAAATCGATAATCCAATTTTTGCGATATTTAGTGGTGTTTTTTGGATTTTTTTATGGTCAAGAAATATTTATTATAAAATTCAATATCGAAAAAATAAATTACCTGATGTAATTCGTATTCCAACGCAAAATGACAATTATTATAAAACAACTTCTTTAAGTTTTGGAGTTATGCTTATCGTAGGAATGAGTTTCTGGATTTATTATGCAAACGAATTAATTTTCATACCAATTTTTGGTTTAGTTTCAGGTATTTTAATTTTTATTAATGGAATTATTGATATTCCAAAAGGTGAGATTAAAATTGAAAACTCTGAATTAAAAATTCATGGTATAAAAGATAAAATACTTATCAACTCTATTAATTCAATTCAGATTGAAAATGATCGGTTAGTTATTAATAAAGGAGAAAACTCTATCGTAAAACTTGATAAATTAGAGTTGGATAAAGATTGGAATACTAAAATAATTGCTTTTTTAAACAAAAATCTTAATACAGAAGAAATTGATATTTTGGAGAAACAATAAACATTATTACATTTAAAATTTATGAGAACGTTTTTTTAATCTAAAACACACACCCCTAGCCCCTCTCAAGAGGGGAACTTGACAATTTGTATGTTTTTATACAAATCCAAACGTGATAATATCTAATAAAAAAATAAAAAATGGCTATTTACGCAATCGGAGACATTCATGGATGTTTCACAGCATTAAAAACAATTTTTAATCAAGGAATTATTCAGGAAGAAGATATTGTTGTTTTTCTTGGAGATTATATAGATCGAGGACCTGATAGTAAAGGAGTTATTGATTGGTTATTGAAAAACAAAGAAATTTATAATTTTAAGTTTATTCTTGGAAATCATGAAATAATGATGAAAACTGCAAAAATCGCATCAGATAAACTTGCTGAATGGTTATATTTTGGTGGTGAAGAAACTTTAGATTCTTACAACATTAAAGATGATCTAAATTGGGCAAAAAAAATAGATTCAACTCACTGGGATTTTATCGATAATTGTCTTCCTTACTTAGAAATTGGAAAATATATTTTTGTTCATGCAGGTCTTGAAAGCGACATAGATTTAGAAGAGCAAAATAAATACAATCTGTTTTGGAAAAAATTTGAATTTCCTAAAATATACAAACCTGAGAAAACTGTTATTTGTGGACATACTTCAAGAAAAAATGGTGAAATTGCAAATTTCGGCCACACTATTTGTATTGATACATATGCTTATGGCGGAAAATGGTTAACATGTTTAAATCTAGAAACAGGAGAATATATGAAAGCTAATAATAAAGGAAAAGTAGAAAAAGGGAAAATCAAAAAATGAAACAAATCGAATCTTCGGAATATTATTCTATTACAAAAATTAATGAACCTAAAGAAAATTCTTTAGAGTTTCTTTTCATCAGTCAAAAAGTTTCTGATAAAGAAGAAAATATTAAAATTGGAGATCATTCAATTAACTCTTATAGACAAATCACTGAGAATGAAAGTTTAAAATATAGAATAACTTTCGAAAAATATATTGCTTATTCAGTAATAGATGAAAGTTTTTCTGTTCCGCCTGAAGGAGATTTTACAGGAAATAATCCAAGAATTTATTCAAAGTCAAACTTTTTGGATTATATAAAAAAGGACACTTTTGCGACTACTGATTATCTAGGAGAATTTAAACATTATGTTTTTATAAGTATAAATCATATTTTAAATATTGTTTCTCAAATAGAACCGAAAATAGAGAGAATTTGAATTAAATCTGTAAACAATTTGTTGTAGAAACATAGTAGACAATTTATATTAAAAAATAACTCATTTAAAATTGTATATTTAACACCTTTAATAAGTTACACTAAAAAAAACAACATCTTAAAAAAACATTTATTATGAAAAAAACATTACTTTTTATCTTCATTAGTTTCACATTTTTCTGCTGTAATTCTGATGATGAAAACAATGAAAACATAGAAATAGTTGAAGATTATTCTGAATATACCACTGAAAACTCTTTAGATCATGAAATAGATTTTATGCCTATTGAAGTTTATAATAATTCAAATTCGCCACAAAATCCAAGTTTAAAATTGCAATTAAATACTGTTGAACTATTACCTTGTGCTAACTATGAAATAATCACAACGCAATTTACCAAAGCAAATGAATTAATCATAAGATTGGAGGATGTACCAGATCCAATTCCATGTGCATTAAATTATGGTCATGCTTATGCATATATCGATTTACCTGAGAATATTTCAGAAGTTACTTTAATTAATGGAAATACGATTGATAAATATATTATCGAAATAAATAATGAAAAAGTAAACATTTCTCTTATCGAAAATAATTTCACAAATTTATTATATGAAAAGACTTTTAGATATCCTGAGAATTCATTTGCATATATTTGTGGTACTTCTAATGACAATACAAATATTTACGAAGATTTTTCAGCAATAATAGAACAAAACCCGAATATTACAGAATTTGAGTTTGTTGGAGAAGGTAGAATTCCTTATCAAGAATCTCAAGGAAATAAAGTAAACCATCCTTCGAAATTTTACAAATATTCTAGTATAGAAGACTTTAATAGTTTAGCGAATATTTTAAACAATTATGCATCTGAAAATATTGAGGAAAATGCTGGAGTTTCTATTTCAATTATTAATTGGGAATCTACATCTTATAGAAGTTGGTTAGAAAATTAACTTTCATTAAAAACAACAACAAAACATAAAATGAGAGAAGTTAATACTTCTCTTTTTTTACATTATAAATTCTCAAAACAGATGCTTGAACAAAAATTCCTAGAAATATCTGAAGAACTAAATTGCAATTATAAAATTGTAAATAAAGAAATAGATGATTATTTTCTGGGTCGTAAATTATCTGTCAACGATTATTATTTAGAGATTGAACACCAAAATTCTGTTATTTTTTTATGTTATGAATTAGCAAATCAAAGTATGGCTAAAGTGACTGTTGAAGTAGAGTTAAACCATTTTAAAGAAAACTTTGAAATTTCTACACGAAGTCATTTTCAAAGATTATTTGTAAAAAATAAATCTCCTTGGAAAATTAACTGTCCGAATGCTGAATTCAAGAAAAAGCTCTTGACAATTTTGGATAAAAATGAATTATCTGATTTTGCTCAAAAAACAAGTTTCGAACCGATTATATACGGGAAAAGAGCATTTAATAAAATCAAAATAGAAACTAAATTTAGTCTTGCATTCGAAAACAAAGAAAACTCCATAATCCCTGTAATCAATTATCACAAAAGAATGATTGAATTTTTATCTGAATGATTTGCTTACACAAGAAAAATATATCCATAAACCATATTATTTCTAATTATTTTTTTCATATTTGGAAAAAATAAAAAATGAAATTATTCGATATATTTAAAAAAAAGAAAAAGCAGACTACTTTCCCAGAAAATGATTTAGAAATATGTTTACAACAAGCTTTTGAGAGAAACTCTGCGCAAAAAGAGTTTTATATGAAATTGCTTTGGAGTGAATTAGTAGCTCTAAAAGTGGATGATGAAAAAGAAAATCAAGCAGATGAAAATGGTAAATTTAGTCTAAAACTTATTCGATTTGAAAACGGTACGATTCCTATTTTCACATCTACTAACAGAATTTATGACGGAAATGAAAAGCACCCAAATGATACAACGATAATTGGTATGGAAGCGCAAGCTTTGCTAGAAATCACTAAAGGACATACATTGATTTTAAATCCTTTTTCTGAAATAAGTAAAGAATTGATTCCTCAAGAAATTGAAGACTTAATTAATGGAAAAATGTTTGAAAAAGATGAAGAATTTAATCTAGATCGATTTGAAATGTATGAATTCAACGAAATTTTTGATCGAGCTGCAGATAGACAAAAAAATTTGATTATCCTTGGCGTACACAATTCTAATGGATATTTGAGTAAAGCAGATTATGCAAAATTAGAAGAATCAATCGAAGATTTTAAAAGATGTTTGGACATGATTCCTGAACATTGGCAAAGTATGGTTTTGATGGCAAAAGCTTATCAAAAAATCGGAGAACACGAAAATGCTTTAGAAGCTTTAGAAAAAGCTTTTCTTATTGAAAAAGAAGATCACACTATTCCGATGGAAGCTTCGACAGAAGCGATGCACATGAACGATAATGAAAAAGCAATTTTTTACGCAGAAGAAGCCTTGAAAAGAAAACCAAATGACGCTGCACTCTCTGGTAATTATGCTTTGAATTTATTTTTGGCAAAAAGAGATGACGAAGCAGTACAAACAATAGAAGAGGCTTTAAGACTAGACCCTAAAGACAGGGTTAATCAAAATATTCAAGTAATTATAAATGATGTAGTTTCTGGAAAAAAGGAAAGACCAAATTTTAAAGATTTAGTATAAAAAATATGTGTAGATACGCTTTAAAAAAATACAAACCACATTACGTTTGTTTTGATTGTCGAAAAACTTTTAAGCAAACGATTATAGAAGATATAATTGTGCGAAATGGAGATTGGGATTTTTATTGGCTTTTGAATTATAGTCGTAATAAGCCTAAAGTCGAAAAATTCAAAAAGAATCATCCAGAAATCTTAGAAAGATTCGAAAAAGAATACGAGAATAAAATCTATAAATGTCCTGATTGTGCAAAAGAAATGCATTCAATCGGTATGGATTTTAAAGCTCCTAAAAAAGATAAAATCAAAGAATGGGAAATTGTAAAAAGTATGTACAAACTTGGAAATACTTTTCATACTTGTGGTTGTAGTGGTCCAGGATATATTCCTCACAATCCAAAAGATTATTTGATTTATTTGGAAAATAGAAAAGTGGAATATGAAACTAATTTACATGAACGATCAGAAGATTTATCCACCGAAGAAAAGAACAAATATATTTCATATTGGAAGACAAAATTAGATTTATTGAATTCTGAAATTCAAATTCAGAACATTAGATAAGTTTTAAGAATCCGAAATAAAAAATCCTCCTGTTATAAAAACAGAAGAAATTCTAAATGAAGTGGAATAAGATTTTCTACAATCTCTTCGGTTGAATTTCCTTAAAAAATCAAAGCATCTCAAATATTCTGATGTGCTTTTCTTATAAAATAATTCCAGCTTTTTAATTCGGTTTTATTTTTAGAGCTTCCCCTCCACCCTTCAACTCCGTTTCACTTCGCTCAGGATACCGGGTCGGGCTTTGCGCTGCAAGTTTTGTCTTTAAAAAAAAGTTCTTCTAAACCCATCCGTGGGCTTCTTTGGTCGCCTACGTTGGCTAAGAATTACTAATTTTTTAAAAACAAAAGCTTTCCACTCCAATCCCTAAACCTGGGATAATACTAGGTGATTTTGTTAAAATATGATTTTTAATTTTTATTTTACACTTATTTTTTTACTATAATTTATTTTCAACGTTAAAATACTAAATTATAAATATATTGTTTAGAAATAAGGTTTTATATTTGTGTAATATTACCTTGAGAAATTCTTTTTTTAGAAAAAATACTCAAATCGTAATTTTAAAATAATTAATACTAAATTGATAAAATTAATCAAAAATAAAATTTGATTGAAGAGGTATGAAAACAAATGAAATATTTGAAAATTTAATAAAAATTGAACCAAAAGTTGTTTCAATTGAAACGTTATTTAATAATGAAGAAACACTAAAAAACACTAAATATGATCCTGATTATCAAAGAAATTATGTTTGGGATGATGATAAGGCAACTTACTTTATTGAAAGTATTTTATTAGGCACAGAAATTCCTCCAATTATATATTTCAGAGATGGCGACAAAATCGAAATTATCGATGGTAGACAAAGATATCAAACAATCTTAAGATTTATAAAGGACGAATTCAAATTAAAATTATCAGGACTTCATAAGTTAGACGAAATAGATATAGCTACAAAACATTTTAAAGACCTTGGAGATCTTAGAGATGACTTTTGGGATACTAAACTTAGAATTATTGAGTTTAGTTTTCATACTAAATCATCGACAACAGAAGATCTACAAGATATTGCTAAAAAAGAGATTTTTAAAAGATATAACTCTGGAATTACTCCATTAAAATCAACTCAAATTGATAAAGCATTCTATTTTGAAAATGAATTAAATTCATACATACAAAATAAATTAGAGCAAGACAAAATTATTTTAGGAGATTTACAGGATTTATTTTTTTTTGAAAAAAATAGTATCCAAAAAATACTTAAAAAGTTAAGACAACTTTTAGTTCAACATAAAATTCCAATAAAATATTATGCAATAAACATTATCACGATTGATTTTGTAAGGGACTTCTGAGTGTAACTCTGAAATTATGTATTCCGACAGCAATTTTCATAATTTTCTCTCTTTTTTCAAAGTATTTTATTCGAATTTTCTCT
>NZ_JADOTV010000032.1 GCF_015767245.1 Aureivirga sp. CE67
TAATAATGAATTAAATTTGCTCAAGACTTCGGAGGTTTAGGATTATTTTTTGGTAGAAACAAAACTATAACCTTTTGAAGTCTTTTTTTATCTTATACAATTTTAATCGTGATAATGTTTAGTGATTTAATAAAATAAATAACTTAAGTCCAATAAAAAAACCACCTCAAATGAGATGGTTTTTACCTTTAATATGTTGAATTCAATTTATTCTTGAATCGTAACTTTTGCATTTAAAATTTCATCAATTCTTTCTACAACATCCATTAAATGATATTTACTCATTCTGTCTGAAGTAATGTTAATTGCTCTTTTTACATCCTTTCTTAATCTTACTAATTCACCACGAACAACTGGACGAATATCCGATTGAGAAACATTTACACTAGTAACGTTAGCATAAAATCTCCAGAAACCTTCTAATGGTTTTTGTTCATTGTTCATTAAATAAGACATTCTATCTAAATATGCTCTTTGAAGATTTCTTCTATACGTATCAATCTTTCTACCATATTTGATTTCTGTCCAGATTCCGTTTCTTAAATCATCCATCATTTCTAAGATAGAATAAGCTTCTTTTCCTTTTAAAGTTTCAGCTTCAATCAGACGAGCCATTCTTCCGAAATCTAAGATGTTGTTAAGAGTTCTAACTTGTGTTTTACGGATTCTGTCTACAGCTCCAGCAGATTCAATTCTATCTAAAATATTATCATCTAATAACCATTCTGGTGTTTTGAATAACTCATCGTTGATGAATTTCATACAAGCTTCCTGGTGCTTTTCTGGAGTGATTACATATACAGGACCTTTTTGATCATATGTTTTTGTGTACTCATAAACTCCTCCAATATTTGAAGAAACATGTCCCATATAGCGATTGTATTGTCCGATTAATTGACCATACATATCTTTTAAATTATCATAATCTTCTCCTTTTTCTCCAGTCCAATCAATTAAGTTAGGAACGATTCTTTTTAAGTTCGCAATTCCGTATTGAGAAGCTTTTACAGCATCATTTCCTAAATCTTCAGTCTGAGCTGTAGGATCAACAATCCAAGAGAATTGTTGTTTTCCAAAACGATACATTGGATCTCCAGCATGCTCTAAAATCCAAGCATCTAAAGTTTCTTTTTCGTCTTTTCCAGTTTTTGCATCCAAGATTGGACGATATCCCCAGCTAATTGAATATTTATCATAAACTCCGATTTCTGGCATAAGAGCTACACCTTTATCTTCTGGCTGCGCTACATAGTTGAAACGAGCATAATCCATGATAGAAGGAGCAGTTCCGAATTTCTTTGTAAACTCTGCAGAACGTAAAGAATCTACAGGGTAAGCATAACTAGATGCCATATTATGAGGTAAACCTAAAGTATGACCAACTTCGTGAGAAGATACGAAACGAATTAAACGTCCCATTACTTCATCTTTAAATTCATTACTTCTTGCTTCTGGGTTAATAGCCGCAGTTTGGATAAAGAACCAGTTGTGTAATAAAGTCATTACATTATGATACCAGTTGATATCAGATTCTAAAATTTCTCCAGAACGAGGATCACTTACGTGAGGTCCATTTGCATTTGGAATTGGAGAAGCTAAATAACGAACTACAGAATAACGAACATCTTCTGGGCTCCATTCTGGATCTTCTTCTGGTGTAGGAGGATCTTTTGCAATAATTGCATTTTTAAATCCTGCTGCTTCAAAAGCTTTTTGCCAATCTTCAACTCCTTGTTTGATATATTTTTTCCAAACTTCTGGAGTAGCTCTATCTATATAATAAACGATCTGTTTTTTAGGCTCTACTAATTCTCCACGTTTGAATTTTTCAATGTCTTCATCTTTTACTTCTAATCTCCAACGATCTAAATAAGTAATTCTTTTACTTTTTTGTGCTTTCGCTCCATAATCGATTTGACTACTAGTAAACCATCCAACTCTTTCATCAAAATAACGACGTTTCATCGGTACTTCAGGAAGTAAAATCATTGAGTTACTAATCTCAACCGTTACAGAACCAGTACTTGCATTTGAAGGTGGTTTTGCAGAATTAAAAGTTTTAATGGTTCTTACTTCAATATTTTGTGGGTAAGAACTAATTCTTTTAATAAAAGATCTTTCCGGATCTAAACTTGAAATTTTATAATCTTCACGAATTTCTTTTGGTAAACTTAAAGCTTTTACATCCTTAGCATAAAGCCCTGTTGCGTTGATTACTACTCCTGTACTATCTTTAGAAACTGCCTCAATAGGGAAGTTGTATAAAATAGGTTCGAAGTTAGAATTTACAACAGCTTGGTGAATAGGAAGTGAGTCTGCAGCATAATTGTTATAAGAAACAACTCTTAATAAAACTCTTTTATCATCTTGTTTTTCCCAACGAAGAACTTGCGTATTGATTTTTCCTCCACCAAAACCAATTCCGTCCGCAGTTTTAGCAATTCTAGAAACAATTAGCATTTCACGGTTAAACAAAGAATCTGGAATTTCATAAAAATAGTTGTCTTCCACTTTATGAACAGCAAACATTCCGTGATCAGAATCTGCATCTTCAGTAATTACCTCTTCATAAGATTTCATTCCGCCTTTTTTGGCGTTCTTTTTCTCTTTTCCTTGAACAATTTCTATGTCGCCTTTATGACGCTTTCTTTTTCTCTTTCTCTGCGCATCCGCTGTAAAAACTACTCCACAAGCTAGTGCTATGAATAGTAGTTTTCTACTTAAAGTAATTGCCATATTATATTAAGATTTGTTATTATTTGTATGAATCGAAAATAGAAAAACTATCTTAACCTTTTACTAAAAGTTTGTTAAAGGTTTTAATAAAAAAACCGTATTATTCTTAAAAAAATGAATACGGTTTACTTTTATTTATCGTTTAGTTACCAGTGTTTTATATCGGATTGGATTTGATGATGACATCATCTACTTCAATTAAATCGTCTTCTTTTAATATTTGATCATTATAAAGTTGATCTAAAGAATCGATAGGAACAGGTTTTTCGGAGTAATATCTGATAAAGTCTGAAAACCAAATTCCACTAATTTTTGTTTCATCAATAGCAACTCTCAACACAGGAGTTTCTCCATCATGAGAAATGAATCCGATGTAATCAATTGTGAAATCATCTGTCTGTATCCAGTAAATAACTTCAGAAGGATAATTGTTTTCAAATTCTACTTTTACTTTATAATATTCTTCAAATTTTACATCTACAGTACCAATTAATTCTTTTGATTTTATAGGTTGCATCAGACGAAAAGGAACCAATCCTTCAAAAACATCATAATAAAGTTTCATTTTATATTTTTTCTCCATTTCTTCAGGAAGTTGTTCTACTTCACCATTTTTTAATCTAGTGAATCCATTATTTGTAGCTTCATCTATAATGATATTTCCTAAAGTATCCTGAAAAGTTCTAGTGTATTTAAAATCACCATATTTCTTATAAACTTCAATTTTATCATCATCAAAATCGAAGGTGACAGTAACATCTTCTAAAAATTCTGAACCAGCTTTTTTAAGTGTAGTTTCGATAATTTCTTCCACTTTTGTCAATTTTTTTTGCTTACATGAGACAGAAAAAATTGCAATCAAACCTAATATAATAACATATTTCCTCATAATTATCTTGTTTATATTTAAAGATAATGATTTTTAAATTACATAAAAAGAGCTATTTATAATTAAATAACTTTTAACATAATCTAATTTAGAATCTCTAATTATTTTTAGAATCTACTTTTAATTGTTCGTATTTTTAAGTGTTTAAAAAGACTATTTTTGCAAAATGCAGCGATTGAAAAAACTTTTCGATTTTTATATTTATAGTAGTTTACACGTGTCTTTGGCAACTTTCTCCATGACCAAAATTTCACTACTTACCTATGGAATACAAGATAATTGGATTCCGTTTTTTGTGTTTTGTAGTACTTTTACTTCTTATAATTTCATCCGAGATCTTGAATTTAAAAATGTAGCAAAACATGAATTCTTAATTTGGTTTATGAAAAGAAGAAAATTGCTATTCTTGTTATCGTTTGCTTTAAGTTTTGTTAATTTAATTATATTTTTTTCTCCCGTTTTTAAATGGAAATCCTTGATAGTTCTGATTCCATTTGCTTTAATGACTGTTTTTTATGCAATTCCTGTTTTTCGTTTTCGAAATAAAAATTATAATCTCCGAAATATTCCTTTTCTAAAAATATTTACAATTTCCATCGCTTGGGCAGGAATTACAGTACTTTTTCCATTGGAAAATTTCGGAATTCCTTTTACCAAAAATGTTTGGTTAGATTTTTTACAAAGAATTCTTTTTGTTTTAATTATAACACTTCCGTTTGATATTCGAGATTTGGAACACGATGCTATTTCTCTTCAAACTTTTCCGCAAAAAATAGGAATCAGAAATACTAAAATCGTTGGGGTTTTATTCGCAATTTTATTTTCTTTTTTTCAAATATTGCAGTCTTATGATTTTGATAAAATATCTTTGGTGAAATATATAATAATTCTAGTTTCAACTTTATTTTTAATCATATCATCAGAAAAACAATCTAAATTTTACGCATCCTTTTTTGTGGAAGCTTTGCCTATTGTTTGGCTTATTTTACTTCTTCTTTCATAATTGAAGAATTATAGTATTTTTGGAAAAAACTAACTAAGATATATTTAGAATGCAATTCCAAAACAACCTAGATTTTGCAAAAGAATTAGATGCAAAAGACCCTTTAAGAAAGTATAAAGAAGAATTTCATTTTCCGAAAGTAAATGATAAACAAGTGATTTACTTCACAGGAAATAGTTTAGGATTACAGCCAAAAAATACCCAAGCAATCGTTGATGAAGTGATGACAGACTGGAGAGAGCTTGCTGTAGAAGGACATTTTTATGCTAAAAATCCTTGGATGACTTATCATGAAAAATTTGCAGAACCTCTTGCGAAAGTAGTTGGAGCTTTACCAAAAGAAGTTACAGTGATGAATACACTTACTGTAAATCTTCATATGTTAATGGTTTCTTTCTATCAGCCAACAGAGAAAAGATTCAAGATTTTATGTGAGGCAAAAGCTTTCCCATCGGATCAATATATGTTAGAATCTCAAACAAAATTCCACGGATTTGATCCAAATGAAGCAATTGTTGAGGTTGCTCCAAGAGAAGGAGAACACATCATCAGAACAGAAGATGTTTTAGCAAAAATTGAAGAGCACGGAGATGAATTAGCTTTAGTTTTAATAGGAGGAATCAACTATTATACTGGGCAAGTGATGGATATGAAAACAATCACAAAAGCTGGTCATGATGTTGGAGCAAAAGTAGGTTGGGATTTAGCACACGCAGCTGGAAATATCAAATTAGAACTTCACGATTGGGATGTAGATTTTGCTGCTTGGTGTTCTTATAAATATATGAATTCTGGACCAGGAAATATGTCTGGAATTTTTGTTCATGAAAAACATGTTGAAAATAAAGATTTAAACCGTTTTGCAGGTTGGTATGGTCACAACAAAGAAAGACGTTTCTTAATGGAACCAAACTTTGATCCGATGACATCAGCAGAAGGTTGGATTGCCAGTAATCCTCCAATTTTAGCAATGGCTCCATATTATACTTCTTTAGAAATGTTTGATGAAGTAGGAATGGATGCTTTGATTGAAAAAAGAGATCAAATTACTTCTTATTTAGAGTTTGTAATTCTTGAAATTGCAAAAGAAGTAGGAGGAAACTTCGAAATTATTACTCCAGAATTACCATTTAGAGGAAGTCAATTATCTGTATTACTTCACGGAGCAGGGAAAGAGTTGTTCAACTTCTTGATGGAGAGAGGAGTAATCGTAGATTGGAGAGAGCCAAGTGTAATTCGTTTAGCTCCAGTTCCATTATATACTTCATATGAAGACATGTATCACTTCGGACAAACTTTGAAAGAAGGATTAAAAAAATCGTAAAATTTAAGATTAAAGTTACTTAAATATTAAATTTTTGTAAAAAGATTCAAGGGTTTTCTTTGAATCTTTTTATCTTTAAGGTCTGAAATAAAAGAGTTTTATTTTCTTAATACAATCACGAGGTTTTATAGTTTTTAGTTTATTTCTATTTTATTTGAATAGAATAAAAATCATATACTTTAAAAGTTTAAACTCTTTATTTAAAAGTTTTTACAAAAAACTACAAAAGGACAATAAACATGCAAATAGCAAAAAATATAGCAATTGTAGGATCAGGTTTAGTAGGAACATTGCTTGGTATTTATCTGAAAAAAAGAGGACATAAAGTGACTGTTTTTGACAGAAGACCAGACATCAGAAAAATTGAGTTTTCTGGTCGATCAATAAATATGGCAATGTCTGACAGAGGTTGGAATGCGTTGGAAAAAATAGGAATTGCAGAAGAAATCCGAGAAATTGGAATTCCGATGAAACAAAGAGCAATTCATTTAAATGAAAAACCAGTATTTTTTCAGCCTTACGGAAAAGAAGGAGAAGCTATATATTCTATTTCACGAGGTGTTTTAAACAGAAAAGTAATTGATTTAGCTGAAGCACAAGGAATCGATTTTGTCTTTGATGAAAAAGTATGGGATGTAGATTTACCAAATGCGATACTTTATACAGGAGAGTCAGAAGTTGAAAATTTAAAAGCACATAAATTTGATTTGATTTTTGGTGCAGATGGTGCTTTTTCTAGGACTCGTCATAAGATGCAAAGAAGATCACGATTTGATTATTCACAGGAATTTATCAATCATGGTTATAAAGAATTGACAATTCCAGCAACGGAAGATCAAAAACATCAAATCAACAAAAATTCTTTACACATTTGGCCAAGAGGAGAATTTATGTTGATTGCACTTCCAAATTTAGACGGAACATTTACTTGTACGTTATTCTTACCATTTGAAGGAGATATTTCTTTTGATTCTCTTACAGATGAAATGAAAGTGACAGATTTCTTCATAAAATATTTCCCAGATGCATTATTATTGATGCCAGATTTATCAAAAGAATTTTTCAAAAATCCGATGAGTGCTTTGGTTACAATCAAATGTTTTCCTTGGGTTTATTGGGATAAAGTAGCTTTAATTGGAGATGCAGCACATGCGATTGTTCCTTTTTATGGTCAAGGAATGAATGCAGGTTTTGAAGATATCACGATTTTGGATGAAATGATGGAGAAATATGGAGATGATTGGGAAATGATTTTCCAAGAATACCAAAATGAAAGAAAACCAAATGCAGATGCAATTGCAGAACTTTCATTACAGAATTTCATTGAAATGCGTGACAAAACAGCAGATGTGAAATTTCAGTTACGTAAAAAGATTGAAAAGAAATTCTCAGAAAAATTTCCAGAACTTTGGGTGCCACTTTATAGTCGTGTAACTTTTAGTTTAAAGCCATATAAAGAAGCTTTAGCAGAAGGAAAACGTCAACAAAGAATCATGGATGAGATTATGAAAATGCCTCATATCGAAGAAATCTGGGATTCAGAAAAAGTAGAAGAAAAATTATTGAGTTTGGTTCAAAAAACTCCAATTAACGAAATATAAAATACCAAAAAAGCTTCAATTTTATTGAGGCTTTTTTTCTTCCACTTTTACAATTTCTCCTTCCGACTCGCAAATCTGATTTCCCCAATTAGAAATAGCTTCCAAAACCGGAATTAAAGTTTTTCCAAATTTTGTTAGAGAATATTCCACCTTCAAAGGAGGTTTTGTAGTATAGACTTTTCGTTTTACGATTCCGTCATTTTCCAATTGTTTTAACTGTAAACTTAGCGTTCTTTCCGTCACAACTGGCATCGATTTTCTTAATTCATTATAACGTTTGCTACCATCTTTTAAATGAAAAAGAATTACTGTTTTCCACTTTCCACCAATAAAATCCATCGTAACACTAGTGCTACAAGGATATAATTTTCCGTTTAGCTTAATTAGCTCAGAATCACATTTTATCTTCATAATCTTACTACTATCCAATTGGATAGTTATTGCAAACATACAAAACAATAATTAATTTTGTAACTATAATTTTTATAGTATTAAAAATAAATTAAACTCTAAAAACATGAAGATAAAAATTGTAACTTTATTTGTAATGATGTTTTCTTTGTTTGCGGTAAGTTGTGCGAATGGAGATAAGAAAAGTGAAAACCTTAAAAAAGAGAAAACTGTGGCTGCAAAAAAAGTTTTAATAGTATTAACAAGTAATAATAAACTTGGGGATACTGGAGAGTTAACTGGATATTGGATTGAAGAGCTTGCTGCTCCATATTACGAATTGATTGATAATGGTTTTGAAGTGGAATTAGTTTCTCCAAAAGGAGGTCCTGTTCCTTTCGATCCAAAAAGTAATGCTCCTGAAGCAATTACGGAAGATGTGGAAAGATTTCATCGAGATGTAGATTTACAAGAAAAACTTTTAAATACAAAAAAGTTAGAAGAAATTAAAGAAGAAGATTTTGATGCGATTTTTTATCCTGGAGGACATGGTTTGATTTGGGATTTGGTTGAGAATGAAAATTCAAATAAATTAATTGAGGACTTTAATAATGCAGGAAAACCAATGGCTTTTGTTTGTCACGGACCAGCAGTATTGAGGAGACCAAAAACAAAAGAAGGAAAACCACTTGTAAAAGGTAGAAAAGTAACAGCTTTTTCAAATGCAGAAGAAATTGCTTTACAATTGGTAGAAGTTGTTCCTTTCTTGATTGAAGATAGTATGATTTTCCGTGGAGGTATTTATTCTAATGGTGAAAATTGGAAAAGTTATGTAATTGTTGATGAAAATTTAATTACAGGACAAAATCCTGCTTCTTCGAAAGAATTAGGGAAAGAATTGGTGAAACAGTTGAAGTAAATTTTGATAAAATTATAATGAAGAAGCTTAGACATTTTTGTTTAAGCTTTTTTTTATTCTCAAAAAATTGAGAAGTATATAAAAAAGAAAAAACCTCAAACATTATGTTTGAGGTTTTGTTATGCGGAGAAAGAGGGATTCGAACCCCCGGACCTGTTACAGTCAATGGTTTTCAAGACCACCGCATTCGACCACTCTGCCATTTCTCCAGGACTGCAATCATTTCCTGATTGCGGTTGCAAATATAAAGGGTTTTCTGGTATTTGCAAGGATTTTCTTTATATTTTTTAAAGTTTTTTTGGTTTGAAATTTTAAATTACTGATTTTGTTTTTGTTATTAATTTAAAAAAATGAATGAATTTTTTAAATATAGATTCAATAAAGGATTTTTAATCTGTTTTGACTTAAGATTAATTGGATAATAAAAAAGAATCAGTTTTGTTTAAAGTCATAATATTAAGGGGAGATGTGATTTCATTTTCAACTTTTCGTATTTTTGCAAAAAACAATAGATAAAATGGCAAGTAACTCGTTTGGAGAAATTTTTAGATTGACTTCTTTTGGAGAATCGCACGGAGAGGCGATTGGTGGAATTATTGATGGATGTCCTGCAGGAATTGCATTGGATTTTGAAGCGATTCAGAATGAATTGAACAGAAGAAAACCAGGGCAATCAAAAATTGTTACCCAAAGAAAAGAACCAGACGAAGTACAGTTTTTATCAGGAATTTTTGAAGGAAAAACTACAGGAGCTTCTATTGGTTTTATTATCAAAAATCAGAATCAGAAATCTCATGATTATTCTCACATAAAAGATCAATATCGTCCTTCGCATGCAGATTATACTTATTCTCAGAAATATGGAAATCGTGATTATAGAGGAGGAGGAAGAACTTCTGCTAGAGAAACGGCTAATTGGGTTGTTGCTGGTGCAGTAGCAAAACAAGTTATTTCTCAAATACAAATTACTGCATATACAGCTTCAGTTGGTAAAATTCAATTAGGAAAAAGTTATCAAGAAGTAGATTTTTCTGAAATAGAAAATAATATTGTTCGTTGTCCGGATGTGGAAAAAGCTGAAGAAATGATTCAATACATTCAGCAAATTCGAAAAGAAGGAGATACTATTGGAGGAGTTGTAGAATGTGTAATTCAAAATGTTCCTGTTGGTTTAGGAGAGCCAATTTTTAATAAACTTCATGCACAATTAGGAAAAGCAATGTTAGGAATCAATGCCGTAAAAGGTTTTGCTTTTGGAAGTGGTTTTGAAGGAACAGAACTAAAAGGAAGCGAACATAATGATTTGTTTAATGCAGATGGTTCTACAAAAACAAATAATTCTGGAGGAATACAAGGGGGAATAAGTAATGGAATGGATATTTTCTTTAAAGTTGCTTTTAAACCTGTTGCTACAATTATGCAAGAGCAAGAAACAATTGATAAAGATGGAAATTTAGTTAAAATGATGGGGAAAGGAAGACACGATCCATGTGTAGTTCCTAGAGCAATTCCTATTGTGGAAGCTATGGCTGCTATGGTTTTAGCTGATTTCTATTTACTAGAAAAAACAAATAAATAAAGTTCATAAAAAAAGCGATTGAAACTTCAATCGCTTTTCTATTTTCTTGTAATTCAAGAATTATTTTTTTCCTTGAATATATTCGTCTACTAAATCTTCTAAAATATTTAAAGGAACAGGTCCATTGGAAAGAACAACTTCATGGAACTCACGGATATCAAATTTATCTGCTAATTGTGTTTTAGCTTTTTCTCTTAATTCCATAATTTTTAACATTCCAATTTTATAAGCAGTTGCTTGAGAAGGCATCACAATATGTCTGTCTACCATTTTGATACAATCTGCGGAACTATTTGGTGTGTTATTTTCGTAGAATTCGATTCCTTGCTCACGAGTCCATTTCATTTCATGAATTCCAGTATCTACTACCAAACGACAAGCTCTCCAAAGCTCCATCGCAAGACGACCAAAATCAGAATACGGATCTTTATAGAAACCTAATTCTTTAGGAATATTCTCACAATAAAGTGCCCAACCTTCAACATAAGCAGTGTATCCACCAAGTTTTCTAAACATTGGAATTCCATCTAATTCTTGTGCAATAGAAATTTGCATATGGTGTCCAGGGATTCCTTCGTGATATGCTAAAGCTTCCATTTGATATGAAGGCATACTTTTCATATCATAAGTATTAGCATAATATGTTCCTGGTCTTTTTCCGTCCATAGAACCTCTTTGGTAGAATGCTTTTCCAGCTGATTTTTCTCTAAAAGCTTCTACAGGTTTTGTGATTAAATCTGCTTTTGGCTTTGTGATAAATAATTCATCCAAACGTCCTTTCATCGTATTGATGATTTGTGTTGCTTCTGCCACATATTCTTCTTTTCCTTTTTTCGTTTCAGGATAGTAGAATTGAGGATCATTTTTCATGAATTTAAAGAATTCCTTTAAAGTACCTTTGAAACCTACTTGTTCTTTAATAGCTTTCATTTCCTTATGAATTCTTTCTACTTCTTTAAGTCCTATATCATGAATTTCTTTAGCTGAAAGATCTGTAGTGGTTGTTCTTTTTAAAGCATTTGCATAATATTCTTGGCCATTCGGAAATTTCCAAACACCATCATCTGTTGTTGCTCTTTGTTCTTCATGTTGCATAAAGTCAATTAGCTTTGTGTAAGCATTACGAACATTTTCGAATCCTTTATTTGCTTCTTTAATGAAAGGTTTTTTGTCTTCTTCTGTCAATCCTTCAATAGAATTTAATTTAGACATGAAATCTTCATAAAGAACACTGTTTTTAGAATCACTTGTAAAAGGTTTTCCTGTAATTACATTCTTAGAATCACGAATTACTTTTTCGAAAACAAATTTTGGGATTTGAACTCCTGCTTCGTGACTTGCTTTAAGGTTTGCAATTAATTGATCAAAAAGAGGTTCTATATTTTTTAATCTTTTAATATAATCTTTAACATCTTTCACATCAGAAACTTGATGCATGTTGATTAGAAATGCTGGAATTTCAGCTTGCATTCCATGCATTTGATTTAAAGGATAATCGTAAAGACGATATTTATAATCAACAGTATCGTTTACCAATCTTTGCTTAAATAAATCATAACTCAGTTTCGTTTTTTTATCTAAAGCATTCACAGAGATAGAATCTTGAAGCCATTGAAGATATTTTTTAGAAAGCTCTAATTCTTCAGCTTTTGCTTTCATAGAAATATCATCCCATTTTCCATGATCTCCTTTTCTTCCAAGGCGAGTAAGCATCATTGGACTATTTTCAATTCTTTCTTCTGTTACTTTTGTAAAGAAATTGTTTAATTTCTCAGACTCTTGTTTTATTTCAGTTTGTGAGAAATTTGTTTTCTCTTTTTTAGTCTCTTTATTTTCACAAGAAGCAAAAGCTAGTGATAGCGCTAATATTGCAAGTGAAGTTTTAATGATTTTCATATGTAGTAGTTTAAGTCTTTGTTGAAAACTTGGTGAATATACTAATTTTTCCTAAGATTTATTAAATAGTAGAAATTTAACTCGATGTTAAAATAGTATTAGTTTAATGTTAATATAGTTTAATTTAAAAAGTTAAAATATAGAAGTTTAAAATAAATAGTGTTGTGTAAAAATATTATATATTGATTAATATACAATATAAGTGTTAAAAGTTTGATATAAATGTATTTTTGAAAATAAATTACTATGTTTGTGTTCTTATGGTTGTTGGAAATAATTGTTAATAATATACAAACATATTAGTTTAAGCAATGAAAAAAGGGTTTTTCATCTTTCTTGTATTTCTTTTTTGTAATTCTTTGTTGTATTCTCAATTAGGGTTTAAAAATTATTCTATAAATGAAGGTTTATCGAGTAATACAGTATATGATATTGTTCAAGATGAAAAAGGTTTTATTCTTTTAGCAACAGACTACGGAATCAGTATTTTTGATGGTAAAAAATTTGAGAACTTCACCAAAGAAGATGGTTTACCAGACAATGAAATTTTGTATTTTTTCAAGGATTCTTATGATAGAATTTGGTTAGTTGGATTTAATGGAGAACTAGGATATTATTACAATGGTTGTTTTTACGATAGATCCAATTGTGGAGTTTTATCTCAACTTTCATTTAGGGAATATGTCAGTGATATTTATGAAGATTCAGAAGGGAATATATGGATTTTAGAAATTGAAGATGGAATTTATAAGATCTCAAGAGAAGGGATTGTTGAAAAAATAATCGATAATGAATTTTTATATAAAAAAGTTGCTAAAAAAGCATATTTCTACGAAGATTTAGACTCTAATATAAATGTAGTTTATCCAAGAAGAGATTCTTTAGTTTCGGTTCCAATTAAAAATAAAAATGAAGTTAGATTTTTAGAATGTTCTTTAGATCATTTAAAAAAATATGATTTGGAGAATTTAATGAGGAAAAAAGCTTGTCTTTTAGTAAACTTTGATCCGAGAATAAAAAAACTATATCATGCAATTCATGATGATATTGAGGAGAGAGTGCTTGGATTTCAATTATTTAAAGTTACAGAAAGTGAAAAATATTTTTGGATTACAGATGTGAAAAATGGTCTTGTAATTATTGATAAAAAAACATCAGCAAAAATTAATTTTTTAGAATCTGATCAGACTACAAAATCATTTATTGATAATGAAGGAAATGTTTGGATTGGTACTGTTTCTAATGGAGTTTTTTTAGTTACAAATCCAGAGAGTCCTTTAGTTCATTATGATAAATTCACCAAACACAATTTAAATAGCATTTCTGCTTTTCATAAATATTTGGCACTTGGAGATATTGAAGGGAAATTACAGATTTTAGATACAACTGATTTTAAGGTTGTAAAAGAATATAATTTACATTATAAAAGTGTTAAAAATAAAATACAGCGTATAAAAAAATATAAAGATCATGTTTATTTTATTTCAGAATATTGTGTTTTAAAATCAGATACACTTTTTGAAAAGCAAAAAATTGAAAAAGTTCTTGATATAAATACGGATATTCCTGATTTGTCCAATATAAAGGATGCAACTTTTTTGGATAGTATTTTTTATACTTCAAATACATATGGAGTTGGAGTGGTTGATTTTAATTCTGGAGAAAAAAAAGTATTCAGAAAAGGTAGAAGTACCGCAATTTTTGCAGAAAATCAAGACAGTATATGGATTGGAGGAAATTCTTCTTTAGATCTTTATGATAGGAATAATGAATTACACAATTTTAGAAATATTAAAAGTATTACGGCAATTAGTAAATATGCCGATTCTCCGCTGATTATTGGAACAAATTCTAGTGGATTGCTATTGAAGTTTGATGATAAAATTGTGAAAATTGATCAATCAAGAGGATTAATCTCAAATGCTGTTCGTTCTATTTTTATTGATACATCCAAAAATATATGGATAGCAACGAATAAAGGAATTAATAAAATTGAGTTTGATACAGATTACAATGTAAAAAATATTGAATCTTATACCGTTTCTGAAGGGTTAGTAAGTAATAATGTAAGAAGTTGTTGTGTGAATAATAATAAACTTTATGTAGCAACAGCAGAAGGTTTCAGTGTGATAAATTTATTAGAAAAGAAAAAAAAGCGACCTGAGCCGAAAATTTATATAAACAAAATATATATTAATAATAGAGAAATTGATTTAGATTTTGATGAAGAATTGGATTTTGATCAAAATGATATTGAATTCGATTTTTCAGGACTTTCTTATCATAGTTTAGGGAAAATTACTTACAGATATCGACTTTTAGGTTTGGAAAACGAGTGGATTGAAACTACTTCAAATAAAATTAGATATTCAGCATTACCTCCAGGAGAATATATTTTTGGAGTTTATGCAATTTCCAAATATGGACAAGAAAGTGAACAAGTTGCTATAAAAGAATTTATCATAAAACCTCCTTTTTATAAAAGCCTTCCATTTTTACTTACTGTAATATTTATAGTTGTTTTGTTTGGAGTTTATTTTATTTATCAAAAAAGAAAAAAAATAAGGATAAAGAATAAATTGAATAGCTTGAAATTTCAGGCGTTAAATGCTCAAATGAATCCACATTTTATAAATAATTTACTTTCATGTGTACAAGGATTGATTGAGGAAGGAAATAAAAAGGAAGCTGTAAATTATTTACAGAAATTTTCAGATTTAACAAATTTGATTTTACAATCCACAAAACAGAATTTGATTTCTTTAGAAGAAGAATTGCAGATTGTAAGTTTGTATTTAGACTTAAAGAAAATCAGATATAATAATAGTTTTACTTATAAAATAGATATTCAAGATGTAATAAAAAAAGACTTGTTACATATAAAAGTTCCACCATTAATTCTTCAACCTCTTATAGAAAATTCTATAATTCATGGGATGAATTCTAACCCCAATAATGGTGTGATTGAAATTAATTTTGAATCTTTGAAGGATAATTTTATTCTTTGTCGAATAAAAGATAACGGAATTGGTTTGACATTGTTCAATTTTAAGAATGGTATTTCATTAAAAAATATCAATGAAAGATTAAAAATCATGAACAATTGTCCTAAAAACGAAAACCTTATCGAGATTCAAAATATTTTAGATCAACAACAAAATATTATTGGAACAGAAGTTTTACTCAGAATCCCTTACATTGATATATAATAACTTAAAAAAATGATAAAATCTTTAATTGTTGAAGATGAAAAGCATGCAGTTTTACGTCTTAAAAAATTAATTGAAAATTACTTTTCAGATAGAATTTCTATAGTAGCTGTTACAGATTCTATTACAGAGGCAGAAGTACTTATAAAAGAAATGAAACCAGATTTGGTTTTTTTAGACGTACAACTAAAAGATGGAATAGGTTTCGATCTATTAGATAAAATTGAAGATAAGATGAGTTTTGAAGTGATATTTACAACAGGACTTCGAAATTATAAAGAGAAAGCGTTAGATTATTTTGCTTTTTATTATTTAAATAAACCTTTAGATGAAGAAAAATTTAAACTAGTAATAGAGAACTATTTATATAAAAAAACTGCCTTTGATTTAGAAAAATACTTAAGTTTTAAGCATCAAATAGAAAGTAAAAATGTAATCTCATTACCAGTGAATGGAGGTTATGAAATACAAAAAATAAATGATATTCTTTATTGTGAAGCAGATGGAAGTTATACAAATTTTCATTTAGCAGATGGAAAATCTCATATGAGTTCGACCAATTTAAAAAAGAATGAAGAAATTTTAAAAGAACATCTTTTTTATAGAATTCATCGTTCTACTTTGGTGAATTTAAAACATATAAAATCCTATAATGCTACTTCTGGAAAGATTGTTTTAACCAATAAAAAAACTCTTTTAGTTTCGGCTAGAAACAAAAAGAGTTTTTCTCAGTTATTAAAATTAATGGTTCATACCATTAATTAGTTTTTTTCTTTTTTTCTACAAAATACCATCCTAATGGGATTAGAATCAATAGTGCATAAGAAATTAAAGTAATTGTATTTCCTGTTTTGATTACTTGTGGTTCGAATTTAAATTCAACCTTGTGTTTTCCAGCAGGAACTACAATTCCTCTTAATACATAATCTGCTCTGAAAATTGGAGTTTTTTGCCCATCTACATAAGCATTCCATCCATTTTTATAATAGGCTTCAGAGAAAATAGCTACTTGTGGTTTTGTAGTATTCGATTCGTATGTTAATTCATTTGCTTTGTAATTTGTCAATGAAATAGTTGCTGTAGAATCTTTCATGATTTGAATTCCTTCCAAATCTTTTTTAAATCGCTCATCTACAATAGCAGTTGTTTTTGAATCAAAATTACTTAAAGCTAAAATTTCTTCATTTGCATTTTTAACAAAATCTACTTTATCAACAAACCATGCATTTCCATTTGCTTCTTCGTTTATCTGAATTTGAGGCCTCCTTTCTTGATCTACATCAATGAAGTATTTCGTGTTGATCATATTTAAAACCTGTAAATTTTTCTTTGCAATATGAAAATCGTATAATTCTTGATATCTTCCAGGTTTTGCAGCATGATATCCTCCAATTGATTTGTGGAAATAAGAAGTACTTCCATCATTCATTGGATTTAACAAGAAATTCGCAACTCTATAATGTGATTTATCTTTCAAGATTTCTTTGTCTATGGGAGAAGCTTGGTATGGTTTATTTACTTGTCTTGCAGGAACAAAATCATCTGAATTTACATATCTAGAATCCACTCCTATTAAATCAAATAAAATCACAGCAAAGAAAACTACATACACTATTCCTTTTCCTATTTTTTCTTTGTTGAAGAACCAAAGCGTTCCAGCAGAAATAACAACTAAAATTAAAGTTCTCAAACTATCTTCAAAGAAAATACTTTTTCTATCCGAAATTAGAACATCCTTAAAATCAGGAGGAAAACCTTGATCAATAATTCCTTCAAAAGCAAAGAAACTTGTTCCGAATAAAGTGAAAAATAATGCAATACCTCCTGTTATATATAAAGAATATAGAATTGCCTTTTGTTTTCTTTCTTTGGTTAAATTATCTGAGAACATTTCTTTTAAAGCTAATATTCCAAGAAGAGGAACAGCTAATTCTAAAATAACCTGAATAGAAGAGACTGCTCTGAAAATATTATAAAATGGAACGTAATCAATAAAGAAATCAGTTACAATTCCAAAGTTTTTACCCCAACTCAATATTAGTGAGAAAATACTTGTTGCTACTAACCAATATTTTATTTTTCCATCTATAATAAAAATTCCTAAAACAAATAAGAAAATCATAACAGCACCAACATAAGCTGGAGCTTCAACAATCGGTTGATCTCCCCAATAAGTTGGAGCACTTGAAACAAATTCTTTTGCTTGTCTATGATTATATCCATTATTCCTTAAAAATTCAAAAGTATTTGAATCTTCTCCAATATTTTCTCGAACTCCTCCTCCCATAAAACGTGGAATGAATAAATCCATTGTTTCTAATTTTCCATAGCTAAATTGCGTGATATATTTTTTAGATAATCCTTCTCTAGCTTCTACAGGTTTTCCTTCAGAATCAATAGTTAATTCACTTTTTCCACGAGTTGAGAAACTTTTATATTCTTTACTTGCTAAAATACTTGTTGCATTAACTCCTATTGCTAAAATAACAGCAGGAATTAGAATTCCGATTTGTTTGGCAAAATTTGGTAATTTATTATTTTTAAATGCATCAATTAGGTAAAAAAGTCCCATAATTAATACCATCCACATTAAATAATAAGACATTTGTGGGTGATTAACATTTAATTCTAAAGCCATTGCTAATGCTGTTAGCACAAAACCTAAAAAGTATTTATTTCTAAAAACGAGTAAAATACCAGCCAATACCATAGGCATATAGGCGATAGCGTGAGCTTTTGCATTATGACCTGCTCCAAGAATAATAATGAAATACGTAGAAAACCCAAAGGACAGCGCTCCTAATATAGCAAGTTTATAATTTACTTTAAGAGCAGAAAGAAGTATGAAAAATCCTAGAAAATATAGGAATAAATAATCTGCAGGACGAGGTAAAAAACGAAGTACAGAATCTAATTTTTTAATATAATTATTAGGATAATAAGTACTCAATTGATAAGATGGCATCCCAAGATTATTCGAGTTTGTCCAATAAGGTTCTTCGCCATATTGATCTCTATAATCGTTAATTTCTTTTGCCATTCCTTGAAATTGCTGAATGTCACTTTGAAATAATTTTTTCCCATTTAAAACTGGGTGAAAATATGCCAAGGATACAATCACAAAAACAAGTAATGCAATAATCGTTGGCAGAAGATTTTTTAGTTTTGTATTCATAGATAGTTTAGTCTTTAACGTCTTCGTAGTCTACATATTCCCCGAAGTCGTCTTTCAATTTTTTATCTTTTTTATTCGGTTTTTTATCGATAGTTGTTTCTCCTTCTTTAGACTTATCGTAGCGATGTTGTTGTTGATATTGTTGCTGATGCTGTTGCTTCATTTTTTCTTGTAACTTTTCAATCGCTTTTTTAGCTAAAATTGGAAGAAAAATTCGTTTGAAAATCTTTATTAGATAATATAAAACAATAATAATCAATATTATTTTCACAACTCCTACTGCCGATGCTTCTTGTATCATAATATTTAATTTATTTTCAAAAGTAATAATTTGAATGAACTTAAAGCGTTTAAAGTATATAAAATCTTATATTTGGCGCAATAAAAAACATCATTTATGAAAAAACTTTGTTTGTTACTTTTATTATTTATTGTACAAACAATTAATGCTCAGTATACTGAAGTAATTAATGCAAAGTTTCCAGGTAACTCGGAAAGCCCCTATTCAGTTGGTACAAAAGTTTTACAAGTAGAAGGTGATTTGTATTATGATAATTATACAAGAAGTAATTATCAGGAGACAAACAGCTTTGGATCTAATATTTTCGTTCGTTATGGTCGATTCTTAGAAAATCTTGAATTTGATTTAAATTTAACGCTACAACATTTCTCTGCAAATTTTCCAACGCAGTACATGGAAAATTACAATGCTTTTGGTTTAAAAGAATTAGTAATTGGAGCGAAATATTTAGTTTATAAAAAAGAATATAAAAATAAACGCTATGATGAAATTCGTAGTTGGAAAAAATTAACACGTACAGATTATTCTCGACTAATTCCTTCTGTTGGAGTTTATGTTGGAGCAAATACTAATTTTTTAGCAAAAGAATTTAAAGAAGAAGGAGATCCTATTGTTAGTCCAAGAATTGGAGTTTTATTACAAAATAACTTTAATGATAATCTTAATTTAGTAACGAATATCTACGGAGATAAAATAATCTCTAAAAATGCAAGATATTATTATGTGATAGCTATGACTTATGCTATCAATTATCAATGGTCTTATTTTATTGAAAACAAAGGAACTTTTCAAAAAGGAAATACAGACTCTCTTTTTTCTACTGGAGCCGCTTATTTGTGGAATAAAAATTTACAATTAGGAGCTTATGTCAGAACAAACTTCGATACAAATGATTCTAATTACACATTTGGTTTAGGTGCAGCATGGAGATGGGATAAACACGTGAAAGAAAAAGTAACAAAAGACCAAGAGGAAAAAGAAAAGCGTAAAGAAGAAATCGAGAAGAAGAAAAAAGAAAGAAAGAAAAAAGAAAAAGAACGTAAGAAATTAAAGAAGAAAAAGGAAAAAGAAGCGAAAAAGCGTAAGAAAAATAAAAAGAAGAAGAAGAAAGACAAAAAAAAGGAGTAGATTTAAGAATGTGGAATGAAGTGAGTTATTCAGAAAATTAAAAAATGAATAACTTTGTGAAAAATTAAATTATTTCGATGATTACTATTAAAGAAATGAAATCTAAAAAGGAAATGAAAGACTTTGTGAAGTTTCCTTTTGAGTTATATAAAGACAATGCATACTGGGTTCCGCCAATTATAAATGATGAATTGGCAAGTTTGGATAAAACTAAAAATCCGGTATTTGAAAATGCAGAAGCAAGATATTTTGTAGCAGAGAGAGAAGGTAAGATAGTTGGAAGAATTGCTGCAATCATCAATTGGACAGAAGTAAAAGATCAAGACAAAAAGAAAATGCGTTTTGGTTGGTTCGATGCTATTGATGATGTTACTGTAACGGAAGCACTTTTAAATAAAGTTTCTGAAATAGGTAAAGAAAATAATTTAGAATATGTAGAAGGACCTGTTGGTTTCTCAAACCTTGACAAAGCTGGACTTTTAGTAAAAGGTTATGAGGAATTAAATACGATGGTTACTTGGTATAATTTCCCATATTATAAAGAACATTTCGAAAAACTTTCTTTTGACAAAGCAGAAGAATGGATTGAATTTAAGTTTCAGGTTACAGATATTTCGACACCAAAACTTAAACGTTTTTCAGAATTGATTTCTCAAAAATTAGAATTACAATTAATCGATTTCAAATCTACAAAAGATGTTCTTCCATATGTAGATGCCATGTTCGGATTAATCAATGATACCTATTCTAGTTTGAGTACATATGTGCCAATCGCACAATCGCAAATTGAACATTACAAGAAAAAATATATCAGTTTTATTCATCCAAGTTTTATCAAATGTGTTGCAGATAAAGACGGAAACTTAATCGCTTTCGGAATTACGATGCCTTCGTTTTCTAAAGCTTTACAAAAAGCAAATGGTAAACTTTTCCCATTCGGAATTTTCCATATTTTGAAAGCGCAGAAGAATAATGATAAAGCTGCTTTTTACTTAATTGGCATCAAACCAGAATACCAGAGTAAAGGAATTACTTCTATTATTTTCTACGAATTTTATAAAACTTTTGTTGAAAAAGGAATAAAATATTTAGAAACAAATCCAGAATTAGAAGATAATCATAGTGTACAAGCTCTTTGGAAAAACTTTGATCCAGAGCTGCACAAAAGAAGAAGAACGTATAAAAAAGAGATATAATGCAGTTATTTTATAACGAAACATTAGAACAAAACATTTCACATTTCGAGTTCGACAAACAAGAAAGCAAGCATATTGTTCGTGTTTTACGTAAAAAAGAAGGAGATACGTTATACATCACTAATGGAAAAGGGTTTCTTTTTGTTGGGAAAATTACTTTTGCGAACGATAAGCACTGTACAGTTTCTATTGAAGAAATTCTAGTAAAACCAAAAACTTGGAACTTCCATTTGCATTTGGCAGTTGCTCCAACGAAATTGAACGATCGTTATGAGTGGTTTTTAGAAAAAGCAGTAGAAATCGGTGTAGATGAAATCACGCCAATTATCTGTGATCATTCGGAGAGAAAAGTGATTAAAAAAGAAAGAATGGAAAAAATCATTCTTTCTGCAATGAAACAATCTTTGAAATACACACTTCCGAAGTTGAATGATCCGATAAAACTAAGCCAGTTTTTAGATACAGATTTTGAAGGTCAAAAATTCATTGCACACTGTGAAGAAACAGAGAAAGTTTTATTGAAAAACTCTTTAGAAGAAAATCAAGATACATTGATTTTGATTGGACCAGAAGGAGATTTTTCAACCAAAGAAATTGAAAAGGCAATCTCAAAAAACTTCAAACCAGTGAGCTTAGGAAACTCAAGACTTCGTACAGAAACAGCAGCAGTAGTTGCTTGTCACAGTGTAAGTTTCTTCAACGAATAAAATATTAAAAACAATGGATACACTTTACAGAAGTGTTCCAAGTTTTAAAAAAATAGTTAAACAGCATTTCATACGAGATGCTGTTTTTTTATTATAGATTATCATCTAAGGTAAACAAATTGTCAAATTCCCCTCTCGAGAGGGGCTAGGGGTGTGTTTTAAAAGTAATTAGGACGAAACCATTTTTCTTCGTTTCAAAAAACTCAGAAAAAGGTCGGGCTTTTCGTTTCTAGTTTTGCCTTTTCAAAAAAGATTTTCTAAGAAATACGTGGGCTTCTAAGGTCGCCTCCGTTTTCAAAGAAAAACTAATTTTTAAAAAACAAAAGCTATCCACTACAATCCCTTTCGCAAAAACAAAATTTAGAAATAAGCATAAAAACAATTTAATTCTCAAAATCAGTAGTATATATTTCTAGTAATTTCATTAGATTCTGCCTATCTTTGTTACTGAAAAAAGTAGGTAAAAAATAGAATATTTATGAGGATTGGAATGATTCTGGACAATACTTTTCCTCCAGATCCAAGAGTGGAAAACGAAGCTGTATCTTTAATTAAAAAAGGTTTTGAAGTTTGTTTATTTGCATTAAAATACGATGAGAAAGAAGCAGATTTTGAGATTGTAAACAAAATTCAAGTTTACAGATATACTTCCACAAAACTTAATTACAAGCTTTCGGCTTTGGCTTATACTGTTCCGTTTTACTCCAAAATAATGAGTAAAAAAATTGAACATTTCTTGAAAGAAACAAGAGTAGATGCAATTCATATTCACGATATGCGAATTGCAGAAGCAGTATTAATGGCAAACAAGAAAAACTTACCTACAGTTCTTGATTTGCATGATAATATGCCAGAAGTGATGAAGTTTTATCCTCATCTTCAAAAGTTTCCTGGGAAATACATTATTTCTCCAAAAAAATGGAAACAAAAAGAGGAAATGTTTATTCGAAAAGCAACGAAAGTAATCACAGTTTCACAAGAATTTATTGATGAGGTTGTGCAGAGAGTAAAAATTCCTACTTCCAAAATTGAATTAGTTCCAAATACAGTTCGTCGATCTTTTTATCAAAAAGCAGAAATAAATCATGATTTGGTAGAAAAATATCGTAATGATTTTGTGTTACTTTACCTTGGAGATACAGGATTGCGAAGAGGATTACAAACTGCCATTGCTGCAATTCCGAAATTGAAAAATGTGATTCCGAATATAAAACTTGTTATTGTTGGAACCAACACGACAGATTATGTTTTAAAACAACAAGTAGAAGAATTAGGAATTGAAAAATACGTGGATTTTCAAGGTTGGCAAAATGTAAAATTATTTCCTTCTTATATTATGGCGAGTAATATATGTATTTCGCCACTGAACAGAAATATTCAGCACGATGTAGCTTATGCAAACAAACTTTTTCAGTATATGAGTTTAGGAAAACCAGTTTTAGTGAGTGATGCAATTGCTCAAAAGAGATTGGTAGAAAGAACGAAGACAGGATTGGTTCACAAAGAAAGAAATCCAGATAGTTTTGCTGATGGCGTATTGAAACTTTATGAATATCCAGAGCTTTGTAAAATTTATGGAATCAATGGGAAGTTCTTTATAGAGAATGAATTCTGTTGGGAAAAAACTTCTGAAAAATTAATAGAATTGTATAAAAACTTGGATCCAAATTCATGAAGAAAGCATTAATCATCACTTATTATTGGCCACCAGCAGGAGGTTCAGGTGTGCAACGTTGGTTAAAATTTGTAAAATATCTTCGTGATTTTGGAATAGAACCTGTTATTTATACTGTCGAAAATCCAGATTATCCGCTTTTGGATACTTCTTTGCAAAAAGATATTCCGGAAGGAGTAGAAGTGTTGAAACAACCAATTTGGGAGCCATATAAATTAGCTTCTATTTTTTCTAAGAAGAAAAATGTCAAAACGAGTGCAGGATTTTTATCACCAAAAAAATCCTTGGCTTCAAAAGTGATGACTTATGTTCGTGCGAATTATTTTATTCCAGATGCTCGAATGTTTTGGATCAAACCTTCAATTTCTTATTTAGAAAAATATCTAAAGGAAAACCCTGTAGATTTTGTAATTACAACTGGCCCTCCTCATAGTTTGCATTTGATTGGTTTAGGTTTAAAAGAGAAATTAAACACCAATTGGATTGCAGATTTTCGTGACCCTTGGACAAAAATCGATTATTTTCATCAGCTTCCTTTGACCAAAAAAGCAAAGAAAAAACATCATTTTTTAGAAGAGAAAGTTCTAAAAAAAGCAGATAAAGTTTTAGTTGTTGGAAGAACAATGAAAAAAGAGTTTGATGCTTTTTCTAATGAAGTTTATGTTGTAGAAAATGGTTTCGATTCTGAGATTTCTGAAGATCATAAATTTGAATTAGATTCCAAATTTTTGATTACGCATATTGGTTTGATGAATGCAGATAGAAATCATGAGATTTTCTGGAAAAGTTTACAAGAACTGTGTCATGAAGTTTCTGGATTTAAAGAAGATTTAAATTTAAAACTAATTGGGAAATTAGATGTTTCTGTACTGGATGCTATCAAAAAATACGATTTAGAAAATAATGTGGAAATCATCGATTATTTGCCACATGATGAAGTAATTGCCTATCAGAGAAAATCACAAGTTTTATTACTTTCTGTAAATAATGTTCCGAGTGCAAAAGCAATTATCACAGGGAAAATCTTTGAATATTTAATGGCGAAAAGACCAATTATTGGAATTGCTCCAAAAGATGGTGATTTGGCAGAAATATTAAAAGAAACAAATAGTGGAGTAGTTGCAGATTTTCAGGATAAAGAGAAACTAAAGCAAATTATTTCGGAATATTATACTACTTACCAAAAAGGAAATCTTTCCGTACAGAGTAAAAATATTGAAAAATACCATCGTAGAGAACTAACTAAGAAAATGGTGGAGATAATTAATTCGTAGAATTTTATCATTTTAAAGATGATGATTAAAAATCTATCCCATAATTATTTAAGTTTTATGAGATATGTTAAATAATATTATATTTGATAAGTAGTTTGATTAATTTTAGGCTACTTATTTTGTTAAAAAACAATATGAAAAAAATAATATTATTTCTATTTATCACGCTTAAGAATTATGCGCAAAATGAATTTGTTTTTATTAATGATGGAAATGATAAAGTAATAGAAAATTATAGTCTTTCTGTATATGTGAATGAAAAAGAAACCAAACACATCCCTGATGCTAATTTTAAAATTAAGCTAGAAAAAAAGACTATACGAAAAGCAGATTCTATTATCTTGAAATTTGATTCCTGGTATAAAGAAAAGTTAACCCAAAAAGCGTTTAGAAAGGAAAAGATTTATGTAAATAAACAAATTGCTTTGGGAGAGGTTTTTATTGATAATAAAGAATATACTATTGGAACATATCATAAAGGTTTTTTAAGATTAAAATATAACTACAAAGGACATTCTGCATATGGAATTGGACAAGTTATTAGTTTTCCTATTGATACAGATGTATTGGTTAAAAAAATGTTTTTAAGAATAGGAGCAACTTTTCATGAAGAAACTAAAATACTACCTGTCTTATTTTTGGCAGATAGTATTAATGATGTAAATAAAATTCACATATATCCTGTTCATAAACCTTTTATTATTAAAGGAAAAATTAAAAGGAAATGGGTAGAATTTCCTATTGCACAGATTAAAAATACTACAAAAACAAAAATTTTTGCAGGTTATATGAATTATACTAGAGATAAGCAATTAGATATAAGTACCGTTTCTTCAAAACATAATGTATTTCTTGATACATTTAGAATTAGTGAAAAAAATATTACAAAAGATTACAAGTTTGTAAATCTTAAAAGTACTCGTCATCATAGTCGTGAAAGATATAGACCTCCTGCGATTAAAATTGTTTTGGATCCGAGAACTAACTAAGAAAATGGTGGAGATAATTAATTCGTAGAATTTTATCATTTTTTTGAGATATTTTTTAGAATCTATGCTGTTTTTAATTATTAATTTAAAAGAGATTAATGATGATGAATGATGTGGAAGAAGAAAAGATTCTATGTAACATTATTGTATTGGAAAACTCTGCGGAATTTTACACACCCCTAACCCCTCTCAAGAGGGGAATTAAATTCTGCTAGGTTTTGATATTTATTTTTTAGGATCTTGTTTTTGATAAAATGTTCTTTTAATGATTTTCTTAAATTTTATGCGAAAGGGATTGAAGTGGAAAGCTTTTGTTTTTGCAAAATTTAGTTTTTTTTTGAAACGGAGGCGACCTTAGAAGCCCACGGATTCTTTAAAAAAACTTTTTTGGAAAAGTAAAACTTGTAGCGGAAAGCCCGACCTTTTTCTGAGTTTTTTAAAACGAAGAAAAAAGGATTCGCCCAAGAAAATATTTGAAAACCTTTAAATTCTTCCTCTCATAAAATCTGTTTAAAGATGATATTATGAAGAGAATTTTTTACTTATTAATTTTTATCAGTTTTATTTCTTGTATTGATGATGATGATCCGGCTTTTGAGCCTGTGGATTTTTGTCCGAATTATCAGATTTGTTTAAAGTCTTCGCAAATTGAGACTTTGCAAAATGATTTGGAAAAAACAAGAGCGCACTTTGATTTTTATTCGACGGCTGAAATTGTAGAATTTTTCAAAACCAAAAAAGAGGAAAATCCGTTTCTTTTTATTTTGGATTCGGAAGGAAATGTGCTGATTGATAATCATACGCCGTATACGGAAGGGCAAAATTTATATGAGTCAATAGACCGAATTACGGGAAGTTACTACATACAGGATATTATAAATTCTACGAGTACTTTGGGAGAAAATAATTGGACTTCGCATTTTGCTGAAAATCCTAGCTCGGAAAAATTGCAACAAATTTATGCGATTGTAAGTAGCATTGAAAAAGATGGTGAGAAAATCATTTTTGGGAATAAAAATTTTGTAGAAAAATAAATAGGAGAGAAGATGAAAAAGTTTTTATTAATAATTGCGGTTTTGTTTGTTTTTGGTTGTGATCATGATGATGATGATTTTCATTTTTTTGAAATTTGTCCTAACTACCAAAATTGTCTGTCTGAAGAAACCGTTGTGTTTATCGAAAATTATTTAAATGAATCGATAGCTTATGCAGAATCACATACGAAATCGGAAGCTGTAGATTATTTTAATGCAAATAATTACAACGAAGAATATTATGTTTTTGTTGATGAGTTGGACGGAACGATGATTGCAAATGCTGTGCGACCACAAGATGTTGGAAAGAATTTTTATAATTATGTAGATACGGAAACTGGTAGAAATCCGGTACAAGATATTATTAAAACAGCAACTTTTAGTTATCCGGAAAGTGGTTGGGTTACTTATTTTTATTTTGAACCTTTAACCAATGAAATTGAACAAAAATTTGCTTTGGTTCGCTTGATAAAAGATGCGGAAGATGGCGATTATATCATAGGAACGGGTGCATATGTGAGAAAATAAAAAAAGAGGTTTTCAAAATTAATTGAAAACCTCTTCTATCCTTCAGTTTATTACTATCTCTCTCAGTTTATTACTACCTAATGAGTCAAATTTTCTCTGCGGTCATTCCTATAAATGGTTGATCTTTCATGAAATCATCCCAAAAAGGATTTCCTTTTTCTTTCGGATCTAATTTTCCTTCTACCCATTTGAAATTTTGAAATCCAACTTCTTTGAAAACTTCTTCGTAAGTTTTTTCACTCAAATAATAATTATTAAAAGTGAATCCATCTTCTCCATGATTAAACATTGTATATTTTATAAAAGCTCCTTCCTCTCTTTCTGGAGTTGTTTCTTTGATAAAACCATACTTTCTGTAAGAACCATAGTTTTCTTTTTTGTTCATTGGATTGTCATTAAAACCAATAAATTTTCCACCTTTTTTGATAGAATTGAAAAGAACTTGACACATTTTTTTTAAATCTTCTCTTGTTTGTGCATAATTCAGAAGATAAAATCCTGTAACAATATCAAATTCTTTTTTTGGTTTAAAATCAAATACATCATTCACTTCATAAGAACATCCGATTGGGTTTTCTTTTTCCGCTTTTTTTGCCAGTTCAATCATTTCATGAGAGATATCGACACCAAAAACACTTTTGGCTCCCTCATTTTTCATCATTCGTGAGTAAATTCCTTCACCACATGCTAAGTCTAAAATGTCTTTTCCTTCAATGTTACCTAACATCAAATTAATTGAATATTTTTCAACTACTTTTCTGAAAGATAATTCTTTAGATTCTTTGTACTCATTAGCAATTTCATCATAATGCTTATCGCCTTTCATATATAATTGTTTAGATAGTAATAGGTGTAAAGGTATTACGTGTTTCTTCTAAGTTTTGTTAAAGAGATTGTAATAAGAAGTTAAAATTTGAAACAGAAAAAAAGCTATAATAATGAAGTTATAGCTTTTGGTTTTTAATTGGTGACTGAACGAAGTCATATCATTTCTAAGTATTCACTTTATTCCATTCCTTTATCATAATAAGTATGAATTTTCACGTTTGTAGCTTTAATGTCATGCATTAAATTATACAACCCGAAGAAAGTTCGATTGATATAAATAAAATGTGTAGAACCACGATTTCCATTCATATTTCTAATTTTGGTGTCTTTAGAGTAGCGCTCACCCAATTCAGCGATTTTACCAAAAAAGTCTTCACTCGAAAAATCAAAAGTTTCCTCATGGAAAGGTTGCGTGAATAAACTCAGCATTTCATGGAACAATTCCATAAAGAAATGAATTTCTTCTTCAGTGTCTTCTGGTTTTAAAATCTCTAATTCGATTAATTTACTCTTGAAAAATTCTACATCTTCTAAATTTTTCTTCTCTGCCAACTCAAAATAAGGAACATAAAAAGAATCCGGAATATGTTTTACACATCCAAAATCTAATACAATCAACTCACAATCTTTAGAAACTAAGAAATTTCCGGGATGTGGATCTGCGTGTACTTTTTTGATTTGATGAATCTGGAACATATAAAAATCCCATAAAGCTTGTCCTAATTTCTGCCTTTGTTCATCTGTTATATCGTCTCTTTTCAAGAATTCCGAAAGATGTTCTCCTTCCATCCAATCCATGGTCAAAATTCGATCTGAAGAATAATCTTTGTAGTAATTTGGGAAAAGTAAGTTCGGAATATCCTTACAAGCATTTGCTAGTTCTACACTTTGCTTTAATTCCAATTCATAATCTGTTTCTTCTTTCAATTTATCTTCAACTTCCTTGAAATATTTATCCGAATCTTTTCCTTGAATGTTGAACATTTTGATTGCAATTGGTTTTACCAAAGCTA
The DNA here is from genome assembly GCF_015767245.1 of Aureivirga sp. CE67. Classification (GTDB taxonomy): domain Bacteria; phylum Bacteroidota; class Bacteroidia; order Flavobacteriales; family Flavobacteriaceae; genus Aureivirga. The sequence continues at coordinate 29,395 of NZ_JADOTV010000032.1, forward strand.
AATCGGACGAAATACTATCTGCAACTCCTGGATATTGGATTTTTACAGCCAATTTTTTTCCATCTTTTTCTGCAATATGCACCTGACCGATACTTGCAGCATTTACAGATTCTAAATTGAATTTATCAAAAACTTGATTTGGATTTTTCTTGAAGTATTTATGGAAAGTTTTAATCACCAAAGGAGCAGAAAGTGGTGGAACAGAAAACTGCGAAAGTGAAAACTTTTCTACATAAGCTTGAGGCAAAAGATTTTTTTCCATGCTTAGCATTTGTGCAACTTTCAGAGCCGAACCTTTTAAGTTTTTTAGTCCGTCATAAATATCTGTAGCGTTTGATTCGTTTAGTCTTTCTTTGGCTTCCGCTTCCGAAGAGGTCAATTTATCTCCAAAATATTTTAGATAATTGACACCAACTTTTGCTCCAGTTCCGATAAGTTGTGTAGCTCGTTGGATTTTTGTTGTGGGTATTTTATCAATTGACTTCATCTTTCTCTTTTTATTTTTTCGTTAAATATAAATTTTCCAAAATCCAGAATGCTGTTCAATACTTTTGTGTCCATGATATCAAAACTTGCTTGAATTGATTTTTCAATGAAAATATCTGTTTTTTCAAAGCCTTTTGAAGTATCTTCTAACCAAAATTTGATCGTTAACATAAATTGAATCCAAGCAGCTTCTTCCATTCCTTTTTCTTGAAATTCCTTGATTTTTTCTTGTTTTAAATCAATTGTTTCAATTTCTAAAGTTTTGATATAAGCTTTGAAACTTTTACGCAATTCGGTCAACATTCCAAGAGTTTCCAGTTTTCCTTTATAATCTTTCAACATAAAAACAACATAGCTTCTGTTTGCAGTCAAAAGTTCGAAGAAAGTATAATAGAAAGAAATCAGTTTCTCTTTTGCAGGAAATTGTAGATAATCTTCATTTTGATTTAATAGAGCCAAGGTATTATCCAAAAATGCTTTGAAAATTTCTTTTTCTAAATGTGTAAACGAACTGAAATAGTCGTAAAATTCCGATTCCTCAAAATTGTATTTTTTAGCAAAAGCATAAACAGTTTTTGGAGCTTTTTCGTTTTCCAACACATATTCCATGAAGTTGGAAATGATAGATTCTGCGTTTATTTTCTGTGTAGATTCCATACTAAATTATTTTTCTATAAAATTACGACAATGCCAAATGAAACCCTATTCGAAAACACCTTTTTCTATAAAATGTACCTATGATTCTATAAAAAGTGTTTATATAAAATAAAGAACACTTATTTCTAAAAATGGTCCTTTCATTTATAAAAAGAAAATTATTTACAACTTGAAAAATAAACAGATAAAGCTATGAGCTGATAAGATGAAACAAACTTTATATTTATAAAATTCGAGTTGTAATTTATAAATGATATAGTTGTTTTAAAAATGAATGAAAATTTTAATAATAGCTTTACAATGTTTTCATGATTTGATTAATGATTTCAAATCGAAACAAAAAACATCTCTTAAACATTTTATTAAACAAAATTATGATTAAAAAAATTACCCTAATTGCTAGCTTATTTACAGCATTTATTTCTCATGCACAATCTACAGATGCTGCCCCATATTGCTCTGGAGATTTTTCAGGTGGAGAATTTATGGATGTAGAAAAGTATATTTCAAAAGTAGAATTGAATACTTTGAGTAATGAGTCTGGTGATACACAATTTGCGTTACCTCACTACGTTTATTACGATAATATTGAGGCAACAAAATTGCAAAAAGAAGAAACGTATGAATTAAAAATCACACATGATGATGGTGTTTCTATTCACGGAATCGCTGCTTGGATAGATTTTAATGGAGACGAAATATTTGAAGAATCTGAGAAAATAGAACAAAGTATTTTTCCTTCAGGAATGAATCCTTTGATTTATAGTTTTACAATTCCTGCGAATGCCAAACTAGGAAAAACTAGAATGCGAGTTCGAATTTATGAAGATGATGCATATTCTTTTTCTTTTCCAACAGGTGAAGATCCAATTGTTCTTCCTTGCGATTATGATTTAGGAGAAGGTGAAGTTGCTTTCGATTGGGGAGAAACAGAAGATTATGATGTAGAAATCATTGCAGAAGATGATTTGGCTGTGCAAGAAATAGGTTCTAATATTCTTTCTGTATATCCAAATCCTGTGAAAGATGTTCTTACAATCGAAAATATAGAAGAAAATAGTTTGATTGAAATTTATAATTCTTTGGGGTAAAAAGTGAATTTTCAGAGAGAAAGTTTAACTAAAATAAAACTAGAAAATATAGAAAAAGGGATCTATATTTTATCCGTAAAAACAGATAAAACTACATTCAATCAGCAGTTTGTTGTTGAGTAAAATTTCAGTAATTTCCCCTTTATACTTCAGGGCTGTCACGTTTGTTTAATTATTTATTATATTCGCAAAAAAGAAGAACTATTGTCCTTATTTGACCATTTATCAAAAATAGAAGATCCTCGAAGAAAAGCAGGAACTCGAGCAGGTTTA
>NZ_JADOTV010000033.1 GCF_015767245.1 Aureivirga sp. CE67
TTAATAATGAATTAAATTTGCTCAAGACTTCGGAGGTTTAGGATTATTTTTTGGTAGAAACAAAACTATAACCTTTTGAAGTCTTTTTTTATCTTATACAATTTTAATCGTGATAATGTTTAACATATCGAAGAATTTTAAAAATACTATTCTTCAAGAATCTGAAGAAAATTATAGTTTAACAAAAACTAGTAAAAATAATACAGAAGAATTTTGTGAAGAGGAATTTGAGAAAGAGAATAAAAAAGACTTAGAAAGATTGAATCAGTTTTTGAATGAAAAACCTGAAATGAAAGATTGGATCGGAAAAGACTTTGAATGTGTAATTAGAAGAAAAGGAATCGTAGAGTTTGGAGATGACTTTGAGATATCTAATGATAAATGGATTGAAGTTCTTACTCCAAAATTGTTTTCTTGTGAAATTGAAGAAAGAGGAGATTGGACATATTATAAAATTGATAAGGATGAATTTACTTTTGATTTTGAGCCAGTAGGGATTTTAATATTTTTTAATGATGAAATTAAATATCCGAAAGCTGAAAAAATATTGAATGAATTGAAAGATAATATTGAGAAAAGTACTAAGCAAGAAGTAGAAATATTAATAAATTGTAAGCATGATCATCGATATAAATTAATATAGAAAAACTATTATAAGTTAAAAAAGAAAAAATGGGACAATGTGCTGCTTTATATCGAGTTAAGAAACCAGTGTTTAAACAAATAGAGGGCGATCCATCATATTTTAAAATAGACATGACCGAAGAAAATGAGATTTTTGATCAAAATTTTGAAGGTCTATTATTTGTTTTAGCCAAATCTGTAATTGATGAATTCAAAGAGAGGGTTATTCAAATATTTTATCCTTCTGATTATGTAGGGGAGGGTGTTGATTATGAATCTCGTAATTTTGATAATTTGGAAGATGATTTAATTTTTGAAAATAAACTAATAAGATATTTAGCTCCAAAATTTGTTGAAGAGCTTAAAGAACTTCTGAATAGTATAGAAAAAGTTGATTTTATGGCAAATTATGATTCGAAAGAATTGAACGAAAATGGTATTTATCCTGGAATTTGGAAGGATGATGAGGTTCCTGATCAAGCGTTTAATAAACGACATCTTGAAGAAGGATTTGATTCCTTGCAAAACCTATTTAATCGTGCATCTGTAGAAGGAGATTATATACTGGCATTTGTTGGATGAATAAAAACGATTTACAGCGAAAATGTACTTATTCAGATTATTTTAAAACATAGAATTTTATAGAAACTTATAAACTATACCGAAACATTAAAAAAATTATATGAAATCAATACTACACATATTAATATTAGCACTTGTGCTTTTAAGTTGTAACAATAAAGCTGAAAAAATTGATAAGACTACAACTACAGAACTAGATACTCTTCCTAAAATTGAAGATGATTTAAAAAAAGAAACACAGCAAGATTCTGTATTAATAACAACAGAACTAAAAGATACTCTGATATATTCAAAAAAGGAATTTGATAAAATAAAAAATAATCATCCAGAATTTTTTGCGAGGTTTCCTATTAATCCTGACCAATTATATTTTAACGAAAATAATTATGGAGAATTTGGGAGTGAAGCAGGACAAGATACTTACTATATATTGTATGCTTATTTTTTAAAGCAAAAAAATGGTGAACAGAAATATGAAAAAGAGCGAAAAAAACTTATTGATATTTATCTAAAAATAAATTCATTATTTGGGCATTTCCAGTATGGAGGAACATATTTTGGACATCAACATAAAAGGATTTTAGGTTATGCTGAATATTCAATTTATTTACTTCCAAAAGATAAAAATGATATTGAAAAGACTTATGATATTTCAAAACAAAAAAATCTTTATATCAAATCATTAAAACAACTCATAAGAGACGAAAGTAAAATTGATTTTTATACTCTCGGAAAAGAAAAAAATAAACGAACTAAAAAGCTTTATAAAATAGTTGATGAACTTGATAAGTTAATCACAGACAATTTTTATTTAAGAAGAGCGCAAGAATTTCATTACGCACATTATGAATATTATTAATCAAAATTTTTGATAATAAATTAATTTAGATTCAGAATATAAGCCATAATAAGAATTGAAAAATGTATAATCCGACTAGAAGAAATAGAAATATTGGAACAGCTAAACAAGGTTTTGGACAGAATAATTCTTTTGTAATACCAAGACCTTTGAAACCGTTTCTAGCGTTTTATGAACGACTTGAAAACTATTCAACTGACTATACAACAATAAACGGTCATGAATTTGTCTTTATCACAGAAGAAACGCGAAAAGATTCCGTTCACGCTTGTAGTATAAAAGATATTAGCGAAATAATTAAAAATATACCAAAAACGGATTATGGTGACTTGAGATTGATCATTTTAAGACAACCTAAAAGAAAAGAGGAAATAAAATCTTCTGTTTGGGGAAGACTGATTTATTTTTATGAATTTGAAAACGACTTTTATCCTGCTGTAATTCTTGAGGCTCAAAGTAGTGATAAAAAGATAAAATGGAGCAAGAAACTTAGAATTGATGATCAAAAAGAATTAGAAAGATTAAAGGAGGACGGGCATGTTTTTCATGAAGATAAAAGGAATTATGTTGCAGAATTTGATTTAAATGCAACAAGAAATACACAATTATATAGAACATTAATTCATGAGTTTGGACATTATGTTCATTATTTAGAAGTTGTAAAGCGACCATTAAGCGAGCTTAAATCTGAACTAGATAGTATTGATTCGAAGATAAGTGATGACGATACTTCTGAAACAAATCCATTATATGATCAATGGAATATTTTAGATGATGAATACAATAATAAAGTGGAAGAATTAGAAAAAGTATATTTTTCAATTCCAACTGATGAAAAAGAAGTTTTTGCTCACAATTATCAAGAAAAATTGCAAAAGAAACTTAAAGAAAAAGGTGTTATTCCATTCGATAGAATAATGTAAAATAAAAATAAACGTTAAAAAGAAAGAATGAAAAATTGGTTTAGATATAGAGATGGTTTTGTAAATATAGATTCTGAAAATTTTTATTTAACAAATACTGGGAATTGGAGTGAAATAAAAGATATTAATGAAAAAACAAAAGAAGTAAAAGTTAATCCTAAAATGCAGTATTTATGGTATATATTATCTCTTTTTTTAGAAGTTATTTTAGGTATTGTTAGCTCTAGGGTTGGTAATGATTTTTATTCTAAAATAATTACAGTGCTGATTGTTTTTACAATTGGATTGATATTATATAATTTAATGAGAAGGGAGTTTGGAAAAATTTATAAAGTTCCATTAGATAAATTGAAAAAAGTAGAAATCGATAAACGAAATTTGAGAATTGAATTTTTAAATGGAGATGATAAAGAAGATTCAGAACTAATAAAAGGAATTGATAAAAAAGGAATCGAAATAATAGAAAACCTTAAAGTTACACTTCATAATAAAGTGCTGGTTTGAAAAATTGTTAGAAGAAATACTTTAGTAATCTTCAATTACCGAGTATGCTAGTCCGTTATGTATAATTTTAAAAAAAATAATTTTTGTTATAGAAGTATTGCTAAGAATATGAAAAAAATACCATTAATATTGATCATTCTGACATTTTTTGGGTTTAGTCAAAAAAAGAAAATCTTGAATTTAGAAAAAACAGAAACCAAAACTAAACTAATCAAGAATAATGATACCATTTTTTGGCTTGATACTATTTCAAATGATAAATTTTTGAAGATCTATTCAAAACCAGAAAATGATTGGCAAAATCTAACAGCTGAATTTGGAAACAAAAACCAAAATCATAGAATTGATTTAAAAGCGAAAGAATACGAAATACTCGGAATACCATTCACAAATCAAATAGAGTGGATTACAGAAAAAAGTTTTGCTCTAATAAATGGTTGTGGAACAAATTGTAGATATGTATTGATTTTTAATACAGAATCGGAAAAACCAATCATAACGCCTATTGAATATTATCCTGGTATCAAATACGTAAATTACAAAACTGACAATCCGAATTTATATGTTGCTGTTGAACAAAATAATGATGAATCTTTAAGTTTAATAATAATCGATACTGACAGTCAAAAAACACAAAAAGTAAATTTACCAAAACATTGGAATCGTGGAATAGGTCAAATTTATGGAATTGTAGATGAGATTGAAATCAAGAATACTAAGATAAAGATTATTCAATATCAAGAAAATGGATTGAAAGAGGAAGTAGATGAAATATTAACTCAGAATTAAATGCAACGGTTAAATAAAGAAAATTAATTCATGAAAAATATAAAATTATTCGAATTAGAGGAATTAAAAGATAAATCAAAATTTCAATTAATTGAAGAGGGAATTTATATCGATTTAAGTATTGAAGAAGAATATACAGGGCATTTAATGCCAATTGAAATTGATCTAGAAAAAGAAGATGGAAACCAGTATCCGTTGGAAGATATATTGGATAAATTTTGCGTAGACATTGAGGAAGAAATTTTAGTTGATTTAACAAACAGAAAAATGAAACTATTATTTGGTGGAGATTTAGAAGATTTGCAAGCGTTAAAATCTATTATTGGAAAAAGAGTTTATAATGAAACTTATTTGTCAGAAGAAGGGAAAAGTTTAATCAAACTAGTTATAGAGTAAACTACAAACTATTTGAAAATGAAAATTTTAAAGAAAATAAAAAATGCCTTTTCGAGTTGAAGAAAAATATATTATTGAAACAGAGTTAGCATTGAATGTTAAATTTCCAGAGAGTTTTAAAAATAAAATGAGAAAGGAAAATGGAGGAGTGTTATACTTTGAAGAAATTGAAATTCAATTATTTCCTTTTTTTGACAAATCAGATAAAAAAAGAATTAGTAGAACATGTAATCATATAGGATTGGAAACTAAAAATGCTAGAAGCTGGAATAATTTTCCGGAAAATGCAATAGCTATAGGTGGTGACGGTTATGGAAATATAGCTTTTTTAATGCATAATGATAATAGAGTGTTGACGGATGCGGTTTTTTATTGGGATCATGAAATTGAAGAAATAGAAAAGTTAGCTGATTCGATATGTGAAATAGAATAAAACTAGACAATGAAGAAAGATTCTTTTTTAAGTGGTTTTAACACAGAAAGAGAAACCTTATAATTGACAAATGAAAAAAATGAACAGAAAAGATAGAAATTTATTAGCTGAAAATTTAAGACATTATGTTTCAGGTCAAATAACTAATTTTGAGTTTATTGATAATACTGGTTTATTAGATAGTTCAGAAGATGAGTCTGTTAGAGAGTTTTGTAAAGATTTTTGGAATGCTTATAGTGATTTAAAAGAACATTTAAATGTTGGGAAACATAAAATAACTTCTGAAAATGAAATTGTAGTGAAAAGATTTATTTTATTTTTAAAATCAGAACTAGAATATGAATGGAAATCAGAACAAAGAAACTTTATAAAAGAAATTTATAATCTATTGACTTTGAATTTTCCTGTGAATAAAACAAAAAATGCAATAGAGAAAAACAAGCTTGGAGAAAAAGAGTTTTGGCCTTTTTTTAAAGAAGAAGATTATAAAAACGAAATACTAAATCCAAAATATTTAAGTAAAAATGTATGCCATTGAATAGTTTAAGGTTGAGATTTAAAAGGTTTTGGTTTGGAAATTTAGGAATTGTAAAATATTACTATAAATTATTAAGTTTACATTGTTGGAGAGACTAGAAATGTGTTTTAGTTATAATCTCTCGACTGATTTTTAGTAAGTTAAATATTAATAAAAACAAAAAATAAAATGAAAAAGAAACTTGTTATAATTCTGAGTGTTATTTATTTATTGATCGTTAGTTTATTTTTTTTAGATATTTATTTTGATTTCGAAATGAAAAATGAACTATTGAAAAAAAGTATTTATTATGGATTTTTATTTATTTCTCCAACAATTTTGATATCGAATTTGTTTTTAATTAAGAAGATGAATCTAAAAATTTTGAGTTTGATATTATCTGTTTTACCAATAATTATTATAATTAAAATAGGATTTTTGAAAATATTATTTTTATCTGAATCATGGAAAACACAAATGATTTTGTATGAAAATAGTGAAGATAATTCTGTACGAGTTGAATATCAATTAAAAGATTTAGGTGCTTTAGGTTATAGAAAAAGAACTGTAGAAGTAAATTATTATAGCCATTATTTCATGAAAGTAAAACCATATAATAAAGAAAATACTAAAAATTGGAAGAGGGTTGATAAATATATAAATGAATTAGAATTAAAAAATTAAACTTCAATCTAATGTTTAACAATACAGTTGAGTCTGTATTATAAAATTATAATCTATGAAAATAACTTTAGCTTTATCAATAATATTTTTATTTATTCAAACCTCTTTTGGACAAGCTTGCGGTGTTTACGAATTAAAATATCAAGGATCTATTAAATCTACTTCTGGTAAGGAATTTAAAATTAAACTGCCTACAACTTATTACTTTCATACTGAAGATGTAAAAGAATCATCTAAATCTATTTTTAATGAAAGTAAATTAAAAGGTGCTGAAATAAACTTTATTATGAGATCTCACTTAACTTCTGTTTATACACCCGATCAGTTGATTGAATTATATAAAAATAATAGAGATTTTATTCCAGTTTGGATAAAAACTATTGAAGAAAATGGCGAAGAAAAGATACAGTTTAAGAAAATTCCTATTGCAAATTTAAAATTTAAAGGAATAAAAGAACCTAATGGTTTAACTGAGATTACTATAGATTTGGGAGAGATTAAAATATAATTATATGTAAAATAATAGTTTGAATAAAGATGAATTTATTAGTATATAAAAATAATATTAGCAGAGGAAAAGTGTTGTGTGGTAAAGAATTCTATTTGTCAAGGTATTTGGATTTAAAGATTCAAAAGTTTAATTATCTATACAATAAAAACATTGGATTTTATGGAGAAGAAACAATAGAAGGAGAGGAGTTAAAAAAAGCGATTGATATTCTTACTGATGAACTTTTAGATTTGATTGAAAATTATCATCAAGATGCAGATCCAAATGGTTTCGGAAGGAGTGCATGGAAAGTGAAAATTTTAGGTAGAAATTTAATTCTAAATCATTTTGCGTGTAAGATGGATCAGATAATTTATTCACTTAATAAATTATTAGAATTTCTAAAAAGCACTGAAAAAGGAAATGGAAGAGTTGAAATATATGGCCTCGGAGATATTGATGTCTTTGATTGCCATATAATTTGTGAAATAAAAAATATCCTAGAAACGGATCATATATGTTACTTTGAAAATCTTAAAAAGTTAACTAAATACATTTTTGATGATGGTAATGTCATTGGACGAGAACCAAATATTTTAAGAAATAGAATAGAGAAATTAGAAAATAAAGGGTATTTAAAAGTAAACGAAAATAGTATTGAGGTGACAGTTAAAGGAGAAATAGTTGAGAAGTATGAATAAATTAACTAGTGGAAAATAAAAAATGAATATAAATTATATTTTAACTGAAAAATATATTGTAATTAATGGAAAAGAAATTTTTATTGGTGAAACCATAAATGAAATAGAAAATAAAACCAACTTGTCTCTTTATATTTCTCAAAAGACTGAAGATACTATTATTGTTTCAGAGCAAGATTTTCAACTTTATTTTAAAAATAAGATGCTTTATATGTGGACTATTTCTCCTGATAAATCTTTTTTATTTTCTAATTTAAAAAAGAAAAAGTTGATCGAAATTCAGTTCAATAATTTTCTTGAAATTTTGTTTTTGGAAAATATTAAATGGGAATTTAATAAAGTTTTAACTTTTTCTGGTCAAATTTGTGTTCGTCTTGAAAATCGAGTTGATTTTATATTTGGTTTTGATAAAAAAAATAAAAAAGTACAACTAAGTAAAGTTGGATTTTATAGTTACTAGGAAAAGGTTTAATAAACTGTAATAATCCTAAACAACAAAAAAATAATAAAAAAATGAGTGTAAATGCAATATGTTTTTACCTTTAATCAAGCTATTTTATAATTGAAAATGAATACTGAAATCAAAATACCGTTAAATAAAATTAAAATACTATTGTTGACCTTGGGTTCTTTTCTATTTGTAGCTGGGGTTTGTTTTATGCCAATGAATTTTATTGGAATTATTGCAATCATTTTTTTTGGTGCAACTGGAGTTTACGGATTAATTAAACTTTTTGACACAAAATCAGGATTGAAAATTGATTCCATTGGAATAACAGATAATACAAATGCTTCAAGTGTTGGATTAATTAAATGGGAAGATATTTTTCAAATTAGAAGTGAGGAAATAGCTACCGAAAAATTTATTATGATTGATTTAATAGATCCTAATAAATATGTTGAAAATGTACAAAATATTTTTAAAAAAAGATTGATGAAAACAAACATGAAAATGTATGGAACGCCAATTTCCATTACTTCAAATACTTTGAAATATAATTTCACTGAATTGGAGGGTGTTTTAAATCCAGAATTTAAACGATATAAAAAAGGATAATAAATGTTGTAGTTACCCAACGATTTTTAATTAAAAAAAAATATTGGAAAAAAGAGATTATACAGAATATCAAAGTACTATTGAGGTAAATTCAATCGGATAAATTATTTACATTGAATGATATTTAAAACAAATTGCATTATATGAAAATAACATTAACAATTTTAGGATTGCTTTTTTCCATTTTCTCATTTGGACAAGCAAACGATGAAACAATTCAAGTAATTGCAAAATTAGTGTCACCTGGAAAAGGAAGTAAAATATACATAGCTAAATATGAAATTATTAAAGCTATTAAAGGAAATGTTACAAATGATACTATTCAGGTTGGTTATTATTTTTATAATGAATATAAAAATGCACCAGATACAGTACTTCTGAATTTAAAAAAATATACTGGTGAGACTAAAACTAAAGACTATTATATTTTTCCTGATTATGATGCGAAAAAAGGAATTGAAGAAGTGAAATTATCTTACATAGATTTTGATTATTGGGAAGCTTGTGAAATAGGAGAAAAAAAGTGTGAGCCTTTAACTTTAAAAAGACCAAAAAACAATGAGAAATGGTTTTTAATAATGCCTTGTGGAGGTACTTCAACAACTGTAACATTATCTGAAAAACAAGTTATTCCAGAAGAAAAAGATATAATTCAAAAGAGTGAAATTTCGACTTCACAATGTCCTCCGATATTTGATTTGACAAAATTAAAAGATGGAAAATATTTCGCTTATATGATATCTTGTGGACTTGGAGGACAGATAGAAATAAATTTAATTACTGATAAATAAAAATGAGTAGTTAAAGTTTCGATAATTCATTGAATTCAAAATTTAGATGAACTATTAAAGAAAACTAAAATGAAAACACCTTCTAGTAATCAATTCATTAAGATACTTTTTGAAACAGAAAAGTTGAAATTGGAGCATAAATAGAGTGGTGAATTTTATTTTCTTTAATTGTAATTATTTAGTTTAAAATGTGCTTAAAAATTAATGTTTTTATGTGAAAAAGGTTAGTTTTATGAAAAAATTGAATTTTGTGAGAAAATTCTCTATTTGTTCAATAAAATTTAAAAATAAATTATAAAAAAATATAATATGAAAGAATATAGATTTTCTGAAGAGAATGCTAAAAAAATGATGAAAACCAGAACAATTTCTAGAATACCAACAATTTTGATTGCAATTGTTTTTGGATTATATATTGCAAATTTACGAGGTCAAGGAGAGGTGTTTGGAAATTCACTAGTTTTAGTTCTGACACTTTCGATAAGTTTGGTTGCTTTATCCATCGGGATTTTTATTGGAATGAAGAAAGGCGCAGAGGCTCTGAAGCATAATGTTTATCGAATATCAGATACAGGTATTGAAAGAAAAACGTCTATTGGGAAATCTATAAATATTGATTTTGATAAGGTTGAAAGTTATAAATCAATGAAAAAAGGATTGCTTATTAAGACAAAAAATCAAAAGATTTTAATTCCAACAGAATTGGATAATTATACTGATCTTTCAAGTTTGATTCTTGAAAAAGTAAAATAATCAGAAAATTAAACAAGACTTAATTGTTCTAAATATTTATGAGTGTTTCTTACTCTTGGAAAAACTAAAAAAACACATATGAAAAAACTAAGTATAATTATACTTTTTTCCCTTGTCCTTATAGCATGTGGAAATATTTCAGAAAAAGATAAACCTGCTTCTAGTGTTAGAACAGAAATATTTGATAGAGAATTTGAAAATTCAGAGGTTGTCTCAATTGATTTGGTAGAAATTGAGCATCCAATGTTGGGTGGAATTGTTGAAGAAATCAAGTTGGATAATTCTCAGAAAGAAAAATTTCTTAGCGATTTTGATAAACTCAAAAAAAGAGGATTAATGAAATGTAAAGCAAAATATGTTGTGAGGTTGAATATGAAGAAAGATACTTTGCGATTAAAGGTTTGTGGAAAAACAATAGCTAATAGATATAATGATTTTTATTACGAACTTGAAAATGATAAAAATATAATTGAAGAATATTTAAATTAAAAAGACAATAAAAAATTAATAACTAAAACAAAAAACTATGAAAAAACTCTTGACAACAATCTTCATGATTTCAATGCTAAATATTTCTTATTCTCAAAGTTTACTTCTTTCTTGGAGTCAAAGAAATATTGAGAATTATACTAAAGAAATGTATGATAAGGCACAAAAATTATCTCCAGAAGAATTAGTGGAGAAAAATTTAAAAGATGTTTATTGGAGCGAAATATTTCTTACACTAAATTCTTCCATAAATAATTATCAAAATGATATAGAATATCAAAAGAAAATTGCGAATCAGATAACTAATGAAAAAGAAACAAAATTAAAAGGAACGAGTAGGCTGATAATTTGGGATAGAATAAGTAGTGGAGATATCATTTTTGAAGGTAAAGGATTGGTAATAGATAATGATTTGTATAAAGTTGCGGGGAGAGCAAATCAAATTCTACAAAATCTGACAGGAAAAAATTTTGGATATGTAACTATTAATCCCACTAAGTCAGAACTTGAAACACTTAAAAATAAATGGTTGGATTATTTATCTGGTAAAGAAGTGTCAGAATTCGAAATTAAAGAGCTTGAAAATTTAAAAATAAAAGAAATAACTAGTTTAAAAGCTTATGAGGCACTGATTATTTCGCTTAAAGAGAATTCTAAAAAAACAAAGATCATAAAAAAATGTTTGAGAAATGTTTATGAATTAGATAAAATGCCTTCAGACAAAAGTTCACCTGCTCAATATTGTAACCCTGATACTTATACTTTTGGTTATTTGAAAATGCTTTCTGGTGAAGAGAAAATTGATGAAACAAAAGGGTACGATTGGTGGATTAATTTTTGGGATAATAATAAAGATAAGTTACAATGGAATAAAGAATTGGGTATATATGAAGTGAAAAAATAGTTCTTGTTTCTTTAAAGTGAGTGATTGAATCATTTTGATTATAATAATATAATAAAAGAAATAAGAGTTGAATCTACATCTTACTTTAAAATTAGTTGTTCAAAATGTGATGAGGTGATTTATTCTTTGGATATGAATTAAAAAAAGCTATAAAAATTAAAGAATGAAAAATGAATTACATGATGTTGTATTCCAGGTTTTAGTGAAGAATAAGTCTCTGGAAACAATAAATTCCGTCCTAAATGAGTTCATTCCAGAATATGAAAAACTAGACTCTGATTACGTTGGAAAACCTGAGGAGGATGATTTTGTTTTTGAGTCTGAAGAACAAATGCTCAATTATTATTTAGAAAATGAAAATATTTCTCAAGTTTTTTATTGGAATAAATATGAAAATAATCCTGATAAAATTATGGTTGGAGTGCACATTTTAAAAAGTAATGAAATGATTGTAAGTTTAACAGTTGAAGTTACTGAAGAAAAAGAGAATAAATATTTGAAGAAATTAAAAGCTCATTTAAAATCAAAAATTGGAATGATTACTTATATTAATCCAATAAATTGTGAAACTGGAGAGGAATTTGAAAAAATATATTTAAATCAAAAATGATTTTAAATTATTATAAGTAATATTAAATGAAAAAAATCTTTACATACTTTGTTGTTGTCGCATGTCTAATATCTTGCAATGAAAAAAATAAAAAATTTGAACATGTGAAGTTTAATATTTATAGAGATTTAACTGATAGTACTCTTGTTTATGAAACATTTACTGAGGATATAGGAAAGGTTTATCATCCACTTCCTGAAAAGTTAGATATAGAAACTGTACAAAATTATGACGAATGGTTGATTGATGATAATTTTATTTTTGCTTGGTATAATACTAGCGATGGAAGGTTATTAATCGAACTCGAAATTGCAGATAGAGAATCTTTTAAGGTTTTAAATAATTCTATTTATGCAAAAGACAAAAATCATGTTTTTGATACACGTCATGGAATAGTTGAAAAAGCGGATTTAGAATCTTTTGAAGGAGTTAATATTGAAGTTGAAGGAAGAATAGCTTATGGAAAGGATAAGAATAATTATTTTTTTTGGGAAACGATTACTACGGATACTCTAGGATTTGGAAAAGCTTATAAAAAATTAAAACAAAACGATATTAATTGAAAAAATGAATCTAAGGTTAATAATAGGATTTTTATTTATATTTTCTTCATCGATACTTTTTGCTCAGAAAAGTTGGACTTATGAGGTGAAATTTCAACTTGTTTCTGAGGAAAATGATACTGTCTCGATTGAAGAATTTAAGAATGGGGAAATCAAATTATTAACCTATCCTTTTCGAGCACATTCAAATAATTATCTTAAATACGATTCAAAAACAAAAACTTTTATTTTTAGTCAACATACAATTGCAGCAAATTCAATATTAGTTTTTCAAACTCAACAAAACACCACAATTCTAAAAATTCAGTCAGATAATTTAGATTTAGGAGTTGTACAACTAAGAGGTAATCATTATTCTTTATTTATCTGGAAAAACAAAGAAGATTATATTAAAACTGAAGATGTAATATATTGGAAATTAAAATATCCACTTGAAGCTTATATTGAAGAAGATGAAAGATTTAATTTTAAGGGTTTTAAGTCTTTGGTTGAGGTTAAAGTGAAATAATTATCAAAAATAATAAACACACAAAATAAACTATGAGAACGAAATTAAACTATTCAATTATTGTTATTATTATGTTTGGATTTTTATCCTGCACACAAAAAAATAATTTAGAACTTAATATTTCAGGTATTGGGAATGACACAATTTATGTAGAAAATTATCTGCTATCAAATATTGAAGAAGACCCAATTTTAGATACAATCTATTCTGAAAATGGAAAGGTTTCTTATGATTTACCAATTAAAGAAACCTTAATTACCGTAGTGACACCTAAAAAATCAGAATATTATAGGTTGGATAAATCTCCATTTAGACCATTTGAAAAATCAATTCTACTTGTGTTAAATCCAAATGATAAAATTTCAATTAATGGGAAACTTGATGATTTGCAGTTGAACTATGAAGTGAAAGGTTCAAATATAAACGAAATGTATATTAAGAATAGAAATAAATACCTTAATTCATTGATTGATAAATCAAAAATTGAATTAGAAATTGATTCTTTAAGATTTCATAATGCAAGCAGAGATAGAATTAATTCATTGTCTAAAAAACGGAATAATTATAGAGCTGAGGTAAGAAGTTTTCAATTGGATTATATCAAAAATAATCTTGATGAAGAACTTTCTGCTTATTATTTGACAAGGCAACCCCTTGATACATTGGGTAAATATTTTGAATATTTGGATAGTTCTGTAAAAGAAAGTGCATTTAAGAATCTATTGAATGATCGATTTATTATGTTTAAAAAATACACTAGAATTAAAGAAGCAGAATCTAAAATTGTTATAGGTAAAAAAGCACCTCAATTTGCTTTAAAATCTATTGATGGTGAAATTTATACAGTAGATTTTTCAAAGAAAGATTATACGGTTCTTGATTTTTGGGGTAGTTGGTGTACACCATGTATTTCAGGTTTTCCAAAAATGAAAGAAAAATATGAACAGTTTAAAGATAAAATTGAAATTATTGGTATTGCATGTAATGATACAGAAAATAAATGGAAAAAAACAATTAATAAACACGATTTAAAATGGAAAAATCTAATAAATAATGAAAAACTAGATAAAGATGTTTCTGTAAAATATGCTGTAGAAGGATTTCCGACCAAATTAATAATTAATTCAAATGGAATTATAGTTGGAATATTTAAAGGTGAAGGTAAAGATTTTTATGAAAAGTTGAATGATTTGATAAAACTATGAAAAACTATCGTAAAATAAATAATATAATTGGAAGAAAATTATAAAAAAGAAACTATAAGTGTTTTAAAAATAAAAGAATACGATAACATAAAAAGACTTGAATTTAATGGCGTAAATAATCCCATGATGAATCGAAATTTTTACGAATTTTATGTTGATGATAAATGTTTGATAAATGTTTGATAAATGAAATAGGGAGAATATTTTGGAATAAAGATAATTCAGAGAGTTTTTTCGATGATAATATTGGATTCTTAGGGGCATTCTGTAAAGAGACTGATTTGATTATGATTTCATTTTTTTTAAAATTCAAAACGAAAAGAGAGACAAGAGAATTCATAGAAAAATATATAGAAATTGAAGAAGATAGATTTGAGAATTTATACAGAGAATTTAATGAGGAAATTACTTTGTTTTATGGTTGTCGATGTGGAGATTTAAACTGTGGAGGAATTGGTGCTAAAATTGAAAAAAGTACTAAGTTTTATAATTGGGTTTTAGGAGAAGGTGAAAATTCTAAAATTTATAGATTTGAAACTGAACAATATCAAAATGAATTTTTGAAATATTTGAATCGTAGTATTTAATATTTAAGTTGCTAAGAGTTTTATTATAAGTTAATTAGATATGTTTATTCCTTTAGTTTTAAGTATAATTGGTTTTGTATATAAAAATAAATATTCAAAAATTGCGATACTATCAAATGTGATTATTTTCATTTATAAATTAATAATTACGATATTGATTTTTAATTTACTTCATTCAAATATTTTAAAGAGAGGACTCATATCAAATCCATTTCAAAATAGAATCTTTAAGGATAAAATTATGCTGACTTTAAAAAATAGCGAGTAAATTTTTGTTTTTAAAATGAGTTTCAGATGGATGATATTTGTCATTAATTCTATAATTATTATAAATAGCGTTTTTATGATATTTAAAGTTGTTTTACTTGTAATTAATTGTTTTTGAGGTGTTTGTTTGTGATTTAACTTAAAAATATAATTATAGTTTAAAATTGTTATCAATTGATTATAAATACATTAAAAATATAATTAAAAAATGACTTAAAATTAATATTAAAATAGAAGCTTTTAATACATTTGTACTACCAATATATAATAATTAACCACAAATGAATAATAAAATAATAATAAAATTATTGTTTTTATTTGTATTCAGTAATGTTTTTTCTCAAAAAATTGAGATTAATGCTGATAGTTCCCCAAATAATTACGAATTGCTTAGTTTAGAGGAGTTGGTAGAACAGGTTTTTATAGATGGAGATTGTGTGGATATTAATTCCATATCAACCGTTGTAAACCCAGATTACGGCCCGAACCAACCACAAAAAAAGAATTATGGTTATTTCCAAAGACCAGATGGTGTAGATTTTCCTTTTGAAGATGGAATTATCCTAACCACAGGAAATGCTTACCGTGTAGGAAACCAAACATTTTATCCGAATAGTGAAGGAGGAGGAGATTGGGAAAGTGTTTCCGATGTTGATTTGGAAAAATTAATTGAAAATCCAAACATCAAAATTAAAAATGCTACAAGTTTTGAATTTGATTTCATAGCTCCTTCAGAAAGTACATCTTTCCGTTATATTTTCGGTTCGAATGAGTATTCAAACAATTCTTTCCCATGTGGAAATTTTGCAGATACTTTTGCTTTTATTTTAAGTGGAGATGATATTCCGAATTCGATGTTTTATAACCACGATTCGAAAGCTTCAACTCCAGATATCGAAGTAGATTTAGGAGGAATCAATATTGCTTTAGTACCAGAAACAAACATTCCAGTAAAAGTAACAACTATTCACGATAAAACTTGTGCGAATTCAAGTCCGGGATTTGGAGTAGATAGCAATATTGATTATTATACAACAGAATACCAATCTTTGAATACTGGAGGAACTACAGTTCCGATGACTGCTGAAATTAATGGTCTTACTCCAGGAAATACCTACCATTTAAAGTTGGTAGTTGCAGATGCTTCGGATTATGCTTATGATTCTTTTGTAATGTTAGAAGGAGGAGGTTTTATTTTAAAGAAACCAGAAATCGAAGAGATTACGAAGTTTGCTTGTGAAGGAGAAAGTTATATCATTGGAGGAGATGATTTAAATGCTGATGGAACTTACTCATGGGAAAAGTATGATGAAGGAACAGATACTTGGGAAGAAGTACCAGCTTCTATGCAACCAACGATTGAAGTTTTTGAAAATGGAAAATATCGAGTAAATTATTTATATAATGATATTTGTAAGGAATCAAATGAAATTACAATTCATTTTGTTCCAGAAATTGAAATTGAAGAAGATGTTACGGACTATGTAGTTTGTAATCATGAGTTAGATTTTACTTTTGATTTAACAACAAAACATGACGAAATAAGTGGAGCAAATGATCCAGCGGATGTATATATTACTTATTTTGAAAGTGAAGATGCAATGTTAGATCCTGCGAATGCAATTACAGAATTTAATGTTACTTCTGCAACACCAGTTACTATTTGGGCAAAAGCTTCGCATATTAGTGGAAATGGTACAGTTGATTGTTTTAAAACTGCAACTTTTGATTTAGTTTTAATTCAATCTGATATTGCAACAGTAATTCCACCAATTATCGGATGTGATACTGTTTCTCCAACCAACCCAGAAGGAGAAGAAATGTTTGATTTGATGAATGCGCAAACGATGACGGATTTATTAAATGGAGCAGATGAAACCGACTTTTTCATTTCTTATTATTTAGAAGAAACTTTAGAAAATGAGATTTTAAATCCAAACACATTTATCAATACTTCAAACCCTCAAACTGTATTTATAAATGTTGTGCCAAAACCAGGAAGTGGAATTGTAATTGATGCGCTTTGTCCATCAGTTGTTCCTTTAGAATTACAAGTTTCTGAAATTCCTGAAGCAAATCTTCCAGATGCTGCAAGTTTGTTTTTATGTGAAGACGTTACAGAGTTTGATTTAGAAGCTTTAAAAGAAGAAATTAATGATAGCGAAGATGTTGCTATTTTATTTTCTTCAGCAGGAAATCCAATTACAACGCCAATGTATGCAGCTACTGATGGAGAAGAAATTGTAGCTGAAGTTATCGATAATATTTCTGGATGTTCGAATACAGTTACATTTAATATTCAAGTTGGAGTTTTACCAACAGTTGCTGTGATTGATCCTATTGTTATTTGTGATGATAATGGAGATGATTTAATTCGTTGGAATCTTCCGAATTTAACAACAGAACTTACAAATGGAGATTTATATGATGTGACTTATCATACAGGAATTCCAGATGATTCTAATAAAATTAATTACCCAAATTCCTATTTAAGTGGAAGTAAAACATTACATTTTGAATTAACAGATAAAGTTACTGGATGTAAAAATCAAGGAACTTTTGATATTGAAGTACTACCTTCGCCAGATTTAGAAAATAAATACGATTATTATTCATGTGATAATATTCCTTATGACAACCAAGCGCTTTTTGATTTAATTACAATCAAAGATGATATTTTATCAGGAACAACTGGTTTGACAGCGGAATTTTATGAGTCAATAGTTTATAATAATACAACAGCACAGTTCGAACCACAAGGATTAATTACTACTGTTGCAGATTATCTTTCAGGAACAAAAACAATTTATATTGTAGTGGAAGATGCAGTTGGAGGTTGTACAAATAGAGCAGATGTTTCTTTAAATGTGGAAAACATTCCAATTAATTTAGATATTACAGATTATATTTTATGTGATGATAATTACGATGGATTTGTTTCTTTTGATTTAACAACAAAACAAAATGAAGTTTTAACGGTAAGTTCTACTGCTTTTACAATTAAATACTTCAATAATGAAACAGATGCAAATGCAGATACAAACGAAATTCCTGTTGCAGATTTAGCAAACTTTACAAATGAATTTGCTACAAACGATGAAGTTTGGGTAAGAGTTGAAACAGAAAATCCGATTGGAGAAATTTGTTCTGCTTTTACAAAGTTTAATTTAATCGTAAATCCTTTACCAGAAATTCATATTGTTACTAATTTAGAATCTTGTGCAGATATTGATGGATTTGGAACTTATGATTTACAAGACGCAAATGCAGATCTTTTACAAGGACAAACAGATATTGAAATTACATATTACCAAACAGAAGATGCTGCGGTTGCAGGAGATGAAACTTCAGATCTTTTCATTGCAAATTTTGCTGAATATAAAATAAATGAAGGAGATTCAAATAATGTTTATACAAGATTAAGAAATACAAATACGGATTGTTTTGCTGTAAATAAGATTGGATTAGTGATCAATCCTTTACCAACATTACCAGCAGAAGATTTATTGATTTATTCTTGTGATGCGCCAATTTTTGATGGTTTTGCAACTTTTGATTTATCTACTTTAGAAACAGCCGTAATTGGTATAAATGAAAATGTTATAAACTTAGGATTTTTTGAAGGTTTAGCTCCAAATAGTACAGAGATTCCTACAACGGCTCCTATTGCAGATATTGTAAATTATAATTCGGAAACGAAAAAAGTATATGCTTTCTTACAAAATCAAGAAACTCTTTGTGGAATTACAGTAGAAATTGATTTGATTGTAGAATCAGTTCCTTTTATGGAAATTCCAAATCTTGAAAACTGTGATGAAGATTTTGATGGATATTCTTTATTCAATCTTACAGATGTAGAGCCAACTGTTTTTGCTCTAGAAGTGGATGTTACAAATTATACTTTCCAATATTTCGAGTCTGAAGATGATGCTTTGGTAAACGTTAATGAATTAAGTGGAGATGCTATTGTAAATTATCAAAACCCAGAAGTGAATGTTTCTCAAATTTGGATTAAAGCAAATTCAACTTTAGTAGAATGTTCAAGAATTTCTAGTTTTTATGTAATTACGCATCCAAAACCATTGATCAATGAAGTAGAGAATTTACAAGGATGTGATGATGGAGATGGATCTGTTCCATTTGATTTAACCTTAGCAAATGAACAAATTTTAAATAGTCAGTTAGGAATTACGATTACTTATTACACCGATTTAAACGAAGCAAATATCGGAGATGAAACTTCTTCAGCTTTCATCACGAATCCGACTACTTTTGAAAATACGGTTACACCAATTCAGACGATTTATGCACATCTTAAAAACGATGTGACAGGATGTACAAGTGTAACGCCGTTTAATATTCAAGTAAATCCGCAGCCTACCATTCCAGATGTTTATGATTTTATTGTTTGTGATGATGATATCAATGATGGAATTACATCAATTTATTTATCCAATGCAGATAACTATCACACGTTTAATACTCCAGGATATTCGGTTACATATTACCACCAAGAGTCTGAAGCGATTTCTGGGACAAATGCAATCGTTTCACCTTATATCAACAATACACAACCAAATACTTTTGAGGTTTATGTAAGAATTGAGAATAATTTCACACATTGTTTTGATATTACAACAATGAATGTAGAAATCACCAATTCTCCAGCTTCTACGAACCCAACACCTTTGGAGGTTTGTGATCAAAATAATGATGGATTTGTAGAGTTTGATTTAACATTAAAAAACTCAGAAATCACTTATGCTTTAGGACAAGTTTCGGTTACTTATTTTGAAGAATTAATTGATGCAGAAGAATTAGTTTTCGAGAATGCGATTGATACCCCAGAAAATTATGCAAATATTGATATCAACAATCAAACAGTATATGCTTTAGTTCGTAATGAAATTACAGGATGTACAGATATTGTTTCTTTAGAATTAATTGTAAACACTACGCCAACAGTTGAAGAAGTTGAAACAATAGAAAAATGTGATGATACTACAGCAGATGGATTTACAGCTTTTGATTTAACGATAAGAGAAAATGAAATTGTTGCAGAAACAGGAATCAATTTTGAATATTATTACACAGAAGATGCTGCGAAAGAAGGAGATGTTACTAACACAGAAGTTGGAACAGGTTACATTACAAATCCAACAAGTTTCATCAATGATGTAAACCCACAAACAATTTGGGTTCGTGCAGAATATGAAGCTACAAATTGTGCAAACGTAGTTCCATTAACTGTTTTTGTAAATGCAAATCCAGTTTTAGTACAACCAACGCCAATGGAATTTTGTGATAATGATGAAGATGGAAATGATACAAATGGATTCGTAAATTCATTTTTATTATACCAAAAAGATGCAGAGATTTTAGGAGGAACAACAGGAGAAGTTGTGTATCACGAAAATTCTGAAGATGGACCAATTATTAATAAATTAGTTCCTTATACGAATTTGACTGCTGGAACGCAAGCTGTTTACGCTGTAGTTACAAATGCAGAAACAGGATGTAGTTCTTATGTAGTTTTAGATTTAGTTGTAAATCCACTTCCGGTGGCGAAAGATCTGGAATATATTGAAGAATGTGATGATGATTCGGATGGCTTTGCACACTTTGATTTATCAGAAGCAACAGAAATCTATAATGAAGAAGAAGGAGTAGAGGTTACTTATCATATTACGGAACAAAATGCGATGTCTGGAGAATTAGATTTACCTCTAAATTATTATTCAGTTGCATCTACAATTTATGTTCGTTTTGAAAATATAGATACAGGATGTTTTATCGTAAAACCTCTGAACTTAATTGTTGCAGAAAAACCGGAAATTGAAGAAATCGAAGATTTAGTTCTTTGTGATGGAAATGAAAATGGACAAGAGATTTTTGATTTAACAATTGTAAGAGATGGAATTTTAGCGACACAACCTGATTTAATCATTTCGATGTATCAGAGCGAAGCAGATGCTACGAATAAAGATAATCCTATTGATATGAATTCACCATTTGTAAATGCAATTGCAGACCAACAAACAATCTGGATTCGTATTGAAAATACAGGAGGATGTTTTATCATTGAAAGCTTTGATTTAATTGTAAATGAAAGACCAAGTATCGGAGATGCAAAAGATCCATTAATTATTTGTGATGATGATTTTGATGGATTTAATGTTTTTGATTTAACTGTAAAAGACACACATTATTTAGATGATCAATTAGGAATGATTGTAACTTATCATACAACGATGCTGAATGCAGAAACAGATGTTACAGATATTCCAGATTTTACAAATTATGTAAATGTAATTCAAGATGCGCAAGAACTTTATGTTCGTGTAGAAAACCAAACTACAGGATGTTTTGCAACGTCAACTTTAACTTTAATTGTAGAACCACTTCCATTAGTTGAACTGAATCCAACTGCTTTAGAGCAATGTGATGACGATATGGATGGTGTTGCTATTTTCAATTTACAAGATAAAGAAGAAGAGATTTTATCTGGACAAAATGCTTCAGGAATTGTATTTGAATATTACGAAAATGAAAGTTTAACTTCAGAAATAACGGATATCAATACTTATATTACAGCTTCAACAACTGTTTATATCAAAGTTGAAAATGATCATACAGAGTTAAATTGTTATGTTGTGATTCCTTTAGAATTAAAAGTAAATGAACTTCCAGAAATTGATCAAGACGAATATCATTTCTGTGAGATTCCAGGTTTTGAGGAAACAACAATTAATGTAAGTGATATTACTTTAGATTTATTTGAAAATCCAAGTTCTTTTGAAGTGAAATATTACTTTACAGAATCGGAAGCAGAAGCAAATAGTTTTGCGCAAATTGTGAATCCGATAGTTGTAGATCCAGTAGGAACAACACTTTATGTTAGAATCAAAGATTTAAATACAGGATGTGTAAATGTAGATTCTTTAGTTGTAAAATTAGGAGATAGTCCAAAAGTATCAGATATTCCAGTTGTATATGCAGAATGTGGATTTGATGGAATTGCAACTTTTGATTTTACACAATTGAATTTTGTTACTACACCTTCGTTAGATGAGGTTACGATTACTTATTACGAGTCAGAAGAAGATGCAATCAATATGGAAAATCCAATTTCAGATTCGAATTACGAAAGTACTTCAAAAATGGTTTGGGCAAATGTTCAAAGTATTGAAACAAGTTGTATCGCAATTACTTTTATAGAGATTGTAGTTGTAGAAACTCCAATTTTTGAAACAAATGATGAAGAAGTTATTTGTTTGGTTGAAAATCCTGAAAATGGACAAATAGAGACTGAAATTTCAGTTTACAACCCAACAGGAGAATTTGTTTATGAATGGACTTTAAACGGAACTGTTTTAGATGCTAATACAGAATCTATTTTAGTAAGCGAAGCAGGTACTTATACTGTAAAAGCAATTGGGCAAGATCCGATCAAAACTTGTGAAAGCGAAGTGCATACAATTGAAGTTGTAGCTTCTTATATTGCAAATCTTACTGCTGATGATATTGTAGTTTCAGGTTATGTAGACGGTTTTGGAAGTAATACCATTGCAATTAATACTACAAGTTTAAACTTAGGAGAATATGAATTTTCAATTGATGAAGGAAATACTTGGCAAACAGCACCAGTATTTACAGATGTTCCAGGAGGAGATTATGTTCTTTTAATTAGAAATGTTCTAGGAGGAGGATGTGAAAACCCAATGATTCCATTTGGAGTAATTGATTTCCCGAAATATTTTACACCAAATAACGATGGAGTTCATGATACTTGGGGAATCCAAGGATTGAATAATGATAGTGTTATTTCTGCATCGATTTTTATTTATGATCGTTATGGAAAATTAATCACAAGAATTCATAAAAATGATGAAGGTTGGAATGGATTAAATGAACAAGGAAATCCACTTCCATCGTCTGATTATTGGTTTACTTTAGAAGTTGTGAAGAAATCAGGAACAGCAGATGGAACTATAACAACGAAAACATATTCTAAGAAAGGACACTTTAGTCTGATTCGAAGATAGTTTTATATATTTTACAAGTAGAAAAAGGCTTTCTCATTTTGAGGAAGCCTTTTTCGTTTAAAAGAAATTTGTTTTAAAATATTTTGAGTGCTTGAATTTAAGAATCTAATTTTCTTCTTATTTTTCGTTTTTCTAATCCGATTAATTCAAGTTCAAAAAAATCTTCATATTCTTGAAGATTATAAGGTTCTTCATTAGGAATTCTATCAATTTTTTTTCCTTCATTGTTTAGAGTTTCTACAAATGAATTATCTTCAATTAAAAAGCAATCTGGATATTCGCTAAATATTGGGAAATCAATAGAGTAGTCTAAAACTTTTCTAATTAATTTTCTTTTATTAAAATTAATCACTCCCCATTGATATATAAATCTGTAAAATATAATTTTTTTATTTTGACTAATGAAAAAATTAAAATCATTTATATCAGATATATCTTCTTCTATTAATTCAAATTCTAATATTAATTTTTCACCTTTTGAATTTTCAAATTTTGCAGTAATTTTTTTAGAGTTTTCAACTTGATTTACTATTACTAAATCGACTTCTTTTTTATGAATCGTATTATTTAATGATATTTTCAATTTCTAGATTTTTTTAGATAAAAACGAATTTCTTGTATAAATATAATTTACTAGATCATTTTACCAAAGAATTCATTTTCAATTTGTATTGTTTCTCTAAAAATACAACTAAATAACTCATTTTTTATCCACTATAATTTTTCAATTACTGTCAAAAGAAATACAACTAACCCAATTCCATTTAAAATCAATAATTGTAATTCAGTTTTTCTTCTAATAAACCACATTGTCAAACCTAAAATAGCTCCAAACATACTTAAAAATATGGCGGCTGGACCAAAAAATAATGGTAAAATTAAAGGAAACCCAACTTGAAATATAATTGCTAAAACAACTCCATTCTTTAATCTTTTAGCGTCTCCTTTTCGATTTATTACAGAAACTATTCCTGTTATTAGGCTAGGAAGAAATAAAATTCCCATAATGAAAAAATAGTACAATCCCATTGCACCATGATTAAAGGAAGATATTAGAATAACTGATAGAAAAATAGTTATTCCAACAAATAAAATCCATCCAATTATTTTATTAATCTTTTCTAAGTTTTGATAGCTCATTTTTATAAATATGTATTTAAGAAAGAATCTCTTTTTTTTATTGATCAAATAAATAAAATTTAAATTTCATTTGTTTATTTTATTTACCCTGGGTACCAACCTGCAAGTGCTTCGTTTATAGTAAAGTTTTCAATAATTCTTTTTTCACCGGTATCAACATTAAGGTATTCAACATTTTCTAGAATTAGTGTAATTCTGTAATACGTTTCATTTTCTGTTTCTAGTAAATCAGAGATTTTAATCTTAATGTTTCCTGATATTGCATTCCAAACTCCAATTATTTTAGGTTCATTATCAGAAATTACATCAGTACAAAATGAAGCTCCAGCCATAGAATCAAATAGATAAATTTTTGTTTTCAAATCAATATTTGGTATCTCAAATGTTTTGAATTCATCAGTTAATTTTAATTCTTCTCTTCCAGAACCATGAATATTTATCCATACTCCATGATTTTCAGAATTTAAAGCCTGACTAACAGAAAAGTCACTGCAACTTTGTATAGTACCTTCAAAATTTAATTCACTTGGTAATGTTAATGAAATAGGATCTTTTTTTTCGCATCCGATATTCAATATCAAAACTAATAAACATAAATAAATTTTTTTCATCTCTTTTTAATTTTTTTTATTTTAAATTCAATTATATCCAATTCTGACTAGTCTAATCTATAATCTTAAATATTTTAAAATATCTTATATTTTCAAGATTCTTTTTATTGATTAATTTTCTTCTAACTCCATATATTCAATCATTCCTCTCTTTAATCATTCGCAAATTTCTTTAATTTCTAAATTTTCTTTAAGCATCATTTTTATTCTTATTATTTATTTTTTTATAAATAGTTTTAAACTGAATTTTTCTTCGATGATTCATTAATAATTCTTCTGACAATATTCCTTCTGCATCATATTTATAAATACGTTTATTATTTCCTGCACTGAAACCTACTTCAGGACTTAAAGGAAATTCTGTACTTATAATTTCTTTTTCAATCAATAAACCATTATCATTGTATTTGAAAAGCTCAGTTTCATAAATATCTCTTCTAGTCCTATGAATTTTTATCAATTCATTTTTTGCATTATAAGAATATTGACCTTCCCAAAGTGGAATATTATTTTCAAGAATAGTTTCAGTTTGTATCAAACTATCTTTGTAAGTATATAATTTCCAAACTTCATGATCTTTACCATTTGCGTTCTTTATTTTTACTGTTCGCTCTTTAATTAATCGATTATCGGAATCATAAAAAAAGATTTGCTCAAAGCTTACCGTATCTAAATTAACTTCAGTATCTATTGTTTCATAGTAGCCAATATGATTATCCGAGGAATCATACATATAAATTGTTCTTCTTCCATTTTCACAATTACGACTCCATAAAGTTTCTTTAATTTTCCCTTTTGAATTATAAACAAAAACCTGACAGCCTTTTTCCTTTTGAGTTTTTCTTATCAAATTACCATTCTTAAAGAACTGAGCTCCCTTTTGATTTTTTAAATTTTTAGAATCATAGCTTTTTAATTCATAATCATAGTCAAAATTGTTATAACCATCATTTTGTTTATTTTCTGAGTTACATGAAATCAGAAAAATTGTCATAATAAGTAAGTAAAAAGTGTTTTTCATTTTAATTATCCCAATCTGTCGTCCATATTATGTCTAAAATTCTATTATTGAATTTTATACAGACTACTCTCTCTCTTTTAATATTAATTATAGTTTTTCTAAGCCATAAAGTCACTGGAAAATTCAAGTTTCATAGCAGTAGAGCCCCAAATATATAAGCTTTTTATCAAAAATAAAATATCCGATTATACTTCAATAATAAATTTATAAACAAAGACAAGATTCCTTTTGTTTTCTATTTTGATTCCTTTATTTTTGGCACCTACTGCTATGAAAATTTTTTATTATTTGAGATGAAAATTGCATAATAGGAGTATTGTTATTATTGAAAAAAATGAAAAGAAAAATCAGAATTTTAACCCTCTTGAATTTAGCGTTTTTAACTGTTCTATTTAGTTGTCATTCAGAAAAGAAAGTAATAAATAAAGATTTAGTTCAAATTGATTTGGATGATCAATTGAATTTGGTCAATATAAAAGTAAGTAAAGAAGCAATTAATTTTTCGCTTCCTGAAAATTTGAAAGAATTAAAACTTGAAAAATTTGAAGATTTTAATGCTGACACTAAAAAAGATATGATGGTTAATTTTGGTGCGTGTGGCACAGGAGGTTGTTTATATGGTGTGTTTTTTAATCAAAACGATAATTATTACAAACTCGTATTTTTAGATTATTTGAAGGGATTTGAGTTTGAAAAAGATAAAAATGGGGTTTTAAGTTTCAATTCTTATGAAGAAATTAGACCTTATAATCCTATAAAATTACAAGTAACAAAATATATTTTTGATTCTAAGAATGATGAATATAAAAAAGATACTGTATATATAGAAAAATAGAGTTCTGAAAACATTGAAGATATTTTTTTAAGAATAAATATGAAAATAAATAAAATAATTGCATTTTTTCTGATATTAATAATAGGAAGTTTGTTAGGAGGAGTTTACGGAATTTTAAATGATCAGATAACTTATACAATTTCTCCTGAATATTATACGAAGTTTAAATTTATTCAATTCAATTTTGAAAATATTGGATTGGGGACAAATATAGGAGATAAAGAAAATCCTGAAATTTTAGTGGGTAATCCTAGAGCAGGAGCTATGATAATTGGATTTTTAGCAACCTGGTGGATGGGATTAATTATTGCTATTCTACTTGGTTTGTTTGGTTTCATTCAAAAGGATGGAAAAACAATGCTGAACTTTACATTCAAATCATTTATTGTAACAATTAAAGTTGCGCTTTTTTTTGGTTTCATAGGTTTTGTATATGGTAAGTTATTCTTGGATGTAAATAATCTTAATTGGAAATTTCCTAATAATCTTATTGATGTTGAAAGTTATACTATTGTAGGTTATATGCATAATTTAAGTTATTTGGGAGGATTTATAGGTTTGATTGTAGGAATATTAAATCAATACAAATTGAAGAAGAAGTTAAAACAAGAAATGGAGTTAAATATTTAGAAATATAATGAGAAATTTTTTAAACCTACTATTTATATTTATAACATTGAGTGTTTTTGGACAGGAAAATGTTGAGAAAATATTAGTTACAAAACAAGAATATTCAGAATTTCCAGAAAATGAGGAGCTATTTTATAAATCTTTAGAATATTACCAAAACTATGTTTTTGATAATAAGGAAGAAAACCTGAATGAAACTCAAAAAGCGTTTGTTTACTATTTTATAGTGGATGGTATGATAAATAATTGCGGTGTTTTTTCTATTTTGATTGAAAGTTTGGGTGTGTATAATAATGGGTGTTTAAAAGCTTTGAGTCTCTCAGAAAATGATGAAGCTAAGAATAACTTTAATAAGCTAGTTTTAATCTTCGAAAAATACAGAGAAGAATTTATGAATCAAAAAATTCCGTCTTCTTTAGATGAAGAAAATGAAAATTTTGATATGGTTGAAAACTATAAAATTGAAGAGATTGAAAAAAATTGGTACGATACAGCTGATTTTCGAGATAAAAAATTTAAAGAATTCTTAAAAGCTAACAAAAGGCATTTACTAAAAATAGAAAAATAAGTTTTAGATTTACTGAGATAAAAAGAAATAATTAAAACTTATTAAAACAAAGCTATGAATATAGAAGCTCTTTTGATAGGAACAGCAATCGGGGATGCTTTCGGGGCTGGAGTCGAATTTCAGGATAGAAATTGGATTGCTGAAAATGTTGATTTTACAAAATTTGTAAATGCTCGAAATCAAATAAAAGTTGCTGCTGATAGACTGAGTGTTTTTACTGAAAATTATACTCCTTGGGATTATACAGATGATACTGAAATGACTATTGGAGTTATCAATGCACTTGTTTCAAAAGAGAAATTTACTAAAGATCTTTTAGTTGAAAAATGGCAAGAAGAATACCAAAAAGGAATTGATTTAAAAGGATATGGAAGAAATGGTCATGGTTCTATGCGATGGTATTATTCTGGAGAAAAGACAATTGAAGAAGTAAGAAGTTTCCAGAGAAATAGAGCAAATCCTGGAAATGCTCCAGCGATGCGAGCAGTACCATTCGGGCTTTTAAGAGAGGATTTGATTAATTCGTATTCTGAAATTAATGCAAGAGCAACACATCCAAATGAAATTGCAATTATTTCTAGTCAGTGTATTTCTTGGGCGGCACATTATTTTTTAATAAAAAATGAAGACCCGAAAAATATCATTGATTATTGTTTGAAAACGGTTGCTTGTAATTCGGAGTTTATAGATTATTTAAACAAAGTAAATCAAATTGATATAGAAAAACCTTTAACAGAAAAAGATTATTCGATTCTTTGCGGAACACAGCCTATTGAAGCTCCTTATTTTCTTCCAGGAATTAAAGGAGTTCCTTCAGATTCTAAATTTACAGTTGGTTGTGTTTTATATATTTTGAAAAAAAGTAAAACACCTTTTGAAGCTTTAAAATATTCTGTATTATTAGGAGGAGATGTGGATTCTATTGCATCTATTACAACGGGTATTTTGGCTGGTAAAATGGGACTTGAAGGTATTCCTAAGTTTATGTTAGAAAATGTAGAAGGAGTAGATTATTTAAAAAATATTGCAAAAAAGTTTATAGATGAAATATAGATATTTAATTGTATTATTTGTTGTTACAATATTTTCATGTAAAAAAACTGTAAGAAAAAATATTGTAGAGACTGAAAATAAAAATGAGAGTTCAAAGGAGTTGGTAGATTATGAATGTACTTATGATAATAAAGTGAATTCTTTAGGAAAAGGTTTAGTGATATTGCCAACATCTTTTGAAATATATAAGGATAGTTTGTTGCTTGACAAACAATTTGATTTGGATATGTATGCTGATGAGGTAGAATTATGTTCAAAATATCATAAACCAGATTATGGAATTATGCAATTAGTTTGTTTGGAAGAAACAGATAAGTCCTACAAAGTAATTGTAAATCATGTGGATATAAAATATGTTCCAAAAACGGAAGAATATATTTTTGTTAGATGGAATGATTATATCATGAATTCTTTTGGAATAAGAAGAAAAGATAAAAATCAACCAATTTACATAGAAGCAAATAAAAACTCAGAAAAATTGGACCTTCCTACAGGTCTTGAAAGTTTGTGTCCGCTTGAAGTGAAAAATGATTGGGTAAAAGTAAGATGGGATTGCTTTTACAATGATCAGGATGGAGTCAATGAAGAGCGACAATCTTGTCATGACTATACCAAAAAATGTGGAGATTCTATGACAGGTTGGTTGAAATGGAGAACAGATTCTGAAATTAATATTGGTATATTTATAACCACATAAATATTTTAAAAATTAAAAAAGAATAATGAATTTTTGTTCAAATACAAATAAAGATTTTGAGGAATCTAATGGGGGAAATAAGAAAAATCAAGAAGAAGTTTCTGAGATGTTTTTTTGGGAAGATAATTATTTAATGATAGAATTGATTCCAAGAAAAAACCTAGAAAATGGTAAGTTGATTTATGATAAGAATTATAATATTTCTTATGTTGTAGAGGATTTAAATATATCTTTAAATGAAATTGAAGAGTTATTTAAGGAATTAAAAATCGAAAAATATCAACAAGTACGATATTATGGAGGAGGAGAAACTTGTGTTTCTAGAACTAAAGATGTTATTGCTTATGGAAGTTTAGAATCTGCGTTGTTTTTTGGTACAACTCAAGAGAAAGTGAAAAATATTTGGTTAGATTCCTATAATTGGGACGAAATTGAACAAACTAAATTATTAGAAGCAATACATGTTTTAGGTCAAAATTTCGAATTAATTCTCCTGGATTGGACTTCAGAAACTATTGTAGATCTAAAAAATAAAGAAGATTTAGAAAATTATATCAATGAGTTAATTTGATAAATTAAGTTCCCCTCTTGAGAGGGGTTAGGGGTGTGTTTTAGAGGAAACAGAATTCCCTAATAAATTTAAAAAGTGCTAAAACTTTAAAAAAAAAAAAACACTATAAAGACTAAGAAAAATGAGCAAAATATTTTTTACATCAGACCATCATTTTGGACACACAAACATTATAAAGTTTTGCGAAAGACCATTTGAGAATATTGAAGAAATGAATGAAACTTTAATTACAAGATGGAATGAAAAGATAAAACCAGAAGATGAAGTATATCATATTGGAGATTTTGCAATGACAAAAGATAATGAATTGGTTGCAGATATTTTAGATAGATTGAATGGGACAAAATATTTGATTGTTGGAAATCATGAAGGACCAGCTTTGAATAATCGAAAGAAATTTAAATGGGTAAAAGATTACCACGAATTGAAAGTTAAAGATTCGGATTGTAAAAATGGTGTGCAAAGAATTATTTTATTTCATTATGCAATGCGAGTTTGGCGAAGCGATAATAGAGGAACTTGGCATTTGTATGGTCATAGTCACGGAAATTTACCAGATCTTGAAGATCGATTGGCTTTTGATGTTGGTGTAGATTGTCATGATTTTTACCCATTATCTTATGAGGAAGTAAAAGCTATTATGAAAACTAAAAAATGGAAACCTTATGAAAATGAGGGAAGGTAAAATTTATTCCTTCTAATAAATATTATCAAATTCATTTTGTGTTCAGGTTTACATATTATCAAGTTTCCCCTCTTGAGAGGCAGGGCTGTCACGTTCTAAATAGTTTGATTACTTTTTTCAAATTAAAAGTACAATATCCTATTGCGTCTTTAATTGACCATCCTATATTTAATCTTTGTAGATTTATAGCAATGGTGCTAATAATAGCAATATTAATGGCACCATTCCTATTTTTAATTCGATTTTTATCTTCGTTATGAAAAACATCTTTAACCCAATGCAAAGAGTTTTCAATCTTCCAATGATTTCTAATTCCCCTATGATAGAATTCAGCATTATTTGAATCCATATTTGTCATATAATACCTAATA
>NZ_JADOTV010000034.1 GCF_015767245.1 Aureivirga sp. CE67
AGGAAATACTTGGCAAACAGCACCAGTGTTTACAGATGTTCCTGGAGGAGATTATGTATTATTGATTCGTAATGTATTAGGAGGAGGATGTGAGAATCCATCGATTCCATTTGGAGTTATCGATTTCCCTAAATACTTCACACCAAATAATGATGGAATCCATGATACATGGAAGATTCAAGGATTGGAGAGTGGAAATTATGCAAGTGTAGAGATTTACATCTTTGATAGATACGGAAAAGTGATTGTTAAATTAGATCCGAAACAAGGATGGAATGGATTGACAAGATATGGTCAACCATTACCGTCATCAGATTACTGGTTCTCATTAGACATTGTGAAGTCTGTAGGAGTATCAGAAGATGGAACTGTAACAACAAGACGTTATACAAAGAAAGGACACTTTAGTTTGATTAGAAGATAAAAATTCTTTCTATAGAAATATTAAAAATCCCAACTGTAATGGTTGGGATTTTTTTTGTGGTTATTTTATCGGCTTAGGGATTGAAGAGTAAAGCTTTTCTTTATTCTAAAATTTGTTTTTTCTTAGAAAGCGGAGGCGACCTAAGAAGCCCACGGATTTCTTTTAGAAAAACTTTTTAGAAAAATGAAAACTTGAAACGTAAAGCCCGACTTTGCTTTTGCAAAGGAAGCTCCAGAAAGTAATTAGTATAATTTCAAAAAATGATATTTTCTACTCAGGTTTTAAATCTTTTAGATATGATTTTTTTATCAAATTTTGCTATTGAAATTTTAGAGAATTATTTAATTATTTTAGAAAATAATAAATTGGAGTATAAATGAAATTTTTCGTTTTAATAAAGTTCTTATTTTTTTACCTTTGTACAACTATAAAACAACATCAACAAAATGAGTAATCAAATTAAACCGGGAGTTGCTACTGGTGATGCAGTGCAAGATATTTTCAAATTAGCAAAAGCAAAAAACTTTGCACTTCCTGCAGTAAACGTTACAAGTTCAAGTACAATTAATTCTGTTTTAGAAACAGCAAAAGAATTAAACGCACCTGTTATTATCCAATTTTCTAATGGAGGAGCGCATTTTAATGCTGGGAAAGGACTTTCTAACGAAAACCAAAAAGCTGCTATTGCTGGAGCTGTTGCTGGAGCGAAACACATTCATTTATTAGCGGATGCTTATGAAGTTCCTGTGATTTTACACACAGATCATTGTGCGAAGAAATTACTTCCTTGGATTGATGGATTATTAGATGCAGGTGAGCAATTTTATAAAGAAACAGGAAAGCCTTTATATAGTTCTCATATGATTGATTTATCAGAAGAGCCTTTGGAAGAGAATATTGAAATCTGTAAACAATACTTAGAAAGAATGTCGAAAATGGGAATGACATTGGAGATTGAGCTAGGTATTACAGGTGGAGAAGAAGACGGAGTTGATAATACTGACGTTGATACTTCAAAATTATATACGCAACCAGAAGAAGTTGCTTATGCTTATGAAGAATTAAAGAAAGTAAGTGATAAATTTACAATTGCTGCATCTTTTGGAAATGTACATGGAGTTTATAAGCCAGGAAATGTAGTGCTTACTCCAAAAATTTTAGATAACTCTCAAAAATTTATCGAGGAGAAATTTAATACAGAAAGTAATCCTGTTGATTTCGTATTCCACGGTGGTTCTGGTTCTTCTTTAGAAGAAATTAGAGAAGCTATTTCTTATGGAACAATCAAAATGAATATTGATACAGATCTTCAGTTTGCTTATACAGAAGGAATCAGAGATTATATGGGAGAAAAGAAAGAGTATTTAAAGACTCAGATTGGAAATCCGGAAGGAGCTGATATTCCAAATAAAAAATATTACGATCCAAGAAAATGGATTAGAGAAGGTGAATTAACGTTTAAAGCACGTTTAAAACAAGCTTTCGAAGACTTAAATAACATAGATACATTATAGTATTTCTTCAAATAAATATAAAGGGTATTTAAACAAAATTTAAATACTCTTTATTTTTTTATTAAATTGCTCCCCATTTTATAAACGAAATCAAAAACCCATATATAATATGTCATCTTGGTTTAAAAGAAAAGATAAAGGGATTCAAACGCCAACAGAAGCTAAAAAAGATGTCCCAAAAGGATTATGGTATAAAACACCTAGCGGAAAGATTGTTGATTCTGACGAATTGAAAAGAAATCTATACGTAAGCCCTGAAGATGGATATCACGTGAGGGTTGGTAGTGCCGAATACTTCGAAATTTTATTTGATAATAACGAATTTACAGAATTGGATGCAGACATGGTATCAAAAGATCCACTGCAATTCGAGGATAAGAAAAAATATACAGACCGTTTAAAAGCTGCTCAGAGTAAAACTAATTTAAAAGACGCTGTTCGTACTGCTGTAGGAAAATCTTTTGGAAAAGATATCGTAGTTGCTGCAATGGACTTTAGTTTTATTGGAGGATCGATGGGAAGTGTAGTAGGAGAGAAAATTGCAAGAGCAATTAACTATGCAATCGAAAACAAACTTCCATTCTTGATGATTTCTAAATCTGGAGGAGCAAGAATGATGGAAGCTTCACTTTCATTAATGCAGTTAGTTAAAACATCTTCTAAGTTGGCGCAATTAGCGGAAGCTAAATTACCATATATCTCATTATGTACGGATCCAACAACAGGAGGGACTACAGCATCTTATGCAATGTTAGGAGATATCAACATCGCTGAGCCAAATGCTTTAATCGGTTTCGCTGGACCTCGTGTAGTAAAAGATACTACAGGTAAGGACTTACCAGAAGGATTCCAAAGAGCTGAGTTTGTATTAGAGCACGGATTCTTAGATAAGATCGTTGAGAGAAAAGATCTAAAGAAACAAATTAATTTATATATTGATTTAGTGCAAAATCATCCAATCCGTTCGTAAGAACTTGTGGATACGTTATTATTTGAATGAAAATATAGAATGTTTTATAATATTTTTAATTTAGAACTTCTATTCAAAAAAATAATAGTAAATTTGCACCTTTGAATAACTAATTTAGTTA
Organism: Aureivirga sp. CE67; assembly: GCF_015767245.1. Taxonomy (GTDB): domain Bacteria; phylum Bacteroidota; class Bacteroidia; order Flavobacteriales; family Flavobacteriaceae; genus Aureivirga. Next base: position 3,030 of record NZ_JADOTV010000034.1, read on the forward strand.
TCAATACATAAAAATTATTAATTTAAAATTTAATGTTAGCATGTATTTAACAGCAGAGAAAAAACAAGAAATTTTTGCAAAGCACGGTAAGTCAGCTACTGATACTGGAACTTCAGAAGGACAAATTGCTTTATTCACTTACAGAATTAACCACTTAACTGAACACTTAAAAAAGAATCGTAAAGATTATAATACAGAGCGTTCATTAGTAAAGTTAGTAGGTAAGAGAAGAAGCTTATTAGACTACTTGAAGAAGAAAGATATCATCAGATATCGTGCGATCATAAAAGAATTAGGAATTAGAAAATAATTCCAAAAAAAGAGAGGCTATTTGCCTCTTTTTTTATTTTCAATAAGAAAGCTTAAATTACAACTTTTCATTGGTTTACAAACAACACAACAACACAACAACACAAACCAATTGTTTAATTAAGAACTAAAAAGATTTTATGATTCCTAAAGTTCATACAGAAATTATTGATTTAGGAGATGGTAGAACCATTTCCATCGAAACAGGGAAATTAGCAAAACAAGCAGATGCTTCTGTTGTAGTTAGAATGGGAGATTCTATGCTACTAGCTACCCTAGTTTCTGCCAAAAGTGCCAATGAAGGTATTGATTTTTTACCTTTAACAGTTGATTATAGAGAAAAATTTGCTGCTGCAGGTAGATATCCTGGAGGATTTTTCAAACGTGAGGCTAGACCAAGTACAGAAGAAATTCTTACAATGCGTCTTGTAGATCGTGTTTTACGTCCTTTATTCCCAAAAAACTACCATAATGAAACTCAAATCATGATTCAATTAATGTCTCATGATGAAAATGTAATGCCAGATGCTTTAGCAGGTCTTGCTGCTTCTGCGTGTTTAGCATTATCAGATGTACCTTTTGAAGCTCCAATTTCAGAAGTAAGAGTAATTCGTTTAGATGGAGAGTTCATCATTAACCCAACTAGAGAGCAGTTAGAACAAGCAGATATCGACTTAATGGTTGGTGCTTCTGCGGATTCTGTAGCTATGGTTGAAGGGGAAATGCAAGAAGTTTCTGAAGCAGAAATGGTTGAAGCAATTAAAGTTGCTCATGATGCTATCAAAATTCAATGTGAAGCTCAGTTAAGATTAGCTGAAAAAGTTGGATTAAAAGAAACAAGAGAGTATGCAGAACCAGAAGAAAACGAAGAATTAGAAGCTAAAGTTAGTGATTTTGTTTATAATAAAATTTATGAAATCACAAAACAAGGAAGTTCTAAGAAAGAAAGAGGTGAAAAATTCTCAACAATAAAAGAAGAATTATTAGAAACATTTTCTGAAGAAGAATTAGAAGAAAATGCAGAACTAATAGGAAAATATTTTAACAAATCTCACAAAAAAGCAGTGAGAGATGTTGTTTTAAATGAAGGATTACGTTTAGATGGAAGAAAAACTACAGAAATTCGTCCTATTTGGAGTGAAGTAGATTATTTACCATCAACACATGGTTCAGCAGTATTTACAAGAGGAGAAACACAAGCATTAGCAACAGTAACTTTAGGAACTTCAAGAGAGGCTAATGTGATTGATCTTCCAACATATCAAGGAGAAGAAACTTTCTATTTACATTATAATTTCCCTCCATTCTGTACTGGAGAAGCTAGACCTTTAAGAGGAACTTCAAGAAGAGAAATCGGACATGGAAACTTAGCGCAAAGAGCGTTAAAAATTGTAATTCCAGAAGATTGTCCTTATACAGTGCGTGTAGTTTCTGAAGTATTAGAATCAAATGGTTCTTCTTCAATGGCAACTGTTTGTGCTGGAACATTAGCATTAATGGATGCCGGAATTAAAATTACAAAACCTGTTACAGGTATTGCAATGGGATTAATTTCTGATGAAGAAACAGGAAACTTTGCTGTTTTATCTGATATTTTAGGAGATGAAGATCACTTAGGAGATATGGATTTCAAAGTAACTGGAACTACAGATGGAATTACTGCTTGTCAGATGGACATCAAAGTGAAAGGTCTTTCTTATGAAGTATTAGAACAAGCTTTAAATCAGGCTCGTGATGGTAGACTTCATATCATGAATGAAATCATGGGAACTATTTCTGAACCAAATGAAGAGGTGAAGGAACATGCTCCGAAAATGGTAAAAGTTACAATTCCAGAAGAATTTATTGGAGCTGTAATTGGGCCTGGAGGAAAAGTTATCCAAGAAATGCAAAAAGAATCAGATACTGTTATTGTAATCGAAGAAGAGGACGGTAAAGGTATCGTTGAGATTTTAGGTACAGATCAAGCTAAAATTGATTCTGTAATCCAACAAATCGAAAATATTACTTTCAAACCAGAAGTTGGTTCAGCTTATGAGGTGAAAGTTGTAAAAGTTCTTGATTTTGGAGCTGTAATTGAGTTTGTAAAAGGAAAAGAATCTTTATTACATATTTCTGAATTAGCTTGGGAAAGAACAGAAAATGTTACGGACATTGTAAATGTTGGTGATATTATTGATGTGAAATATTTAGGAATTGATCCTAAAACTAGAAAACAAAAAGTTTCTAGAAAAGCTCTTTTACCAAGACCTCCAAGAAAGGAGAAACCACAACAAAAGAAAGAGAATAAATAATATTCTTAAAGATATTTTATCAAAAAACCACATCAGAACGATGTGGTTTTTTTTTGAAATTATATTGGATTTACAACTGAAATCCAAGTGACAAAATTTATAATAGCAATAATTTCCCTTTTAACGTGTTTTTCTTTCTGCAAACATCCGCTATTTGAATCATATAATTTTACGGGTTTCCGTAAAATGGATATTTTTTTCTTTAAAAATATTTAGTTAATAATTTAGTGTGTTGATAGTCAATGTTTAATTAATTGTGTTTTTTTTGAATATTTTAAATTTAATTTTTGAGAAAAAGAATATTACTTCCAAAAAGAACCTTTTTCTTAAATGAGTATTTATTTTAGCTTAAAAACTATTTTTGAAAATAATTTTACACAACTTATTTGTTTACAAATCCAAAACCTTATATTTTCAATTTAATTACTTGATTTAACAATAGTTAAGTTGTATATTTAGAAATACAACTCTTTAAATCTGAGTAAATTAATGACAGAACTTATAGATTATTACATTCATCAAAGAAAACAATCCGAAAAAATTTGCGAACCTCTACTTATAGAAGATTACAATTTACAAGCTGCATATTTTGTAAGTCCACCAAAATGGCATTTAGGGCATACTACCTGGTTTTTTGAGCAATTTATTTTAAAAGAATATTGTAAAAATTACCTTGAGTTTAATCCTGATTTTCATTTTATTTTTAATAGTTATTATGAAACTTTAGGAAAAAGAATTGCGAGAGATAGGAGAGGACTTTTGAGTAGACCTATTTTAGAAGGAGTGTATGAATATCGAAAATTAGTCGATGATCAAATTATTTCTTTGCTGGAAGGAAATCAGTCTGAAACAATTAAGGAATTAATTTATCTTGGAATTCAACATGAACAACAACATCAAGAATTACTTTATACAGATATAAAATATAATTTATTTCAAAATCCACTAAGACCTGTTTTCGATGATAAATTAAATAAAATTCAAGATCAAAATAAAACAAAGGAAAAATGGATTGTAATTTCTGAAGGTCTTTATCAAGTAGGACATGATAAAGACGAAGAGTTTTGTTATGATAATGAGTTAGGTTCACATAAAGTCTATTTAAACACTTTTTCTATTTCTTCAAATTATGTAACAAATAGAGAATATTTGGAATTTATAGAAGCTGGAGGTTATCAAAATTTCCGTTTTTGGCTAGATGAAGGTTGGGCTTGGGTTAAAGAAAATAATATTCAAGCGCCACTTTATTGGGAGCAAAATGATAAAGAATGGAAGATATTTACTTTTTCAGGAATGCAAAATCTTCCTTTAGATAGTGTGCTTTCTCATATCTCTTATTACGAAGCACAGGCCTTTGCTTCTTGGAAAAAAATGCGACTTCCTACAGAGTTTGAATGGGAGATAGCTTCTGGTCAGTTCGATTGGGGGGTGCGTTGGGAGTGGACAAATTCAGCTTATTTACCTTATCCAAATTTTGAAATTTCTGAAGATGCAAAAGGGGAGTACAATGGAAAATTTATGAATAATCAAATGGTTTTGAGAGGAAGTTCGGTAGTAACTTCTTTAGGACATAGTAGAAAAACATATCGAAACTTTTTTCATCCACAAGAACGTTGGCAATTTTCAGGAATTCGCCTTGTAAAAAACTAAAAAAATATGACAAATCAATTTGCAAAAGATGTATATGAAGGATTAAATTCTAATCCCAAATGTTTGCCTTCCAAATACTTTTATGATACGAAAGGTTCAGAGATTTTTGTTGAAATAATGAAATTACCTGAATATTATTTAACTAGATCAGAATTTGAAATTTTTGAAAAACAATCTCAAAAAATAATTGAAGCTTTTCAAATAAAACAAAATGAATCTATCGAGATTATAGAATTAGGAGCAGGAGATGGATATAAAACAGTTGAATTATTAAAAAAAATGTATTCCCAATTTGAATTTACATACAAACCAATTGATATTTCCAAAGGAGCATTATTGAATCTTGAAAAAAATATTAAAAGTGAATTACCAGATATTTCTATGGAGCCGATTCAAGGAGATTTTTTTGAAACACTTCATGAATTACAAGCTAATGATACTCGAAAAGTTGTTTTATTTTTAGGTTCAACTTTAGGAAATATGGTTGATCGTGTTGCCAAAAAATTTATAGAATCTATTGCCGAAAATTTGAATAAAAATGATATTCTTCTTTTAGGTTTGGATTTGATAAAATCTAAGGAAATAGTAGTTCCTGCGTATAATGATGTAAAAGGAATTACGAGTTCGTTTAACTTTAATTTACTTCAAAGAATTAATAACGAGCTAGATGCGAATTTCAATTTAGAGTATTTTGAACATGCACCAGAATATTCTGAAGAAACAGGAATTGCAAAAAGTTTTTTGAAGAGTACTCGAAAGCAAACTGTTGTTTTTGATACTTTAGATTTTGAAATTGATTTTGAAAAAAATGAGAAAATATTTACCGAAATTTCTAGAAAATATGATGATTCCATACTTCAAATGTTAGTAAAGGATTCAGGTTTTGAGATTAGTGAAAAAATAATGGATGAAAAAAAATATTTTGCAGACTATATTTTAAAGAAAGAACTATAGGTAGTTTTTCTGTTGTTTGTTTAATGATTCTACAACTTTTGAAATATTAATGTCAAAAGAATTTAAATCAACCTCTCTAATGTTTTCTAAATATTGTTTTTCTTTTAAAAAGATAATCAGATATGCATAGAAAGCTTTCATTAAATCATGATTTCGGGTGTTTTCGTAAGTGATGATTTCATTTTTAATCTCAAAATTTACAAGAAAATTTGAAATAAAATATGCTAGCTCTTGTAAGTTACCTCGTTCAAAAACTTTTGTTAATTGATAAAGATTATGAAAATTTAGCATTGTTGCTAAGTTTCTATAATGATATAATTTATCAGCTAAAGTTGATTTATAATCATCATTAAGTTTTTCATAGTCCGCAAAGTCAAATCGATGGAAAAGTATTGAAATAATAAAACCGATAATGAACCAATCTTCTGAATTATTTTTTTTCAAACCTTTTTGAATCCTATCAAAAAAATCTAAGTCTATTTTTGGCGGAATAAAATTATGCCATTGCATTAGCTCTTCAACAATAGAATTAATACCGTTTAGAATCATATTTTCTGTATAATAACATTTTTTGTTGTAATAAAAATGCGAAGAGAATAACCAATTTTTTTCTTCATTTGTTAATAAATGAAAACCTCCTTGTAGTAATATTTCTAGAGTTAAAATACCTTTTGCTAAGAGAGGAGGGATGAAATCATTATTTTGATCTTTTAGAATTTCTTCAAAATGTGTAAGGTTTCCTTTCGTTTTTCGGATGAAATTTATTGGACAAATAGTTTCATTAAAATCTATGTTTGAATCTTTTTTTAACAAATCTTCATATTGTATTTTCCAATTTACTTCCCATGTGAAACCTTGATGATGAATTTCAGTTAAAATATCTTTAGAAAATTTCATAAAAATAGCATGAACAGATTCTGTAAAATATGCTTCACCAAAAAAAGTGTTTTTATTTGGTCTATTAGTTCGCTGCATTTTTTTGTTTGTATACCTCCCTCTACCCAGAAGTAAATGAGCGTCATCTAATAAATTTTTTAAAACAACATTTTTAGAGTTAATAAAATCTTCCTCAGGTTTTTCGATTGGTGAAACAATTTTTTGAATGTCTTGGTATTCATTTTCCAAATAATTTCTGATAACAAAAGATTTTTCTGTAAGAAATTTTCGAAAATAAATCATGACTTCACCTATTTCTGAGTAAGGAGAAATCCAATTTTTTGAAGTTTGGGTTTGTTGTAGTTTTTTATCGAATTTAAAATCTTTGTATTGTAGTTTTAAAGACATAATTTTAAGGTATATACTTAAATATACGATTTAATTATTTCAATAAAAAGGATAATATTTCAACGTTCTATAAGAATGATTCTAAAAGTAACTAGCAATTTTTAAGACAAATTCAAAGTTTTGTTTCTTTGAATTTGTCTCAGAATTTTATTTTGACTTTTTAACGTATTTTGTCAGAACTACAATGTGTTGTCCATTTACTCTACCTTCAATATGCTCGGCATTGTCATGAACTAAAGAAATATTTCTCATGAAATCTCCTCTTTTTGCAGTGAAGTTTGCACCTTTTACATTCAAATCTTTAATCATCACTACAGAATCTCCAGCTTTCAAAATACTTCCATTACTATCTTTATGGATTATTTTTTCACTTTCATCAATATCTTCACCAGTTGCCTTTGCCCACTCTAAAGTATCTTCGTCTAAATACAGCATATCTAAAAGATCTTGAGGCCAACCTTCTTTTTTTAAACGATGAAGCATGCGCCAAGCTACAACTTGAACAGCAGGAACTTCGCTCCACATACTATCATTTAAACAACGCCAGTGGTTCGATTCCATTTTTTCAGCATCTTCAATTTGCTCTTTACAAGTGTTGCAGATATAAATTGAATCTTTAAGGCTTTCTTTAGTTGCAGGTTCTACTGTATAGATGTCAAGATTTTCTGTTGCAGTACAAATTTCGCAACAATTATTACTACGAGATTGTAGTTCTTTTTTGATACTCATTTTTTTAAAATTTAATTGAATTGTGAGTAAATTTTACTACTAATTTATTCTTTACAAAAATAACTTATTTAAACGGAAATAGAGTCTTAAATAGGCTTTATTCCTTTTTAATCAAATAGATAAAGTTGTGAAATATGTGAGTTTGTCTTACATAATTTTATTAACCGAACGTTTTAACTTATTATAAATATTTAACTTATACTTTTATAATTATAATTTTAAATCAATAATAAGATGATATTACTAATCAAATAACGATAATGGGTTGATTTTAATGATATCTTAAATAAAATGTTTATTTATTGTTAATATAGTACAGTAAAGTGTTAAGATAATATTAAATTTAACCATATATAATTCATTTATTGTATTAATAACAAAACTTATTATAATATGGTGAAAAATTACTTTTTTACTCTTTTAGCATTATTAAGTTTTACTTTTGGTTTTTCTCAGACCAATAATTTTTGGGAAGAAACCAATAATTTTAGTGCTAAAGGAGAATTATTCAACAAAGATTTACCTTCAACTGGTAGATTTTTTTCTTTGAACACAAGTTCACTGATGTCGGAACTTGCAAATGCTCCCGAAAGAAGTTTTACTTCTGTTAGTAATTCAAATGTAATCATAAGTATTCCAAATTTAGATGGAACTTATAGTTCGTTTAGAATTGAAGAAGCATCGAATATGTCGGATGTGCTTCAAAACAAATATCCAGAAATTAGATCTTATATTGGATATCCTTTAAGTAAATCTACAGAAGTTATTCGTTTTAGTTTATCTCCTCAAAAAGGGTTGAGTTTAACTGTTTTTTCGACGACTAGCGAAACAAGATTTATAGAATGTGTTAATGTTCAAGAAGAGAGATACATGTTGTACTCTAGAGCAGGTTCAGATTCAATTCAGAATAAATTAAATTGTTTAACAGATGATATTTCGTCAGTAACAAATTCGATTTCAAATAACTCACAGTTTTTTAATAAAGCAGATGATCAAACTTTACGTACATTCCGTTTAGCTATGTCTGTTACAGGTGAGTATACAGATTATCATGGTGGAACAGTAGATGATGCTTTAGCTGCTATTAATGAAACTATGACAAGAGTAAATGGAATTTACGAAAGAGATTTTGCCATCAATATGGAGTTAATAGATAACACAGATGATGTTATTTATATAGATTCTTCTACAGATCCTTATTCTTCTAATGATGGTAACTATAATAGTGAATTACAAAATACTCTAACAAGTGAAATTGGAGAAGCAAATTATGATATTGGACATTTAATGTCAGGTATTGGAAATAATGGAAATGCAGGATGTATTGGATGTATATGTGTTGATAACCAAAAAGGAAGTGGTTTTACAACAAGTACTGTTCCTGAAGGAGATGCTTTTGATGTGGATTTTGTAGCTCATGAGATGGGACATCAATTTGGTGCAAATCATACACATACTCATGGATGGAATGAACAAACAGGTGCGCAATCAGAGCCTGGAAGTGGTTCTACAATTATGGGATATGCAGGAATTACAGGTCCAACTACAGATGTACAATCAAATAGTGATGATTATTTCCACCACTTTAATATTTCACAAGTTTTAGATTATGTAAAATCAACATCTTGTCAAACAGAAGAGTCAATTTCGAATAGTACACCTGTTGCAGATGCAGGAAGTGATTATATAATTCCAAAGTCTACAGCATTTGTATTAACAGGTTCTGCAACAGATTCTGATGCAAATGATGTATTAACATATTGTTGGGAGCAAAATGATGTTGCTCAACCAAGTAATTTTGGTTCGACACCTAGTGCTACAAGTACTACAGGACCATTATTTAGATCTTTAGATCCAACAGAAGATGAAAGAAGATTTTTTCCAAAAAGAGAAACTGTATATAATAATAGTTTAAGTACAACTTGGGAAGTTATACCTAGTGTAGGAAGAGATTTAAATTTTGCTTTAACAGTTCGTGATAATGCCTCTATTGGGCAAAATGACATAGATTATATGGAAGTAACTGTGGATGGAACAGCTGGACCATTTGAGGTTACATCACAAAATAGTTCGGAAACTTGGTCAGGAGCTTCGCAACAGACAGTAACATGGGATGTTGCAGGTACTGATGGTGGAAATATTAATGTTTCAAATGTAAATATTTTATTTACGACAGACAATGGAGAAACTACAATGGAATTAGCTTCTAATGTAGCAAATAATGGAAGTTATGAAATTACTGCTCCAAATATTTCGACTACAAGTGGTAGAGTTATTGTTGAAGCTGTGGATAACATTTTTTATGCTGTAAATACTTCAGCAATTACTATTGAAGAGGCAGAAAATTTCCAGTTGACATTTGATACGATGGATACAGAAGTATGTAATACAGAGACAGAAGCTACAATCAGTTTTACATACAATACATATAATGATTTTAATGAAGAAGTTACTTTTTCATTAAATAACTTACCAGATGCTTTAACTTATTCATTTAATCCAGCAACTGCAACGGATAATAATACAGCTGTTCAATTGACTATTTCTGGTATCGATACTAATATTTCAGGAGTATATGATTTAGAAATTTCAGGTGTTTCCTCTACAGAAACTAAAACAGAAAATCATACTTTAAGTATTTTAGGTGCTATCACTGAAGAGTTAGTATTAACATCTCCTTCAGAAGGAGATACTGGAGTTGAAATTTCTTCAAACTTTACTTGGAATGCTATTGCTAACGCAACAAATTATACTGTAGAAGTTGCAACCGATGCTAATTTTGAAAATATTGTTTTTTCTCAAAGTACGACTGAAACAAATATTGATGTTACAGGTTTAGAAACTTCAACAATGTATTACTGGAGAGCTAAAGGAGTTAGTAGTTGTTCAGAAGGAGAGTTTACAGATGCAGTTAGTTTCGAAACATCTAATATTTCATGCTTATCTTATGAAGCTACAGATTTAAATCTAGCTGTTGGATCTGATCCTTCAACTGTTGAGTCGACAATTACTATAGAAGATCAGGTAATTGTTACAGATGTAAATGTAACGATTAATATTGATCACATTTATGATGCGGATTTAGATATAAAATTAATTGCTCCAAATGGTACAGAAGTAGATTTATCTTCTGGAAATGGAGGAAATGGAGATAATTATACAAATACAATTTTTGATGATGATGCAGATTCTTCAATCACAGCTGGTTCTGCTCCATACACAGGAACATTCCAACCAGAAGGATCTTTAGCTTCTTTAAATGGTATTCAGTCAAACGGAGATTGGAAACTTTCTGTTACGGATACTTATCCGAGTTTAGATGATGGTACTGTTCTTTCATGGTCTGTAGAAATTTGTGGTTCTTCTCTTTCTGATATGGATGGAGATGGAATTGATGATTCAGTTGATAATTGCCCAGAAATTGCAAATGCAGATCAAGCAGATAATGATGAAGATGGAATGGGAGATGTATGTGATGAAGATGACGATAATGATGGAGTTTTAGATGTAGAAGATGATTGTCCATTCATTTATAATTTAAATAGTGAAATGATTGTAACATTAGTTTCACCTGAAATTGGAACTAATAGTGATGGAGCAATGGATTTCGAATGGGGAGAAATGGAACATGCTACAAATTATGTTTTTGAAATTTCAACTGTAGAAGATTTTTCAACAACTATTGAAACAGTGACTTTAGAGACATTAACGCATTCAATTGCTGATCTTGAAGAAGGAACATATTATTGGAGAGTAAAAGCTACAAACGAATGTTCAGAATCTGGATATTCTGCAGTTTGGAGTTTTGAAGTAACAAATATTGCTTGTATTTCTTTAGAAGCTTCTGATTTAAATATGGCAATAAATGCTGAGAATCTTACGGTAGAATCTATTATTAATTTCCCTATTGATGAATCAATTTTTGATGTAAATGTTACTGTAAATATTAACCATGTTTATAATGGAGATTTAGATATATATTTAGTAGGACCAGATGGAACTCAAATTGAATTAAGCACAGATAACGGAGGAGGTTCAGATAATTATACAAATACAGTGTTTGATAGTGAAGCTGAATCGTCAATTACAACTGGAACAGCTCCTTATACTGGATCATTCCAGCCAGAGCAATCTTTATCTACTTTCTATGGAATGAGTTCTATGGGAGATTGGAAATTAGTTGTTACAGATGATTATGCTTCTTTAGATGATGGAGAATTATTATCATGGTCTATTGAAATTTGTGGATCATTTGATGAAACATTATTTGAAGATAATGATGAGGATGGAATTTTAAATTATGAAGATAACTGTCCTGATGTTGCAAATGCAGACCAAGCAGATAATGATGAAGATGGAATGGGAGATGTATGTGATGAAGATGACGATAATGATGGAATTTTAGATACGGAAGATGATTGTCCATTTATTTATAATTTAGATCAAAATGGAGAGTTAGTATTATTAACAACTCCAGTGAATTTAGCTGATTTAGCAGAAGGAACATTAGATTTTTCTTGGGAAAATTTAGAACATGCAGATAATTATGTTTTCGAATTAGCAACAGATATGGATTTTACTTCAATAGTAGAAACAGTTACAATTGCTGAAACTATGCATTCTATCTCAGATTTAGATTTTAATACTTATTATTGGAGAGTAAAAGCTACAAATGAATGTTCAGAATCTCTTTATTCTGAAGTATGGACATTTAATATTAAAGACATTACTTGTGCTTCAACAGAGTCAGGAGACGTATCTCTTGCTTTTGGAGGAGATCCTTCAATTGTAGAATCATCAATTAATATTACAGATGGAGTAGTTGTATCAGATGTAAATGTAACAGTTAATATTAACCATGTTTGGAACTCGGATGTTACAATTAAATTAGTTTCACCTTCAGGAACTGAAGTTGAATTATCTTCAGGAAATGGAGGAAGTAATGATAATTATACAAATACAGTTTTTGATGATGAGGCAGATACTGCAATTACAGCGGGAACGGCTCCATACACAGGAACATTCCAACCAGAAGGATCTTTAGCTTTAGTTAATGGAGAGCCTTCACTTGGAGATTGGACACTAGTAGTGGAAGATACATATATTACATCAGATGATGGGGAGTTAATTTCGTGGTCAATAGAAATATGTGGAGTTGAACCTTCAGATATGGATGGAGATGGTATTGCAGATATGAACGATAATTGTCCAGAAATTGCAAATGCAGATCAAGCAGATAATGATGGAGATGGAATGGGAGATGTTTGTGATGAAGATGATGATAATGATGGAATTTTAGATGTTGATGATAACTGTCCATTTGAAGCAAACGAAGATCAAGCAGATAATGATGAAGATGGAATGGGAGATGTTTGTGATGAAGATGATGATAATGACGGAATCTTAGATGAAGATGATGATTGTCCATTAGTTTATAATTTAGATGTAAATGATGATATTGTTGTTACTTTAATTTCTCCTGCAAATGAAGGAGGATCTTCTTCTACAACTTTATTTACTTGGGAAACTGTAGAGTATGCAGATAACTATGTTTTCGAATTAGCTACAGATGCTGATTTTACTACAATTGTTGAAACAACTACAGTTGCAGCAACAAATTACACGGCAGAAGATTTAGAGCAAGGAATCACTTATTATTGGAGAGTAAAAGCTATTAACGAGTGTTCTGAAACAGAATATTCAACAGTATTTACTTTTGAAGTTGTTGAAACTACTTGTTTAACTTATGAGTCAAATGATGGACCAATTACAATTTTAGATGTTGATCCAGAGGTTATCCAATCTGTGATTCAAATTAATCAAGATGTTACAATTGAAGATATCAATGTGACAATTAATATTGATCATGTTTGGACTGGAGATTTAAATGTAACTTTAATTTCACCAGATGGAACAGAAATAGATTTAACTTCAGGAAATGGAGGAAGTTCAGATAATTATACAGAAACTGTTTTTGATGATGAAGCAGATACTTCTATTACAGCAGGAACAGCACCTTACACAGGAACATTCCAACCAGAAGGATCTTTAGCAACACTTTATAATACGAGTTCTCTAGGAAGTTGGACTTTATCTATTGAAGATACATACTCATTTGGTGATGGAGGAGAATATATTTCTTGGTCAGTTGAAATTTGTGGAGCATTTGATGATTCATTAACTGAGGATAACGATGGAGATGGAATCTTGAATTTTGAAGATAACTGTCCTGATATTGCAAATGCAGATCAAGCTGATAATGATGGTGACGGAATGGGAGATGTTTGTGATGAAGATGATGATAATGATGGAATCTTAGATACGGAAGATGATTGTCCGTTTATTTTCAATTTAGATCCTGAGAATACTGAAATCACATTAACTTCTCCAGAAAACAACTTTATGAGTATTGTTACTAGTATTGAGTTTACTTGGGAAATGGTTGAGCATGCTGATCAGTATATTATTGAAATTGCAACAGATGATGCTTTTGCAACTATTGTAGAAACTGCAACTCAAGAAGAATTAGTATTCTTAGTTGAAACTCTTGAAGCAGGAACTTACTATTGGAGAGTACAAGCAATTAATGAATGTTCTGAATCAAATTATTCTGAAGTTTATATGCTTGAATTAATAGAACCTTTCTGTTCTAGTTACGAATCAACAGATGGACCAATTGAAATTGCAGAAGTAGATCCAGAAGTTGTTGAGTCAATTATAGAAATTACAGAAGATGTAAATATCTTAGATGTTAATGTTACTGTAAATATCGATCATGTTTGGACTGGAGATTTAAATGTTAGTTTAATTGCTCCTGATGGAACAACAATTGATTTAACTTCAGGAAATGGTTCTAGTGGAGATAATTATACAGAAACAGTATTTGATGACCACGCTGATGAAACTGTCGTTGGTCAATCGGCACCATTTACTGGAACATTCCAACCAGAAGGCTCTCTAGCTGTATTGAACGGAATGAGTTCTTTAGGAGAATGGAAGTTATCTATTGAAGATACATACTCTTCTGGTGATGGAGGTGAATTCTTATCATGGTCTATTGAGATTTGTAGTGATGAAGATCCTTCTATTATTTCGGATATGGATGGAGATGGAATTGCAGATGAGGATGATAACTGTCCAGAAGTTGCTAATGCAGATCAAGCAGATAATGATGAAGACGGAATCGGAGATGTTTGTGATGATGACGATGATAATGACGGAATCCTAGATACGGAGGATAATTGTCAATTTACAGCAAACGAAGATCAAGCAGATAATGATGAAGATGGAATGGGAGATGTTTGTGATGAAGATGATGATAATGATGGAATCCTAGATACGGAAGATAACTGTCAATTTACAGCAAACGAAGATCAAGCAGATAATGATGAAGATGGAATGGGAGATGTTTGTGATGAAGATGATGATAATGACGGAATCTTAGATACGGAAGATAATTGTCAATTTACTGCAAATCCTGATCAGGAAGATGTTGATGAAGATGGAATTGGTGATGCTTGTGATGAAGATATTAATGTAGATGAGGTTGTAAGAATGGACTTTAAAGTGTATCCAAACCCAGCTCAAAACATTGTTTATGTTAATGCTAGTCATAATGCAGAATTGAAAGTTTACAATGCTATAGGAATGGTGGTAAAACAACAAAAATTAACTTCTGAAACTAAAAATGTGATTGATACACAAATTTTACAATCTGGAGTTTATACTTTCGAAATTACTTCTAACAAGAAAGTGATGATAAAGAAAGTTGTGATAAGATAATTTAAATTTGTTTAATATCTTTTTGAGGCTGCTTCTTCGGAGGTGGCCTCTTTTTTTATGGCTTAGGGATTGAAAAGGAAAGCTTTTATGTTTAAAAAATTAGATATTCTTAGGAAGTAAGAGTGACCAACGGAAGCTTTTAATTTCTTTAGAATATCTTTTTTTTAAACATGAAACTTGTATTGAAAAGCCCGACCCGATAGGGGAAGCTCCTGAAGCTATTTAGAATATGTATTTCTTCTAAACTCATTTAGAAGGATGCTTGTAGCAGTTGCAACATTTAAGCTTTCTGTTACTTGAAGATTTCCAAACCTCGGTATTGAAATGGTTTTAGTTACTTTTTGTTCTATTTTTTCACTAAGCCCATTTGCTTCATTCCCCATGATTAGAAGTGCATTTTCGGGGATTTTCACTGAATAAATAATCTCACCATCCATATCTGCACCATAAATATCATGAGGATAAGTATCTAGATATTCTTCTAGGTTTGTATAAATGATTTCTACTCTAGAAAGCGAACCCATCGTTGATTGTACTACTTTTGAGTTGTAACAATCCACAGTATCTTTAGAACAAACTAATTGCTCTACGCCAAACCAATCACAAAGACGAATGATTGTCCCTAAATTTCCAGGATCATTGATGCAATCTAGTGCAACGATTAAACCTTCTGTTTTTAGTTTTTTAGTTTCTGGTATTTTAAAAATCGCTAAAACTTTATTTGGAGACTTAAGATTACTGATTTTTTTTAATTCATTTTCAGAAATAATTTGCGTCTGAGAATCTAAATTTATGTTAAAATCTTCCGTGGCATATAATTCGTGTAACTCAAGATTTGAATCTAAAAGTTCATTTACTACCTTTATACCCTCAGCAATAAAGAATCCGTATTTGTTTCTGTATTTTTTGTTATGTAAACTGTTTATAAATTTTATTTGATTTTTAGATAACATTTCGAAATGTGTTATTTTTAGGGCAAATTTAAACTCTTATTTATTGAAAAACAATATTTTAATATCAATAGTATTTTTAATTGCTTCTTTAGCTTTTGTTTCTTGTAATTCAGTGAAATACGTTCCGGAAGGAAAACATTTGTTAACAAAGAATAAGTTATTTGTAGATGGTAAGCAAGGAGGAGTGAAGGAAGCAAATGAATATATTATTCAGCGACCTAATCAGTCCGTGTTGTTATTGAAATTTCCACTTTATTTTTATAATCTAGGAAATAAGGGTTATGATACAGCTTTTGTTCAATATTTAGATAGGCATCCAAAAACTTTAAAATTTCTAGATAAGACTTTTTCTAGAAAACAAGTTTCTTCAATGAATAATACATATAAAGGACTTAATAAATGGTTTTTGGAAAAAGGAGAAGCTCCTGTGATTTTGGATTCTGAAAAAACTACTGCAACTGCGAAAAATTTAAAATCCTATTTTATCAACCAAGGATATTATAAGGTAAAGATTGATTATAAAGAAATTCTTTATCCAAATAAAAAGGCAGAGGTAGAATATTATATAGAAAAAAATACTCCTTACAGAATCGATTCTATAAGTAAAGATATCTCTTCCAAAGAATTAGATTTAATTTATCAGAAAAGAAAATTTCCAACTTCTATTAAAAAAGGAGAATTATTAAAATTGTCCTATTTTGAAGATGAAAGAGATAAAATAACAAGACTTTTTAGAAATAATGGAGTGTATTATTTTGATCCAAATTCGATTCGTTTTAGTATTGATACTACCAGAAATGAATTTGATGTAAATGTAAAACTTCAAATTGCAAACCGATATATAAGTAAAGCTGATTCGGTATATTTTGTTCCTTATAAAAAACAAACAGTCTCGAAAGTAAAAGTTTATACAGATTACTATTTTAATGATAGACAGAAACCATATAAGGATACTTTGGTTTATAATAAGATGGAATTTATAAATCATGAAAAATCAAAGTACAATCCTAAATTATTATCGAATGCAATTTTCATCCAGCCAGATTCTTTATATCGAGATATTGATAGGGAAAATACTAGAACGCAGATAAGAAATCTTCAGAATTTTAAATTGGTAGAAATACGATATAGAGAGTTGAAAGATAGTACACTTGAAGCTTCTATTTATTTGACACCTTACGAGAAATTTAGATTAGGGATAAATACAGAATTAACACATTCCAATGTTAGACCTTTTGGAGTTTCTGCAGGAGTTTCTTTGTTGAATAGAAATATTTTTAAAGGTGCGGAAATTTTAAAATTATCGGTGCAAGGTTCTTTTTTGAATTCTCAAGATGCAGCCGAATTCAATACATTCTTTAATGCGTGGGAAGCAGGAGGTGATATTTCATTGAAAATTCCAAGATTTTTACTTCCTTTTAAAACGAATAAATGGGTGAGTAAAGATATGTCGCCTAAAACACAGTTTTTATTAGCAACAAATTTTCAGAAAAATATAGGATTAGATAAGCAAAATTTCACAGGATCTCTTACTTATTCTTGGGCCCCAAATAGAAAAAATAAGCATTCGATTGAATTATTAAATCTTCAATACATTCGAAATTTAAATGTAAGTTCTTATTTTAATATTTATAGAACAGACAGAAATACACTGATTAATATTTCGGATACTGATATTCCAGCACCAGAAAATGCAAAAGATGAAAATGGAAATTTGATACCATTAACTTATATTGATTATGTTTTAGATCCAAGTAACGGTTTTGCTACACAATTCCCAAGTGATTATAAAAGTGTACAAAATATTAAAAGAAGGTATGATATCATTACGGAAGATTACCTGATTCCTGCGATAGTTTATAATTATAATTACAATAATAGTAAAGGAATAAAAGATAATAGCTTTTCTGCGATTCGTGTGAGAGCTGCAACAGCAGGAAATTTAGCTTCTATTTTTGTAAAAAGTGAAGGAGGAGATAGTTCAAAGAAATTATTAGGAATTCCAATTGCACAGTATGCAAAACTTGATTTGGAATATCGAAAGTTTTGGGGATTTGGACCTAAAAAGACATTAGCTTATCGATTTTTTACAGGAATTGCTTTACCGTATGGGAATTCAAAAGGAGTACCGTTTAATAAAGCTTATTATATTGGAGGACCAAATGATTTAAGAGCTTGGAAAGTTTATAGTTTAGGGCCAGGTTCTACAAGAAATGGATTGGAGTATAATGTAGGGAATTTTAAAATACTTTCGAGTTTAGAGTATCGTTTTAATGTTCTTGGAAGTTTCAATGGAGCATTCTTTATTGATGCTGGAAATATTTGGGATATTACAAATAATTCGATTACTCCAGATGATGAGAAATTCAATGGGTTTGATTCATTACGAGATATCGCAATAGGTAGTGGGTTTGGAATGCGATATGATGTGAATTTCTTGGTAATTCGTTTAGATTTTGGATTTAAAACTTATGAGCCATACTTAGAAACTAATCGTTGGTTTACGAATTATAACTTCAAAAAATCAGTGATTAATATCGGAATTAATTATCCTTTCTGATAATTAAATTCCGATGATCTTATATTCATTCCTTTGATGAAAAATTGATACAATTCAATCATTTGAGAGCGTCCTGTTCTTTTTCCAAGTTGTCCAAGTATATATAAAACACACCAAAGAATTGGTAAACCTATCATAAAAGAAAGAGAAATAGTATAATCTTTATCTAAACTCCATTCTGTATAAAAAATGATAAAGAAAACTGTGAAAGCAAAAGCTACAGCAAAATGAATGAACATAAACATCGTCCAAACATTTGGTTTTGGACCAAAAATTCCTTTTACTAAACTTAATTTTTCTTCTCCATCAATAATTTCAAAATGTAACTGAGGTGACCAAAAATGATTAGATTCATGTGGAATATCTACAATGATATGATTATCTACAACTTTAATTGGATAATTACAATTAGGATCTTTTTTTAAGATTTTAAAATTCTCAATAAGTTGCTCTTTTTCTTTATTAATTTCAAATCGAAATCTTGGTTTCAAGTAGATATCGCTTCCCTCTTTGTTCATTTTTGTTAATTAATATGTTTTTGGTTAGGTTTTCAGTGATAAATTACTATTTTTTCACTCTAATTACCAAGTAAAACGTTAAGAAATATGAAAATACTATCTATTATTTTTATTTTATCAGTGTTTTTGTTGATTTTTTTTCGATTTCGAAAAAAAAGAGAGCTAAAGAAAAGAGAAGAACTACCAATGCCAGAAGCCTGGAAAGAAATGTTGGAAAAACATGTTCGTTATTATCAAAAACTTTCACCTGAGTTAAAAGTAGAATTTCAGAAAAGAGTTATGTTTTTTCTGGCCAATGTGAAAGTGATTGGTGTAAAAACAGAAGTAGATGATTTAGATAAAATATTAGTAGCAGCAGGAGCAATTATTCCAATTTTTGCTTTTCCAAAGTGGCAATATTCGTATCTGGAAGAAGTTTTGATTTATCCAAAAACATTTGACAGAGATCGACAATTTACGAATAAAGATAGCAAAGAATTTATTTCAGGTGTTGTAGGTACTGGAGGACATTTGAGAAGTGTGATGATTCTTTCGAAACCAGCGCTTCATCATGGATTTGATATTGCAAATGATAAACAAAATGTGGCAATACATGAATTTTTACATCTTTTAGATCGAGAAGATTACGAAGTAAATGGTGTTCCTGAAATTTTAATTCATCATAAATACAGTGCATTGTGGATGGAATATATTCGAAAAAATATCAAAATGATTCATGAGAATAAATCGGATATTCGTTCGTATGGGGGAACAAATCCTGCGGAGTTTTTTGCTGTAATTGGAGAATATTTTTTTGAACAACCGCAGAAATTAAAAAGAGAACACCCAAAACTTTATGCTTTGCTTAAAGATATGTTTAAGCAAATTCCACTTAAAGAAAATCCAAGAATTTTACCCAAAAAATAAAAACTTGATTTAGAACTCATTTAAACTTTTTAACTCAAAATTCGTTTCAAGCATGTTCACCACTGGCTTGTGAAAAATTTTAACCATAGCTAAGGCTATGCTGAAATTTTTTCCCTTCATCATCAATAAACATCAGATGAAACTCCTTGTTTTGGCAAAAAAGTTTAAACGAGTTCTTAAACAAAAAAGGCTATCTCATTTAATAAGACAGCCTTTTTTTATTTATTACTAATTGTATTTAGTCAAGTTTATTAATGAAAACTAAATACATTTAATTCTGATTATTAGTTCAAATATTCTTTTACATCAACTAAAGCTTGTGGAATTCCTGCTGGATTTTTACCACCTGCTGTTGCAAAGAATTTTTGACCTCCTCCGCCACCTTGGATTAATTTTCCAAGTTCACGAACGATTTTTCCTGCATCTAATCCTTTTTCTTCTACTAAGTTTTTAGCGATAGAACAAGTTAAAGTCACTTTTCCACCATTCTCAGCAGCTGCGAAGAAGAATAAGTTTTCGATTTCACCATTTAAAGCAAAAGCTAAATCTTTAATTCCACCTGCATCTAAATCTAATTTTTTAGCGATGATGTTTACACCATTGATGTTTTCAACTTCGTTCTTTAAACTAGATTTTAAGTTCAATGCTTTTTCTTTAAGAAGTTGCTCAATTTGTTTTTTCAAACTAGAGTTTTCTTCTTGTAAAGATGTAATTGTTTTTACAGGATCTTTTGCATTTTTAAGAGACTTCTTGATTTTTCCGAAAACAACATCTTGTTCTGCGAAATAATCTTGAGCAGCATCTTTAGTTATCGCTTCAATACGACGAATACCAGCAGCTACAGCTCCTTCAGAAGTGATTTTGAAATGCCAAATTGCAGCAGTACTTTGTACATGTGTTCCACCACAAAGTTCCATGCTTTCTCCAAAACGAATAGCACGAACATTTGCTCCATATTTTTCACCAAATAAAGCTACAGCTCCTTCGTCAATTGCTTTTTGGAAAGGAATACTTCTTTGTTCTTCTAATGGTAAATTCTCACGAATTCTAGCGTTTACAAAGTTTTCTACTGCTTTGATTTCATCTTCCGTCATTTTTGAGAAATGAGAGAAATCAAAACGTAAATATCTTGAACTTACTAAAGAACCTTTTTGTTCTACGTGAGTTCCTAAAACAGTACGTAAAGCTTGGTGAAGTAAGTGTGTTGCAGTATGATTACAAGCAGCTCTATGACGTTGTTTTGTATCTACAACTACGTGGAAACGTTGCGAAGGATCTGCTGGAATGTTTTTCGTGTAGTGAACGATTAAGTTGTTTTCTTTTTTCGTATTTTCTACATAAATCACATTTCCATTAGAAACTTCAATATATCCTTTATCTCCAACTTGTCCTCCTCCTTCTGGATAGAATGGTGTCATGTTGAAAACGATTTGATACATTTCCCCGTCTTTTTTAGAAACTACTTTTCTATAACGAGTGATTTTTACATCCGCTTCTAATAAATCATATCCGATAAACTCTTCAGCTTGGTCTTCCATCAGAACAACCCAATCATCTGTAGCAACTGCAGAAGCAGCTCTTGATCTATTCTTTTGTTTCTCCATCTCTTCTTTAAATTTATCCTCGTCTAAATCTAAACCTTTCTCTCTTAAAATTAAAGAAGTTAAATCAATTGGGAAACCATAAGTATCATAAAGTTCAAAAGCTTTTTGTCCGTCAACAATTTTTCCTTTTGTTTCTTCAATGATTCTGTCTAATAAAACTAGACCTTGACCTAATGTACGTAAGAAAGATTGCTCTTCCTCTTTAATTACATTAATTGCTAAGTTTTTGTTTGCTTTTAATTCTGGGAAAGCTTCTCCCATTTGTTTAGTTAAAGTTTCTACTAACTTATAAATAAACGGTTCTTTTTGGCTTAAGAAAGTAAATCCATAACGGATAGCTCTTCTTAAAATACGACGAATAACGTATCCAGCTCCATTGTTTGATGGTAATTGCCCATCAACAATTGCAAAAGAAACGGCACGAACGTGATCTGCAATTACACGAATTGCTACATCTACTTTTTCGTCGTTGTTTTCATATTTTGAATGTGTGATTGTTTCAATTTCACGGATTAATGGTGTAAATACATCTGTATCATAGTTTGATTGTACACCTTGAAGCACCATACAAAGGCGCTCAAATCCCATTCCTGTATCTACATGTTTAGCTGGAAGATTTTCTAAAGATCCATCTGCTTTTCTGTTGAATTGCATGAAAACTAAATTCCAAATCTCTACCACTTGTGGGTGATCTTCGTTTACTAAATCTTTTCCAGGAACTTTTTTCTTTTCTTCCTCAGAACGAATATCTACGTGAATTTCTGAACATGGTCCACAAGGTCCTTGGTCTCCCATTTCCCAGAAATTATCTTTTTTATTTCCAAGAATAATTCTGTCTTCAGGAACAATTGCTTTCCATAAATCGTATGCTTCTTGATCTAAACCTAAACCATCTTCTTTGCTTCCTTCGAATACAGAAACGTATAAACTGTCTTTGTCAATTTTATAAACTTCTGTTAAAAGTTCCCATGCCCAAGAAATGGCTTCTTTCTTAAAGTAATCTCCGAAACTCCAATTCCCAAGCATTTCAAACATCGTATGATGGTAAGTATCCATTCCAACTTCTTCCAAGTCGTTATGCTTACCTGAAACGCGTAAACATTTTTGAGTATCAGAAATACGAACAGATTCTGGTTTTCCGTGACCTAAGAAAAACTCCTTGAACTGGTTCATTCCGGCGTTTGTAAACATTAAAGTTGGATCATCTTTAATAACTATTGGCGCTGAAGGAACTAGCTTATGCTTTTTTGACTCAAAAAAGTCTAAAAATTGCTGTCTAATTTTCTGTGATTTCATAAAATGTTAATTATAAATATTATGTTTACGCAAGCTTAGATTAAGCATTTGTAAAACATTTTGTAAATTTGCTTTTTAATGAGGGTGCAAGTTACTGAAAATTGGCACCTAATTTGATGCAAAAATAATATATTTTTCATATTATGGCGAAAGTAAAATATTACTACGATCCGGAAACATTATCGTATAAAAAAATAAAAGTAAAACCAATAGATAAAATTAAGACAGCATTAGCCGTTTTGGTAGCTGGATTAATTCTAATGATTTGGGGATATTTAATTATTACTCCATTCGTTTATTCTCCAAAAGAAAAGCATTACAAAAGAGAAATCGACAATTATGCAATTCATATGGAGCTTATTCAGAAAAGATTAACTGAATATGAGAAAAGAATGGACGAAATTGCAGAAAGAGATAACAATATCTATAGACAGTATCTAGAAGCAAATCCTATTCCGAGAGAGCAAAGAAAAGCTGGTTTTGGAGGGGTGAATAGATATAAGAATCTACAAGGATTTGAAAATTCTGATCAAATTGAAGCAGTTACGAAAAGTCTAGATAATTTAGCAAATCAGATTTATGTACAATCAAAATCTTTAGACGAAATTGTCAAATTGGCAGAGGATAAAGAAAATATGTTGGCTTCAATTCCTGCAATTCAACCAGTTAAAAATGAAGATTTAAAAAGAATGGCTTCTGGTTTCGGAATGCGTATGCACCCAATCTTGAAATATAGAAAGATGCATAATGGAATGGACTTTACTGCAAATAAAGGAACTCCAATTTACGCAACAGGAAACGGAACTGTTGTAAAAGCTAAAAGAAGTTCAACTTTCGGAAATCACGTAATTATTGATCATGGATATGGATTTAAAACAATCTATGCACACATGAGTAAAATGAATACGAAAAAAGGAAAGAAAATTCTTAGAGGAGATGTAATTGGATATGTTGGAAATACTGGACGTTCTGCTGCACCACATTTACATTATGAAGTGCATAAAAATGGAAAACCAGTAAATCCAGTTTACTATTATTATGGTGATTTAACACCAGAAGAGTTTGAAAAGATGTTAGATGCATCTCATGAGGAAGGACAATCTTTAGACTAAAAAAATAGATTATGAATATCAATTTACCAGAAAAACGATATTATAGAATAGGGGAGGTTGCACAAGCCTTTAATGTAAACGCATCTTTGATACGTTTTTGGGAAAAGGAATTTGATATCATAAAACCAAAAAAGAATACAAAAGGAAATAGACTCTTTACACAAAATGATATTAAGAATTTTCAATTAATATTTCATTTGGTAAAAGAAAAAGGTTTCACTTTGGATGGAGCAAAGAAAAAATTAAAAGCTACTCCAGATAAAACAAAGAAAAACTTTGAGATTATTTCTAGATTAGAAGCTGTAAAAGCAGAATTAATCAAAATTAGAGAACAACTATAAAAAAGGAAAATTAGAAAAATGATAAATTCACATTTAACACAAGAACAAGTTCAAGCTATTCAGGCTAATTTCATAACAAAGGTTTATGGATGGATGACTTTAGCTTTAGTTATAACAGGTCTTACTGCGGTTTGGGCTGCAGGGAATGAAACGATTTCTCAAATGATTAGATCAAATAGATTGGTTTTATTTGGTTTAATTGGAGTACAATTATTAATTGTATTTGGAATTTCAGGAGCAATTAAAAGAATATCTGCACAAGTAGCAACTTTACTGTTTTTAGTTTATTCTGTAATTACAGGAGTTGTGCTTTCTTTCATATTTTATGCATATACAGGAGCTTCGATAGCTTCTACATTTTTCATTACTGCAGGAACTTTTGGAGCAATGAGTGCTTATGGATACTATACAAAGAAAGATTTGACTTCTTGGGGTAGACTTTTATTTATGGCGCTAATTGGATTAATTATAGCAACTATTGTTAATATTTTTGTTGCTAGCTCAATGTTATATTGGATTTCTTCATTTGCTGGTGTAATTATCTTCGTAGGTTTAACTGCTTATGATACACAAAAAATCAAGCAAATGGGATTACAAATTGCGCAAGGAGATGCTGAAATGGAGCAGAAAGGAGCGATCATGGGAGCGCTTTCATTATACTTAGATTTCATTAACTTATTTATCTATTTACTTAGAATTTTAGGAGATAGAAAATAAGATTTAAAACATATATTTTGAAAAACACTCTTTAATTTAAAGGGTGTTTTTTATTTTAGGTTAAAACTTTTTTGAGATGAATTTTAGAACAGAAATAAAAATTCCAGAAGCAGAAAATAAAATTGATTATAAATCTTCGATAGTTACTTTCGGGTCTTGTTTTGTAGAAAATATAGGAGAGAAGTTGGATTATTTTAAATTTCCGATTACTAAGAATCCTTTCGGAATTTTGTTTCATCCTGTTGCTATAGAAAATGCTGTTCGAGATATTGTAGAAGAAAAAAAATATGAAGAAAAGGATTTTGTCTTTCAAAATGAACGCTGGCATAGTTTTAAGCATCATTCTGTGTTTTCTAATGCTTCGTTGCCAGATTTAATTAAAAATACTTCAGAAGTAAATATTCAAACAAAAGAAAAACTTCAAAAAGCAACACATATTTTTATAACACTAGGTACAGCTTGGGTTTATGAATTTCTAGAATCTGGAAATTTAGTTTCTAATTGTCATAAAATTCCGCAAAAAGAATTTCAGAAACATTTACTTAAAACAGAAGAAATAGAAAATAGTCTAAAGAATATTATTTCGATGCTTAAAAAAGAAAATCCAGAAGTTTCTATTCTTTTTACAGTAAGTCCTGTGAGGCATATAAAAAATGGAATTGTAGAGAATATGCGAAGCAAAGCAAATCTATTAAGTGCAATTCATAATGTAATAGATCGAAATGAAAACTGTTTTTATTTCCCTTCTTTCGAAATTATGATGGATGATTTGCGAGATTATCGTTTTTATAAAGACGATTTTTTACATCCAAATAGCTTGGCAATCGAATATATTTGGGAAAAATTTCAAAAAACTTGGATTTTTTCAAAAATTTTTTCTGTGATGAAAGAAGTGGATTCTGTACAGAAAGGATTGCTTCATAAACCATTTAATCCTGATTCCGAGCAACATATAAAATTTTTACGCAAACTTAATATTCGAAAAGAAAATTTGTCGAAAAAAAATGATATAAATTTTTAGAAAAAATACTTGCAGGAATAAAAAAAGCTCGTATATTTGCATCGCAATCAAGCAAACGGTCTGGTAGTTCAGCTGGTTAGAATACCTGCCTGTCACGCAGGGGGTCGCGGGTTCGAGTCCCGTCCAGACCGCAAAAAGCTTCTCAATTTTGAGAAGCTTTTTTTGTTTTAAGTAATCAGAAAATTTAGGTTGGTTGCTTAATATTGTTCTAATAAATATCTCAATAAATCTGTTGTTGTAACGATTCCAGCTATTTTGTCCCCATCCATTACTGGAAGTGCGTGGAATTCGTTTTCAGATAATATTTCAGCTACTTCTTTAATTGTTGTTCCTACTTCTACTTTCACTAGGTTTTTTACCATTACTTGTTCTACAGTTAGCATATTGTATACTGCTGTGTCTACTGCAGCTCCACCATTATCTTCAGAATAAGCATCTACGAAGCTAATACGCATCAAATCTGTTAAACTTAAGATTCCTATTAGATTGTCACCAGAAACTACAGGAATGTGGCGAATGCTGTTTTCTTTAAATAGTTTTTCAGCATCTACAAGTGTGTTTGATAAATTTATAGTGATTAAGTCCGTTGACATAATTTTATTTACTGCTTCTCTTTTTTTCATCGATTTTAGTTTTATAAAGTTAATTAATTCAATTCCTTTGTTTTATATGGTAAATTTCATCATAACTAATTCTAAAATGACTGATAAATATCAATGAAAAAGCAATATCTTCTTTGTAATTTTATTAGGTATGTCTCTTAATATTCTAATCATCTAAAACTACACGAGTATCCATATTGAACATATCGCAGAGGTAACCATAAATTTCTGGTAATTTTTGTTGAAACTGGTGTGGTGTTTCGAAAAAGTGCTCTACCAAAACAGATAAAAACTCATATTGGTTTTCAAAAGCATAATTTCGAATATATTTTGAATCTAATATTTTTCGCTGCTCTTCTTTATTCTTTAGAAAGTTTAGTAATTCTTTATATTTAGCAATAAATCTTTTGGAAGTATAATTTCGGTATTTTAAGAAGCTAAAATGTAATCCATGTGTCAATTCATGGATTCCTAAATTTAAATTGTCAGAATTGTCCGCAAATCCTTCTAAGAAGTGTTTCCAAGAGAAAACAATTACTTTATATTTTGGATTTGCTTCTCCTTTGTGTTTTTCTTTCGATAATTGCGAATAATAAATATCTGGATAAATCAAGATATAATCAAAGCTCAAGTATAAATAGCGATCCAAACCAAAAGTAAGCATAATAGCTGTAGCAGCAATCAGGAGCTCCATTTCTCTTGTAACTTTTAAGTCTTTTCCTATAAATTGATGATTTTTGATAAAAACCAAAACTCGATGTTCAAAAAGACATTTCTGAAAAGGTTTTAGTTTTCGATAAAATTCGTTTTTCTCGGCAATTATTTTTTTCTCACTCTTTTTCATTCTTTTTGGGAAAAGAACAATTCGAAGCGGATTTTTTCTTAATACTAATCTTGTGTTAGTAGGATTTTGCATTTTATTTTTTTTAGAAAGGATTTAAGTTTAAATTTTAAATCAATTCTAAAATTAATAAATATTATTCAATTATAGTTTTAAAGCTTTTTCAAAAAAATGAGAAGAGAGAGTTAAGGTCAATTAAGGTGCTGCTATTTTTGAAGTTATTTTGTATTATTGTTGAAATGGAAAATGAGAAACAGTGAAAGAATAAAGTTAGTTTTAGATAATAAACATTATCACGATTAAAATTGTATAAGATAAAAAAAGACTTCAAAAGGTTATAGTTTTGTTTCTACCAAAAAATAATCCTAAACCTCCGAAGTCTTGAGCAAATTTAATTCATTATT
>NZ_JADOTV010000035.1 GCF_015767245.1 Aureivirga sp. CE67
TTAATTTACTACAAAGATCAAAAGAAAAATTGAATTTTAAGCAAATAAGAACAAAGTTAGCTTATAATAAAGATGAGTTGAATAAGATTTTTAAATCAAATTTATTTTTATGAAAAAGCCGTGATAACCATTATAAAGCATCTTATTTATTTGATATTTTTAAGTTTAAAGGAGATCAAAAAATTGCAAAAGAATTATTTGAACATTCAATTTCAGATAATAAATTGAAAAATGAAGAGCATCCAGAAATACTTGAAGTTATAGCTTATTTGAAATACGAATCAATTAAAAAGGTTCTATATCAATATTTTAAAAATTTAGAACACTGTGATTTTTACTTAACTAAATCTTTCGTTTTAGGTTTTTTAAATTTTGATTGCTCCGAATATCAAGAGGAATTCAAAATGGAAATTGAAAAATGTTATTATAAAGGTCTTTTTAATGAATTTATTCCAGCTCTAGCTTGTAAAATAGAAGATAATAAAGAAATATTAGAAAAATTATATTTAACAGGAAATGAAAATGCTTCTACAGACTGTATTTCTGGAATTATACTTGGTTTATCTCTTTCTAAAAATGGAAAAAATTATTTAGAAAAAATCTTATTTAATCCTGTTTGGGAAACTTGTAATGCAGGAACTGGTAATTTATGGCAAACATATTTTGCTTTCAAAAAATCTGGAATGCGTTTTTCAGAACTTTTTGATTATTTAGAAAAACTGAACAATACAGATAAAATAGAAAACGCTTTAGAAGTTATTTTTTCTCTCTTAAAATTAAGAGTTAAAGATTATGATGATAATGAAATGGAGAGTTTTGAAGAATTATTAAAAATCTTTTTTCATAATGATGATAACAGATTAGATTTATTAGAAATAGCAGACAAAGTCAATGAATTTAATGAAGCTAGACATCTTGAAAACATATTGGAAATAAAAATTACAGAAGAGCTTTTTATAGATAGAGTCTAAAAGTCATATTTTTTAATCAGAACCCTTTTATAATAATATTAACTCCAAAAAAATCTTGAATTTAGTAGTTTAGAATGAAACACAATCTAAACAACAGATCATGGGAGAATATGCGATACATGGCGGAGATAAAGGAAAAAGAAGACTTCAAATATTGTCCGAAACTTTGGAAGAAGAAACGACAAAATTCATACAAAAAGTTGGTATTTCTAAAGGAATGAAATGTCTTGATTTGGGTTGTGGTGGCGGAAATGTTTCTATCTTATTATCAAAATTAATTGGAGAAAAAGGAGAAGTTATTGGTTATGATATAGATGAAAGAAAAATAGCTCTTGCAAAAGAAACTATGAAAGAATTAAACATTTCAAATATTAAGTTTGAAGTAAAAAATGTAAATCATTTTGATGAAAAAGAAGTTTATGATATTATTTATTCAAGGTTCCTTCTTTCTCATTTAAAAAATCCAGCTGAAATATTGCAAAAGATGTATCATTCTCTGAAACCGAATGGGAAAATTTTAATTGAAGAAACGGATTTCTCTGGACATTTTTCTGTTCCTCGTTCAAAAGATTTTGATTCATATGTTTCACTTTATCAAAAATTATTAGAAAAAAGAGGTACAAATGCAAACCTTGGAAAAGAACTTTTTTCTTTATTAAATCAATCTAGGTTTAAAAATATTGATTTTAGTATTTCTCAAGTAGCACACAATTCTGGCAATGGAAAATTAATGGCTGAAATTACTTTTGAGGGAATCTCCGAAGCTTTGATTAAAGATAAAATCATAAGTCAAAACGTTATCGAAGAAATACAATCTGGATTAATCGAATTTAGAAAACGAAAAGATACTATTATGAGTCTACCCAGAATTTTTCAATTCTATGCTTTTAAGCAATAAAAAAAGAGATTTCTACACGAAGTAAAAATCTCTTTCTATTTGATTCAAAATTTATGATTAGTCAAATGACGTATCCATTTTTATATAATCTAAAAATTCTCTACGAACATCTTTCTCTTTAAATTTACCTCCAAATTCAGCAGTTACTGTACTACTTTCAATATCACGAATTCCACGAGAATTTACACATAAATGCTTCGCATCAATCACACAAGCAACATCATCTGTTCCTAATGCTCTTTGTAATTCTTGTACAATCTGCATCGTCAAACGCTCTTGTACTTGTGGTCTTTTCGCAAAATGATCAACAATTCTGTTCATTTTTGAAAGTCCAATAACTTTTCCTCCTGAAATATATGCAACATGAGCTCTACCTACAATTGGTAAAAAGTGATGCTCACAAGTAGAATAAACCACGATATTCTTTTCTACTAACATTTCACCATATTTATAGTGATTTTCGAAAGTAGAAGCTTTTGGCATTCTCTTAGGATTCAATCCACCGAATAACTCTTTAACATAAGCTTTAGCAACTCTCTTTGGAGTTCCTTTTAAGCTATCATCTGTTAAATCCAAACCAAGAGTTTCCATGATTTCTCTAACATTCTCTTTAATTTTCTCTATTTTTTCATCATCAGAAATATCAAAAGCATCTGGACGTAAAGGTGTCACAGCTGATGTACTGATGTGGTTGTCTCCTATATCTTCTAATTCTTCTGGATTCATCTTATCTATATGAGTTTAAAACCGCAAAGTTAATTATTTTACTAAATCTAATAACTCTTCTAACGAACATTCTTTCTGAGTTCCATCATTCATGTTCTTTAAAGAAAAGCTATTATTTTCCATTTCTTTCTCTCCAACTAGCACTACAAAAGGAATTTCTCTTTTGTTTGCATAGTTCATTTGTTTTTTCATTTTCGAACTATCTGGAAATAATTCCGATTTGATTCCAGCTTTACGAAGTTCTTTGATTGCTTTCATACAATAAGCAGCTTCTGCATCACCAAAGTTGATAAAAGTTACTGTTGGTTTTGGTAAAACTACCTCATCAAACAATCCTAATTCCTCTAGAACTAAATAAATTCTATCTAAACCAAAAGAAATTCCAATTCCGCTGATTCCTTTTAATCCGAAAATTCCTGTTAAGTCGTCATAACGACCTCCACCACCAATAGAACCCATCTTTACAGTATCTGGCGCGCTTACTTCATAAATTGCTCCAGTGTAATAATTCAGTCCTCTTGCAAGAGTTACATCAATATCAAGCTTAGCAGATTCTAAACCTAATTTCTCAATATTTTCGATTACAAAACGTAATTCTTTTACTCCATTCAATCCTTCTTCAGAACTTGCCAACATCGCTTCAAGCTTATCTAACTTTTCGATGTTTGTTCCGTCAAAACTGAATAATGGTGTTACTTTCTCGATTGCTTCTTCCGAAATTCCTTTAGAAATCATTTCTTTTACAACTCCTTCTTGACCAATTTTATCTAATTTGTCTAAAGCAACTGTAAAATCAATTAATTTATCTTTTGCATCAATTACTTCTGCAATTCCAGATAAAATCTTTCTGTTGTTTAATTTAATTGTCGTTCCTTCTAAACGAAGTTTCGTGAAAACTGCATCGTATAATTGTACAAATTCTACTTCTTGCCAAAGTGAAGTACTTCCTACTACATCTGCATCACACTGACGGAACTCTCTATATCTTCCTTTCTGTGGTCTGTCTGCTCTCCAAACAGGTTGCATTTGGTATCTTTTGAATGGAAATACTAAATCATTTTGGTGTTGCACTACATAACGAGCGAACGGCACTGTAAGGTCGTAACGCAATGCTTTTTCAGAAATAGCTCCTGTAACTTTTTTACTGTCTTTATTTTCTAATAATCCTGCATCTACTTTCTTTAAGTAATCTCCAGAATTTAATATTTTAAAAATCAATCTGTCTCCTTCTTCTCCATATTTCCCCATTAAAGTTGAAGAGTTTTCAAAACTTGGTGTTTCAATTGGTTGAAATCCAAATGTTTCAAATTCTTCTTTGATAATGTTCATAATGTAGTTACGCTGTGCAACTTCTTTTGGAGAAAAATCTCTCGTTCCTTTCGGTATACCAGGTTTTTGTGCCATGATTTATATAAAATAGTTTGCAAATATCTGAAACAATTTGATATGTGTAAACTTTGTTTTTAAATTTTTAATTCGATTTACTAATAGTTGTATAAGTGTTTTCTATGTAATCTATTTTATATTCACAAAACATGTTATTATTTTGTTTTATAAAAAATACAGAGGTATGTTTTGTGTAAGTTTTTATAAAATAAATTCGATTAAACACAAAAATGAAATTTACTCACTTTTAAGAATTTCTCTTGCCATTTCTAGATCTTCTGGAGTATCAATTCCGATAGCAGCATGTGTAGTTTCTACCATCTTCATTGTTTTTCCATGTTCTAAAAATCTTAAGTTTTCTAGTTTTTCTGTTGCTTCCAATTTTGTCATTGGTGTATTTGAAAAATCTAAAAGAGCTTGTTTTCTAAAAGCGTAAATTCCGATGTGTTTAAAATAAGAAGCTAATTCTTTCTCTCTCGGATAAGGAATCGGAGAACGAGAAAAATACATCGCTTCATTGTTTTGATTTACAACTACTTTTACATTATTTGGGTTTTGAACTGCTTCAAAATCTGTCAATGGAAACATCAAAGAAGCAACATCTACTTTCTTTTCCGCATCTTCTTTAAAAACTTGTAGTAGTTTTTCTAAAGGTTCTTTTTTTGTAAAAGGCTCATCACCTTGCACGTTTACCACTACATCTACATCCATATTTTCAACAGCTTCTGCAATTCTGTCTGATCCACTCTCGTGCTGATGTACGCTCATGATTGCCTTTCCGCCATGATGGACAATTTCATCAAAAATCACTTGACTATCTGTAACAACATAAACCTCATCGAAAAGATGGGTATCTACAGTAGCTTCATAAGTTCTCAAAATGACTGTTTTTCCGCCTAAGTCTTGCATCAATTTCTCAGGAAATCTACTTGCCTGAAGTCGTGCAGGAATCATTGCTATACATTTCATATATATAAAATTAATTATTTTTTAGGTAATTGCCTTTTTCGTAATCGGTTCAAACTTGCGTTTAATTCAAAACCAAGTAAAAGAATAATCGAGTTTAACCAAACGAAAAGCATTAATATTAAAAGGGTTCCGATAGAACCATATAGTTCGTTATACTTTGAAAATTTGATTACATAAATACCGAATAAATAAAACATCAACAAAGTCAAAACTGTTGTAAATAAAGCTCCTGGTGAAAAGAATTTTAAATGTTTTACTTCTTTTGTTCCAAAATGATAAAGAATAGAAACTGAAAGGTAAATCATGAAAATAAAAAGTGCGATACTTCCATTTCTAATCCAAAAACCTTCATTTGATAGCCAACCATTTTGTTGTAAATTCTGGACTCCTATTTCCAAATATGCGATAAAAGCAATCGTTGTCAATAATAAAATGGAAAGCATAATGGAAGTTCCAAGAGCTATCAAATATTGACGAATTACACTTCGCATTTCTTTGATATGATAAGAATATTCAAATCCACCAAAAATAGAATTGACACCATTTGTCATCAAGAAAATAGAAGTTAAAAATCCAAAAGAAAGCAATCCACCATATTTGTTGTTTGCAATATCTTTTATCACAGATTGGACAGCCTCACTTGTGTTTGGAGGAAGCCAGTGTTCAATTTGCGCAACAAAATCTTCTTGAAATCCTTCTATGGGAACATAGGGAATCAGCGTAAGAACAAATAGTAAAAAGGGGAAAAGTGCCATAAAAAAACTAAATGCAATTCCTCCTGCCCTTGAAGTCAAAGCTCCTTTTACAATTCCGATAATATAAAGTTCCAACAAATCATAAAGAGACATTCCATTTAAACCAGGAATTGCAATTTTCTTCCCTAGTTTAACCAGAATATTCAATATTGGAACTTTCATTAAGTTCTTTTCGATTTCCTTGGTCATAGCTACAAATGATAAATCTTATTTTCTTTTATTTTGAATCGATAATTTTCTAAATCAATAATTTGGTGTTTTATGTTTTAGGTATTTTTTAGATTTAAATTTGTATTCGAAAATTCTTCACTATAAAAAACCTTACAAAATGCTTAAATTTAAAATGTGTAATTCTATAATTATTATTTTTACACACCCCTAACCCCTCTCAAGAGGGGAAATAAAATTAATAAGCTTTTAAACTTAAATCTAAATTATAAACAGAATGTGTCAATGCTCCTGAAGAGATATAATTTACTCCGCATTCTGCATACTCACGAATTGTTTTTTCATTGATTCCACCAGAAGATTCTGTCAAACATTTGTCTCCAATCATTTCTACAGCTGTTCTAGTATCCTCATAATTGAAATTATCAATCAAAATTCTATAAACACCATCCGTTTGTAAGATTTCTTCGATTTCTTTTAAATCTCTAGCTTCCACAATGATTTTTAAATCTAAATTGTTTTCTGCCAAATATGCTTTTGTTTTTTCAATTGCTTTTGTAATTCCTCCAGCAAAATCAATATGATTGTCTTTCAACATTACCATATCGTATAAAGCAAAACGGTGGTTCTCTCCTCCTCCAATTTTTACAGCCCATTTCTCAATAGCTCTAATTCCTGGAGTCGTTTTTCTTGTATCTAAAATTTTCGTATTTGTTCCTTCTAAAAGATCCACAAAAAACTTAGTCTTTGTAGCAATCGCACTCATTCTTTGCATTGCATTTAATACTAATCTTTCTGCTTTTAAAATAGATTGTGAACTTCCGCTTACTGTAAATGCAACATCTCCATGCGAAACTTTTGCTCCATCTTCAATTTTTACATCTACTTCTAAGTTCGGATCTACATAATCAAATATTCTTTGTGCAAATGCAACTCCTGCAATTACACCTTCGTCTTTTACTAATAATTTTGCTCGTCCTGTTGCATCACTAGGAATACAGGCCAAAGAACTGTGATCTCCATCGCCAACATCTTCACGAATTGCATTACTGATGATAATATCTAGTTCTTTTTCAAATTGTTCGTTGCTTATCATTTTTCACAAATTATTTAGACAAAAATAATGGTTTTATTTTCAATATTCACCTTTAATTCTTTTTATATTTGCTCTATGAAGATTAAACTTTTAGCAATTGGTAAAACAGATGATAAAAATCTGATTCAACTTATTGAAAATTACCAAAAAAGACTGAAACACTATATTTCTTTTGACTTAGAAATTATCCCAGATATCAAGAATGTAAAAAACCTTTCGGAAGCCCAACAAAAGGAAAAAGAAGGAGAATTAATTCTTAAAAAATTACAAGCTACAGATCAATTGATTCTTTTGGACGAAAAAGGAAAAGATTTTCGCTCTATCGAATTTGCCAATTTTATGCAGAAAAAAATGAATAGCGGAATCAAGCAATTGGTTTTTGTTATTGGTGGACCTTATGGTTTTTCGGATGCTGTGTATAAAAAATCGCAAGGAAAAGTTTCTTTGTCAAAAATGACTTTCTCGCATCAAATGATTCGCCTTTTTATGGTAGAACAAATTTATCGAGCTTTTACAATTCTTAAAAACGAACCATATCATCATGAATAAAACGAAAATTGTTTTTGCAACCAACAATGCAAAAAAATTAGAAGAAGTTCAGGCAATGCTTCCTGAATCTATTGAAATTTTGAGTCTGAAAGATATTTCTTGTTTTGAAGACATTCCAGAAACGAGCAATACAATTGAAGGAAATTCAATTTTGAAAGCAGATTATGTAACGGAAAAATATAATTATGCTTGTTTTGCTGACGATACTGGTTTGGAAGTAGAAAGCTTAAATGGAGAACCTGGAGTTTATTCGGCACGATACGCTGGAGAACCTGCGGATTCTGAGAAAAATATGGATAAATTACTTCAGAACTTAGAAGGAAAAGAAAATAGAAAAGCGCATTTCAAAACAGTTGTTTGTTTGAATTTAAATGGCGAGCAACATTTGTTTGAAGGAATTTGTAATGGAACTATTTTAGAAGCTAGAAAAGGAGAAAAAGGATTTGGTTACGATCCTATTTTTCAGCCAAAAGGTTTTTCGCAATCTTTTGCAGAAATGACAATGGATGAAAAAGCAAAAATTAGCCACCGAGGAATTGCTGTTCGAAAATTAATTGAGTTTTTGAATAATTTATAATTAAAAAATATAGAAAAGCATGAGTTTTTGACTTGTGCTTTTTTAACAAAACTAAAATTGCATTAAATGGAAAATTGGTTAAAAGAAAAATTAGAAAACCATTCCCTTGACTCCCAAAAGTTATTTGAAGAATCCCTAATATGTTATCGAGTAAAAGCAAATCGTGCAGCTTTATTATTTTCATATTTAGGTTTTTTCACAATAATAAAAGAAAGAATAATTAGATATAATGGTGATAAAATCGAAAAGAAAAGATTAAATCATTTAATTCAAAAATTAAACGACGATGGAAAATGGGAAGAAGCTATTTATAATGAATTAAATAATTCTAGAAGCTCTATATTTAATTTTAGTGAATCTATAAGAACTCAAATTCAATATTGGAAAGACAGGAGAAATGATTGTGCTCATTTTAGAGAAAATGAAATTAATCATACTCATGTTGAGATGTTTTGGACCTTTTTAAAATCCAATTTAAATAAAATTACAATTGAAGGAGGTATGGAAAATTTATTACAAAAATTTAAAACTCACTTTGATGACACAAGAACAGCTCCTAATTCCGATTATACACATTTACTAAATGAAATAGATAGTTCAATTGAAAAAAATGATTTTCAATTTTTTATGGATAATCTAGATGATTTTTTTGATGAATACAATCCTGAAAGGTTTCTACTTTTTTATAATATTGTTGTTACACTTAAAAATACGTCATTAGAAAAAGAACCTTTAAAATGGTTAGAGAATAAGAATAAATTTACACTTTATTTAATTTATTATCAACCACAAATAGCAAATATAATTTCTTTTGACCCCAAATTAATTAGAAAAATATGGAAAGATAAAATTCCTGAAAGAAATTCAGAAGTAGACTCACTTTATTCAAATCTACTAAGAAACAGTTTAATTCCTAAAAAAGAAATATTTGAATCTTTAGATTATTATTTTCAATACTTTGATCAGTCAAAATACAATAGATTATCAAATATTGAATCAGTAAGAGAACAACTTTATTTAAATGGTATAGGAAAACTTGTATATGATTATTTCTTTTTAGATTATAAAATAACAAATATACAAAAATCTGAAATTGACATAAAAGCGGATTTAATTGTTTTATTGTTAGAATTTGAAAATAATTATGATAAATATATTTTAATATCACTCCAAGAAATATTTAATAGAGGAAACCCATGGATAGAACCTAATTGGTTAAAAATAAGTATTGAAGAATTACTATACAGAAAACCTGAAATAAGATATATTTTTATTGATAAAGCAAAAGAATATGAAATAAAATTACCTAATTTTATACTTCATGAAGAAAAAGCAATGTAATTTTTTAATGCTTTTTTATAAATCTAAAACATTTGAGTAAATTCATTATAACTAATTTTAATTCAATTCCTTCTTCACACAACTTATTTTATGGTCGAATTAATAAAGATATTAAACAACTCATGAGAAAATGGCTTTTTCTATGAGTTAAGGCAAGGTGTATTTTTAGAAAATGATTTTAACTTAATTCAAGAAAAAATAGATCAAATAGATTTTGAAAATGAAAAATTAAATGATGAATTTGTTAGATTATTTTGGTTTACACCTTTATTTATTGAATGGCAAAAAGAGAGATTAGTAGAAAATGGTGTTTCTGAAGAAAAATATTGGATAGCCTTCAATTATTTTTTTGAAAAATGTAATCAAATTTTAGGAATGCCTTAAAAACTTTAATCCTAAAACTATAAAACTAATCAACCCCAAGAATAAAAAATGCACAATAGTAAATACATAAAACCGAAAGAAAAAAAGAATCTAAAAAATATTATAACACGTAAACCTTCAAAAAAAATTCCCGAATTAGAGTTTAAACAGTATTATTATTGGGTATTTGGAGCTCTTATATTTATTCGAATCTTTTTTGATAAAAATTTAAGTCCAGAGTTAATTGGAGGAAATGGTACTCATTTCTGGTTAGTTGATGTCTTATCAATAATAGTAGGTGTTCTTATTATAGGAATTTATACTAGTGCTTACCATAGAATTAAACAAAAAGAATTCCAATTTATTCACATTCTATCAATTTTAGTTTTTGGTTCTTATTTAACTATGAACACTTTATCAAGAAGTACTTGGACGTATTTTAGTCAAAAAGGAAAAGAAGAACAAATTACTTGTAAAATTAATCAATTTCGTTTTTCTAATGATGGTTTAGATGAATCTGCAAATTATGTTTATTTTCAATTTAAAGGAAAGGAAGAAGAAATTAAAAATTGGGATGAAGAATTCATTAACGCTTTCAAAAAAGAAAACCCAAAAAAATTTGATTTAATCCTAAATATCAAAAAAGGACTATGGGGTTATTATATCATCAAAGATTGGGAAATAGTTCCAAATGATTTTATTCAAACTTATAAAGAAAAATAATAGATTTATACTAAGTTTTATTTTTTTTGGTTTTTAAATTGTAACTAACTAAAAGTGGGAGTTTTTGTAAAAATCTTTAAAAAGGCATTTTTTTTGTAGAACTACACTTTTAGACTTTTATTTGAATTATAAGTATCTTTACTTCGGAAAATGTAATTTTGAAAAACCTTAAGAAAGAGAAATGAAAAAAATACTGCTAATATTGTGTCTGGTTTTTTGTGTAAATTCGTTTGCACAAGAAGACGATGAATTTGAAAATGAAATTCCTTTAGACTCTCTTTTTAATGAATATGATTTTCAAATTATAGAGCAAGATAGTTTGGTTATTGGGCTACATGAAGTTCAAATTTTAAAGAAAATTAATTTCAAAAAATCCAGAGACCGAAACTATTATTATTGGCTTCGAAAAAAAACGCACAAAGCATATCCGTATGCAAAAATGGCTACAGAAAGGTTAGATTCTTTAAATAAAGAATTAAAAGAAATAAAATCGAAAAGAAAAAGAAGAAAATACACTCGTAAAATGCAAAAGTATCTGGAAAAGGAATTTACAGATCAACTGAAAAAACTTACGAAAACAGAAGGGAGAATTCTGATAAAATTAATTAATAGACAAACAGGAAATACTGCTTTTGAACTTGTTAAGGAGCTTCGTAGCGGATGGAAAGCTTTTTGGTACAATACGACTGCCAATCTTTTTAGTCTTTCTTTAAAAACAGATTATGATCCATTAAATATTGACGAAGATTACATCATTGAAGATATTCTGCAAAGATCTTTTCAAAACGGAACTTTGGAAGAACAAGATCCTGCTGAAGAAATTGATTTTATCGATATCACAGAACAACGAAGGAAAGAAGATCGTTTAATTGACTCTAAAATGATCGATAAACAATTGAAGAAATATAAATAACAGAAAAACTCTTGAGCAATCTCAAGAGTTTTTTTATTTAATAACTAAAACAAAACTATTAATTATAAAATTTCTTATCTCTAGCATAGTAGCCTTTTTTCAAAGCAGAATTAAAAACTGGATTTAATACCAATTTCGATAAAACTGCTGAAACTTTTACCGCTGACTTATCTGCAGTTTCTACAGAACCTGCTCCAAAAACAGGATTTGGAGAAAATTCTAATTTCTCATGTTCTATATATTGCGCCCAATCTCTACCAAGAATTTCTTCTACAGCTTTTAAGGCAACTTCATAAGAACCAATAGCCGGTCCTGCTGAATAAAATTTCCCATCCACCATAACTTCTTGCCCAGTTGGTGTAACTCCAATTTTTGGAAGTGAGCAAGCTTGCTGATAATTGGTAGCTGCTTTTTTATTATGCAATAAACCGGCAGAACCAACCAAGAAAGTTCCGGCACAGACACTAATAATGGCCGAAACTTCTTGGTTTTGTTTCAAAATAAAATCCAAAACAACCGAATCTTTCAAATATTTAGGATGTGTTGCCCCGATTATCAACACATCTAATTGTGGACAGGCGTCGAATGTAATATTTGGTTGAATTGTTGGACCTAAATCCAAAAGTGGTTCTGAAGCTTCCAGTGAATGAGAAACATAATAAAACTGCGTATTTGGAATAGAACTAAAAACATCAATTGCTCCCATAGTATCTGGTACATAAATTTCTGGAGCTGCAAAAACTCCTACTTTCAGAGGTTTTCCATTCTCTGGTTTTTGCAGTCGGATATGATCAACTATTGGATATTGAACACGCGCATTGTATTCTAATAAAAGCTCCGAAAATTTTGTCAACCATTTTCCTCGAAATTCATTAAAAACTGTAAAAGCTGCTTCAATTCCTCCAGTAGAAGGTCCTGCTGTCAGAATTTTTCCATCTTTTATACATTTTCTTTCATA
The DNA here is from genome assembly GCF_015767245.1 of Aureivirga sp. CE67. Lineage (GTDB taxonomy): Bacteria > Bacteroidota > Bacteroidia > Flavobacteriales > Flavobacteriaceae > Aureivirga. The sequence goes on from NZ_JADOTV010000035.1 coordinate 12,394, forward strand.
AGAAACATTTAAATAATGTTCGTTTAAAATATCTAAAGTTTTTTCGTCTGCAGTAATTTTTTGATTTTCTAAAACACCTGCTTTGTGAAGAAGAAGAACACCATTTGAAATTCCAATGATATATTTCAATTTTGGAAATCTTTCTTTTATAAAATGGATTAATTCTTTGTTTTTAAACTCTTTTTCATCAACTTCCCCTACAAACAACACATCCAATTTCGGGCAATCTTGGTATGTTTTGTTTGCATAAATTCCTAATTGTGATTTCCCGAAAATCACACCTTTTTTATGACTTATATAATATATTTTATTTCTCGGATGAATTCGAAAAATTGCTTCAGTTTCAATAATATCGGCTTCTCTACAATTTGGTGTAAGAAGAAATCCGACATTAATTCTTTTTATTTGTTTTCGCATTTTTCTAGTATTTAAGTTAGAAGCAAAATTATTTCCAAACACTAGAAAAAAATAGGAGAAACTATTCCAGAACTAGGACATTTCAAACATTTTTCGGAATTGTTTTGGTGTAAAAGAAGTTTGTTTTTTAAAGAATCTACTGAAATACGAAGGATCTTCAAAACCTATTTTCTCAGAAACCTCAGAAATCGTAAGTTCAGAGATGAAAAGCAAATATTTCGCTTCTGTGATTTTTATTTTGTTTAAAAGCTGAAGTGCAGAAAGTGCAGAAATCGATTTCACACATTTATTCAAATGATTAGCAGAAACAGAAAGTTGTTTAGCAAAATCTGTAATGGTCATTTGCTTTTCCATATTTGCATAAACCCTTTTTTTAAACTTTTGAGTTATTTCCAACGCTGCTCTATTCTTTACATTTAAAGAATTTGTAATTGCCTGAAGCTCTAAAAGAAGTGTAATAACATAAGCATTTACAATGGTGTTATTTGTATTTTCTTCGTTGGTTTCAAATAAAATTCGTTCAAAAATATTACTAAAAAAAGGCATTACTTTTTCTTGAATTTGAAAAATAGAATCGCTCCATGTTTCTAAGAAATTTAAGCTAAAAATAAGCGAATGATCCCCCATCCTACCGATGATTCCATTGCTTTTAATAAATAAAACAATTCCTTTTGAATTTTCTTTTATTGCATCTAACCGAAAAGGTTTTTCTGGTTGAATTAAAATTAAATGTTTCTTTTTTAGTGTAAAATCATCGTAACCAATTTGCATTTGAATTTCTCCTTCTTCTAATAGAATAAACAAGACTCCTTCTAGCTTTACTGGGTTTGTAGGTAATTCTTCTTTCTTTATAAAATCAGAAAGTGGCAAACAAGAAAAATCTTTATTCGCATATAAATATTTTTTGAAAACACTTTTTGTAGAATATTTTGAATCCAAGCTGCTTACCATTTTAATTTATTTTTTGCTTTACAATATTAAGAATGTTTTTTAAGCAAAATATTAAAAGATCAAAGTTCTAAATATATTCCTACAAATATTTAATATTAACTAATTATTGGCAATATTTTTGCTAAAAACAAAGCCAACCAAAACATTATTTGCATGAAAATTAAATTACTATTTCTATTCTTACTCTTTAGTTATGTAGGTTTTTCTCAAGGAATTCCACAACTAAAGGTTGAAAAAGCTGAAAAAGAAATTACGCTAGAAAAACTCTGTGTGAGTACAGAAATCATCGGAAACATTGCAACCACCACTTATGAAATGGATTTTTACAATCCAAATAATCATGTAATGGAAGGAGAACTTAGTTTTCCACTTGGTGAAAATCAAAATGTAGTTCGTTTTGCACTAGATATTAACAACAACCTTCGTGAAGCTGTTGTGGTAAAAAAAGAAAAAGCCAGAGTTGCTTTTGAAGCTACGACAAGACAAAGAATTGACCCTGCACTTTTGGAAAAAGTAGAAGGAAATAATTACAAAGCTCGTGTGTATCCGATTCCTTCGAAAGGTTATAAAAAAGTTGTTCTTGCTTTTGAAGAAGAATTAACTTTGACAGAAAATGCGCACCAACTTCGTTACAATTTTGATTTCACAAATAGTTTAGAGCATTTTTCGCTTTCTATAATTGCACTAAATCAGAAAACTGCTTCAATTTCTAATTCTAGTTTTTTAAAAAACACAAAATTTAAAACCGAAAAAGGAGCACTGAAATTAGATTTTAGAAAGAAAAACTTCTCCCCAAACGGAACTATAACTATTGATTTCCCATTAGAAAATACTTCCGAAAAACTAATCACTTTTGAAGAATATTTTTATTTCTACAAATATTTAAAACCAGAAAAAAGAAAACGAAAACTTCCGAGTAAAATTGATCTTTTTTGGGACACTTCGCTTTCTATGGAAAAGAGAAATTTAAAGAAAGAATTAGCAATTCTAGAAGATTATTTTTCTTTAAACAAAAATGTAAAAATCACTGTTTTCAATTTTAGTAATCGAATCAAGCAAGAAAAAACATTTAAAATAAAAAATGGAAATTGGAAAGATTTAAAAAGCTATCTTGAAAACACAAAATATGATGGAGCAACTTCTTATCAAGCAATTAAAAATCCTTTATTAAATGCTCCGCACAGTTTTCTTTTTTCTGATGGAATGAAAAACTTTGGAACCATTTCAGAAAATATTGAAAAACCTCTTTTTATCTTTAATAGTCTACAAAAAGCAAATCATTTTTATCTGAAAGAGCTTTGTTTAAATTCTGGTGGAAATTATATTAACCTAAATAGAATTTCTGAAAAAGAAGCTTTGGATTTATTAGAAAATGAAACTTTTAATTTTATTGGTTTTAAAAAAGAAAAGAATTCCGAATTAGAAATTTATCCAAATTCTAGAGCGGTGGTAACGAACGATTTTTCTATTGTAGGAAAAGACTTTATGAATGACGAAACTCTTGAATTATATTTCGGTTTTGGAAATAAAAAAACAAAAACCATAAAAGTTCTTCTAAACGATTCGAAAACGCAAAGCGCAAAAATCCCAAAATTTTGGGCTACAAAAAAAATAGCTTCTCTTTCTAAAAACAAAAAAGAAAATGAAGAAGAAATTGTAAAAGTGAGTAAAGAATATCAAGTAATTTCTGATTTTACTTCTATGATTGTTTTAGATCGTGTAGAAGATTATGTTGAGCATGAGATTGTTCCTCCAGCAGATTTACAAGATAAATATTACACTTTACTTCAAGAAAAAAGAAGAAGAGAAAAAGAATTAGCTATAGATAATGACTCTAATACAGATATTTATTTAGATGATTTAAAAGATTTTGCTGCATGGAATAAAAGAGATTATGTACAAGAGGAAGTTGAAAGAAAGAAAAAAACACCTCTTACAAATGCTCTACAAGGAAAAGTATCTGGAGTTGAAACAATCGAAGAAGAGGAAGTTGAAATGATGGAAAGTTCTTCACCTCCTGCACCTGAAACTATTGAAATAGTTGAAAACGAAGAAGAATTGATGTATCAAGAAGAAGTAGAAGCGAATGCTGATTGGGGAGATGAAGAAATGGATGCAGATTATGCTTTTGATGATGGTTCTAGACATGATTCTAAAGGTAAAAAGTCAAATTCTCGAAAATCTTCAAAATTAAAAGCTTGGGATTCAAACATGAAATATGTGAAAGAACTGAAGAAAATCAAGCTTACAGATATTGCATATCAAAGATATTTGGAAATGCGACCAGATTATAAAAATATGCCAACTTTCTATTTTGATGTAGCGGACTTTTTCATACAAAGAAATACGCCACATTTAGCTTTGCAAATAATTTCTAATGTTGCAGAAATGGATGTCGATAATTTTGAACTTTTAAGAGCTTTAGCTTATAAATTAGAAGCAACCAAAAATTATCAAGAAGCTGTATTTGTCTATGAAAAAATCTTAGAATTAAGACCAGAAGATTTACAATCGTATCGTGATTTGGCTTTGGCTTATGACCAAATCGGAGAACATCAAAAAGCGATTGAACTTTTGTATGCTATTGTGAATGGTTCTTTATATGAAAAAGATTCTGAAAGAAGATTTAGAGGAATTGAAGAAATTGTTTTTATAGAAATGAATCGAATCCTTCATAAATATCCTAAAAAAGTAGATACCGATTTCATTGATTCTAAATACATTGAAAATCTATCGATGGATTTCAGAATTGTAATCGATTGGAATCATAATAATACGGATATTGATTTATGGGTAACAGATCCGAACAAAGAAAAATGTTATTATAACCACAAAAAAACAAAAATTAATGGAAGAATTTCAGATGATATGACACAAGGTTTTGGTCCTGAAAGTTTTACTTTAAAAAGAAAAAAAGAAGGAGATTACCTTGGGCAAATTAAATATTTTGGGGATACAAAACAGAAAATTTCTGGACCAACAATTTTGAAAGCAACAATTTTTGAAAACTACGGAACAGAAAATGAAACAAAAGAAATCAAAGTTTATCGTTTAGATAAAAAAGAAGATGTTCTTACTTTTTTTGAAGCGTATTTGAAATGATTTTAAACAAAAAAGAGGTTGAAAATCAACCTCTTTTTTTTAGTAATATTCTATTTCTCTTTTTTGAAAAGTATCTTCCCAATTGCGTTTTCCTTTGATTTTTATTTTGGTCCAATTTTCAAGCGAATCAACTTCATATTCCAGATCATATTCTTTATGATTATCTTCAAACTCTTCTTGATATTCATAAAAAGTCAGTCGATTCAGATTATCATATTTGTATATTTTTGCGTGTATTATTTTATTGACAATAAATACTTCTTTCTCACATAATCCATTTGGATTAAAAGTTCTTTCATAAGCAATTTCATAAGTATTATTACCTTTAAAAGGTCGAAAATCATTCACTTCTTTTTCTACAACATACCCATTTTCATAATACTCGTAAATATAATTCATCGTAACATCTAGATTTTCCACCTCTTCATTATTCAATTTCTCTTCTTTCCAATTTTTTCCATCTTCAGAAAAATAAAATTGTTTGGTTAAAATTCTATGAGTATCATCATAAGTAGAAACTATTTTTTCAAAAACACCGTCCTGAGCAATTCTAAAATTTTCTATTGGATTTCCTTTTTCATCAAAAACTAACCTCCATTGGTAAACACCATCTTTCTTAAATCCTTTTGAAAGTAACCGATCATTTTCATATTCATAAACATTGTTAACAGAAACTGTTTTCATATCCTCTTTGTAAATTTTTCTTTCTATCAAATTTCCATTTTTATCATAAGAAAAAGTATACTTAGAAAACATATAAGCTTTATCAAAATCTTTATCTTCAATAACAATTTTTGATGCATTTAAACTCGATTCTTCTCTATACTTCATCAACTTTATGAGTTCAATATTTTGTCCTTTTTCATTGTATTTATAAATCGTTTTTTGAAGAAGACTATTATAACGATTCGAATATTCTAGTCGTTCCAATATTCTCCCTTTTTTGTCATAACGAAATTCATAATTACTATTCCAATCCCATGTTTTTAATCTTTTAATATTCTTTTTATTCAATAAAAAATCATGATTAATTCCATACTCCATTCCACTATGAAAATTTTCTTTTCTTTGAATTGCTATCTCTGATTTAATCACTTTCCCAAAAGATCTATCAATTTTTGTATTCATATGACCATTTTTATCATGATAATTAATGATCATAAAAATTGCTATTCCAATGAAAAAAGAGAAAAAAATCCCTACAACATACTTGCTACTTTTTGGTTCTTCCATTTTTTTGTTTTTGACTTCAAATATATGTTTTAGATTTGAAATAGCAATAAAATAAAAACATCAAAAAAAACATACCAAATCACTATTTATCAAATCGTTAAGAATCAAAAAACTAATTTCAAACAACATAAAAAAAGAATACTTTTAGTAAAACTTTAAACCAAAAAATATGGAAACTACAAAAAGCATTTTATCGGAAGTATTAGAAAAAGAACTTACAAATTTACCGATCGTAGAATCACCAAGTTTAAATGAAGATTTTCCAAAAAAAGAACTCCTTACAGATTTAAATGAATTAAGATTAATGCAAATAATCCTAGCGAGAAAAGCAATTATTGAAAATTCAGGATATATAGGAGATCTAATCAAAATGGGAGATTTTTTACAAGGCGATAAATTATTAAGTAAATGGAAAATTTATAAACTAAATGATGGCTCTGACAAAATCGGTGTATTATGGTCACATTTTGATGATGATAGTTGGTCTGTATTTTTTAAGGGAGACAATCTCGAAATCGAGAGTTTATACTACGAAAACTAATTGTAAAAAAAGCGAAGCAGATAATTTCTACTTCGCTTTTTTGATAAATTCAGCTAATAATAAATAAAACAAAGAGCAATACTTGATTAATCATTTGATAAATAATCTCGGATATCTTGGAATAAATCTTCAAATTCTAAAATCAAGTTGTCATTAGCTAAATCTTTATAAAGAGTTGCATTCAACCTACCTTTCGATAAAGTAATTTTATAAATCAATTCTCCATCTTTTTTCTTTGTCCAAACTTTTTTAGAAGTTTTCCCGAATACTTCTTGGATTTTCTCCTGAACATTTTCAGTCATATTTTTAGAAAAAGTAGCTCTTACTTTATATCGATCATCTGAGTTATGAATAGAAATATCAACATTTTTTTCCCCATTACTACTTGAGGTAGTTCTAGAAACACTTGATGAAGAACTATGATGTGTTGAATTTGGTGGTGTTGGCGGTGTTGGTGGTATCGGAGTACTTTGCGCATTTAATGCATTTACAAATAAAGAAATTAGTCCTACAATGGTGATTTTTAATACATTTTTCATCTTGATAAATTTTATAGTTATACGTTTTTAAATTTTATTTTCTGTTATTTTTTAGTTCAAATTAGAGCAAAAGATTCCCTGTTCCTTCTAGGAGGAATTTTAAATTTTGTTATAAACATTGATTTATATTAGTCTCTAACGATAAAAATCAATCCTCGATTTCGGATACTTTTGATTTCGATATTTTCGTCTTTTTTAAAGTATTTTCGAAGTCTTGAAAGAAAAACATCCATACTTCTTCCTGTGAAAAAATCTTCACTTCCCCAGACTTGTTTTAAGATAAATTCACGCTGTAATAATTCATTTTTATTTTGGTATAAAAAGTCAATTAATTCTGCTTCTTTTTCTGTCAAAACCTGAGATTCTGATTCATATTTCAATTCAAAATTCTCTTTTTCAAATTGGTATTTTCCTATGCTGTAAATTTGCTTTTCTTCCTTTTGGTTTCTTTTTAAAATATTCTCCATTTTCAAAAGCAAAATATCCATATCAAAAGGTTTTGTGATATAATCTTCCGCTCCCATTTTTAAACCAAACATCATATCTTCTTTCAAGTTTTTTGCAGTAAGAAATAAAAATGGTTTTTCAATTTTATGTTCATTGACCAATGTAAATCCATCTATTTTTGGCATCATTACATCTAACAAAATCAAATCATAATTATTTTCTTCTTTTATAAATTGTAATGCTTCTTCTCCATTTTTCTTCCAAACAACATCATAATCTTCTACAATTAAATATTGCTCCAACATATTTCCAAGATCCAAATCATCTTCTACTAAAAGTACTTTCTTATTTTTCATTTTTTAAGGGCAATTTTATGTTAAACAAAGTTCCTTTTTCCAATTCACTTTTTACTGAAATTTCTCCATGATGCAATTCGATGATTTGTTTTGTGTAAAATAATCCTAATCCAAGACCTTTTACATTATGAACATTTCCTGAAGAAACTCGATAGAATTTTTTAAATATTTCTTTTTGTTTTTTTGCTGAAATTCCGATTCCAGAATCTTTTATTTGAATTTGGTAAAAATCATTTTCTACAAAAGACTTCACTTCTATTTTTATATTCTCTTTACTATACTTTACAGCATTATCCAGAAGATTTTGAATTGCAATCGTTAAATGCATTTTACTTACTTCACAAAATATTTTTTGACTAGAAATTTCATCTAAAAACACTATTTCTTTTTGACTACAAGAAATCTGAAAATCCTCATAAATTTCTCTAAGAAAACTCGAAATCTCAACTGTTTCTAATTCTAATTTCACAGGGTTATTTGGACTTATTTCTACAATTTGGTTTAATAGTTTTTCCAATCTTGTATTTTGTCTTTCAATCGTTTTAAGCGTATTTTCCATCAAAACCTCATTTCCTGTAATTTTCTTATTTCGCAAACTCTTCGAAGCAATTTTCAATGTTGCTAAAGGTGTTTTAAATTCATGAATGATATTATTGATAAAATCTGTTTTTAAAAGCAATAAATCTTTTTGTTTAATCATACTTTTCACTGTATAGAAAAACAGAGCGCAAATCAACACAAACAGCAAAACTGAAAAAATAAAAGTATAGGACATTCGCTGAAAAACAATCCAATAATCATTGTTGATTTTGACATAATCTGAAGACTGAATTTCGTAAGAAAGCTCGATTTCTTTATTTTCATCATCTATTGTAGAAGTTTCTACTTTCCAAATAGAATTGTTTACAGATAAAGCATTTTCTTTAGAAAAACCATTTCCTATATGGTATTTTTCTTCAAACGAAATCGTATCATTTTTAATTTTCGAAAAGAAAATAATTTGCTCTAAATCTACTTGATAATCCAAATCGTATTTCAGATCAATTAAAGATTTTTCTTTTTCAAACATTTTATCAAAAACTAGATTTTCTTTCTGAAAAAATTGAAATAAAGAATCTAAATATTGCTGTTTTGTAAGTTTCTTCATCTGATAACTTTTAGCAAACTCCGAAAAATTCATTTTCCAGTTTTCTTCAAAGCTTTCGAAACTTTCCGTTTTCTTGATCTTTGAAATTATATTTTCTATTTCTGATCTAAATATTTTCTTTTCTAAATCATACGTGTTTTTTATCAAAGAATATTGAATCACAGAAAGAAACAAAAATGCTAAAACCGAAACAGTAATTAATATTTGTAATCTTTTTTTCATATTTATTTCATTTGAACAGTTCAAAAGTATTTTTAAAAAACGAGATTTCCATAGAATTTTTATCCGTTAACCTAGCGTTAACCTTCAAAGCATTTTCTTGATTTAATATTTCTTTAAAACATTCCGCCAGCAATTCTTCCTAACTTAGAATAGAAAATTACTCTAATTACTATTCATTCAAAAATTAGAATAATGAAGAAACTTTATATTTTTTTGATTCTTTCTTTCCTTTTCAGCTGCTCGGATGACGATATGACTTCGGACGGAAATCTCACTGGGTTTTCAAATACACAAATAATTAAAGGAATAAATTTCATCACACAACAAGTTGTTGACCAAAGAAGTGAACAAGTTAACACAGATATTAATCATAAAAATGAATTTATCTACATTGGACGAACCAACACTGCTAATCTTTTTATTTTACAAATTGGAAAAGTAAACACGACAAATGGAGCTGTAAGTTTTGGAAACGTAAACAATATAAATTATGATTATGGAAGCCCACCTTCTGTTAGTTTAAATGATTGGGGGAAAGCTGTAGAAGTTCATAAATCTAATTCTACATCAAATTACTATTATAGAGGAGGGAAAATCACATCTGAAAATCCACTTTTTTTTCAGTTTGATAAAGATAATCACAAATTTGATACAGGAAATAGTAATCCTTCGATAGATATCACGGATGGAAAACCGAATTTTTATATAAGTACCGTGCATTCTAGTCACGGAAAAATTTATTCTCGTTCTGCTACTTACAAAATGAATGGAAATAATGAAACCTATACATGGGAAGATTCTATGCCGGTTTATGAAGGAAATAACCCAAGAGTTTCCATAAATAATAATTTTCAGGCTGCAATGGTTTTCGAAAAAAATGATGGAAATGTATATATTGCTGTTGGAATTTTCGGTTTAAATGGTACAATCGTTTGGGAAAAACCAAGCTCTTTTGGAAAAGGAACAGAAGCGGATGTTCATATTTCTGATAATGGCGATGTTTTCTGTGTTTATCAAAACAATAAAAAAATTATTACTAGAACTGGATTGATTCAGAATTTCAAATCTGTAGAATGGAGTTCAACACAGTACACCAATTATATCGGAACAAATCCTTCTATTTCTTCCAATAAAGAAGTAGTTATTCTCACTTATAACGGAAGTACGGGCGTGAATTGGTTTCATGTCGGAAAATTCAACTATTAAATCAAAAACATTGAATTTTTTAAGCTAGAAAATAGTAATAAACAAAATTCATTTCTGATTTAATATTTCTTTAAAATAATCTGAGAACAATTCTTTCTAACTTAGAGTATAACTGACATATTTCAATAATCTAATCCTTTAATGATGAAGAAATTTTATACGATTCTTTTTCTATTTTTAATCATTAGTTGTTCAAAAGATGATTCTTCTTCAGACGGAAACAATTCTTTTTTATTAAATACAACAAAAATAAAGGGAATAAATTTTATATCTGAAAAAGTAATTGATGAAAGAAGTATACAAGTTAATACTGATATTAATAGTAAAAATGAATTCATATTTGTTGGTAAAACAGATGTTGCAAACATTTTTATTCTTCAAATAGGGAAAGTAAACCCTAGCAATGGAGCATTGAGTTTTGGAAATGTAAACAATATCAATTATGATTACGGAAACCCGCCTTCTGTACAATTAAATAATTGGGGAAGAGCTATTGAAGTTCATAAATCTAATTCTTCTTCTAATTATTATTATCGTGGTGGAAATATCACTTCTGAAAATCCACTTTTTTTTGAATTTGATGATGACAATCACCGATTTGACGGAGGTTCTGGTCCTCCATCTGTTTCTGCAAATGATGGAAATCCATATTTTGACATTTTAACAGTACATGAAAATCACACAAAAATATATTACAAAGCTTGTAAATTCATTTTAGATGATGGAAAAGAAACTTATAACTGGAGAGATTCTTATAAAACTCCCTTACTTGGACGAAAACCGAGAGTTTCTATCAATAACAATCATCTTACAGTGATGGTATTTGAAGGTCTAAATGATGGAAAAGTCTATATCGTAAAAGGAGATTTTCAAATAAATGGAGTCGTAAATTGGGGAAAACCTGAAGTCTTCGGAACAGGAAATGAACCCGATGTTCATCTTTCGGATAATGGAGACATTGTAAGTGTTTTTCAACAAAACAAATCTATAAAAACAAGAACTGGACTTTTATCAAATTCAATTTTTCAATGGAGTCCAATTGAAAGTACATCTTTTATCGGAACAAATCCTAGTATTTCTGCAAATTTTGAAACTGTAATCCTAACCTATAACGGAAGTACGGGCGTGAATTGGTTTCATGTCGGAAAATTCAAATATTAATATTAAAACCAAAAACCATGAAATATTTTTATCAAATTATAAGCATTACTATTTTTAGTTTTATTTTATTTTCTTGTTCAGATGATGATGATTCTACTGTACCTCCTATTTCAGATTGTCCTTCGGGAAATATATTCTTAAAAACACAGGCTGATATTGAAAATTTCAAAACTAAATATGAAAACTGCACGATTTTAAATAATGATTTAAAAATTTCTGGAAATGATATTACGAGTTTACAATCTTTATCTTTCTTGAAAGAAATTCATGGCGACTTGGAAATAGACTCCAACGCAAAACTTACGGATTTAAAAGGATTGGAAAATCTGAAAATTATCACTGGAGAACTTGATATTAGTGACAATGCTCTGATTGAAAACCTAGAAGGTCTAAATGGATTATTGATTGTAGATGACTTAATCACAATTGCACAAAATCCGAAACTCGAAAACTTAAACGGTTTGGATAATTTAAATGCTGCAACTGGTGGAATTTCTATTGAATATAACAACAACCTTTCTCAAATTAGCGGATTTCCCTCTATAGAAACCATTGATGATTTTTTCAATATTAGTTTTAATAATAATTTGACAAATATTCAAAACATAGATATTTCAAATTTTGATGGAGATTTTATTGTCAATTCTAATGATAATTTAGGTGAAATTTCAGGTATAAAATTTAAGCAAATCTATGGAGACCTTATAATTATTGATAATCAAAATCTTGAAGCAATAAAAAATATGAACGTAGAAATTATTGGTGGCGTTTTAAATCTTTACGGAAGTTTGGATATTACTGATTTATCAGGATTTGAAAACATTACTTCTATTCAAGACAATTTAAACATTACGCTAAAAAATTTCGAGAATATTCAGTTTCTTAAAAATTTAAATAATATTGGTGGACTTCTTATTTTGGAAGGGTTTCAATCTTTAGATGGTCTACAGAATCTTACTTTTATTGATGGAGATCTAATTCTGGATACTATTGATTCTTTTCAAGGTTTAAATAATTTAACTTCTATAAACGGGAGTTTATTAATCAGTGATTGTACAACACAAGACATGTCTGGTTTTGAAAACTTGGAAACTATTAATGGAGATTTAAGTATTGAAGAATCCAATCTTTCAAATTTTAATGGTTTAGATAAACTTGGTTCCATTCCTGGAGACTTAGATCTTCAATTAAACCCAAATCTTACAAGTTTGGACGGATTAGAAACTCTTACAAGTATTGGAACTAACATTTTAATTAGCTCCAATGATAATTTGATGAGTTTGGACGGACTTAATAATCTTAATAATGTATCTGGTAGTTATATTTTTGTTGCAAATAATTCTAAACTTAGTATGTGTAATGCTTTATGTGATTTATTAAATAGCGGAACACACCCGGATGATTTAACTTTTGATCATAATGCAACTGGTTGTGACTCTAAAGCTGAATTAGAAGCAACTTGTCCATAATAATATTTTTTCTATTTTTATGGAAAAATAACACACTATGAATTTTGTAAAAATTACACTTAAAACATTTTATATCATAGCGATACTGTTTACTATATTTTTTATTATAAATTATATTTTTAAAGAAAATTGGAGCTGGATATATATCCTTATTGTTTCTTTTGTTTTCTCAGGAACCTATATCGGAAGTAACATTTTCGATTATGATTTTTACAATGATATGGATACAAAAGATTACTTAGAAACTAATCATGAAAGTAAAATAAACTTTAGTGATAATAATTGGAATAAATTAAAAAACATCGAAGAAATCAAAGAATATCCTTGTATTAAAATTGAAGAAAAAAAGGATTCTATCAAATACAAAATTAAAACTGGTTTTATTGTTTCTTTAATTGAATTTAAAAAAGAGAACAATCAAATTATCTCTAAAATTCACAAAAAGTATTTTGGTTTTATTCCAGACAAAGCTTTAAACTATAAAATATTGAGAAATATTTCTCATCAATTAAGCTAAAACTATGTTTCGTTTAAACTCAGAAATCTAAACAAAAAATCATTTTTACTTCAAATAAAGAAATTGTATACAAATCGCGATGAATTGTATACAATTTCTGTTTTAAAAACACCGCAACTTTGTCAAATAATTGAATCCAAATTAATTGACAAATGAAAAAAATAATTTTATTCGCTACTTTTTTACTTAGCAATCTTGCAATTTTCGCTCAAAACGAAGCAGACAATATTCTTGGTGTTTGGGAAACCGAAGACAAGGATGGAAAAATTGAAATCTACAAATGTGGAGAAAATTATTGCGGTAAACTTCTTGAAGGATCGGACATTTTTGAAAAAGACGGAATCACTCCAAAAAAAGATGTAAAAAATCCAGATCCAAAACTACAATCAAGAGATATTCCTGGAATTACGATTCTTACCAATCTAACTTTCGATGGAGAAGAATATGAAGATGGAAAAATCTACAATGCAAAAAATGGAAAAACCTATAAATGTTACATCTGGCTGGAAGATGGAGATTTATTTCTACGTGGATATTTAGGTTTACCAATTTTGGGACAAACTACAAAATGGACAAGAATTAAATAAACGAAGAAGATGAATTTAGAGTTTTTAAATAAAGATTTGACCGGTAAAACAGTTGTTTTTACTGGAGGAACGGACGGAATGGGAAAAATCGCAGTGAGTAAACTTGCCAAAATGGGAGCTCAGATTTTTCTTTTAGGTAGAAATAGAGAAAAAGCTACGGATGTTGTAAATGAACTAAATTATTTAGCAAAAAAGCAGAATTCATTTTACATTCCTTGTGATTTGTCTTCTCAAAAAAGTATTCGAAATGCTGCCAAAATTATTCTAGATAATTGTCTAAAAATTGATTATTTGATTAATTGTGCTGGAATGAATGCAGGAGAACGAAAAGTAACGGAAGATGGTTTAGAAATGACTTGGGCTGTAAATCATTTAGCACCTTTTTTATTGAATAATCTTTTGCTAGATCGTATGATTTCTTCTGCACCTTCCAAAATTGTAAACCTATCTTCTGCAACAGAAAAAAGTGGACATATTCACCTAGAAGACATTCATTTGACAAAAAAATGGAGCACTTTTAGGTCGTATACACAAGCGAAACTTGCGATGAATATGTGTACGAGAAAATTAGCAAAACAACTGGAAGGAACTGGAGTTACAGTAAATGCTTTGAATCCTGGATTTATTAAAACGAATCTTTTGCGTGATTTGAAAGGTTGGGAATCTTTAGTTGGAATTCCGTACATGTTTTTCTTTGCTTCGAAAACAGAAGTTGGTGCAAATCGTATTTTAAATCTGGCACTTTCGGAGGAGTTTAAAAACGAAAATGGAAAATATATTTATGAAGAAAAAATTCGAGATCCGAATCCAGAAGCTTTGGATGAAGAATTGGTAAATAAAGTTTGGGAGCTTTCAAAAAAGCATGTTGGTTTGTAAAATAAATAGTATTTTTAAGTAAAATGAGTGATTTTTTCAAAATAGAGACACTTTCTGAAATGTTTAGGTTTATGAATTTACCTGGACCTAAACATCCGCTGATTACTTTCATCGATTATTCTGAAACTCCTTTTAAGATGAAACTTCCGAAACATAAATTCATTTGTAATTTTTATCAAATTTCTTTTAAAAGTGATCAAAATGGTTTTGTAAAATATGGAAGAGAAACTTATGATTATCAAGAAGGAACTTTGATTTATGTGGCGCCAAATCAGGTTGTGGAATACGCAACTTCTGATGAAGTAGAAATGAACAGTGGTTGGACTTTGTTTTTTCATGCAGATTTGATTCGTTCTTTTTCTTTGGATAAAAAAATGAAGGATTATAGTTTTTTCAATTATCAATCCAATGAAGCTTTGCATATTTCTGAGAAAGAAAAGGAAATTATCGAATCGATTATGCATAAAATTCAGATTGAATTAGATTCTAATTTGGATGATTTTAGCGAGGAAGTAATTGTTTCCAATCTGGAACTTTTGTTTAATTATTCAAAACGGTTTTACAATCGACAATTTATCACAAGAAAACGTTTTAATTCTGATGTGATTTCTGAGTTTATAGATTTATTAGAAAATTATTTTGAGAAAAACATTCAGCAAGAATCTGGACTTCCAACAACACAATACTTTGCAGAAAAACTGAATTATTCCTCGAATTATTTAAACGAATTAGTAAAAAAACAAACAGGAAAAAGTGTTTCAGAACATATCAATTTTAAAGTTTTAGAATTGGCAAAAAGCAGTTTATTAAACACAACTAAAACTGTTTCTGAAATTGCTTTCGAACTTGGTTTTACTTACTCACAATATTTTAGTCGTTTTTTTAAAAAAAATACTGGAAAAACACCAATTGAATATCGAAAAATAAGCTGATATGGAATTTATACAACACACCAAAAATTGGGCTAAAGGAGAAATTATAGAAGCAATCATTATGGCAATTTTTGGAGCTTTGATTGTTTTATGTAGTTTTTTTCTTTGGAAATTTGGAAATACGCCTTTCGAAAAAGCTTTAATTATTCCACTTTTTGTAGTTGGTTTCATTCCTTTATTTATGGGAATTTCAGGAGCAATTTCAAATAAAAATAGAATTACAGAATATCAAAAAGAGTGGGAGAAAAATAAAATAGAATTTATAAAAACGGAGAAAAAACGTGTAGAAAGTTTTGATCAAATTTTTAAATATTCTTATCCAGGAGCTTTTATCTTTTTAGTTGGTGGTGCAATTTTATTTTTCCTAATCAAAACTCCAACTTGGAAAGCAATTAGTTTAGCAATGATGACTTTAGGTTTAATGGCTTATTTTATTGATCATTTTGCAGCTGAACGAGCAGATATTTATCTTAAACACATTAATAAAACTATAGAAAAATCCAACATTTAGTGTTGGATTTTTTTGTTTCAAAATTAATTATACGCAACATTTTATACCATTTTTCAAAAAAATATTTTACTACGCAAAAAGACTGCATACTTCCTTCTCACCTTTGCTGTGTTGAATGAAATAAACGAGAAATTGTTTACGGATTTTAGACAAGAAGCAATCGTCTAAATGGAATAAGACGCGAGACATTTCGAATAAAAAGATTTTCTGTGAAGAGCCAATTTTTATTTACATCTGAATATGCTAGTCACGTAATATAGGTTCGAATCCTGTTTGCTTCTCTAAAATTTGTCAAGAATAACTTACTTCAATTTTCTGATAAAAAAGTTATTCGATTACAAATTTTAAAACAATAAAATAGATCCATAGAAGTTTACTTCCGTCGTTAGACACTAGATTTTCACTTTAGCTTAACTTCTAGATTTTCTATTTTTTAATTGGTCCATACACGGCTTTTTCATAAAAAAAGAGTGATTCCAAAAAAATGATATTTTTGTTTCGCCAAAAATCAAAATACATCATGAAATCACTCAAAAAAACGAAATTAAAAGATACTATGAAGAATTG
>NZ_JADOTV010000036.1 GCF_015767245.1 Aureivirga sp. CE67
CTTAATAATGAATTAAATTTGCTCAAGACTTCGGAGGTTTAGGATTATTTTTTGGTAGAAACAAAACTATAACCTTTTGAAGTCTTTTTTTATCTTATACAATTTTAATCGTGATAATGTTTACTAAATATTTTATTCTTTCAAATCAACATACATTTGTTCGAATAATGGTGCATGTTTTCTAGAATTATCTACTTCTTCTACAAATTCATAAGCACGTCTATTTCCTTGTACTAAATCTTCTCCAGTAATTTCTTCTAATGCTAATGCTAATAAAACATCACCAATAGTTCCTAAATCTCCAAGTGAACCAGGTGATTCTTTATAAAAAGTATCTGGTGAGATTCCTTGTGGGAAATTTTGACCTTGAGAATTTTCAATTGCTAAAACAATTGGTTGCATCGCCCATTTATGATTTGGATTTGCTCCATCTCTACCATAATTTTGAGAATCATATAAAGTAATAGAACCAACATATTTTCCTCTTGTTACATCACCAATCTTTTTAACAGTAATATAAGGTAAAAGAGAATTAATCAATAATTCACTTGCAGAAGCTGAACCATTTGAAGTTAATACATAAACTTCGCTTAAATTTAAAGATTGAAGTGCAGTTCCGTCTGTCATTTGATCAACAAATCTATTTTCTAAAGAACTTGGATTATTATTTTGAAAATAATCTTGAACTTCAGAATTCCATTTCTCTTGACTTGCAACTTGCCCAGTAAATTGTCCAGTAATTAAACTTGCTAAATAAGTTGCAGTTCTAACAGATCCTCCTCCGTTATATCTTAAATCTAAAACTAAATCTGTAATTCCAGCAGCTTTTAATTCTGCAAAAGCATTATTTAATTGTTTATCATAAGAACTTACGAATCCATTATACATTAGATAACCAACTTTCTTCCCTCCCATTTCAATAACTTCATTGATTAAAATAGGATTTTCATCTAACTCTACTTTTGTAAGACTTGCTTCTTCTCCATTTTCTTCAGGGTTTCCTCCGTTATAATCATGAGCAAAAGAAATAGTATAAGTATCATTATCAAATAACAGATCTCTATAATTTGATTCTGTCATATTAGTTCCATTTACTTTTGTAAAAATCTGTCCTCTACTAATATTTTTACTTGCAGCATCAGAATTAGGAATTACATAAATTACTGCTCCATAAAGACGAGTAGGATCATTTTCATATCTATACAAACGAAATTCCATTCCATTTGATTTCGAAATTCCTTGAAAAGATTTTTCTAAAGCAATATAATCATCTACAATCCAAGACCACTTATCTGAAGTTCCTCTTTGGTAAAGTAAAGATTCGAAAACTTCGTTTGGTCCTCCGGTAGATTCTAAGAATTGATTTAATTCATTTTGACTTGAAAATCGATCATTTGCTAAATTTGGAACATCATCTTTCCAAAAATAATAACTATTCAAACCTTTCCAGATGAAATTTTGTACTTCTAAATTAGAAGGTACATTATTTGAGGCACCATCATCATCATTATTACAGCTTACCGTTAAAAACAGTACTAAAGCCCCAAGTATTAAACTTAATTTCTTCATTGTATTGACTTATTTTTTTGATTATTTTTTTGCAATTTAAAAAAAATATCAATTATTCTGTTACAAATAACTAACATCGTCGTTTAATTATTGTATTTGCAGTGTTAAAATGCTTTTTATAATGAAACAAAGTGAATTTTTAAAATTAGTAATGCCTTTTAAAGATAAGGTTTTCAGGGTAGCAAAAAGAATGTTAGTTTCTACAGAAGAAGCTGAGGATGCTACGCAAGAGTTATTCTTAAAACTTTGGAAAAACAAAAAAAGTATTCCTAAGTATAAAAATTTAGAAGCATTTGCGATGACCGTAACAAAAAATTATTGTTTGGATAGGCTAAAGTCAAAGCAAGCTGGTAATTTAAAATTAGTTCATAGTAACTATAAAGAGAAGGAAACACCATTAGAAAAGAAAATCGAAACAAACGACGCCGTCTCTAAAGTTCATGAAATAATAGAAGGATTACCAGAACAACAGAAATTAATCGTACAATTACGAGATATCGAACAATATGAGTTTCATGAAATCGAAGAAATGCTAAACATTAAACAAACGGCAATACGAGTATCATTATCAAGAGCAAGAAAAACAATCAGAGAAGAACTTATAAAACAACACAATTATGGAGTTAGCTAACATAGAAAAGTTGTTGGAAAAATACCTTAATGCGGAAACAACAATTCAAGAAGAAAATCAACTTAGGAATTATTTCAAAAATGACGATATTGCGCCTCATTTGGAAGAATACAAACCTTTGTTTAGTTATTTTGAAGAAAGTAGAAATGACAGCTTCGCTCAAGACCTTCGTCTAAACACTAGTAACAAAAAAGAAACGAGATGGAAATGGATGAGTGTGGCAGCAATGTTGATACTTTTTGTTTCAGCTTACACTTTTATTAATAAGAAGAAAGAATATGAAGCAAGAGAAGCTTATGCTCAAACTCAAGAAGCTTTACAGCTTATTTCTAAAAACTTAAATAAAGGTCAACAAATCGCTCTAAATCAATTGGGAAAAATAGAGCACAATCAAAGTAAAATATTTAAAAACCCAAAACAGTAAAAAAAATGAAAAAATTAGTTTTAATAGCAATATTATTTATATCAGGTATATCTTCTGGTCAATCAAATCTTTTTTCAAAATTTGACGATAACCCAGAAATCACGAAAGTAGTCGTAACAGAACATATGTTTAAATTAATGAATTCTATTTCTTCTGAAAGTGAAGAAGGAAAAGAATATTCAGATTTGATCTCAGGAATTAAAGCATTAAAAGTCTATACAACTGACGATCCTGTGATTTCAAAAGATATGAAATTGGAAGTAGAAAAGTTTTTAGCCAATACAAAATTAAAAGAATTAATGCGTATTGACGAAAAAGACGTTCAAGTAAAATTTTATTTTGCTGAAGGTAAAGATGAGGATCATGTGAAAGAATTATTCATGTTTGTAACTAATACAAATGCAAAATCTGATCAGGAAACTGTTATCTTATCTTTAGAAGGTGATATTGACTTGAAATCAGTAGCGAAACTTACTAGCCAGATGAATATTTCTGGAGGTGAGCATTTAAAGAATCTAAATAAAAAATAATGAGAAAATTAGTCACAAAATTCACTTGGTTATTTGTTATTGCTTTTGTAGCAATGTCATGTAGTTCAAAACCAAGCTTACAAAAATTCTTCGTGGATAATCAAAACAATGATAATTTTATTGTTATTGATATTCCTTCGAGTACTTTATTAAATTTCTCGGATGACATTACGGAAGACGAGAAAAAAACAATTCAATCTTTTAGAAAAATCAATGTTTTAGCTTTGCAAAATGATGAAAACAAAAACGAAGCTTTATACGATTCTTCAAAAAAGTCTTTAAAAGAGATTTTCAAAGATGAGAATAAATACAAACCTTTAATCCAAACTACTTCAAAAAAGGGAAGTTTTGATGTTTATTTTGAAGGTACGGACAAAAACATTGATGAAGTAATTGTTTTTGGTTATGAAAAAAATATGGGACTTTTAGTAGCAAGAGTTATCGGAGATGATATGAATCTTGGAAAGATTACGAAAGTTATCAATAAAATCAAACCAAATGAAGATGGAATGAATTCTCTAGGGAATTTATTAAAACAAAATATCGATTTAGATAAAATAAAATAATCTGAATTTTATAAAATTAAAAAGGATTGCAACAATGCAATCCTTTTTTTGTTTGGAAAAACTAATTATAAAGTGGATAAATTGCAACCTCATCTCCTAACCACTCTTTTAACTTAGCATATATTTTATCCTGATCTTCTTTCGTAAAATCTTTAATTCTCGTTCCATGATGCGCTCCTTTTAAAACCATCATCAAATAATCCACATTTTTCTTAGGATTTGGCGCACAAGCATACCAAGTATCAAATTCTCCATAAATATAAATTACACGATCTCCTTTTTTCTCAATATAATTACGAACTTTCTTAATATAATTTGGATCATATGAAACAGGAATTTCTTCTGGAATAAAATTCATAAAACTTGGATCATGTGCATATTGCAAAAGGTCTTTAACAGGCGAAGTATCTAATTTATAATAACCATAAACTGTTTGATGTTCATAATTAGAAGGAAGATAAGCATCCGCACCTTGATCACTATAAAAATAAAGCCCTGAAACTTTCATTAAATGATTAAAAACCTCATCAACATTATTAGTAGAAGTTGGAATAGATTCACAATCTGTAGACCATTGCCAAAATGAGAAAGAATATTCAAGAACAGCATATTCAAAAGCTTCTTCAAGAGACATGGTATTAAAAGTCCAATTTTTATTTTGAACATAATCTCTAGATTTCGAAATCAACGTTTCACGCATTGGTTCTTCTAAAAGCATGCGTTGAAAATTCTTAACCTTTTCTCTACATTCTTCTGTTCCAACAGTATTAATATGATCATCCGTTCTTTTATCTGAAGTTGTATGAATTAATGGCGCAACATACGGCACATAAACATCAATATCTTTTGGATATTTTGTTCGGTAAATTAAAGTATTCTCTCCTCCTTTGCTAACTCCAGATGCAATCCATTTTCCTTTATAAATATTTTTAAATTTTGTTACAATTCGATGATAATCTTCAATAGCTTCGGCATTATGAAGATATTTCCAATTAGGATTTTCAGGCCTTGATTTTCCATAATAACGATATTCTACAACAATCTGATTTCCTTTCGTAATTTTTGCTAGCTCTCGATCTTTATCATAAATCCAATAACCTGAAGTTTCTAATAAAGTTGGTTTATTATAATCTGCGTGAGAAACAATAATTCGTTGTTCCAAAGTTCCTTCTTTTGGATTTTCATGACTTAAAGGTTGCGAAATATAAACTTCATATTTTTCAGTAAAATGAGAGTCAGAAGCAATATCTAAAGCTTTAATTTTTGCAGAAGGAAATTCTTTTAAAATTTGTTCTTGAAGTGTGAGTTCTTTAGCATTTTCGGTAGAAACTTTTTTTATAGCACAACTTTGCAGTAATAGAACTGTAATTATAAAATAGAAGAAATTAAGACGTTTTAAATTCATATTAATATGGAATATTTAAGTTTTGTGTAAAATTAACGTCAGAAGCATCGTATTTCTTGTATTATTTTATCAATAATCAATACAAAATTAGCAAGAAGTATCATTTTTATAAAGAATCACATTGTTTTGATTATTTTAGGAAACATCTATAATACTGAAAAACTAATAATAATATGGACAAAGTTCAATTGATTGACGAAAAGTTCATTGAAGCAAATACAGACTTTAAAGAACTTATTCAATATTTACAAAATTCCTTTGCCAAGTTTTCCGCTTTGGTTCCTATGAGACATCATCACGATTTTCCGAATCCGAAAGCTGGAACAAAATCTACACTTTTATTAATGCCTGCATTTGTACCAAGTGAAGAAGCTGGAGTGAAAATTGTAACTGTAAACCCAAAAAATTCTGATTACGACTTACCTTCTATACACGGAACATATATTTATTTAGACGCACACAAAGGAACTGTTAAAGCTATAATGGATGGAAAATCTTTAACAGCAAAAAGAACTGCTGCAGCTTCTGCCCTAGCTTCTAAATTTTTATCAAAAAAAGATTCTAGTTCCCTTTTAATGATTGGAACTGGAGCTTTATCCAAAAATTTAATTTTAGCACACGCAAGTGTCCGACCTATAAAAGATGTTTATGTTTATGGAAGAGACATCCGAAAAGCACAAAAAGTTTGTAAATCACTAGAAAACGAATCTTTTAAAATGCATTTTGTAAAAGAAATCTCGGATGTAATTTCAAAAGTTGATATAATTAGTTGCGCTACACTTTCTGTAGAACCTTTAATTCATGGAGAAGATTTACAAAAAGGTCAACATATTGATTTGGTAGGTTCTTATAAAAGAAATATGCGTGAGGCAGATGATGAGGTTATGCGAAAAGGTGAAATTTTCGTAGATACTATTGAAGGTGCAACAAAAGAAAGTGGCGATTTGATAATCCCTTTAGAAGAAAACATTATTTCTTTAAATGACATCAAAGGAACTTTAAATGATTTATGCACGGAAAGTAATATTGGAAGAAATTCTGATGATCAAATTACAGTTTTTAAATCTGTAGGTCATGCTTTGGAAGATCTTTCAGCGGCTTCTTATTATTATAAAAACTTCATGCATTCGATAGCTTCAAAACAAATTGCTGAAAACAATATTTTTAAATCTTAAAAAATGGAAACATCTACAATAAAAAATACTACGTATCAAAATATTTTAAACAATAAAGAATTCAAAACTCCTGAAGGTTGGCTGGAAATAAAAACAATCGATATGCACACTGGTGGAGAGCCTTTAAGAGTGATTATTGATGGTTTTCCTGAATTGGAAGGAAATAACGTTTTAGAATATAGAAGATATGCGAAAGAAAATTTTGATTATCTACGAACTACATTAATGTTTGAACCAAGAGGTCATGCAGATATGTACGGATGTATTCTTGTTCCACCAAATGATGATGAAGCTGATTTCGGAATTCTTTTTCTTCATAATGAAGGTTATTCTACAATGTGTGGTCATGCAATTATTGCGATTTCTACACTTGCAGTTCAAATGAATTGGATAAATGTGCAAGAAGGTGATAATGAATTAAAAATTGATGCGCCTTGTGGTAGAATTATTTCTTACGCAAATGTAAAAAACGGTGAAGTTACAGGAGTTCGTTTTCATTGCGTTCCTTCTTTTGTTGTTGGTTTAGATAGAGAAGTTGAGGTTGAAGGAATTGGTAAAGTTCGTTATGACTTGGCTTATGGCGGTGCTTTTTATGCTTATGTAGATTTTTCTAGAAATGATTTTAAAATAGATTTAAGTCCTGAAAACTATAGAGCTTTAATTCAAAAAGGAATGGATATAAAACATGCTGTTATGGAAAATGATAAAGAAATTCTGCATCCGTTTGAAAAAGATCTAAGTTTCTTGTATGGAACTATATTTATTGATGCATCTGAAAAAGAAAATATCGATAGTAAAAATGTTTGCATTTTTGCCGAAGGAGAAGTGGATCGCTGTCCTACTGGTTCTGGAGTTTCTGGAAGAATGGCTATTCATGAAGCTAGAGGTGAAATGAACATTGGTAGTCCTAAAATGAAAATTGAAAGTATTACAGAAAGTGTTTTTTTAGGTTCTGTTGTAGATAAAGTTGATTTCGGACCTTTCCAAGCAGTAATTCCTGAAGTAGAAGGAACTGCTCATATTACAGGGATGAATACTTTCGTAATTGATCCAAAAGACCTGATGAAAGACGGATTTATTTTAAGATAAAGATTTAAAACTCTCATATAAATGGGAGTTTTTTTTATTAAAAATTTCTACTTTGATTTTCAAATATTTAAAACCTCAACTTTTTAAATCTTAATTATTGAATTCGTAATATTCTTCAATAAATAAAGTATTAAATTATAAATCTAAAAATTCATCTTCGAAACTCATTAGATAGAATTAAATTTTTAAACCATAATTTTGATAATAGTTTATTTTTATTAAATATTCAAGTGTTTTTAACTTTTTTAAAATGATTAAAATTGTAAAAACAATTCGTTTAAATAGAAACTTCAAGGATTTTTAGTAGAATAATTTTCAACCCCAATTCACTCAAAAAGGTTAATCAACTATTTAGATTCTTTGTAAATAATTACAGTTTTAAATATTGATTTTCAACTTATTACAAATAGTTACTTAAAAATATAACGGAAAAAGGTTAAGGCTAAACTTAATAATTCCATTTAGATTTGCGTATCGAATTTTGAGAAAATGATGATGTCTCAAAAAATAAATAATTTCGAAAAAAGCAAGAAAAATGAAATCGGTTTTAGTCATTATTATGTTTAGTTCTTTTTGGGTTCTAAATGCACAAGAATTGGCATTTGAAAAAGTTTTACCCAAAAAAGAAAAATTTGCTATTGAAAATGTAAAACTAGGTTGCAGTGCTTATTCTGATATGGATAATGACGGAGATTTGGATTTGTTTGTAATTGGGCAAAGCTCCAATAAATTGGTTGGCTATATTTATAAAAATCTTTTTATAGAAACAGGAACAGCGGATTTTAAAAGAATCAAATGTTCTAAAAATAGTCTGTTTGATGGAGCTATCAATGGTTCGGTTTCTTTTGGAGATATTAATAATGATGGTTTGGAAGATCTACTAGTTACAGGAAAAGCAGATACTAATATTTCAAAAATCTATTTAAACAAATCAAGTGAAAATTCTATTTGTTTTAAAGAATTAGTTTTTGATAAAAAAAATGAAATCACACCAGTTTTTCTGAGTTCAAGTTCTTTTTTTGATTTTGATAATGATGGAGATTTGGACTTAATCTTATCTGGAATGTCTGAATCTGGAGAAGTGACAAAATTGTATAAAAATCATTTTATAGAAGAAAAAAATGTACGTTTTGAAGAAATTTTTCAGCATCAAGGTTTGAGTGTTTTTAAAGCAATTTATAATGGGAAAATTATAGTGAAAGATTTGGATAATGATACAAAAGAAGATGTTATAATCTCTGGTTTATCACATATGTATGGTGGAAAAATAATTTCTATTTATAAAAATAATTCTACGGAAACTGAAATGTCTTTTACAGAAATATTAAACAAAAATGGAAATAGTTTAATTCAAGGAAATGAAAAGGAAATTTTTGTGGAAGATTTAAACAATGATCAAAAGGCGGAGTTTATTGTAAAAGATAAATTCTTTAAAAATCAATTCATTGTTTACCAAAATAATTCAAAAAACAATCAATTAATTTTTAATAAATCAAATGTAAGTTTTAACTTTCATTCTATTGAAAAAACAAAATTTTATTTCTCGGATTTAAACAAGGATTCTCTAACTGATATTATTCAAATTACAGAAAATCAAAAGGGAGAAACTGTAACAGCTATTTTTTATAATTATTCGGAACAAAATTTCTTACAGTTTTCAAAAGTCAATCAAATCCAACAATTAAATAATATCAAAAATAATCATATTCTATTTTTTGATTTTAATAATGATGGTTCAAAAGATTTGTATGTATACGGAAATACAAATTTCAAATCAAAAGGAACTTTATATAGTAATGAAACTAAAAAATTACAGAATAACCGTAATTCTTTAAGTGAAAATATTAAAGTAAATCCTACTAAAAAAATCGTAACCAATTAATATTCATTCATAATTACAAGTCAATTTTTTCTAATTAGTTTTGAACAGCTAAATCTAAAAATTTAGCTGTTTTTTAATATTATACAAACAGTTTTCTAATAAATTTCCTTGTAAAGTTTCGTAATTTAGTTGTTCACTCTAATCCAATTAAAAATATGAAACATATCAAAACAGAAATCATTATTGATTCAAGTGCTGAAAAAATATGGAATATTTTAATGGATTTTAAAACCTACTCTATTTGGAATCCTTTTATTGTGAAAATAAATGGTATTAAAAAAGAAGGTAAAAAATTGAAAGTAAAAGTTCAGTTTAAAAATGGCAGAAAAATGAATATTCGTCCGACTATTACTGAATATGAAGAAAGAAGAAAACTTCGCTGGCTTGGCAGTTTAGGTGTAAAAGGTGTTTTTGATGGAGAACATTATTTTTGTTTAGAGCCAATTGAAAAAGAAAAAACTAAATTTATCCACGGAGAAAAATTTACTGGAATTTTAGTAGCTACTGCAGGAAAAACACTTGAAAGTGCACGTCATAGTTTTGAAGAAATGAATCTGGCTCTAAAAGAAAAGTGTGAAAACAATGGATAAATGAATTTAATTCAAACATTAGAAAAAAAACTTAGCGAAGAAAACAAATGGGAAAAGACAATTTCTTATGAAAGAAATGAAATAATTACTTTTCAGAATTCAATAGACACAAATCTTTATTTTATTGAAAATGGAAGTGTTCGAATTTTTATAGAAGATGAAGATTCTGAACATACAATTCGTTTTGGATATAAAAATAATTTCATCACGGCTTTAGATTCTTTTATTTCGGAAAAACCAACGAATTTCACCATTCAAGCGCTCAAAAAATCTAACCTAAAAGTTATTTCTAAAGAAAATTATATCGCTTGGATGCATAGTTCTACAGAGCTTCAAGAACTTTGGAATGTACTTTTACAGCAACTTATTTTACAGCAATTAGAAAGAGAACAAGATTTACTAATCAAATCACCTTTAGAAAGATACAAACGTGTTTTGGATAGAAGTCCAATTTTATTTCAAGAAATTCCACACAAATTTATTGCAAATTATCTTCGAATGAGTCCAGAAACTTTATCTCGCCTGAAAAAATATTGATTTCAATCAAGTTTAGTTTACTTGAAAAATGCGACTTTTGTACAAAATAGAACTGAAATGAAACTTAAAGCGGAAGACTTACTAAAGGAACTGGAAACATATACGAAGCAAAATATTGAAACTGCTGAAAAACTAAAACAACTGGATTTGGATACTTTGCAAAAAAGAGCAAATCCGAGTACATGGAATGCTTTGGAGTGTTTTGAGCATTTGAACATGTATGGTGTTTTTTACAATCCTGAAATCAAAAATAGAATTGAAAATGCAAAACATTCTTTTGTTGATGAATTTAAAAGTGGAATGATCGGGAATTATTTTGCAAAAAGTATGCTTCCGAATGAGAAACAAAGTAAAATGAAAACTTATTTAGATAAAGATCCTAAATATAAAGAGTTGGATAAAAATACTATTTCTGTTTTTATAAAGCAGCAAGAAGAAATGCTGAAAATTCTTAAAAGTTGTAGAAAAGTGAATTTGACAAAAACGAAAACGGCAATTTCTATTTCTACTGTTTTAAAACTAAGATTGGGTGATACTTTACGTGTTGTAATTTATCATAACATTCGCCATATAGAACAAGCTAAAAGAGCTGTGGGGATTTAATAACCACCCCTAGCCCCTCCTTTTTTAAGGAGGGGAATATAATTTACAATGGGCGCACTTTAGTAAAGTGCGTCCATT
Source organism: Aureivirga sp. CE67 (assembly GCF_015767245.1). Lineage (GTDB taxonomy): Bacteria > Bacteroidota > Bacteroidia > Flavobacteriales > Flavobacteriaceae > Aureivirga. The sequence continues at coordinate 11,080 of NZ_JADOTV010000036.1, forward strand.
GTTTTTAGTATTTATATTGTCACAAATTTTAAAAGGTGATTTTTTTAAATAAAAATCTCTTCTACACTTCCTGCGTCTAAATCTTTGATGGTAATATCTCCGATACGAACTCGAACTAAACGAAGGGTTGGAAAACCAACAACAGAAGTCATTTTTCGAACTTGACGAAATTTTCCTTCTGAAACAGTGATGGATGCCCAAGAAGTTGGTCCATGTCTTTCATCACGAATTTTCTTTGCTCGTTTTGGTAAAGTTGGAATATCGATTTTAGATGCTTTACAAGGTTTTGTCTTGTATTTATCTTTGTTCACCGTGATTTCTACACCATCTCGCAATTGCTGAATTGCTTCCTCCGTAATTACTCCATCTACTTGAACATAATATTCTTTTTCTACTTTTTTGCTTCGAATATCATTACTGACTTTTCCGTCCGTGGTAAGTAAAAGTAAACCTTCAGAATCTTCGTCTAAACGCCCAATAGCCATAGTTCCCTCAGGAAAATCGTAAAATTCTCCAAGAAGTTTTTTCTTTCTTTTAAGTTCGTATTTAAATTGACTTAAATATCCGTAAGGTTTAAATATTTTAAAATGTTTGTGTTCCATGCTTCATTTAAAAAGGCTGCAAATTTAATAAACAAACAGCTCTTCCCAAACTAAATTATTTGGTAAAAATTCTGAACAAAATTCTAAATGAATTACTCTTCTTCTTTTCTTTGTTTCCGATTTTAAAGAACTATGTAAAATCAAAGGTTTCATCAAATGAACTCCACCTGCATCAACATTACAATGATGTGGAATACTATTTTGTGTGATTGCTTTTACCTCAGCATCTTCCAAACGTGTTTTGTGCGAACCAGGAATTACTTTTAAAACTCCATTTGAATCATCAACATCATCTAAATGAATTCGGACTGTAAATGTATTTTGTAAAATTTGCTCTGGCGGACAAACACTGATTACCTCTCCTTTTTTTGTCCAACCATAATAACCATCTGTTTCTTTTTTAAATTTCACATTAATCATCGCATCTTGATGCCATGGAACAACCCAATTAAATTTTTCAGATTTATCAAAATAAATTGCTTTTGTCAAAACAGCACGTTCATCAATTCTTTCCAGAAGATTTCTCAAATTTCTATTGAACAAAATCCCTTTTAAAGTCGGTACTTTTTGTAAAAGTTTTCTTTGTGCATAAACTTTCTCGTTTTTAGTAATTCCTTCTTTTTCTAAAACTCCAATAATTCTTCTTAATTCATTTGTAGTATAAACCTTCTCTAAAACACTAAAACCTTTATGTTCTAATTGCTTCGTTGCTGTTCTGTAGGTTTTATCATTATGATTTCCATGATACGATTCGACAGCATTTAACAATCGATTTTTAATATTTTTTCTTAAACGATAAGGTTTTATCACATGAATAGCTTCACCAAAAGCTAAAATTTCTTTTTCCAACTCAAAATTATGTTGCACATTTAGGCTTATTGTAATTCCAAAACGATCTTGGTCAATCATTTTCTGAGAACTATGCAGCGGTTTTGTCAATACATATGGAGCATGTTTTCTCACCACATATAAAACCACTTTTTCTGCAGGAAGACTTGGACTTACAGTTACACCAATCACATCTTTAAAATGGGTTTCTGGATCAAAATTATTTGCCTCTTGAAAAGGAAGTTCACTTTTAGAAATACTTAAAATTCTATCCAAAGCTAAATTCAAAACACCTTCACGTTTTTTTCTTTGTCCGAGAATAAACCAACGATTTCGAAATTCTTTTAATAAATAAGGGTAAATTGTAAAAGTTTCTTCATTTCTGGCTTTAAAAGATTTATAAGTAATATCCAAAGATTGTTTTTGAATAATCGCTTTATACAAAACATCTAAAAATTTTAATCCACGAAGATTCTCATTTTTTTCAAAATCAATTACAGGTTTCTTCTGCGTTTTTGCAGCATAAATTTGATCCTCCAATTTCTGAACCATCGAATTTAAATCTTGAAAATGCGAAAAACCTTGAAACTGTTTCATGAATTCTACAGCTTCGGTTAACTTATCCAAATCTTGATTGGAAATTGGAATATTCGTAATACTATATTCTTCATCTTCATACGTATAATATTTTCTTTCCAAAACGATAATTGGTGCATTATAACCCAATTTATCACTTCGCATGGTCTGAATATCTCCTTGAACTGTTCTTTTACTTACTCCTTTGTCAATTCCTTCATATTCGTATAAAGCATCCGAACAAGCATCTACCAAATCATCGATAGTCCATTTTCGAAATCGATTTTGCAAACATTGATCAATTGTTTTATAGCGAATAAGTGCGTTTCTATTAGCTGGCATTTTATTATTTTTGATACAATAATAGTAATTTATTAGCTTTACAGCGATTCTTAAGAAAAATAAAATGGAAATTTCACCAATTTTAGAAAAATTCAAATCTGTATCCAACGAAGAAATTGCTTTGCAACAAAAAGCATATATGAAAAATTTATTTTCTTTTTTTGGCGTAAAATCTCCGCAACGAAAAGAAATTCAGAAGTTTTATTTTAAAAAAGAAAATTTGCCAAGCAAAGAAGAAGCTAAAAAATTGGTTTCAGAACTTTGGAAACAGCCAGAAAGAGAATGTCAATATTTTGCACAGGAATATTATTTGAAGTTTAAAAAAGATTTTTCAGAAGACGATATTTTATTTTTTGAAGAATTAGTTCTAACAAAATCTTGGTGGGATACTGTAGATTTTATCGCAGCAAATTTGGTTGGTTCTTATTTTTTAAAATTCCCAGAAAAAAGAAAAGAAATTACTTCTAAATGGTTGGCTTCTGAGAATATTTGGTTGAAAAGAACTGCTATTTTATTTCAATTAAAATATCGAGAAAAAACAGATACAGAACTGTTGGAAAATGCAATTCATTTGAGTAATGGAACTAAAGAATTTTTCTTGAATAAAGCTATTGGTTGGGCTTTAAGAAACTACAGCAAAACAAATCCTATTTGGGTGAAAGAATTCATTGAAAAAACGGAACTTTCTAATCTTAGTGTAAAAGAAGGAAGTAAATATTTGTAAGGCTTAGATTAATTCTACAAATAATCAAACGCTAGCGCTCGAATCCTTTCGAGTGATATGCAGTGATAAAACAAAGTTTTAAATATAAAACCCCATACTTTATTAATTTTAATGTATGAGGTTTGTTTTTTGGGTAGCTAGTACGGCAGCTAATGCAATCGATCACTAACATCTTTCGTTATGAGAGGGCAATCTGTAACTATTTCTAACAGCACAGACTGTTCCAACAAGCACCCTTATATGTCGAACTAATGGCCAAAATCAAGAGTTTTATTTTCAATTAAATCTGTTTTTTTCTAATTTATTTTTAATATTAGAATCAATAACTTGTAAATATTCATCTAAAACTATTACAATTGAATCATTAGGCATTTTTTCAGGGTAACCTATCACTCGAATTTCTTTAAGTGAATCTTTTTCTTTAAATAAAATACGCCTTACAAGACCTTCACTAATTCTATCCCAGTAAATGTTCTTTAATTCTTGATTTTTTAATGAAAAAATATATTTTTTCATTTTTTTCATTTGAATATTTTCAGGTATAGAATCAACAATATTTCCATTTTCTATTCTTAAAAAAGATTTATTTTTATATAAGTGAAGTATTTTAGGATGAATTGTATTTAACTCCATCAGTCCATAATATACAAGAGCAATCATGTCATTATTTGATTCAATCTCTGAATTTATTGTATCTGATAAACTAATATTTTTTTTAAGATTATTAGTCAAACCTTTCGATTTATTTTTACAATTACAAAATATCATTAAAATCAAGAAAATACTCAATAAATTTTTATTTTTCATAATAACTTATTTTCTAAAGGTACCTAAAAATACTTCCCACGCTGGTGCGAGTTTGTAACTCGTACCCTCACAGATTGTATTCTTTTCATTTCTCTTATTTACAATTTTCAACTTCAAACAATAATACAAATTTTTAACACAAACAACTCACGATTCTTAATTAAAAATCTGTAATTAAGAGTTATAAAATACTGAGTTTGTTTTTTTAGTAGCTGGTACGGCACTATACAATCAGTCGCTAACGTCTTTCGTTATTCATTCGAGGACGAGCGGGGGATTATTTTATCTTTATAACCCTAAAATAATTAATTTCATTAATATTATAATGATCAATCTTTCCATCATCATATTTAACGATTAAAAAATCATCTGTTATACTTATTTTTTCTGCTATCCCATTAACTTCTTTACCTATATTCATATAGACTAACACTGGCTCATTATATAGTACATTTTCATTTGTACAGGAGTAAAGCGATAATACTCCACAGAATATTATAATTTTAAAGATTTTGTGTAACATTCCCGCTTTCAGTGGTTTCATTTGATTGTGTATTATCTGTTTCATATTGTATATTAAGATAAAAGTTAATTTTTCCTTTTGAACGTTCTAATATTGTAGGAACTGTATTTGTTGTTGTAATCTCATTAGTTTGACTTTTTGAATTTGTTTCTATCAACTTAAAACTTATATTTACTTTTGCTGATGCTTTTCCAAAAATAGTTTACCACACTGATACGAGTTTATAACTCTCGTACCCTTTCAATCTGAAAATTTATCATTTCTCTTCTTCATAACTTTTAATCTCAAACAATAATACAAAATTTAACATATAAAATCAGTATTCTTAATTAAAAATGCTGGTTTGGTTTTATTGAGCAACTGGTTCAGTACTCGATACAATCGAGCACTAGCAATCAGTCGTTATTCATTCGAGGACTTACGGGGGAAAAAAATATATTTCCATATAAAAACAGACAATAATGTTCCTAAGAAATAAGATAAAAATCCTTTAAAAAAAACTATATTCTCCCATATCCTTACACTAGAATTAAGAATAATCCATAGTAGTATAAAAAGGAGTAAACATATTACACCACTAAAAAAATAAAATCTATATCCAGCAATCCAATAATTTATATTTCTTTTAAATAATATATATAATATTACAATTGGCAGAAATGATAATGACAATGAGTATGAGAATAAGTCAATTACAATATTTTTAAATAAAAAATTATCTTGAAAAAAACTAAACAAAATACTATTTATTAGTGAAATCATTAACCATAAAATTATAAATTTTAAAAATATATTTTTCATCCTTTACTTCTATTTCTAGCTATTTCAACTCCTTTATTTATTGAATCTTTATCTCTCTGTTCATCTCCATCACCCTACACTTGCGCTTGATTTTTTCGAGTACCAAACGGGCTAGTTATTTAAAACTGATAGAATCTGAGCTTGGGAATATTATATACGAATTATTAACATTCTTTTTATTTACATAAACGTCAAATTTTTCATCTACAATTTTTACATTTTTTGATAATTTTTTAACATTTAAATTTTCAATTATATTACCATCTACTTCATATTTAAATGAAATGTTTTGATACCCCTTTTCTAAATCTATACTCATTGGCAAGGAAGTTAATTTATAAAAATCTAAACTATCAATTATTGGCTCTGAAGGAACAAAAGATGAAGACATAGCATATTTAGAATCATAATATACATAATATCTTTCACCTGTATACAAAGTAGGTGAAAATGATGTTTGTGATCTTTTCCCTTCATATTTCTTACCATTAACTTCATAAGTCCATGTAACATTATATCCTACATATAATTCTGCAGTTGTTCTTACTCCATTTTCTAGTCTATTGAAATAATTTTCTTTTGATTGATAAATTATAGTAAATAAAACTATACCCACCAATATTAACTCCAGTCCTTTATTTTTCTCTACTTTCATTTTGTTTGTTCCGTTGTTTCTTTTTTTACAACTGTTTTCCGCTATCGCTCGGATCCTTTCGTATAACTAGGAAACCGGCTACCTCAGCTTTTAATATTTCTATGAAAATAATTATACAATATTACGTGAATTCTTATGAAAAAACTTTGTTAGATTTAAAACACACCCCTCGCCCCTCTCAAGAGGGGAATTCATATTGAATTTGAAGAAAATTTAGTCTTTTTAAGGACAAATTTTATCTTTTTATGTGTTCATGCGTCAGTCCTGCCCCTAGCCCCTCTCGAGAGGGGAACTTGACAATCTATACTTAATTATTCAAAGTGAATCATGATAATATTTATTCTAAACTTTTATTCAACTATCGTTTCAAAGTAAAATGTCCTCGATATTCTTTTCCATTTGTTCGTTTTAATAAAAACCAATAATCACTAGATGGCATTGGCTCTCCTTGAAAAGTTCCGTCCCATCCTTTATCTTTTCCGATAAATTTTGTGATTAACTTCCCGTAACGATCAAAAATAAAAATCTGGTTATATTTTTCTCCTTCTGCATTATTCAATTGCCAAAAATCATGGATTCCATCTCCATTTGGAGTAAAATATTGTGGATAATAAAGTAAAAACACCTTATCATTTACAACACCACATCCATTTTTATCACGAATAAAAACAGTATAATCATTCACTTGTAGATTCTCAAAAACTGGCTCGTCTTGATAATATTCTCCATCAATAGAATATTCATAATCTCCTACTCCACCTACTAAAACATGAATAGAATTCGAATCAAAAGTCCAATCTTCTTTTTTGATTTCAAATATCTTTGCTGCCTCTGATAAAATCACTTCTACTTCTTTTGTTCTCTCACAAAGCATTCCTGAAGGATAATATTTTCCGACAGTAACTGTATAATTTCCTATTTCTGAAACTTCAATAGAATTTGTAGTTTCTCCTGTGGACCATAAATAAGTATCAAATTCTTCAGATACAGAAAGTGTTTTTGTATAATTTCTACATAAGAATTGCTCAGGTTCCAAATCAAAATCTGGTAATGGTAAAACTTCTACTAAAAATGAATTTACAACAAAACAAGATTCGCTTTCTTCATTTTCTATTCTTACAAAAATCTCCGTTGCTGTTCCTTCATAATTTGTAGCTATAGAATTGATATCTGAAATAGCATCTAGTTCTGACAAATGATAGGTAATATTAAAATCTTGCGAAATTTGACTTGCTAATATCTCTTCATTTTTTTCTGATAAATCAAAAATTGCAATACCATCATTTGATTCGTCATCACATTGTTCCAAAGTTGAAATTTCAGCTATCGTAGGCATCTCATAAATTCCTATAGTAAAACTTGTTGTCGCAAAACAATCTGATTTTTGTTTGTTTTCAATTCTAGCAAAAATTGTCTGAGGATTCTCTATATTTTCATAATTCAAATCTAAAGCAAACTCTTTTGAATCTGCATTTTCTTGACTTAAATAATAAGAAATTTCAAAAGTCTCCTCTGATTGATTCCCTAATATTTCTGAATTAAATTGTGCTAAATCAAAAATATTTATTCCGTCATTTGAAGCATCATCACAAACAAAATAATCTAAAATTTCATTTGCAATTGGTGTTTCATAAACTACAAATGAAAAAGTAGTTTCTTCATAACAAGCTGTATTTTCTGCATTCTCAACTCGAACTGTTATTGTGTCAGAACCTGTAGTAAAAGGATTTGGAAGTGGACTTGGCAAAACTTCTCCATTACTATTTTTATAAGTAACAATCATTCCTGTCTGCCCATTTAAAACTTCTTGCTCAATTGTTGAAGTATCAAAAGAAAATATTCCATCAAAATCATCATCACAAGTTTCTTTGTCTAAAACATTAAAAGCTGCTATCGAAAATATTTCAAATTGTAATTCTTTCTCCATATAACAAGCACCATTTGGATCTTGAGAAATATTATTTATCGCATGAACTGTAATCGTTTGAGTAGAACTCTCAAAAGGATTTGGAAGTGAATTTCCTAAACTATTTCCTGAAGCACCAAAATATTCTAAAATTACATTTTCTTGTCCTCCAGTCAATGTTTCATTAAATAAAGAGGTATCAAATTCTACTAAAGAATCTCCATTTTCATCACAAAGAACAGGAATTTCTAAATCATAAATCTCGGGGATATTTTCTACAACTAATGTTATATGATGTCCCAGTCCGATACAATCATTATTTAAAAGATTTTCTACTCGAATGTAAATTTCTTGCTGATTCGGAGAAGATGTATTTGTATAAGAAGAAGTATTCGTTATTGCATTTTGTTCTGCTAAAGCATCTGATTGATTCTCATAATAAGAAATGATCAATTCTTGCCCAGCAGGAAACATCGTTTCTATTTCTGCATGTACAAAACTAAAATCAAAAGTTACGATTCCATTGTTTGCATTTCCATCTTCTGCATTATCACACTGGTAAATAGTATGATGATAATCTACTGGAATTTGTGAAGTAGAAACAATCAAATCAATCTCTGAAGTACGAAAACATCCAAATTCATTTTCTATTCTTGCCCAAATTTTAGAATTGGAAACTTCTGGGTTTTGAAAATTCGTTGTATTTAAAATAGCATTTTCTCCTAAAATTGCATCCGATTCATTTATATAAAATGTAATAGTTTCATTTTCATAATTTGTAGAAATCTCTGCAAAAGATTCTTCCAAATTATAGGTCGTAAATCCGTCCATATCATCATCACATTGAGAAAGTTCAACAAAAGTATTCACAACTGGAAGGACATTTACTTGAATCATAAAACTCGTTTCAGCAAAACAATCTTCATTTTCTTTATTCATAACTTTTACATAAATCGTTTGAATTTCTGTTGTATTTTGAAAAGCTTCAGGATTTGGAATTGCAGTACTTAAATCCTCTGTATTATTATCTGTGAAAAAATAAATATTTACAGTATCCTCTGGAAATCCATTTAAAATTTCATCCGTTTTATCTGTCAAATCAAAAAGAACAAGTCCGTCTGAATCAGATCCAAAACTTTCGTCATCACATTTTTCAAAAACAGAAATAGTTTCTGAAATTATTGGTGTGTCAAAAACTTGAATTGTAAATTCTGTCATTGCATAACAATCAATATTCTCTTTATTTCGAACTACCCCATAAATTTTTTCTTGAGTATAAGCTGTAGTATTCTCATAGTTTTCAGGATTTTCTATTGGCTGATTTTCCTCTATGTTTTCTAGTGAAGTAAAATATTTTACTTCAAAAATAGATTCATCTTGACCATTTAATAAATCTTCATTTTTTTCTGTAAAATCGAAATTCCAAAAACCATTATTATCTTCATCACAAACTTCTAAATTAGATATGGAACTAATTTGTGGTACTTCATAAATTGTAACTGTTATTTCTTCTGAAATATCTCCTTCTAAACCATCTGCCGTTACAGTTACAGTATATTCTCCTGGAGAAGTATATTCATGCGATACATTATCACCAACAGCAGTATTATCTCCTGATGTGATATCTCCAAAATCCCATGAAATATTTGTAAAACCTTCTGCATTTACTAAAGTAAAATTCGTTGTTTCACCTAAACAACTATTTTCATGCTTTATTGAGCTTAACTTAAAAAAAGATTGATTAAAGGCAGGTAGACCTCCTAATGAATTTTTTCCACCTAAATAAACTCCATTATCTTCAAAATTACAAGAAAGACCTAGTTCATTTGGGTTATGTATCACATCAAGATAACCCGAATCATGACATGCTACATAAATTTTACCATCTGTTGCTAATTGTAAAGCTCCTCTCCATTTACTAGTAGTAGAAATTAAAATTTCTGAATTAATAATATCTTCTGGAGTTGATAAAGTAATATCAAATTGTTTTAAACCTTTTTTAGGATTTGATAAATTATTACCATATACTTGACATAAATATAGAAAATGACTGTCTGGAGAAAATTCAGCACCATATTCAGAAGAAGCGGTACTTAGTATCATTGCATTAGATAAAATACCTGTTTCTTTATCAAAATCATATAATTCCGTAGGTAAACTAGTTCTTACTACTACTGCTTTTTTACCATTTGGAGAAAATTTTATTTGACCAATTGCTTCTGCTGGAGCTCCAATAATATTTCCAACATAAATTCCTACAGCACTCACTACAGGGGTTTCAATTACTCCTGAAGAAGTTACCTTATAAGAAACAAATTCATTACTTTCCCAACGATGACTTAACACCCAATATTCATTGGTCTGATTATTTCTTATTGCAGTTAATTTTTCTGTAACTTCAGATTCTAATAAAATATTTTTACTTTCTGTAATAGCTCCATTTCCTCCATCTAAATTCATATCTACTTCAGAATATCGAAAACCTTCCTCTGCATAATTTAACCCAACTGTAAACACATAATAAATATGTTCAGAATCGGGCTTTGGTACTATAATTGCTGAACTTGTACTTGAATAGTTCCCCATTAATCCTGTTCCATTTTCCATGATTTCATGATTTTTATTATATACAGTAATACCATCTGTATAAAATAATAACTCTCCTTCTGCATTTGAAATCGTAGCGCAACCTTCATCAGTTATAAGTTCTCCATCCGTTAAAGCTACGGGAGATCCACTATTAAAATCTAGACCTGCTTTATACCCAAAATACCAAATATTGGATTCTTTTTGGGCTTGGAGTGATTGAAAGAATAAAAAAAGAAATAATATTTTAACAATTTTGAAGTAATTTGTAGTCATTTTATTGATATTTACACTACAAAAGTAAAAATTATTTAATTATATTAACTTTTATTAGTCAAAACTTTATAAGGAAATAAAATATTATTATATATCCAATACAAAATTCTCATCTGCAAAAATTCTAGTACTTGAATACTTACATTCTGTCGCTTCTAAAACAAAACCTGATTCTACTGGATTTTGATGGATATAGTCTATTTTTTGTTGGATTACTTTTTTACTCCATAATTCAATTGGTAACTGAGCGAAGTCGAAGTTTTATTTTCTACAATAGTCTATACTTTCTGCTAAAACAGCAAAATAGACTTGTCTTGTAAATACATCAATCCAGTTTACGGTTGCAAAACTGACAAAATAGGCTCCTGATTTGTTATGAAATTTATATTTTCTGCTCATTATATTAATTCAATTATTTTATAACAATATACAACCAAAAAATATTTATAAAAGCTAGCGCTCGAATCCTTTCGAGTGACACAAAGCAATAACACAAAAAATTTAAACATATAAAACCCAGCATTCTTAATTAAAAATGCTGGGTTTGTTTTTTTGAGCAGCTGGTACGCCACAAAGTACGACTTTTCGGTAGCGCTCAATTACCTAAATCTCGGATGAGCGGGGGCAGCTGGTACGCCACAAGTTAAAAACTTGCGGTAACGCTTAGTTATCTAATACTCGCGGGATCTGGGGGGGGGGGGGGGGGGGGGGGGGGTGCAGAGAATATATTTTCAATTGAATTTAAAATTGAATCTTTTTCATTCATAATAAATTTTACTTCTTTACTTCCAATTAAATTATATTTCTTTAAATCATACTTATTAATTTTAACTTTAAAAAAAGTATCTAAATCTCTTAAATTAGAAGTAGTTATAATAAAATTATTTTTAGAATCTATATAGTAAAAATCACTTAAAGTTCGTATACCTAAATCTCTACTTTTTTTTCGTTTAATATCAATCTCATGTAAATTTAAAGAATTATTATTCCCTAATAAACCAATTAAAATTGTTTCATTTGATTTAAAATATGAAATATTATTTTCTAAAATTGAATCATTAATCTTAATTGAATTATTTGGTATGCTAATACCAGATAAAGAAAAATTATTAAATTGTGTTATCATTATTTTTTTTTCATTACATCTTCCAGAATATACAATAATTTTTTCTGTTCCATCTTTTTGAATTATTGAAAAATTATTTCTTATATTTTTACAATAATCTTCTTCATTTTTTAACATTACAATATTTAATAAAAATATTACAACAAAACTTATTATTAACTTCATCTTAAATTATAATTCCTCTTTTGAAACTTCGTCTTTTATAGTATTTAAATCTTTATTTTGATTATTTAGATAAGATCTCTCATCTATTAAATCTTTTCTGTAAGGAGAATTATCACATTCAGTATGACAATTTAATTCAGATATAACGTCATTTATTTCATTAATTCTTTTATTGTTTTTTTCAATTTGATAATTCAAGCTATTCAAAAATCTTTTCTTAACTGATTTCATTTGATTAAATAAACGAGTACCATATTCATTATTATTAGTTTTTGTTGGTTCATCAACATCATCCCAATTATAAGAAAAATGTCCTGTTTTATTTCTTTCTTTTTCCCATTCAATGTAATCACCTGTATAAAGAGCTTTATCAATATCATCAGGAGTAAAACTGTTTTTAGTTAAAAGAACTGCATATCCTTCCCATTTTCTACTTACATTATTATAAAAATCTGAAACAGAAGCTGCAAACCCTCCTTTTTTAGAGTAATCCCTAACTCTCCCATGTGATGTTGTTCGTTTATAATCCTCTCCTAATGTCATTATTCCAAAAAGATTATAATCTTTATATCTAATTGCTTCTTTCCCCCACAATGATTCAAAACTTGCTTGGGATATAACAAGCAACGCTCCTCTAGTAGATCCTCCTTTTGATTTAATAAAATTATAAACCTCAATAGCAACCGTAGTTAAAAATTCATGATGCATAGGATCTCCTGGAGACTCTCCATTTTTATCAAAAAATCTAATAGGATTATTCCCTGCAAAACTATATGGTGACCAATAAGGGAATTCCATAAATTTTGGATCCATCTTAAAAAACCTACTAATACGATTATCATACATCCTAGCTCCAAAGTCATAAGAATTCCCCTCACCTTTAATCTCGTCATCAGCTTCCATACCATTAAACGCATAACGATAATCATCCGATCTAGCATGTCTTCCTGGAATCAACATTCCGAAAGGGTAGTAATCATTATAAGAAAGAACGTCTGTTTTAAAGATATCGTCTGTATTAATATTGGAAATCAATCCGTCTTGTACTTCTGTAATATCTATTACTACAAGATTTGAAAGTAATATTAATCCTAATTTAAAAACTATTACTTTTTAATAGCTTAAATCTTAAAAAAACAATAATACAAAATTTTAACACAAAAAAAACAGCATTCTTAATTAAAAATACTGGTTTGGTTTTTGAGTAGCTAGTACGGCACCCGATACAATCGGTTGCTTGCGTCTTTCATTATTCATTTGAGGACGAGCGGGGGATTAATAATAAATCATATAAATATCATTTATAATACCTTTTCCAATAATTTTACCAAATTCAACTAAAAGAAAATGATCCCCTTTTTTAAATCCCTTTTCATAATAACTTTCCATTGTATAGCAATTCAATATCATTTTTGCAAAAGTCCATTTATCACGTTCTATTTTAGTTTCATCTATATCTAAAAAAAAAGCCTTTTGAGAATATCTATAACTTAATTCATCTGGTGTCAATCCTTTTAATTCATAATGATCTTCTTTTAAATTAACTAATAAATAAACAAACATTCCTTTATAAATCTTCCTAGTACCTCCTTCATTTTTATTATAAAACATGAATTTAGTATCAAAAATTATATCTTTTATCATTTTAATTATATTTTTAATAGTCAATACCTAAAAGTAATCTTTCAGAATTTTTATCCACTTGAGATTTCTGTGTATTAAAGAAAGTACCAGATGAAACATTAAAAGATTTAATATTTTCATTAAGTTCATCTATTTGAAGAAAATCTACCCATGCTAGCGCTCGAATTTTTCGAGTGTCAAACGGCAATAATATTATAAAATTCTAATATAAAAAACCAACAGCCTTAATTCAAAACACGCTATTTTTTCAGCATTTTTTATTTTTAAAAACAATAATACAAAATTTTAACATAAAAAATTCAGTATTCTTAATTGAAAAATTACAATTAAAAATACTGGTTTAGTTTTATTTACCAACTGGTACGGTACTCGTGAGGACACGAGCACTAGCGATTATTTATTAGCGTGCCATCTGGGGTTCGAATTCTTTCAAGTAACATACATCCTTAACATAAAAATTTTAAACATAAAAAACCCAGCATTTGTAATTAAAAATTTGTAATTAATAATTAAAAATACTGGTTTGTTTTTTTGAGTAGCTGGTACAGTACTCGATACAATCGAGCACTAGCGATTATTTATTCGCGTGCCAGCTGGGATTGCTATTAATAAAAAGGAGCTAAGTTCATAGAATCTTTTTTTATCAAACAAATAATACCTTTTTCTTTCGAAAAAATCAAAGTACTTTTACTTTTTGGGGAATCCACACCTGCATCATATCCCAATTCTATATCAAACCAATAAATATTATTATTTAGTGTATCTATAGATTTCAATCTACTTTGTAAATCATCTATTATTGTTATCATCCCACAATTATTATTTAAAGACCAAGTAATTGGTTTCTCCATATTTAACGAACCAATATTCCAAATCATATATTTATCATCATAACAGTGTTCTAATATTGATAATGTATCTTTAGATACATTTAAATGTAAATCTGTTTGATATACTCTCTCATATATATCAACTACAAAAAAAGAATCTAATTTATATTCTTTATTATTATACTTTATAATCTTCTTATTGTTTACTTTTTCAGTACAAGAACCTAAGATTATTATTAATATTACAAAAAACATCTTATTTTTTAAACTCTTGATATACTTTTCCATATTAAATTAAATTTAGTTCTACTTAACCACTTGTGCTTTTACCTTTTGATGCTTTATTTTTCTCTTTATGGGTCTTAAAAATCCCCCACGCTGACGCTCGAATTTTTCGAGTGTCGAACGGCAATCCTTTTATAAAAGTTTAGCATAAAAAACCAGTATTCTTGATTAAAAATACTGCTTGTTTTTTTTAACAGTTGAAACGCCACGAACTACAAGTTAGCGGGAGTGCTTAGTTATCTAAAACTCGCGCCATCTGTGGAACTTAAATAAAAAGGCGTTCAAAACACCAATCAATAATATTTCCTTCACTATTAAATAGAAAATAACCCATACACATATTTGATTTATTATCCAATCTCATATAAACTATAGATTTATCGTCAAAATTAAACTCATTAAATATTAATAATTCATATCTTGTTACTTTATCTTTTTTAACTTTATTAGTCAGTTTTATTTTTTGACTTATCCATTTTATCTCTTCATTTTCAATATTTAAATTATCTTCGGATATAGTATCATATTCCTCCATTTTCAAACAATTAAAAAATAATGAAAATGACTTATATCCTGTTGTTTTACCAGAGAATTTAATTCTTATACTTTCATTTTTAAATTCTTCTTTAAATAATACATCTTTAAAAAATAGAAATGCTGTCTTTTCATTTTCTTGAGAAAAAGAAGAGATACAAACAAAAAATAAAATATATTTTACTACTCTAAAAATATTAAATTGTTTTTCCTTCAAAATTAGATTTTTTAAATTTACGTATAGATTTCTTAACACAGACTTTTTCCTTTTTTTGCCAACACTGACGCTCAAATTTTTCAAGTGTCGAACTGCAATAATATTATAAAATTTCAGCATAAAAACCCAGCATTCAAAATAAAAATACTGCTTATTTTTTTTAACAGCTGAAACGCCACGAACTACAAGTTAGTGGGAGTACTTAGTTATCTATAACTAGGAAGATCTTAGATTAATAAACTTTTATATTTCTACTAATTGAAGGATCTTCACAACTATATTTTATCTCAACAATATCTCCTATTTGTAAAGAATGGGAGGTAACGAACCGATTATCATATCTAACATTATTAACATAAAAAACATAATATTTGTGTGCCCCTCTTGATCCTCGAGTAATCTTGTAAATAACTGCTTTTGTTTCTACAGAACATTCAGATAACTTTGTTTTCTCCTTAAAAATTTGGTAAAAACCAAAAGAAAATAGAGATAAAAAACCTAAAGTAAACAGCCATGAAATATAAGTCCACTTATCTGAAAGATAACGTATATCAAATATGATTTTTTCTAATATATTTTTCTTCATAATTTATCTATATAATCTAATAAACCTCCTCTTATTGATTTATTTTCATCGTATTTTACTTTAAACATTGGGTCATTAAAAAGGAGATGATTCAAAATTTTTCGCAACATTTACCCACGCTGGCACTCGAATTTTTCGAGTGTTGAACGGCAATAATATTATAAAAGTTTCATCGTAAAAACCTAGTATTCTTGATTAAAAATGCTGGTAAAGTTTTTCTTGAGTAGCTGATACGGCACCTGATACAATCGAGCACTAGTGATTATTTATTCTCGCGCCAGCGGGAAAATACCATAATTATCTAATTCTTTTTTCCAATATATTATATCTTTATCTTTATCATACTTGACCCAATCTAATCTATTTCTAATATCAAACACATAAAAAAGTAGTGCATCTTTCTTAAAAACATCATATAAAATCAAATTAATTCTCCAATCAAAATTTTCATCTTCCAATAACAAAATTATACTTTGTTTATTTAATGTCTTCAAAAATTTTAAATCCTTAGATTTTTCTTCTACTGTAATTAGATACTTAGATTTTTCGATTTTATTTGGAGTAATAAATTTCAATGATGTTCTTCGAATTTCAAATTTAGTACTATCATTTAAAACTAATTGTCCATATGAAGTTTTAAACATGATCAAAAACAAACATGTAATCAATAAATAATCTATTCTTTTAGCGTTTTCTTTCTCTATCTCTAATAACCTTTTGGTCATTTCTAATTCTCTTTTCATCTTTTATATAACTTTCTCTTGCATTTGCTCCAGTATCTATAACTGTGGTATTTATATTTTTAGAAATTTTTCTTTTCAAATCTTTCTTATTATAAGTTCCATTTGAATATTTTTTTATCAAATTATTCATATATTCTGCTGTTTCTCCACGCTGGCACTCAAATTTTTCGAGTGTCGAACGGCAATAATATTATAAAAGTTTCATCGTAAAAACCCAATATTCTTGATTAAAAATGCTGGGTTGTTTTTTGAATAGCTAGTACGACACTGACTACAAGTTCGTGGGAGCACTTTACGAGCGGCAAGCTAGGTTTTTTTTATATATAAAATAAATAAAATAGTTCCAAATATTATTAAAATACACGGCTTTTTCATAAAAATAAATTTGATTTAAAAATCTTATTCAACTCATCTTTATTATAAGCTAACTTTGTTCTTATTTGCTTAAAATTCAATTTTTCTTTTGATCTTTGTAGTAAATT
>NZ_JADOTV010000037.1 GCF_015767245.1 Aureivirga sp. CE67
GTGTTACTGTATTTTCAAAATTAGCTGGCGTAGCGATATAAGCAAAAGATCCTACGTTTCCGTTTGCTTCATCGATTACTGCTTGGTTTGCTTCGTTTAAATCTGTGAAGTAAGTGATAGAAACATCAAATTGATTATTCAATATTTCTGAAGTTGTTTGTGGGTTTGTTAAATCGAAAAATACAGAACCATCACCATCATTACACATCTGTAAAACATTAACTTCATTGATTTCAGGTTTTGGATGTACAATGATGTAGAAACTTTTCTTAGAATAACACTCCTCTGCTTCATAATATGTTTTAACCCAAATTAATTGAACATTTTGAATAGTATTACTAAAATCTGTAGGATCAATTATAGCATTTGTATCACTCTCTAAATCATCTTCCGAAGTATAATACAAGAAATTAGGAATAAGTCCGCTAGAGTCTGCTTGTAAAAACTCACCTTCTTTTGTCGTTAAATCAAAACTTGTAACTCCATCATAATCATTATCACATAATTCAAAATGTGAAATATCATCATTAAAAATTGGAATTAACTTTAAATCAAGATTAATACTAGAAACATTCCAACATCCTGTTTGTAAATTTTCAACAGAAAAATAAACAATATTTTGAGATGAAAGAAAACTAGATGAATTTACAATTTGATTTGATAATGGAAAAGTTCCAACCGGTAAAGAATTATCAATATCATGATAGAATCCTGTAACCTGATAATCTGAATCTAATTGTAAATTTTCTACAAATTGATCTAAATTAAAAATAGCTTCATTTGTTGATATTAAAATACATTCATTATAATCATAAGAAAGGTTAAGAGATGGTATTTCATTTAACAATAAAGAAAATTGACTTGTTACTTTACAACCAGACAAAGGATTTTCTAAAACATAAAAAATAGTTGTAGAGCCAGAATTAAAAGATGTTGTTGTTAAAATTTCAATATTCGAAGTCACATCAGTAAGTGAAGCAAAATATTTAATGTCATATATACCACCTGAAGTTAAAATATCTTCATGTTGTGTCAAATCCCAAGTATGTATACTATCTTGCTCTACATCACAAATTTCCAAATCTATAGGAGTTTGAACTACAGGTCCATCTAAAATAATTAAATTAAAACCTCCAGTAGATTCACAATTAGTATCTGTATTCAAAACATTAAAAGTGATAAATTCATTTGAAGTTGTAATATAACCGCTAGGATTTGAAATAAGTCCTCCCAGAGAATCATAATAAGTAATAGTAATATTCGCTCCAGAATTAATCAAATCATTTTGTTCTGTTAAATCAAAAGTATATTCTAAAATACCTTGTTCACTACAAATCTCCAAATCAGAAAAATTCCCAATCGTTGGATTTTGATTTACTATAAGTTCTATCGGTTTGATACTATAACATGAAGTCCCTTCTAATTGCACCTTTACCCAAATAGTTTGAGGGCTAGATATATTAGTATATGGTGAAGAAATTGGTGAATTATTTAAAATAGCATTATTTTCTGTTTCAAAAAAAGAAATTTCTGTAAAAGAATAAGTTGTAGAAAGTACATTTTCATATTCTGAGAAATTTATAGTAGTAATAACTGAATCTGCACATAAAACATAATCATTTGGTGAAAAATCAACTTCAGATTCTACCTCTATCTGAAATTCATCTACCGTAAAACATTCCAATAAAGAATTTCGTAATCTTACAAAAATTGTTTGCGGATTTGATGTGTTTTGAAATGTTGTTGGATCTAAAATGGAATTAATTCCAATTTGCGCATCTTCTAATGTCGTATGATATGTTACATCAACATTTGATTGTGTTCCAACAAAAGTTGACTCATGAATTGTAAGATCAAATTCAGTGAACTCGTCATTCACACCATCTTCATCACAAACTAATTGATCATAAGAAATATCGTTAGGATTTAAAAAAGAAGGTGCATCAGGAAAAGTTGCTGTACCAGTCCATTCTAATGCTGCTCCATCTTGTTGATTCCAATTATCAATTAAAAAATAATATTCCTCTCCAGCTACAACATCTAACCATTTTACAAAACCATTCCCTGCTGCTCCAGGACCTTCTGAAGTTTCTGTCTCAAACTCATTCATCCCGGTTACTGCAGGTACTCCAGCGGCTTGTGGGTTTGTTGCTGAACAACGAATAGCTGGACCTAAATTATCATAAGTAACATTTGGACCATATACAGCAAAATCATAATCATCAGCATTATTATTAGATGTAAGAGTAAATCCTAATGTTCCATCGGTTTCAATAACAACTCGGATCCATAAGCTCTGACTCTCCGAAAATCCACATGGTGGAGAAGAACTCGGCTGATTCATAAAATCGTTAATTCCTGTACCATTGGAATTTAAAGACATATCTAAATCTCCACATACTGTAATTGCATGTTCTGCATCTGTTGGTTCTTGCGAATAAACAGTTACGGAAATAAATAATAAAAAGATGAGTAGTAAAGAGTATACTTTTTTCATATAATTTGTATTTCAAATATTTTTGAAGATAAATATTAATAAAAATAAATTAGCACATTATAAATTTATTATCATAAAAAGAACTTTATTTTTATAAATTACAGCTAAATTTATGTAAAATTCAATATATATTATGTTCTAACGCACAAAATTAACCTTTTTATACACAAGATTTAATATTTATCAGATTATTTAAAGCTAAAAAGACAGAACTTCTATATATTTGCAGCATATGCAGAAGAATATTAACATACAAAACAAAAAAGCTAGATTTCAATACGAAATTTTAGACAGGTACACAGCTGGTATTAAACTTACTGGAACTGAGATAAAGTCAATTAGAGAAAGTAAAGCTCGAATTACTGAAAGTTTTTGTGAATTTAATGAAAAAGGAGAATTATTTGTAATTAATATGTACGTTGAAGAATACATGTATGGAAATGTATATAATCATCGTCCGAAAAGCGAAAGAAAACTTTTATTAAATAAAAAAGAATTAAAAAAGCTTCAAAAAGAATTACAAAATGTAGGTCTTACAATTATTCCTCTTAAACTTTTTGTTACCGACAAAGGATGGGCAAAACTAGATATTGCTCTTTGTAGAGGTAAAAAACTTCATGATAAAAGAGAAACAATGAAAGATCGTGACAACAAAAGAGACCTTGCCAGAATTAAAAAGAATTTTAATTAATGAATAAAATAATTGCGTTCCTTTCCTTTATCCGATGGAAAAATCTATTGATAATGATTGTAATGCAATTATTTTTTAAATTTGGAATTGATTCCATAGAGTTAAACCTAAATTCACTAAGCTACTCTGTTTTTTTTCTTCTAATTTTTGCTACATTTTTCATAGCTGCTGCTGGAAATTTAATTAATGATTATTTTGATATTGAATGTGATAAAATCAATAAACCTAGAAAATCTTTAATCCTAGATATTTTTGATCGAAAATCAATTTTAAAACTTTATACTGTTTTAAATATTTTTGGATTCATTTCTGGATTAGGAATTTCGATAGTTATTGGAAAACCTCTGTATTCTTTTATCTTTTTAGGAATTATTCTTATACTTTTTCTTTATTCAAAATTTCTAAAAAAAACTTTAATCTTAGGAAACTTCCTTATAGCTTTATTGCTTTCGATCAGTGTTATTTTAGTTCCCCTTTTCGAGCAAATTCCTTTTCATTTTTCCAATAAAATATTTGATATTATTTTCAATTATGCTCTGTTTGTCTTTATATTCAATCTTTTTAGAGAAATAATCAAAGACATAGAAGATATCGATGGAGATTATAAAATTGGAGCAAAAACACTTCCAATTATTCTAGGAAGGAAAAGAGCAAAAAATATTTCCTTATTATTTGCAGGAGCTTCACTTTATCAAATTTTAGATTTAAGTTTTAATGTTTTTGAAACTACATTTGAAATTAAAACACTTTTCGTGATTTTTATTTTCCTTCCAATTATGATAGTAATGTATAAGACTACATTGGCTGAAAAAAAATCAGAATTCAGAAAAATTAGTAATTACATCAAAATCATTTTAGCTATTGGTGTTTTTTCCATTTTATTCCTAAAATATTTTATTCAAAAGTAAGAATTGTGTTTTTCGGTTAATTTTTTAATTTTAACAAAAATTTGAAATTAAAAATGAATAAAGATAAAAGTAAAAACCACGTTTATATAAAAGCCCGAAAACTTGAATTGATTGTTTCTTTGTCTGCAATGGTAATAGGAATTTGTGCTTTGGGTACTACTATTTTTCAAACGAGAATTTTAAATCAACAAAAAAATGCGACTGTTTGGCCAAGATTGAGTATGTATCATGGATATATTCCAAATGATTTTTTTGAGTTAAAACTTACCAATTACGGAGTTGGTCCTGGAATTTTAAAAAGTTATATAATTATTTATGATGGAAAAACATACGATCAAATAGACGATGTTGTCTTTGAAATAAGTAAGAAAAAAAAGTTTGAAAATGCATGGATTGTTGATTATAAAGAAGCTGAGAAAGAAACCGTAATTTCGCCTCAAGTTGAAATTCCAGTTTTAAGTATCAAAAATGAATTCTCTAATGTTATCTACGATGAATTCATCAATAATTTATTTATTTCTTTAGAATTTGAATCAATTTATGGTGAACGTTGGAAAATTACTTATCCAAAAAATACATATGAGAAAATTGATTAATTACAATTCATTTTAAAAATCTATTTTTCAGGAATCAGTTTATTTATTGCACTTTTTTCTAAGAACACTATAATCCTCAAAAGATAAATCATAAAATAATTCTTCTCCCATTAATTCTTTATTAAATCTTATTAGTCTTTTTGTTTTTTTATTAGTATTTGAAACTTCAGATTTAAACAAACCTGTTCCTTGAGATTCCTTTTTATTTTGATTAAATAATTCATAAATTTCACAATTACCATATAATTCATATTCAATAATATAAATACATGTAGTTACAAGATTTTGTGAATTCATTTTATCTAATTCCTGCATTCTTTTAAAATAATATAGTGATTTCTCCAATTCATTTCTATTAAATAAACAAATTCCTTTAAAATAAATCGCATCTAAATCATTTGGATGTTTTAATAATACAGAATCAATCTGATTTTCAGCTATTTTACTATTATCACTATATAGATTTATAATAAATTTATTAACTTCAATGTTTAACAAATCTTCTTTTTTGTTTTCACATATCATTTGTTCAGTTAAATGATTAAATGAGTCAAATTTTAAATTATTTCTATTTTCATATTCTATAATTTTTTCTAAATAATCTATATTACATGGTTCAATTGAATTCAATTTTAAATAAACTTCATAAACACCTTTAGTATCATTTAAAGTATCTAATACTTCTATTTTTCTTAAATAGTTATCTAAATTATTACTATCAATTTCAATAATTCGATTAATACAATACAAACCTACCTTTATCAGGTTATTGTTTACAGAAATGTTATATAATTCTTTTAGTATTTGTTCTTTATTTTCACTTAATTTTAAAAATTCATCTAAAGATTTTATACAATTCTCTTCTTTTTTTAAAAGTATATTTAAAAGAATTAAATTTTGATAATTAAGTTTATTATTAGGTTTTAATTTTGCTAAATTATTAAAACATTTAACAGCTTCTTCATACTCTTCTTTATCATTATAGTTCAAGCAAATTCTTTCTTTGAGCTCATAAATTTTACTTTTTTTATATTCACTATTTAAGATTTCTCTAGCTTTTTCTGACTTTCCAATAAAATTTAGTAGTTCACTATAAATCAAAATCCAATTAATTGTGTTTTTTTCTTTTTTAGAAAATTTATTTAAATAAATCTCACAACTATTAAACTCCTTTAATAATATTAAAGTTTTTGCTTTACAATATTTGTAATTAGTATTCGATTTATCTAGTTTGATAGCAAATTCAATGGATTCTTTAGCTGCTTGATAATTTTCTGATTCAATATTATTTTGATAGTCTTCATAATACTCATTTGCAACTTTCACTTGAGTAAATGATAAATAACTAATTAAATAAATCAGAATGAAGACATTTTTTCTTATTTTTTTTTTCATTTCAATATTTTTTAGATAATGGTTTTAAAATCAAATCACAAGAAACATCAGCTTCAAGCAAATCCTTTTTCATTTGATTTAGCTCACAAGATTCTTCATTTCCAATAATAATTTTAGAATTTTCATCAACCATTTTTAAAATTTCTAAACTAGTTTTCTTAAGTATTGTTTTGATTGCATTTATTTTCTTTTTCTCATACTCTATTTCAAGTTCCCAATATTCTTTTAAACCTCTAATTTTTAATTCAAAATCTCTAACAAAATCAAAATCTGGAAGTGAACCAGCCATTTCTATATCCTCAGAAAACTTTGAGATCATCAACTTTCCTCCGCCAGCAAAAAGTGTAAGTTTTTTACGCGAATTATATTTTTCAGATTTTAACCTCCATCCTATCGTATAACAATATTCATGTTCTTCAATTGTCTCTCTCATTCCACAAAACAGATTTTTATCATCTATTTTTTCATTCTTTTTAAAAAAATAAGAATCTGCTCTTTCTAAAATTTGATCTAAAATTGTATCGTTTAAAGTACTTTCAGGTTTATTTTGCAAAAATTCTACAGTTTCTAAACATTCTTTTAATTCATTTTTTTCACATTCATTTTTTGAAATAGCAATTTTTTCATTTAAAAACGAAACAACATCCACAGATTTAGAAATCATAACCAAACAATCTAGAAGAATATCATATTTTATATATAAATCTTCATTTTCTTCGTCCTCAAATTCACTTAATAAATAATCTATTTTTTCTTTTGTATAATTTTTATTTATTCCTTTTAAAATCTTCTCAGCAATTTCTTCCGAAAGAACAGAAAAATCATGAACTTTCAAATACAATAAATCATTTAAAACTTCAATTGCAATTTCAAATTCAACTTTATCACTTTCTACAAATAACAAATAATCTCTGATATATTTTTCTAATAACTCTATCTCAATTCCACCTTCAAGATTTTGAAAATCTTGCAAATTTCTAAATTTCATATTCTTTAATTTTTTCTATTCTTTCTTCTAATGATCTGATTCTAAAAACAGGTACATCTTCTAGGTCTTTCGAAGAAATATTTATTGTCATTTTTTTAATTAATGCTATAACTAATTTCAAATAATCTTGTTCAATCATTGATCTATTCTTATCACTATCAATAAAATCACAAATTCTACCAATAGTTATAAATAATGAATAGAAATTTTCATTTTTCAAATGAACATACAAATGACTTATATAATTAACAAATTCATATTGAGGGACATTTCTCTTATAATACCGAACAGGAGTTATTTCAAAAATTTCTTTAAATAATTTCTCATAATCATTCGATTTAAAAACCTTTTTCTTTAAAATCTCATTTTGTTCTTCTCTCGATTTTATATACTCTTTTGTAGTCATTAGCATCTTTTTCAATTTCAAATAATATTTTTGTTTTTAAAAGCAATCAACAAACTCTTTTTCACAAAAAAAGGCAATTTATAAAAAATTGCCTTCTCATTATATATTTTTAATTAAAATCTAAAACATTTCAACTTGTCCGTCTTCATCAAGTTTAACATCTCCTGAAGCTTCTGTTTCTGAAACTTCGGCTGATGCAATTTCTCCATCAACTGGTTCTTCATCTACAACTTCAATTTCATCAACAACTGGCTCTTCATATGGTAAAGGATCTAAAACATTTACTGTTCTGATTTTCTCTTTCGTATAAAGATTTCCAATTGCTTTCACTCCTTTAATTGCAATAAAACTTTCAAAATCTAAGACTTGATTCTCTAATGATCGTTTTGAGAACACAACCTCAACTTGCGGACGATAATCTGTTTGAACCGCTAAAAGTTGAGACTTTGGATGATCTGTAATCACCAATTCCTCTTTCACATTTGCATCCACAATAAATCGCTTCACATAATAACGTTCTCTTTCTCCATCGTAATAAAGAACAGAAATTGGTTTTATTGGATTAACTTTTTCTAAAACTTCAATATTATTATCAAAATGTAATGAAAGTTCTGGAGTTACCGCTTTTAAATATCCATTTGAATCAATAATTAAAATACGATCTTCTGCTCTAAATTCTCCTAAAAGCTCTCCTCTACTATCAACATTTAATCTTTTTACAGTATCATCAAACCAAATCTTTCTTGGTTTTAAAGTAGAAATTCCAGCTGATTTTAATTCAATCTTTTTAATCGGATTTTTTGTAACTACATTTCCTTTAGAACTTCTTCCTTTCACCAATAATTCAGAGAAATCCTGATCCCAACGAAGTTTTTTCAATCCTTTAATTGCTCTTAAATAAATAGAAACAACCTCAGCTTCTCCATTCGGATTTGCAGAAAAATATAAAACTGAAGATCCTTTTGTTCCAGCAGTTAAATCGTAAATTTTATCACGAGTAACACTAGTAACAAAAAATCTTTTCATATAAGAAGTTCCACCTCTACCATCTCGATAAATCATATTATAAATAGTACGTTTATCACTTTTCTTAAAAATAGCAGCATGGATAATATCTTTCCCGATGAAAGTTTTTTCCGCAACTTTAGTTATGGTCATTGTTCCATCGCTTCTAAATGCAATCACATCGTCAATATCCGAACAATCTCCTATAAAAGTATCTTTCTTCAGCGAAGTTCCGATAAACCCTTCTTCAAAATTAGCATAAAGCTTAGAATTTCGAATTACAACTTTTGTTGCAACAATATCATCGAAAAGTTTTATTTCAGTTTTACGCTCTTTTCCTTTTCCGTATTTAGCTTTAAGATCTTTAAAATAATTAACTGCAAAATCAATTAAATTTTCAAGATTAAATTTAACCTTCGCGATTTTTTCTTCTAAAGATTCTATAAATTGTTTTGCTTTATCAATATCAAACTTCGAAATCTTTTTAATTCTAATTTCTGTAAGTTTTACGATATCTTCTTCTCTTACTTCTCTTTTTAAATGTGTAATATGAGGTTTTAATCCTTCATCAATTGCCTTGATAACACCTTCCCAAGTTTCAACTTCCTCAATATCACGATAAATTCTATTTTCAATAAAAATTCTTTCTAAAGAAGCAAAATGCCATTGTTCTTGTAATTCGTTTAATTCAATTTCAAGTTCTTTTTTCAAAAGATCTACTGTTTTTTCTGTAGAAATTTTTAAAAGATCTGAAACTCCAATAAACACTGGTCGGTTATTATCTTCAATTACACAACAAAGTGGCGAAATAGAATTTTCACAATTCGTAAAAGCATAAAGTGCATCAATTGTTTTATCCGGAGAAATTCCGTTTGCTAAATGAATTACAATTTCTACATTTTCAGCAGTATTATCTTCAATTTTCTTGATTTTAATCTTTCCTTTATCATTTGCTTTAAGAATTGAATCAATCAAACTTGAAGTTGTAGTTCCGAAAGGAATTTCAGAAATAACTAACTGATTTTTTGTAGGATTTGTAATTGTCGCTCTTACACGAATTTTACCTCCTCTTACACCATCATTATACTGCGAAACATCCATAGTTCCTCCTGTAATAAAATCTGGATATAATTTAAAACTTCTCTTTTTTAAATATTGAATCGAAGCATCAATTAATTCATTAAAATTATGAGGCATTACTTTCGTAGAAAGTCCAACCGCAATACCTTCTGCCCCTTGTGCTAAAAGCATTGGAAATTTTACAGGAAGATTAATTGGTTCTTTTCTTCTACCATCATAAGAAGCTTGCCAATTGGTAGTTTTTGGATTGAAAACAACATCTAAGGCAAACTTTGATAATCTTGCTTCAATATAACGAGAAGCTGCAGCTCTATCTCCTGTCAAGACATTTCCCCAGTTTCCTTGCATATCAATCAATAATTCTTTCTGACCAATTTGCACCATGGCATCAGCAATCGAAGCATCTCCATGTGGATGATACTGCATCGTGTGCCCTACAATATTTGCAACTTTATTATACCTTCCATCATCTAGATCTTTCATGGATTGCATAATACGACGTTGCACAGGCTTGAATCCATCGTCAATAGCAGGAACTGCTCTTTCTAAAATTACATAAGATGCATAATCCAGAAACCATTCCTTGTACATTCCTGTAACTTTAGTAATCGTTTCTTGATTATCTGTATTATTTTGATCTTCAAATTCGTTTAAATCTTGCATTATAATTCCTCTACTAAATCTAGTTCAACTTTTAAGTTTTCAATAATAAATTTTTGTCTGTCCGGAGTATTTTTCCCCATATAGAATTTCAATAATTGTTCTATCGAAAATTCTTTATCCAACATCACAGGATCTAATCGTATATTTTCACCGATAAAATGTTTAAACTCATCTGGCGAAATTTCCCCTAATCCTTTAAATCGAGTAATCTCTGGTTTTCCTTTCAACTTAACAATTGCATCCTGTTTTTCTTCTTCAGAATAACAATAAATTGTTTCTTTTTTATTTCGAACTCTAAACAAAGGTGTTTCTAAAATATATAAATGTCCTTCTTTAATTAGTTCTGGGAAAAACTGTAGGAAAAATGTAATTAATAACAAACGAATATGCATACCATCCACATCGGCATCGGTAGCAATTACAATATTATTATAACGAAGTGTTTCTAAACCTTCTTCGATATTAAGAGCTGCTTGTAATAAATTAAATTCTTCATTTTCATACACTATCTTCTTAGTCATTCCGTAACTATTTAATGGTTTTCCTTTCAGACTAAAAACTGCTTGTGTATTTACATCTCTAGATTTTGTAATCGATCCACTTGCCGAATCTCCCTCGGTAATAAACAAAGTACTTTCTAAGTTTCTTTCCTTTTTTATATCGGTTAAGTGTACTCTACAATCTCTTAATTTCTTATTGTGTAAACTTGCTTTCTTTGCACGATCTTTTGCAAGCTTTCTAATTCCAGATAATTCTTTTCTTTCTCTTTCTGCTTGTAAAATTCTTTTCTGAATTTTCTCTGCAGTTTCGTTATTTCTGTGTAAATAATTATCTAGTTTATTTTTTACAAAATCATTAATATAAGTACGAACAGTCGGAAGATCTCCTCCCATTTCTGTAGAACCAAGTTTTGTCTTTGTTTGACTTTCAAAAACTGGTTCCATTACTTTAATACTAATTGCAGCTACAATAGATTTACGAATATCTGAAGCATCATAGTTTTTCTTATAAAACTCACGAAGTGTTTTTACAATTGCCTCACGAAAAGCAGCTTGATGTGTTCCTCCTTGTGTGGTATGTTGCCCATTTACAAACGAATGATATTCTTCACTATATTGTTCTTTACTATGTGTAATAGCAATTTCAATATCATCTCCTTTTAAATGAATAATTGGATATAATTTCGCTTCTTCAGAAATATTTTCTTCTAATAAATCTTTCAATCCATTTTCTGAAACGTATTTTTCTCCATTAAAAACAATTGTCAATCCAGGATTTAGATACACATAGTTTTTAATCATTTTAACTACATATTCTTTTCTGAATTTATAGTTTACGAAAATACTTGAATCGGGAGTAAAAGAAATTCTTGTTCCTTTACGGATTGTCGTTTCTTCTATCGGAAAATCTTCTACCAAATTTCCATTTGAAAACTCAGCAATTTTGGTTTTTCCATCACGGATAGCTTGAACTCTAAAAAAAGTAGATAAAGCATTTACCGCTTTTGTTCCTACTCCATTCAAACCTACTGATTTTTTGAAAGCCTTAGTATCATACTTTCCTCCTGTATTCATCTTCGAAACTACATCGATTGTTTTCCCTAAAGGAATTCCTCTTCCGTAATCTCTAACTGTTACTAAACTTTCTTTTACACTAATCTCAATAGTTTTTCCAGCACCCATTACAAATTCATCAATGGAATTATCTAAAACTTCTTTAAGTAATATATAAATTCCATCATCTGGAGAAGAACCGTCTCCTAACTTCCCGATATACATACCAGGACGCATACGAATATGTTCTTTCCAATCTAGAGAACGTATATTGTCCTCAGTATAATTTGTTTCTTTTGTCATACTTATTCGGCATTTAGTGAAGAACTGCAAAGATATTATTTATCAAATACATCTCCTTACGAAATATATTAAAATATCTATTACAATTCCAACTTTTCATTTTAAATTTATTTAAGATTTTTTATGCTAATTTTTCTTCAAATTTAGGAATTTTTAAGGAAATTATCTAAGAATTAATAGAGAAAAATCAATCAAAACTAACTAGAAATGAAATTATTAGTTTTTAACACAGCTCATAAATGACTACGACATATTTTGACGTAGTGAAATATTAAATTGCGATTTTAAATTTTTTTATAGAATTAATCTTTAAAATTGTTCTTATTTTTAAGCCACAATACGAAGAACAATAAAATATGTCAAGATTAATAGAATGTATTCCGAACATTAGTGAAGGAGTAGATGAAGAAAAAATTTATGAGATTGCAAATTCTGTAAAAGAACTTCCAAATGTTAGACTTCTTGGAGTAGACATCGGAAAAGGAGCAAATAGAACTGTGATAACTTTCGTTGGTCCTCCTGAAGAAATGGTAGAAGCTGCTTTCAATTTATACAAAAAAGCAAATGAACTTATTGATATGTCAAAACAAAAAGGAACACATCCGAGGTTTGGCGCTGTCGATGTTTGTCCTTTTGTTCCTTTGAAAAATATTAATCTTGAAGAAACAGATATTTTTGCAAAACAATTAGCCAAAAAAGTAGGAGAAGAAATAGGAATTCCAGTATATCTTTACGAATATTCTGCCTCTAATTCCGTGAGAAAAAACTTAGCAAATAATAGAGCTGGACAATATGAAGGTTTGAAAGAAAAATTAAAAGATTCAAATTGGGTTCCTGATTTTGGTTCAAAAAACTATAATTCTGTAGTTGAAAGAAGTGGCGCAACCGTTATCGGAGCTAGAAAAATTTTGGTTGCTTATAATGTAAATCTAAATTCTAAAGACAGAACTATTGCACATAAAATTTCACAACAAATAAGAGAAAGTGGCTATTGGCAAAAAAATGAAAATGGAAAAACAAAAATACCTGGAAAATTTAAAAATGTAAAAGGTCTAGGTTGGTTTATAGATGAATATGATTTTGCACAAGTTTCGTATAATATTACAGATTACAAAACAACTGCAATTCATAAAGTTTTTGAAGAAACAAAAAAGCAAGCAGAACTAAATAATGTTAAAGTGAATGGATCTGAATTGATTGGTTTAATTCCTTTAGATGCAATTTTGGAAGCTGGTGAATTTTATGAGAAAGAAGAAAACTTAGAAAATTTAACACAAGAAGAAAAAATAAATCTTGTTATAAAACATATGGGATTAGATACAATTTCTCCTTTCATTCCTTCGGAAAGAATTTTAGATTTTTGTATTGAAAATGCTTATAAAAAATAAAACTGGATTGAAAAATCCAGTTTTTTATGTTCTAAAATTTCAATAATTCTTTATAAACTTTATGCACAGGAAGCCCTACAACATTAAAGTAACTTCCTTTGATTTTTTTCACTCCAATTAGTCCGATCCAATCTTGAATACCATAACTTCCTGCCTTATCATATGGTTTAAAAGTATCTAAGTAAAAATCAATTTCTTCTGAAGATAAATCATCAAAATGAACAACAGTAACATCTGAAAAAGTAATTGTTTTTTCTAATGATTTTAAACAAACAGAAGTTATCACTTTATGCTTTCTACCTGATAGTTTTTGAAGCATAATAAAAGCCTCTTTTTTATCTTTTGGTTTCCCTAAAGCTTTTCCTTTTAACCAAACAATTGTATCAGAAGTTAATAAGATTTCTCCAGGATTTATCTCATTTTCAAAAGCGCTGGCTTTTAATTCTGCTAAATAGTTGGTAATCTCTTCCCCCTCTAATTCTTCAGGGTAAATTTCTTCAATATCTTTGGTTTTAACTTCAAAATTCACTCCTAAATCTTTAATAAATTGTTGTCTTCTAGGAGATTTTGATGCTAAAATTATCTTTTTATCTTTTAGTAATTTTAATGACATGAATGATTTTTATTTTAATTCAAATCTATTTTCTAATCTTATTTTTATAGGATTCAATTTCTGAAATAATATCAGAAAAAGGTATTTGATAATCAAACCAAAGAATATTTTCATCTTTCCTAAACCATGTCATTTGCCTTTTTGCAAACCTTCTCGTATTCTTTTTGATTTCTTCAAGTGCAAATTCAAGAGAAATATCTCCGTCAAAATGAGCGAACAATTCACGATAACCAACAGTTTGAAGCGCATTTAAGTCTTTATTTGGATATACTTTTCTCGCTTCTTCAATCAAACCTTCTTCGACCATAATATCTACTCTTCGATTAATTCGATCGTAAATAATTTCTCTATCCGCTTTTAATCCAATTTTAATCGGAGTAAAGTTTCGTGTAGGTTTTTCTTGATTCTTATAGTAAGAAAAAGGATTTTCTGCTCCAATAGAAATTTCTAAAGCGCGAATAAGTCTATGAGGATTATCAATTGCAATTTCAGAATAAGAAACTGGATCAAGTTCTTTTAATTGTTCTTGAAGTGAAGTAATTCCTTCTTTTTCAAGTTTAGAATTTAAAGATTCTCGAATCGAAGGATCAACATCTGGAAAATAATCCAAACCTTTTATAATTGCATCTACATAAAGTCCACTTCCTCCTACCATAATTAAGTTTTCAAATTTGGTAAAAAGATCTGTAATCAATTCTAATCCTTCTCTCTCAAAATGCCCAACACTATAATTATCAAAAATTGATTTATTTTGAATAAAATGATGTTTTGCACTTGCTAATTCTTCAGTTGTAGGTACAGCTGTTCCAATTGCCATTTCTTTGAAAAACTGGCGAGAATCCGCAGAAATAATTTCTGTGTTATAATGATTCGCTAATTTTATACCTAAAGCTGTTTTTCCAATTGCTGTTGGACCTACGACTGTCAACAAATAGTTCTCCATATTCTGATTTTAATAGTGCAAATTTATAGTTAAATACTAAGAAATAGAAAAGTTTTGTGTAAATTAAAATTTAAAATAATTATAAAAATACAACCTAAAAGGGATTAAAACTGAAATACAAAACTTTAAAAATATTCAAAAACAACCTATTAGAAAAAAAATCAAAAAATAACTTTCAGAAAAAAAATAATAACTTATATTAGTTTTGAAATTATAATTATTTACTAATTTATCTAAAGTTTATTTATAACTTTCATAAATTAATAATATTTCTATTTTTGCATTTAATATAATTGAGTTTTTTGTTTAAAATTTCTTATTATTCAAATAAGCTATATTTAATATTTAACATCAATTTAACAAGAACAAGATTCGGTAGTTTTTAAATTTGTAACCTAATACTTTTTTAAAAAGTACTGTATAAAACAAACATGAGAAACCTCTTATTTTTTATAATAATAACTTCTTTATTGATTAGTTGTGAAAAAACTAAGCAAAAGAACTATGCGCATTTTGGTGGTGTAATTATCAATCCAAAAAGCAATTTTGTTGTTTTATTTAAAGACGAAAAATTAGTTGATACTATTCGATTAAATTCAAAAAATCAATTTTTAAGAAAATTAGATAATCTAAAAGAAGGATTATATAAATTTAAGCATGGTTCTGAGTTTCAGTACATTTATTTTCAAGATCAAGATAGTATTTTAATCCGTTTAAACACCTGGAATTTTGACCATTCACTTGTTTTTACTGGTAAAGGAAGTACAAAAAATGAGTTCTTGATGAGTAAATTAAAAAATGAAACTCATAATTTCAAAAATATAAGTCATTATTATAACCTAAATTCTTCTAAATTTCATAGAATTATTGATTCTATAGAGAAAAATAACTACAAAGATTACAATAGTTTTATAGAACAAAACCCAGATTTATCTGATGATTTTAAAATTTACGCACAAGCTTCGATTTCTTATCCATTAGCTAGAGCAAAGGAACTATATCCTATGATTCGTCAAAAAAGAATGGGACATTATAATTATGATTCAATCTCACCTGCTTTTTATAATTTTAGAATAAAGCACCCTATCAATAATACTGAATTAACTGACTTTTATCCTTTTACAAGTTATGTAATTGCGCATTTATATAATAAAGCATATTATACAAAGTATACAAATAAAGTTGGAACTGTT
Source organism: Aureivirga sp. CE67 (assembly GCF_015767245.1). Lineage (GTDB taxonomy): Bacteria > Bacteroidota > Bacteroidia > Flavobacteriales > Flavobacteriaceae > Aureivirga. The sequence goes on from NZ_JADOTV010000037.1 coordinate 16,223, forward strand.
ACTTCTAACATGTTACATATTATTCAAAATAATATTGAGGATGAGGAGTTTAAAAATCAACTACTTTCTAAAGTAATGTTTGATGATTTTACAAATGAAAATTCTTGTGGAATTAGCGATAAAGAATTCAATATTTTCAAAGAGTATTGTACAAATGAAAAGTACATTGCTAGCGTTGAAAATATGGTTTTGGATAGTCGTAAAGTTGTTAACGAGAAGCCTCTTACTAATTTTGATGTGCTTGATATGAAAGGAAATCCAAAACACATTAAAAACATAATCAATAATAAAAATACGGTAATCTATTTTTGGTCAGATAAAAATATTTCTTCCGAATTTCTTTATAAACGAATTTCATATTTAGAACGATTACATCCTCAATTTGATTTTATAGGGATTAATATACAAAGTGATAAAAATATCACAAACAATGCTTTTATTAAAAAGATTAATTCCAAAAATCAATACCAGTTATCTGAAAACAGTATTGCTCATAGTTTCGTTACAAGCAATAATTTAACAAGAACCATTATTATTAGTGACGGTATAGTTAAAAACAATTATGCTAATTTTGGTTCTAAGAAACTTTCGGATCAATTAAATAATATTACTAAAAAGTAAGTTTATTTAAAATAATAACCGTATCTTTGCAACCTTTTTAACCGCATTCACAGATAGTTATTTGTGAATCAATATTTTAAACATAAAATATGTCTACATTTTCAAATCTTGGTTTAAAACAAGAAATTGTAGAAGCTTTAAACGAGATGGGATATGAAAATCCTACTCCAATTCAAGAAGAGTCTATACCACAAATTTTGTCGTCGGGTAAAGATTTAAAGGCTTTTGCACAAACAGGTACAGGGAAAACTGCCGCTTTCTCACTTCCAATTATTCAACAAGTCGATGTTGAAAGCAAACAAGTTCAAGCAATTATATTATCTCCTACAAGAGAACTTGGTATTCAAATTGCGGATAACATTAAACAATTCACTAAATATGTAAAAGGTATTCGTACTGTTGCAGTTTATGGTGGAGCTAAAATAGATGAACAAATCAGAGCTCTTAAAAGAGGTGCACACATTGTTGTTGGTACTCCTGGTAGAACTCTTGACTTAATAAAAAGAGGTGTTTTAAAATTAGATTCAACTAGATTTTTAGTTCTAGATGAGGCTGATGAAATGTTAAACATGGGATTCAAAGAAGAATTGGATGCCATTTTAGAAGCTACACCTGATACAAAACAAACTTTATTATTTTCTGCTACTTTTCCTAGAGAAGTAAATCAGATTGCTAAAAATTACATGACAGATCCTGTTTCTATCGAAACAGCGAAAGTAAACACTGGTTCAGATAATGTAAGTCATGAATATTATTTAGTAAATGAAAGAAATAGATATAATGCTTTAAAGAGAATTGCGGATATTAATCCTGATATTTATAGTATTGTATTTTGTAGAACACGTAAAGAAACTAAAGATATCGCTGATCAATTAATTGAAGATGGGTATAATGCAGATTCTTTACATGGAGATCTTTCTCAAGCACAACGTGATACGGTAATGCAAAAATTCCGTAAAAAATCACTTCAAATTCTTGTAGCTACAGATGTTGCTGCTCGTGGTCTTGATGTTAATAGTCTTACACACGTAATTAACTATAAATTACCAGATCAAATAGAGGCATACACTCATAGAAGTGGTAGAACAGGAAGAGCTGGTAATAAAGGTATTTCTATTGCTTTAATTTCACCAAAAGAAAGAGGTAAACTAAGACCTATTGAAAGAAAAATCAGTAAAAAATTCATTCAAAACGAAATTCCTAACGGAAAAGAAGTTTGTGAAGTTCAACTTTTCAATGTTATTGATAAATTGACAAATGTAAACGTGAATGAAACTGAAATAGAACCTTATTTAGAAAGTATTTATGAGAAATTAGAAGGACTTTCAAGAGAAGAAATTATTCAAAAAATTGTTTCTTTAGAGTTCAACTCTTTCTTAGAGTACTATCAAAATGCTCCTGATTTAAATAAAGTTTCTGCAGATAGAACAAGTGATTCTAGAGGAAAAAGAAGAAACGATGAGAACATGACTCGTTACTTTATTAACCTAGGTAGAAAAGATAATTTAAATCCTGCTAAATTAATTGGTTTAATCAACGATCAAAGAATTACAAAGAACATTGAGATTGGACAAATTGAAATCTTAGATACATTCTCATTCTTTGAATTAGACAAAAATTATCAAGATCAAACTTTATCATCTTTTGAAGATACTTCATTTAACGGTAGAACTGTAAATGTTGAGATCACTAAAAAACAAAAAGGTGGTGGAAGAGGAAATCGTAGTGGTGGAAGAAGAAGAGGTGATCGTGATCGCTCAAGAGGTGGTGACAGAGATCGTTCTTCTAAACCAAGATTTAACGATAGAGACAGAAAGTCTTCTTCAAATGGAGAACGTTCTTTTAAAGGTGGAAGAAAAAGACCAAACAGAACAGGAAACAGACATCAATAGTTTTTATTGAGATCCCAAAAATATTAAACCGAATACTAAATAGTATTCGGTTTTTTTATACTCTACATTCGAATATATAGTGTTAAATTCTTATAATCGATAATTGCATTATTTTCTAATAGAATATCCCCTCCAATAATTCCACTAACTTCTTCACTACCTAACATTTTTAGAGCGTTATTAACATGATCTAAATCCATTAAAATAAATTGAACATTTTCAAAAGATAAGTCACCAAACTTAAGTTTATTATTAGCAGATATAAAAGTTTTTAACTCATTCCCTCCTACTCCAGTAGCAAAAATTTCGGATTTTTTTGTTTGCATCTTAAAATTATCTTTCTGTTTGATTTCAATCACAGTATTTGATGCACCAGTATCTAGAATCATTTTACTTTTTATATTATTGATATAAACTTCAACAATAATATGCCCAGTTATACCTTTTTTTAAAGGAACTTTTACAAAGTCGTTTTTGGTTAATATTTTTTCTAAATCATTACTATAATTTGAATGTGTAGAAACTGTTTTACAACTTAAAAACAAAGTAGTAAAACAAAGTATTAGTAAGAGTTTTCTTTTCATATCTTTTTATTTAATGATTGATTTTAAAGATAATGTTTTTGAAATTAAAGGTAACGATGTTAATTATCATCACCTGTAGGTGGATTTCTTAATAAATACGTATTTAAGAATAAATATATTTTACCAAAAAGTATTCTATTTATTTAAATAAAATTAATTTTTAATCAAAAATAAATTGTTTTTTTTTAATAAATATTAGAAATACATACATATATCTTTTTATGAAAGATATGATATAAGTCATTCCATTACAAATAATTTTAAAATACTTTTGATGTAGAATTTCAGTTCATATCATACTCGATACGAATGAAGTTTAGATTAAAGAAAAAAACATTTTTCCTTTATTCGATTAATTCACTTTTTTCTAGCCGCATTAAGCCCTTAACTTAATGCGGCTTTTCTATTACTAAAATTTTGCTATGAGTGTTTTCAATCTAGTTTTTTGCTATTTAAAAATAATACTTAATTTTAAAATCGATATTTTATAAATTAAAAGCTCAATCTAACTAAAATAAAATACTATGAAAACTAAAATATTACTTATCATTATTCTATCTTATTTTTTCTTTTTAGCTTGTTCTAATACTAAAGATTTTGAAGGAACTGTGAAATTTCGGTTTACTTCGACATTAATTAATAAAAATAATGAAGTTGATTTAGATCATCAAAGTTACATACAAAGGCAATATGGGAAGTACTTCGAAGAAACTCATAAAAATGGAAATTATTATAGAAAATATTTTGGTACTGATTCTATTAGTTTAGATTATCAAGTTTATATTAAAAAAAATAATATCAAATACACTAAATATAATTATAATGACACCCTATATTGGCAGAATTGTACTAATCTAAATAGAGCAAATTCTTTTGAAATTTTGAAAAAAAAGAAGAATGACACCATTATTGAAAATGAAAAATTTGACTTACTTATTACTAAGTACAAACAACCTTTCGATTATGGAACTTATGAGTTTTATGAGAAATATTATTACAACAATAAACTAAAAATTAATGCTAACGATTTTAAAAAATATAAACAGTCATTCTTAAATAAAACTTTTGAAGAAACAAATGCAATACCTTATATGTATGTAAAAAAATTATCTTCTGATAATTTTGAAGGTTACATATTAGATACTGTTCAATTTGTTGAAAAAAAGAATAAATCGATAAATTCAGGTTTTATTCTTAATAAAATCTCTAATAGACCACTGAAAAAGTTGTAAATAATTAAGTAATCTATATAATTCACTTCCTATTTTCTTAGAAATTTATAACAAAAAAGGAAATTGAATTACAAATCAAAACATCTTATCATATATTTAAACAAAACTATTATTTACGTATAAATACGTAGTTTTTTAACATATTAATACTATTTAAATTAATTTAAAGTATATTGCATTGTCAAAAATTAAATTTATATAGTATGGAAAAAAATTACTTCTTAAACAATTACATTAAAAAGGACTACAACTTCTATTTTATTAAATTCTAATTTGAACTTATCAATATTTTAAATCTCATTTTATTTAAAAATAATTAATACCCCAGAATAAATTTTTGATTTAATAATTAAATAATTTTCTAATATTAAATTTTTAAAAAAATATGAAGAAGTTTTCTTTTTTAATATGTGCTTTCATTGGTATCTCAATATTTGCACAAACTGGACCTGGTGGAGTCGGTTCTACTGATGGTTCCTCAAGTTTAGAACTTTGGCTAATGCCGAGTTCTATGAAAGATTCAGATGGGAATACACCTTCGAATGGCGAAACTATTCAATCTTGGGAAGATCTAAGCGGGAATAATAGTCATGCATATTATCTCAATAGTAGTAGTCCGGGATCCGTTGGTAGCGCATCTTATTCTGAAAATTACCAAAATTCTTATTCTTCTTTTAATGCATCAAATCTAAATGGGAATTTTAGAACTAATAATAATGTTGATGCTAGAACTATGATTGTTGCTAACAACCCAGGTTCTCACAGTTTTATTGGAGGCTTAATAGGTTATAATAGCGATTTTGGAATTCGAAGGACCAAATACAATACTAATCAATGGCAGACTATAGGTGCTGATGAATATAATAATGATTGTTGGACTAGTGAAAGTGGAGAATCTTATATCAACGGAAATGGAAGTATTAATCCTAATAACAATGTAAATGGAATTGAACATAACCAAAAATTCCATATTATTACTCAAGTAAGAACAACAACTAGTTCTACTCATAATGTAAATGAAAAATTATATTTAGGAGGATATTATACTTGGAGCGGACAAACAAGACCTTTAAATGGAGAAATTTCAGAAACAATTATTTTTTCACATAAAATTACTCTTGCCGAACGAACAATAGTTGAAAATTATCTAAGTGCAAAATATGATTTAGAACTTGCTTCCAATGGTAATGGGTTTTACAAAATGGATAAATCTAATTTTGGTGATTTTGATTTTGATGTTGCGGGTATCGGACAAGCTACTGATGGAAGTTCTCATCTTCATTCTAGAGGAACTGGAATTGTTGAGATACAAAACCCAAATAGTATTGTCGATAAGCAATTTTTATTTTGGGGAAGTAATCTAAAAGGAGTTGAAAATTATCAATTTGAGTATAATTCTTCAAGTGCTTCATATCGTTTAAACAATAAATGGAGAGCTGACACAAGAGGTCCTTCTGGATTTACCACTTTTGCACCTGTTGATTTTTCAATACACATGTCTGAAGTTGATATGTCAGCATTAAATACTAATTGTTATAGTTTAAGGTTAATTGTCTCAAATAATGAAAACTTTAATAATGCAACAAAGTATAATCTAATTCAAAATGGAAACACTTGGTCTGCCGAAGATGTTCAGTTTAATGATCAAGATTATTTTACTGTAGAATATAACCCTATCATTCTTTGGGATGGAACAGCTTATAGAAATGGTTCTGGAAATAATGAGTGTCCAGCAATGACAGATAGTTGTATGAAATTTTTGTGTGACGCTCAAGCTAACACAGACACTATTGCAATTCTTTCGGATAATGCTGAAGTAAAAGAATTAGAGGTAAAAGCAGGAAATACTTTAGTAATTGAAGATAGTGTTGTTTTATATATCGAAGAAGGAATTCAACTAGATGGTGATATTCGTTTGTTAGGTGATGCACAAATAATTCAAAATCATAATGAAACTTCAAAAGTAACAGGAAATGGAAAACTTTATCGTGAAAGAAAATCTTTACATCCAACCAAATATACTGTCCAATATATAAGTTCACCTGTTTCTGTAACTGGTACAAATAAACATGATGTTACAGATGTAATTCACACAGGAGGTATTTTTAACACAGCTACCGGAGTATATGAAGGAATTACAAATAATTCTACTCATAACTCTCATTCTTATTCTACTGACCCTTATGGCGCAACGGATTCTCCGCTTACAATGAGTAATTATTGGTTTTGGAAATTTAGAAATGGTACAGTTTATACGGATTGGCAATTTGTAAGAGATGCATCGGTTGAGGTTTTTACTGGTGAAGGTTTTTCTACAAAAGGAACTGGTAGAGATGAAATTTATGTATTTATAGGTACTCCAAATGATGGAAATTATAGTTTAAATGTAACGGCAAATACTGAAAATCTATTAGGAAATCCTTATCCTTCAGCAATGGATGCTCATAAATTCATTAATGACAATTTACCAATTATTGAAGGAACTCTTCATTTTTGGGATCATGTTTCTGCTACCTCACATGATATTGAAGATTATGAAGGTGGATATGGATATTTGAATCTTTCTACAGCAGTAGCGGCTGTACACATTTCAGATTCAAATACAAATTTAATAGGAGCAAAATTACCTAAAAAACACCTTACAGTTGGACAAGGTTTTTTTGTAAAAACAAACAATGATGGAAATATAATATTTAATAATAACCAGAGAATACATAAAACAGAAGATAACGACGAATCTATCCTTTTAAGAAACCCTATCCCTTCTAGACTTTTAAAAATAAGCATGGGGCATTACAAAAATGAAGAGAAAATTGGTACTAGACAAATTGCAATAGCCTTCAAAGAGGGTTTATCAACTGCTCATGATAATGGATATGATAGTAAAATGGTTGATATTCATAATACCGATTTCTATTGGAAATTTGATAATAACGAAAATAATTATGTAATTGCAACTGTTTCAAAATTTCATTTAGATCAAGAAATTCCTTTGGTAGTAAAAGCTGAGCACTCAGGAAAATATTTATTCAAAATAGATGAAAAAAAGGCAATAAATGCAAAAGTATTTTTAAAAGATTCTTATTATGGGATGTCATATGAATTGACAGAAGAGCCTTTGGAATATATTATCGATCAAGGAGAGCACGAAAATCGATTTAGTGTTATTTTTAAGCCTCTTGGTCATTTTAATTTAGGTATTGAAAATAATCCACTAGAAAATATTCAGTTATTTTATGCAAAAGATCAAAAAGAAATTGTTGTTAGAACTAATCAAGCTTTAGAATATATTTCAATGTTTAATTTGATTGGTCAAAAAGTTTTAGAACAAAATATTTCTGAAAACAAAACGGAATATAGAATTCCTGTAAAAGAAACAATTTCTAATGGAATTTATGGAGTTCGAATAAAAACAAAGAATGGAGAAAAAAGTTTTAAACTAAAAATCTAAATATTTTAATATAATCTAGTTTTAAAAAACTAAATTTTATTTCATAAAAAAGAGTCTATTAATAAACATTATCACGATTAAAATTGTATAAGATAAAAAAAGACTTCAAAAGGTTATAGTTTTGTTTCTACCAAAAAATAATCCTAAACCTCCGAAGTCTTGAGCAAATTTAATTCATTA
>NZ_JADOTV010000038.1 GCF_015767245.1 Aureivirga sp. CE67
GATTCCTGCTGGGTTTTGACCACTTAAAATCTCTGCTTCTTTTTCTGTAATATCGAAAATCGCTGTTCCATCTGTATCATCATCACAAACTTCTAATGCTGTTGGCTCCATATCTACTTTTGGAAGTGGCTCCACTATTAATGTCAGTGTTGAAATCGCATAACATCCTGTTGTTTGATTTTCTACTCTAACATATAATTCTTGTGCATTGATAATAGTATTCACATAGTTTGTAAAGTCTGGAATATCTGTGATATCTCCTTCTGCATTGGCTAAAGAAGTATGGTATGTTACTACCATTCCTAATTGTCCTGCTAAATAATGTGTATCATTTTGTGTTAAATCAAAAGATGCAAATCCATCAAAATCATCATCACAAACCTCATGAGGAATAGAAGCATTTCCAATATGTGGAATATCTTCGATGATTAACTCGAAACTTTCGATGATGTAACATCCTGCACTATTCTCTACTCGTACCCAAATCGTTTGTTGATCTGCAACAGTGTTTAAGAATGGAGAATCCATATCAATTGGATTATTGATTGCCTCCGCATCTGCTTCTGATAAATACATCGAGATTGTTAAATCTGGCTGTGAAGCTAAAATTCCATCTCTTACAGTATCTAAGTAGAAAATCGCAAATCCGTTGTTATCCTCATCCTCACAAAGAACATAATCTTCGATTGGATCAATCTCTGGTTTTTCTGATAATTCTAATTCTAATGGACGAACAATATAACATCCTGTATCTTCATTTTCTACACGAACATAAATCGTTGATGCTACTGAATAATATGAATCTGCTAATTCTTGTTGTCCTGAATGTGCATTTTGCTCTGTGATGTGGTACGTAATTGTATACTCTTCAAATGGATCAAAAATTTCTGTTGCTTCGTTTAAGTCAAAGAAAGCATGACCATCATAATCATCATCACAAGCTTCTAATTTCTCTAATTCTTCTACTGCTGGAAGTGGATTTACAATTAAATCTAAAATCACATAAGAACTACATCCTGTCTCTGTGTTTGTTACCACAGCATACACTGCCTGACTTCCTGCTGTAACATTTGTATAAGGAACTAATTTGTTAATCACTGGACCATCAATCGCTCCTTCATGATACACAACTTCTCCTGTTCCTCCATTTAAAATCTCTGCATCTTTTTCATATAATAAGAATCCTTGTACCACTCCATTCGTGTCATCTCCATCGACATCTTCATCACAAAATTCTAATGGTGTTGGTTGTACTAATACTGGTGTTGCATTTACGATTAATTCTAATGGAACTACCTTCGCACAATCTGTAGCTGCATATTCTGCACGTACCCAAACTGTTTGTGGATTTACATCATTTACAAAAGCTGTTGGGTTTAAAATATATCCAACTCCTTGTGCTGTATTGGTTACATCTCCTGAAATCGCTGCTGCTTCTGTGTAGTAATATTCAAATGAAATTCCTGTTTCTGCTACAATCTCTCCTTCTCTTACCGTTAAATCAAAAGTTGTCATTCCATCCACTACTTCATCATCACAAAGCTCAATTGCTTCTGGAACGATTGCTGTTGGTGTTGGATTTACAATTAATTCTAAAGCTACGATATCTGTACATCCTGTAATCGTATTTTTAACTAAAGCATATACAACTTGGTTGTTGATATCTACATTTGGATAAGCTGTCGAATTTGAAATTGCATTGTCATAAATTTCTTCTTGCGCATCGATTAATTCTTCAAAATACGTCACTGTTACTTGCCCTAAAGCATAAGTGATTTCTGTATCTTTTAAAGTTAAATTAAACTCTGCAAATCCGTCATTATTATCATCACAAACTTCTAACGGTGTTGGAAGCGTTGATGCTGGTGACTCGTGGATAATCACCTCTAAAGTAGTGATATCAAAACAGTGTGTTACATTATTTTCTAAACGTACCCAAACTGTGAAATTATCTGGCGTTGCATTATTAATATAAGGGGAAGCAATTGCATTCAATCCATCAAACGCTTCTGCTTCTGTATGATGATAAGTTACGATAAATCCTGGTGTAGATGCATTATAATATGCATCTGCATCTGTTAAATAAACAGTCGTAATTCCGTCATTGATATCATCCTCACAAACTTCTAAAGTCTGTAATTCATCTGGGAATTCTGGTTGTGGTAATACTTCAATATTAAAAGGTGTTACCGTTCCACATCCTGTAACATCATTTTTCAGTACTGCATAAATTGTCTGAACTGGTGTTACTGTATTTTCAAAATTAGCTGGCGTAGCGATATAAGCAAAAGATCCTACGTTTCCGTTTGCTTCATCGATTACTGCTTGGTTTGCTTCGTTTAAATCTGTGAAGTAAGTGATAGAAATTCCGTTTTGACCATTTAAAATCTCATCTGTTGTCTGTGTATTTGTTAAGTCAAAAGCAACAGAACCATCTCCATCATCACACATTTCAATATTATTCACCTCATTGATTAATGGTTTTGGATGCACAATTACATAAAAACTTGTATATGCTGCACATTCACTAACATCATAAGACACTTTCACCCATACTTGGTGAACATTTTGTGTCGCATTTTGATAGTTCACAATATTTGGTGCTACGATTTCATCTACATCAGCTTCTGCATCTGCTTGTGAATTATAATATTTAATGTTAGCAGTTGAAGGATCAACTGTTGGAGCTAAAATCTCTGCTTCTTTTGTAGATAAATTAAATAAAGTATATCCATCATAATCATCATCACACAATTCGTAATGAGTGATATCTAAATTCACAACTGGAATTTCTCCAACTACTAAATTAATTTCTGTTGTTGTCCAACATCCACTTGAAACATCGTAAACATATCCGAAAATTGTATTCGTTCCCGAAACATAATCTGAAGGATTTGTAATTGCAGGACTTGTTGGTAAATCTGCTCCTGGAGCAAAATCTAATACTTCATAATAAGAAACTGCTGTATTTAAATTCGAACCTATGATTTGTGCATCTAGAGATGTTAAATCAAATGAACGAATTCCATCTGGTACTAAATCATCACACTCTTCAAAAAGATATAAATCTTCAACTACTGGCTGAGCACCAATCTCTAAATTAAATAATCCAGAATTTAAACATCCCGTTACATTATCTTCTAATTGATAATAAACAGATGCAGCTCCTGAAACATATGTATTTAAATTTGTAATTTCTGTTGTCAATGCAGCATCAGAATAATAAGTAACTGTATAAGCTCCTGCATTATCTAAAGTCGTAGTTTGTGTAGAAATATCCCAAGTGATTAACCCATCTTGATCTAAATCACAATCAGAAATCGAATAAGTAGGTGTTACAACCGGAAGTGGGTTTAAAATTAATTCAAAAGTTACAGAATCTTCACAAGTTGTAGTATCATTTGTAACAGTTGCTGTAATTACTTCATTATTAGCTCCTGTATAAGCATCTGCAGTAGTAATTTCATCTCCTGCTGCATTATAGTATGTAATAGTAACTCCTGTTTCTGTAGTAATTAAATCATTTTGAGTAGTTAAATCAAAAATTGTATTGTCAGCACATTGAACCATATTAGCTGGTACTGTAACTACTGGAAGTTCATTCACAATTATTTCAAATTGATTCTCTACTAAACAAGCTGTTGAATCTGACGAACCTGCTGGGGTAATTTTCACATATATTGTTTGATTATTTGCAACAATATTTGTGTAAGTATCTGGATTTGTAATTTCAATTGTATACAAATCATCCTCATAATATTTTATATCATAATCTACTGAATCTAATCCTCCTAACAATTCCGCTTCAGTAACTGTTAAGTCAAATTCCTCAAATCCAGCTAAATTAGTTGGTGTAACAACATCACAAACAACTAAATCTGTTACAGGATTCACTTCAGGTATACCAACAAGGCTAAAAGACATTTCAACAACCTCATAACATTCTGTAAGTGGTCCTTCTGAATTATTTTTTACTTGTGCCCAAATGGTCACAGAAGGAAATGTTGGAGTAAGTGTTATATCATCAATAGTTAAAGCAAGGTCATTTATTTGATAATCAAACAAATAATAATGTACAGAAAAAATATTAGGATCATTTGTCTGTAAAACTTCTTCATCATAATCACTCAAATCAAAAACAGCACCTGTTGTTCCATCTGAACAAACTGATTTATCTGTAACAGGCTCAAGTGGTTCAGCAGGAATAACAAATTCTACTACTGTTTCTGCTTCTTTTGTACAGTTAGATGACCCAAATGTCGCTACAATCTTATAAATACCTGATTCAAAAACTTCATATTCTGAATCAATTGCATTTTCAACTGGTGACCATTGATCAATTTCTTCTGTATATACATACCATTGATAATTCGCTCCTTCAACAGGATCTCCTCCTAAAACATAACTATCTCCATAACATTTAATATTATCATTTGAAGAAATAAAAGGTTCATCAATTTCTGGATTTGGAATTTTAAAACTTCCTGCTTCTAAATAAATAGCTGAATCATAAGCTGTATCACTATCATCTGAAATTGCTAATTTTATTCTATAAGTTTCTCCAATTTGTAATCCCGACATCACAGCTGTCAAAGGTTCAGATCCTCCATCATGATTAATTGGAGAATAATTTCCGAAAAAATATTCTTCATTATTTACAACACCAAAACCTGTTTGTCCAGAAGTACAAGTTTGATTATGTAAAGTTGTAACAGCTACTGGTACAGGTGGGTCTGAATTAGGCACTAATGCTATATTTTTCCCTCCTAAATCAATAGAAATCGCAGGTGTTGCTGGCTTAGAGTCATGATTATAAGTATTAACCTCAGGAACTCCTGGTCCACTTAAAATAAATGCAAAAGCATCATCAAAACCTGTACAAGGAAAACTTGAGCCATCTCCATACTCTTCAGATGCAAAAATATATCTAAAACTCATTTCAGACACTGTAGCTTCAAATTCAAATTCTAAAGAAGTAACATTAGAAATAGCAGTACTACTCACCAAAGCTTCTAAATCTGGATCTCCAGCATTCCAACCTGCTCCACTATCAGATAAATTCCCTTGAGTAGTATTTCCAACTCTATAAGCTTTTCCTGAAGTTAAAACAATTCCTTCATCAAAAGGAAAATCAACTCCTTCTGGTCTAATAAAATATCCGTAACTCTTATTTTCATAATCAGAACTAGAGTCAAATTCAGGATTTTCGTTAGATCCTACCCAAGTGGTCTCAATACACTCTGCATCAATAAATTTTTCTTGAATTAATTTTTTAAGTGGTAAAAGATGATAATTTCCGTCTGAGTCTGGATGATTCACCTCCAACATATTTGGATCTTGTGAATAAATTTGACCAAAACACAGCAAAAATATCAAACTTGCTAGTATTTTTTTAATCATTTTGTAAAATTTTAATAGATGTTATAAAGACAAATATATTAAAACTGAACAATTAGTTTTTAATATATTTGCAAAAATTTTTTTATTATGGCTAATTTTATTTTTTCAGTAGAGAAAACTAGTAATGAATCTATTGTAAAATTTGTTGCAAATCAAGTGCTAACAAATGGAAGCTTTGAATACGGAAATATTGAGGAAGCTCAAGAATCTCCTTTATCTCAACAATTGTTTCATTTACCGTTTGTTAAGAAAGTTTATATCACAGCAAATTTTGTTGCAATTGAAAAATATAATATCGTTGAGTGGAATGAAGTTGAAAATGGAATCAAAGAACGATTAGAGAATTTTCTAAACGAAGGAGGTCAGTTATTAAAAGAAACTGCAAAGAAGCCAAATCTTGCAGTAGAAGTATATGCTGAAATTACTCCAAACCCTGCTGTAATGAAATTTGTTTCAAACAAATTATTGGTTACAGAAGATCAAGAATATAAAAATATCGAAGAAGCTAAAAACTCTCCTTTAGCACAAGATTTATTTAACTTCCCATTCATTAAAGAAGTATTTATTTCACAAAACTATATTTCTATCACGAAATATGACATCGTAGAGTGGAATGAAATCACAATGGAATTACGTTCTTTCATCCGAACTTATATTTTAGATGAAAAACCTGTAGTAATTATTTCAGAACAAAAACAAGAAACGACGCAAGAAAATAAAGTAGCAGAACCAGTTAATTTAGACGAAACTTCTGAAAAAATTGTAGCTATTTTAGACGAATACGTAAAACCTGCTGTAGCTTCTGATGGAGGAAATATTTTATTTAAAGAATATAACCCAGAAACAAAAGTAGTAAGCGTAATTCTTCAAGGAGCTTGTAGCGGTTGTCCTTCTTCAACAATTACCTTAAAAAATGGTATCGAAACAATGTTGAAAGAAATGCTACCAAATCAAATTGAAGAAGTCGTGGCAATTAATCAATAATTTGCAAAAGTCTACGTACTTTTAACAACTCAAAAGAAATACTTTTATGTCTGAAAAAGTAAAACCATATAAAGATTCCGAATTAGGAAAAAAAGAGCAAGTTGCTCAAATGTTTGATAACATCTCTGGTAAGTATGATTTCTTAAATCATTTCTTATCTATGGGAATTGATATCAGATGGCGTAAGAAAGTTCTTAAAATTGTAAAATCTAAAAACCCTAAAACTATTTTAGATATTGCAACAGGAACTGGAGACGTTGCGATTCTTTTATCACAAGCAAAACCAGAAAAGATTGTAGGTTTAGACCTTTCTAATGGAATGCTTGAAGTTGGAAGAAAAAAAATTAAAGAAAGAAATTTAGATAATTTAATCGAAATGATTCAAGGTGATTCTGAAAACTTACCTTTTGAAGACAATTCATTCGATGTAATTACAGTTTCTTTTGGTGTAAGAAATTTTGAAAACCTAAATAAAGGTATTCAAGAAATTTATAGAGTATTAAAACCAGGTGGTACTTTCATCGTTTTAGAATTTTCACAACCAACAAAATTCCCGATGAAACAACTTTACGGTTTCTACTCAAAAAGAATATTACCAATTTTTGGACGTATGATTTCGAAGGATAGTTCTGCGTATACTTATTTACCAGAATCTGTAGCTGCTTTTCCTTTTGGTAATGCTTTCAACAATATTTTAGAAAAAAATGGGTTTAATAATGCTAAGGATAAACCTGTAACATTTGGAATAGCATCCATATACACAGCTACAAAATAAATTATGAAGAAATTAAAAAATATTTGTTTATGTATTTCCCTTCTACTTTGTGCAAATGCTTTCGCACAAAGAGAGGTTGTTGAATATAAAACACGCTTCTTTAAACGAAAGTTTCACTTTGGTTACTATTTAGGTCTAAATCAAAAAGGATTTAAAATAGATTATCAAAAAGCGAATAACTTTGTAAAAGTTGATAGTAAAGTAGGTTTTAATGTAGGAATTATTGGAGGAATGAGAATCAACGATTTTTTCGATTTACGTTTTGAACCTGGTTTATCTAGTAACACAAAAATATTAACTTTCACTAATATTGAAGGAAGTAAAAGGGAAACAGAACGACAAGTTGGAGGGACTTATCTACATTTACCACTTCTGGTAAAATACAATGCTATCAGATTAGGTAATATGCGACCTTATTTAATTGGAGGTGTATCTTTTGATCACAATTTCTCAAGTAATCAAGACAACCCAGAAGACAACTCTGCAGGTGAATTTAGAATGAAAAAAAGCAATTTCATGTATGAATTCGGAGTTGGTGTAGATCTTTATATGCCATATTTCATTTTCTCACCATCTATCAGAGGAGTATTTGCAATTAATAACGAATTGGTAAGAGACGAAGACCCGAACAGTCCATGGACAGGTCCTATCGACTTTTTCGGTACTAGAGGAATCTTTATCAATTTCGCTTTCCACTAAGAATTTTTAATTTTTACAATATATAAGACTTTCTGTTTCCAAAATAGAAAGTCTTTTTTTTTAATTACCACAGTCGCTTAAAATTTCTTTTTGAGAATAAAACCATCACCAATATTTTCTGGAGCTTCCCATTTTTCTTCGTTTCAAAAAACTCAGAAAAAGGTCGGGCTTTCCGCTATATCTTTTGCTCCGTACATACGCAAAAGGATGCCGCTGCAATCCCTAAGCCAAACAAATTCCTCAAAACCAAAACACAAAATCAAATAAAACACAAAAAAAGTCCATAAAAGACTTGTTAAACTTAAAGCTCATTTTGATCGTAATGAGTAACTTTGCACAGAATTTAATACAACATCGTTTTGGAAAACTTCAAACAATTAGGAATCTCAAAGAATTTAATCAAAGGATTAAATGAACTAAACATAAAAACACCAACGGAAGTACAAAAGCAAGTAATTCCATTATTACTACATCAAGATACAGATATCGTAGTACAAGCTCCTACAGGAACAGGAAAAACTGCAACTTTTGGTTTACCAATTTTAGAGAGAATCAATCCTAAAATAAAAACTCCTCAAGCACTTATACTTTGCCCAACAAGAGAATTAGGACAACAAATCGCAAAGCAGCTTTTTAAATTCACAAAATACACAGATAAAGTTTTTACAGAATCTGTATATGGAGGAGAAAAAATCGACAGACAAATTAGCGCATTACAAAGACCTACGCACATTTTAGTAGCAACTCCAGGTAGATTAATCGATTTAGTACAAAGAAAAGCAGTAAGCTTAGATAGCGTACAAACAATCGTATTGGACGAAGCAGACGAAATGTTAAGCATGGGATTCAAAAAGGAATTAGACAAAATCTTAGGATTCCTTTCAAACGTGCAAAACAAATGGTTATTCTCAGCTACGATGCCTTTTGGAATTCAAGAAATTATCAAAAAACACATCAGCAGAACTGCAGAGAAAATTCATTTAAGCAAAAAGAATATTGTAAACAAAAACATCAAACACCAATATATTGTTTCTTCTCCTGAAACTAAAAAAACAGATTTAATGCAAATCTTAAAAGCTATCGGGAAAGAGCAAGGTATTATCTTCTGTAAAACTAAAGCAGCTACAAAAGATCTTACAGAGTTTTTAATGTCTCAAAAGATTTCTGCAAACGGAATTCATGGAGATTTACTACAAAAAGAAAGAGATAAAGTAATGCGTTCTTTCAAAAATAAAGGAACACAACTTTTAATCGCTACAGATATTGCAGCTCGTGGATTGGATGTTTCAGATTTAGATTTCGTAATTCACTACGAACTTCCAGACAAAGACGAATATTACACACACCGAAGTGGAAGAACAGCAAGAGCTGGAAGAACAGGAGTTTCTTTAGCTTTAGTAACAACTTCGGAAATCAAGCAACTAAGAAATTTCGAAAAAAGACTTCACATCATTTTCGAACAATTATAAAACAAAAAAGGTTGCCAATCGGCAACCTTTTTTTACTTACTTAGAACTGACCTTATAATCCTTATCTAAATAAGGATAAGAATATTTTAAGTTTCTTAATCTTTTCTTGCAATATAACTTTCCCTTATTTCCCTCAAAAAATATTTTTTTAAGAAGTACAAATATTAAAATAAAGAAATACACTAAACAATACTCAAATTGAGTGTTCCACCCTTACTAATCATTAAAAAACTAAATATCAGTATTTTAAAAAAAATTATTTCAAACCTCTATCTATTTTAGAATTATTCTCTTTAAAAAACTGAATCATCTCCGAAGTATTTTTAAAATCTAATTTTTCAATGATCTTCCTTCTATGTCCATCTACCGTATGACTACTAATTTTCAATTCTTCAGCCATTTCCTTACTAGTATTTCCTTTAACTAAAAGTTTAAATACTTCTTGCTCTCTTTTACTAAGAAGTTTCAATTCAAAATTCTTAGAAAAATTCTCTTCATGAAGAATTACATATTCATTATCATTTTTCAATAATTTTAAAGCTCCAATCAAAGATTCTGGCTTTCCACTTCCAATAATCGTACAATGTGCTAAAAATAAAATCGGTGTTCCATCTTCATCATAATACAAAGGAGTTAATTGTTCTAGAAGATTTACATATTCCCCATTCTTTTTCTTATGCCTAAAATTCCAGCTATATAAAATATTATAACGATCTTCAGGATCAACATTTTTAATATTATAATCTAAAAGAACATCAATCGCCTCCATAAACATTGGCAAATCAAATGGGTGAATTTTAGAAAACCAAAAAGGCATCCCTCCCTCAGACATCTCTTCAGAAGTGTACATCGTAGTTATCTCAAAGTTCTTACTCACAAATTCATATCCTTGAGATTTTGCATTGATAATCGTATAAAAAGACTCTAGAGATGGTAAAATTTCATCAATTTTTTGCATTTTTTTAATTTGTTGCTCAATCACCTTCTGATCTTTTACATCATAAGAGTGAAAAACCTCTGTAAAAAAATTTAAAATTTCCATTGTAAATAATAATTGTTTAGTTGAATTTCAATATAGAAGCTAAAAGGGTAGGTTTTTCTATATGTGCCCACTTATAAAACATATAAAAATCCTTTTATCTTACTTAATATTTATACACACAAACATAACATATTTTACACAAGAAAAAATAAATATTTTTTTCTTCACTTTTTTCTTTCTGATAATCATTGCCTTACAAAAAACTTATATATTTTAACAAAAAAACACTTGCTTAATATATATTTATACCTATATTTGCACCGCTTTAAAGCAAACAAGTTATATATAAAATGGTCGCGTAGCTCAGCTGGATAGAGCATCTGCCTTCTAAGCAGACGGTCAAAGGTTCGAATCCTTTCGCGATCACAAGAAGCCTTACTAGAAATAGTAAGGCTTTTTTGTTTTTAACTTCTTTCCACAAAAAACAAGAACCAAATCTCTCAAGATTCTCTTTGATTTTCAAATTCCCCAATCAAAATCAAGCTACAAAATCAAAAAAGAAGGATTTCTAAAAATATTTTTCATTTTAAAAATCTAATTATCATCATCTTAAAAAAAAGTATAAAAAAAACTTAATTTAAGTGTTGCATATTAACATAAACTATGTATATTTGCATCGCTAAAATAAAAAAGCACATAAGTTCATTTTATTTTAAAAAGCCGATATAGCTCAGCTGG
Organism: Aureivirga sp. CE67; assembly: GCF_015767245.1. Taxonomy (GTDB): domain Bacteria; phylum Bacteroidota; class Bacteroidia; order Flavobacteriales; family Flavobacteriaceae; genus Aureivirga. The sequence goes on from NZ_JADOTV010000038.1 coordinate 11,048, forward strand.
CTAGAGCAGCTGATTTGTAATCAGCAGGTCGTGGGTTCGAGTCCCTCTATCGGCTCTTTTTTAGAATATATTTTAAAAATACCATATTACACATTTTTAACGCCGATATAGCTCAGCTGGCTAGAGCAGCTGATTTGTAATCAGCAGGTCGTGGGTTCGAGTCCCTCTATCGGCTCTTTTTTAAAATATATTTTAAGAATATCATATTACACATTTTTAACGCCGATATAGCTCAGCTGGCTAGAGCAGCTGATTTGTAATCAGCAGGTCGTGGGTTCGAGTCCCTCTATCGGCTCAAAAAGCATCTTGAAATAAGATGCTTTTTTTTTGCCCTATTTTCACCTAAATATTTTCTAGGGCGTTCCCTAAAGGTCGGGCTTTCCGCTATATCTTTTTTGCCAAAGCAACAGAATGAAAAAAGGCAAAAAAGGATGCCGCTACAATCCCTAACGCAAAAACGCTGCACAAACAGCACATCATTGCAAAACTCTAATTTTCCATTTGAACATCATTTTCTAATTGAAAACACAGAAAGCTATTAATCATTATTTATATTAAATAAAACCCACCAAAAAAGTATAAATCCTTCCAATTTAACACCCCAATAAAAGTACAATTATAAAATCTGTAGAATTTTATTACATTTACAACTCAAAATTAACCTTTAAGAAAAAGTAAATGGCATCAGGATTTTTTGCGCTACTAGATGATATAGCAGCAACCCTAGACGATGTAGCCGTCATGAGTAAAGTAGCTACAGAAAAAGCAGGAGGAATATTAGGAGACGATCTAGCAGTAACTGCAGAAAAAGCATCAGGTTTCCAATCTTCAAGAGAAATCCCTGTTTTATGGAAAATCTGTAAAGGATCTTTTATCAACAAAATAATCATCCTTCCTATAGCTTTCCTTTTAAGTGCTTATCTTCCTTGGCTTATTGTCCCTATTTTACTAATTGGAGGAGTATATCTAGCCTATGAAGGAGCAGAGAAAGTATATCATTATTTTCTTTCCAAAAATCATGTAAAAGCGAAAGAAGAAAAGAAAGCTATGTCTCCAGAAGAGTGGCAACAATACGAAAAGAAAAAAATCAAATCTGCCATCTTAGTAGATTTTATTCTTTCTATCGAAATTGTAATTATTGCGCTTAGTGCAGTTATAAAAGAACCGTTATTAATCCAAATACTTTCTGTTTCTCTTGCAGCTATTATCGCAACAATCGGTGTATACGGAGTAGTAGCATTAATTGTTCGTATGGACGATTTTGGATTAAAACTAATGAAAATAACAAGAGATGCGAAAACACTTTCTTACCGTTTTGGTAGAGGACTTATTATTGCACTTCCAATGGTTATTCGAAGTCTATCAGTAATCGGAACTATCGCAATGCTTTTAGTAGCTGGTGGAATTTTTACACATAATGTTCATGAAATTCACGATTTTCTACACAGTATTCCTTCTATTCTAGCAGACTTATTAGTTGGAGCAGTTGTAGGAGCCATCGCTTTAATAGTTTTCTCAATTCTAGGAAAAGTAAAATCTCTAGTGATCAAATAAGAATAAAAACAAAAATCCCGAAACAAATGTTTCGGGATTTTTGTATATCTATTTTTAATTCACTACAAATTCCAATTAAACAATCCACCTAAATCAGAAATAAACTGTTGATAAATACTTTGTTCAAATAACATTTCAATCAATTTTATATCATTCACCTTATTTCTATACAGCGATTCTGTAATCAAAGCATTATCTTCATACGTTAAAGCTCGTTTATCTCCCTTATATTTTGCTTCTTTCATCGTATGCGTAATTGTTCCTAGAAAATTATGTCTTGAAATCTCATTGTTATTCTTTACATCATCAACAATCACAGTCATATTCCCATCAATTGTTTTATAAGTTTCCGTAATCGTAACAGTTGCACTAACGGTCACATCTGTATTTCCATCTCTAATTACTCTATTTCGTTTAATATCGTATGTATGTTTTCTTTCAGGAGCAATATTTATAGAATTCCAAGTCATATTTACAACCCAATCTGTTTCAAACCCTTTAGATCTTTCAAAAGTACTTCCAATATTATTTATAGATAAATTCTTAATCAAATCATCAATAATAAAATTACTAGTTACACTTGCATTATCAGAACTTATTTCAAAATAATTACCCTGATTTTTATATTGAACTGGAGCAAAATAAACATTCTTTTTCCCTTTCAAAATTGTCACATCTAACAAATCTTTAGTATTCTTATATCCTGGAGAAATTTCCAAAACTTTTTTAAAGTTTCGATAAGCAATAGCACTTCCAAATACATTTCCTTTTTCATTCAAATACTTATTTCCCACTTCATACAAATTCTTTGTAGCCTCTACAGAAACACTATCAATTAATTCTTTGTAGTCCTTACTATGCAAATAAGCAGTTTGTTCATGAGAAGTCACCAAACTATCCAAAAAGTATAAAGAATGTAATGTATTTAAAATCTCAATCCATGGCTTTTCAGAATAAGCATCACTATTCAATTCAGAAAGTTTTTTCTCATATTCCGAAACAGACCTATTATAGTCCTTCAAAAAATGATTTTTCAATCGATTTCTCTTAGGATGCTTGGTAAATTTCTCAAAAGATTTCACAGTCGAATGCTCTTTTTTTTCAATAGCAACAGTTGATAAAATATACTCTTGTGAAAACACACTATTTTCAAAAAGTATTAAAAAAATAACTACTAAAAATTTCATCTTCTTAAAATTTTAATTTCAAGAAAGTTAGTAAAACACAACTCTACAAATTAATCAGTAATCATAATTTATTCTATAAAAAAGTAAAATAAATTCATAAAAAAGAATTAATAATTTGGGCGTTTCCCTCCGGGTCGGGCTTTCCGTTATATCTTTTTTGCTAAAAGCAACAAACTGAAAAAGCAAAAAAGGATGCCATTACAATCCCTAACGCAAAAACCAATATAATATATAAGCAAAGCGAATATATCTAAAAAACTCCCCTTATTTTAAAGGAGGGGAAGGGGTGTTAAATTTATTTCACACCCAACCCTCTAAAAACCGTTAAAACAATTAAATTAAGTAACTATAACCACATTCCATTAGATTAAGAACCTTCTCGGTTGATTCTCCGAAGGTAGAATCATCATGTTCTACTACGATTTATCAATTTTAATTTTCGCTAGCGCGAAATTGTAACTCTGACCACACAAATAACATAAAAACAGAATCATTCTACTAAAGATTACTAGTAAAACAAAAAGGAAAAGAAATAGAATGAAAATAAGAAAAAGGAGTAAACTCTAAAAACAAAAAAAGTCCCAACGAAACAACATAAACTAGCATAGTGTGCAACACTATGATCTCTAAAAAAATCAGAGTAAAAAAAGTTCCAAAAGGACGACATAAACCAACATAGTGTACAACACTATGAACTTTCCCAAAAGGAAAGTTTTAAGCAAAAAAAATCCTGATTCAAAAAAAGAATCAGGATTCAAAGAAAGGCGATGACATACTCTCC